>NZ_FUIE01000025.1 GCF_900163625.1 Brevundimonas diminuta 3F5N
CCAGTGGCTTGCCACCTTTTAGGTGGAGCACCTTTAGCGTTAGACTGACAGCACCCTTGTTATGGCTGGATGAGAAACGGGGGTCACGTCACCGTCCACGCCGGAGGATCAGAGGCGGGGAAGGATTCGAGCGAGGCTTCGAGGACCGGATCGAAACTCTCCCTGTCGCTGGTAGACGGGTTGGCCGTGCTCTCATGCTGGACGCCTCTTGAGAGGCCGCGATCGGGGCGGAAGGGGACCCGGAAGGCTCCCGGGGCATCGACGCCCCTGTGCAGCCGGTGGCGCGTCTCACCCGCCCAAGGGTTCGCCATCCGGGCTCCCCCAGCGTCCTCGCGCACGACATAATGCCAGTCCTGCCGCTCTGCGAAGTCCACGGCGCTGTCGCGATCCGGAAACTTCAGCCGAATCGGACGATAGGGATCGCCGCTGGACGTGTATCCCATCAGCGGCTCGATCTGCGGCGGCCGGGACGGCTCGAACTCGAGAACCCAGTAGTTGGGCCGAGGCGCCGATGTCATCGCGGAACGGGCAGGACGGTAGATGATTGCCGTCGGCACGTCCCAGGATGGCTGATCGGTTCCGGGAATTTTCGGCGGGAATGGTGGGCGATTATGGCCGCGCATATCAGTTCTCCCGGGTGTCGGTGGATACGAGAAGGTGACGTTCGAGATCGTCGAGTTTTTCCATTCGCCTCGAATTCAGGCGAACGGCGCGTTCGGTGTTCTGCGAAGGAAAGGCAGCAGCGTGCAGGACGTCCGACCGCATCGCTATCGTGAGATCGGCGACGGCATTCATCACGCCCTCTCCGTCCCCGTCCGAGAGCGTGCCGTCAGCAAAACCGGACTGCAAGCTCTCCAGTACCTGCTCGAAGCTGGACACGACCCCTGCACTCGCGACCACAGCCAGCTTGTGGCTGAGAACACGCAGTTCATCGATCAGCTTCGCATCGTGCCTTGCGGTTTCCACGATCTCTGCGACCTTCTCGATACAGGCCATGTAAATGTCGCATTGCTGCTGGAGGATGATGACCCTTCCTTCCTTGCGAAGCTCGAGATCGGTCTGGCGATTGAGAAGCGCCGCGGTCAGAATGATCGTCACGACAGCGCCGAGGAAGATGAGCGTCATCTCCTGCGCGAAAGGCAGTATGTCTTCGGCAAGATACATCGAACGAAAAACTAAAACGATTCCGATGCCCAAGGCAGCGGCCGCAGCAGCAAATGCCAAGTCAGGCAGGCGGTTCGACATCAGCACCCCGCATTTTCGGTGTCAGTTGGCATGCACGGCTTTGCATCGGCGTCCGGCGCCTCTGCGTCCCGGTGCCGCGGGAAGATTGGCGTCGGACCGCTGCCGAACGGATTGAAGCCGGTACTCAGGCAACGGTCGAAGATCGTTTCGTCCCATCGGGTGAAATCGTGCTCCTCGCCGGCAAGTCGCTCGTCATCCACCACAGGGCACCTCACGCCTTTGCCAATGGGGGAGCGTCATCGAAGGCCGCACCGTCCGAACGATCCGCCTTGCGAAGCCGTAGCCCGAGGAGGATCATCATCACCCCGAAGACCGCGGCGTAGAAGCCGATCAGCCAGCCGAGCGCGAGGAAGCTTTCGACCGGGCGCGTCAGCAGCATCCAGGTCACGACGACACCGAGAACGACCGAGAGAAGGCCGCTCAGGATCAGCCAGATCTCGCCGTTGATTTCCTTTCGCAGGCGGATCGCTGCCGCGATCTCGAGGGCACCGGAGAACACGGACCAGAATGCGATGCTGGCCCAGAGGAACGTCGCAAGCACAAGCGTCGCGACAAAAGGCGAGACAACCACGACGACGCCCGTGGCGATGCCCAGAATGCCGCTGAACATCAGCCAGCCCCAGCGTTCGCCCTTGCGGATGTTACGTATCGCGGCGACGAGGCCGAACACGCCGTCGGCAAAGGCGAACGCGCCGAAGACCAGCATGAGCGCCAGAAGCGCTTCCGCAGGCATGACGAAGGCTAGCACTGCGATGATCAATGCGAGCACGCCGCGTAACACGAATGCCCACCAATTCCGGGACAGGCTGCACAGGATGTCCTTCATCTTGTCGGTCGGGTTTTCAGAGGCTGTGGTCATTGGTCGATCTCCTATTCAGTTCCATGTCAGGTGTCGGAGCCGGCCTCCTCGCCGGTTAGAGCGGCGGCCACGCGGCGGCGATCCTGAATCGGCTGAGGCAGACGCTGCGTGTGAGCGATTTCCCGTTCGATGGGCGCGCGGCCTGATGGATCTCTGACCAACCCGGCTTCGGCAAGCCTCGCGCGTAGTGTCGCGCCCGCATTTTCTGCGATCTCGGCGACCACTGTCTCGGTCAGGCCGAAAAGGTCTGCCGTCTCCGCGATCGTAGCGTTGTCGAGGTGGAGCCGATAGAGAACGCGGCGTTCGACCGACGGAAGATCGGCGATTGCCCGGTGCAGCACCATGGCGATCTTATGCCGATCCGCTTGGCTCTCGGGGTCTGTGCCGCCGTCGTCGGCGAGGAGGTCCTCCAGCATCAGCACTTCGTCGGGCTGGTAGAACTCGAACATCGCCTGATCCGCCTCGGTCGGATCCTCCGCCGGGGCCTCGGGTTCCGCCTCGATGGAGGCGGCATCCTCAGGCACGGCGCGGCGGGCGGCGCGGGATTCTTCCTCGATGGTCTCAAAAGCCAGCCGTTTCAGCCAGTCGCCGACGGAAAACTCCGAAGGCCGATCCTCGAAGCGGGCCAGCCCCTTGAGGATCGTCGCATCGAAGAGACCGCGAACGCTCAGATATCCCTCCGGTACCGATCCGCTGCATTCGAGATAGGTCAACTCGCGCCTGACGGTGTCATAGATCGTATCGAGATGATCCTCGATCAGGTCAAAGAAGAGCTGGCGCCGGTCCGCTTCCGCCGCATCCCGCGCGGGCGGCAGCGGGGCGCCGATCCGGCGCCGGCGGGCGGGACGCTTGTATTCAGGCTCGTGCTTGAGGCGCGCCACATGCCGATCGACCTGGTGGCGCAGGTCGGCAAAGGCCTTGCGCAGGACAGGCTCGATCTCGAATCCCTCTTCCCGCGCCGCGATCACGCCCGACGGCAGTTGCAGGCGCAGGCTGATTTTGATGCGCTTCTTGCCCCTCGTCTGCGAGGCAACGACTTCGAGCCGGACCAGATCCTCGCGAAAGCGCGCAAGGTGCGGTTCAAGTTGCCGCACCTCCTCCTCGATGACCTCAGGCGCGCGCTGTTGGCCGTGCCGGTCGAGATTGCGGAATGATCTAATGACGTTCATGCCGTGGACCTTCCTATAGCTCCCGAAGAGATGGTCCGGCGCGACCGATATCGCGCCGGGCCAGTCTTTTGCGCTGTCACTCGGCGGACTTGTCGTCCTTGGACTGCACCTCATCCTCAACGCTGGGCTTTGGAACGTCCGTCTTGTTTTCGGCAACTTCGCTGGGCTCCTCGATCCCGGCCTTGGCCTGATCGTCCGGGCTGTCGTCACCGGTGTCCTTTATGATCTTTTCGAACACGACCCTCTGTTCGTCTTCCGACCAGGCGACGCGGACCTTGTCACCATCCTCGATCCGCCCGGAGAGCATCTCGCGGGCCAACTCGGTCTCCAACTCCGACCGGATCAGCCGGCGCAGCTCGCGGGCGCCGAATTCGGGGCGGAAGCCGACCGCGCCGAAGTGATCCACGACGCTCACGTCGAATTCGAGTTCGACGCCCTGGCCGAGGGCGGTCCGTTTCACCCGGTTCAGCTGCAACTCGACGATCTGGCGGATCTCCGACTGGTTCAGCGAATGGAAGACGATGATCTCATCGATCCGGTTGATGAACTCTGGCCGGAAATGACCGCGCAACACCTCCATCAGTTCGGATTTCTGCTTGGCCTCGTCGAACTCCCTGCTGCCGCGTTTCGTGAGGTTGCGCTGGATGATGTCCGAACCGAGGTTCGAGGTGGCGATGATGATGGTGTTAGTGAAGTCCACCACGCGGCCCTTGCCATCTGTCAGGCGGCCATCGTCGAAAACCTGAAGCAGGATGTTGTAGACATCGGGATGCGCCTTTTCGATCTCGTCGAGGAGCACGACCGAGTAGGGCCGACGGCGCACCTTCTCCGTCAGCTGCCCGCCTTCGTCGTATCCGACGTAGCCCGGAGGTGCGCCAACCAACCGGGCAACCGAGTGGCGCTCGCCATACTCCGACATGTCGATACGGATCATCGCGTCCTGATCGCCGAAGATTACCTCGGCGAGCGTCTTGGCCAGTTCCGTCTTGCCAACCCCGGTCGGCCCGAGGAACAGGAAGGTCGCGGTCGGACCGGAACCTTCGCGCAGACCCGCACGCGCCAGGCGCACCGCATCGGCCACGGCGCGGATCGCTTCTTCCTGGCCAATGACGCGCTCGTGCAGCTTCTCCTCGAGCTTCAGGAGCTTGTCCTTCTCCTCGGCGGTCAACTCCGTGACCGGAACACCGGTGATCTTGGAGACGATCTGCGCGACATGATCGGCGCGCACCTCGGCGGTCGCCGAAGCCTGGTCGCGCTTCCAGATCTCCAGAAGCTCGTCAAGCTCCTTCTGCTTCTGCTCGAGTTCCTTCTTCAGTTCCGCTGCTCGGTCGAATTGCTTGCGGGCTGCGGCATAGTCCTGTTCGCGCTTGATCTGCGCGACCTCGGCTTCGAGCTCCTGCACGTCCACGGGCCGCGCAGTGGCCGAGATCTTCACCCGCGCCGCGGCCTGGTCGATCAGGTCGATCGCCTTGTCGGGCATGAAGCGACCGGTGATATAGCGATCCGAAAGCTCCGCGGCGGCGATGATCGCCTCGTCGGTGATCGTCACCTTGTGGTGGCTTTCGAGCGTGTCGCGCAACCCGCGCAGAATCATGATCGTCTGTGCGACCGTGGGCTCGTCCACATAAACCGGCTGGAACCGTCGCTCGAGCGCCGCGTCCTTCTCGATGTATTTCTGGTACTCGTTGAGCGTCGTCGCGCCGATCAGGTTCAGCTCGCCCCGCGCCAGCGCCGGCTTGAAGGTGTTGGCAATGTCCAGACCGCCTTCGCCGCCGCCCTGGCCGGCGCCGACGATGGTGTGGATCTCGTCGATGAAGAGAATGAGGCTGTCCTTTTCCTCGGTGATCTCCTTGAGGATCTTCTGGACTCGCTCCTCGAACTCGCCGCGATACTTGGACCCTGCGACCATCGAGTTGATGTTCAGCTCGACCAGCCGCTTGTCGCGCAGGGCCTCGGGCACTTCACCGGCCACGATCCGCTGGGCGAGGCCCTCGATGATGGCGGTCTTGCCGACGCCGGGCTCGCCGATCAGCACGGGGTTGTTCTTCTTGCGCCGCGCGAGGACCTCGATCGTCGTTTCGATCTCGCGGGCGCGACCGATCACAGGGTCGAGCTTGCCCTCGCGCGCGGCCTTGGTGAGATCGCGGCTGAACTGGTCGAGATCGGGGGTGTTCGACGGAGTCTCGACGCGGCCTTCCTCGACACCCTTGCCGACCACCTTCGTCACCTGCTGACGTAGCGCCTGCGGCGTCAACCCCAGCTTGCGCAGCATCGCCGCCGCGAGGCCTTCGCCCTCTTCGGCGAGCCCGATCAGCAGATGTTCCGGCCCGACATACGAATGGCCAAGCTCGTTCGAGGCGATGAAGGCCCGGTTCAGCGCGTCCTTGAGACGCGGGCTGACACCGATTTCGCCTTCTGTCTTGGCGTCTCCACGCTTCGCTTCCTTCTCGATCTGGCGCCGCAGATCGTCCACATCGACCTTGAACTGTTCCAGGATCGTCTTGACGACGTCAGACGAGGTCAATGCCAGAAGCAGATGTTCGGTATCGACCTCGCTGCGCCCGAATTCCCCGGCCTTCTGTGCTGCATCCTGCAGCAGCTTGTTGCCCTGTTCGCTCAGCCGGTCGGCGATGGTGCGTCCGCCGCCGCGCCGCGATCCACGCAGCGGCGCGCCCTCGCCGACAGTGGCGTCGACGACAGCGTCATCGCCATCACCCATAGAGCCGAGCGTGCCGCCTCGCAGCGGACTGTCACCAAAGAGGCTGCCGAAACCGCTCTCGCCGAAGAATTCGTCAAGAAGGGAACGCCGTCCGAACAGGGACTCAAGCGGCGAGGCACTGCGCCCCGACCGGCGCGCCATTTCGCTGTAGTGCTGATCGCACAGCTCCATGTTCTGAACCCTGCCGTTCACCGAGGCGCGCACGCGCGCCGTCGCCGGGCGACCGCAAATATCGCAAGCTCCGTTTGCCATTCGTCTGTTCCGTTTTCATTATCCAGACAGGGTTGTTCGCCGATTATCTGCGCCAGTGACAGTGTCACGCAGCGACCGCTTCCGTTCTTTTCACCTTGGACCCAATTGCCACAAGATCGGGCTCGTCTAGTGTCTCTCGTTGCAGGAGATCTTGCGCCGATTGCTCGAGAAGATCCAGTCTTCCTTTCCATACCAATTTGCTCCCTCTAGGCTCAGGACTCATAGCCAAAAGAGCACTGTAGCGGCGAGGGCTATGGCGGAG
>NZ_FUIE01000027.1 GCF_900163625.1 Brevundimonas diminuta 3F5N
GCTGGACCGCTGGATGAAGTAACACGCAGCCTTCTCCCCTTGAGGGAGAAGGTGGACGGCGAAGCCGGACGGATGAGGGGTGCGAAGACGCGGGCTGGCGATACCCGCTCAGACGTCGCGCCGACACCCCTCATCCGGCCCTGACGGGCCACCTTCTCCCTCAAGGGGAGAAGGCTGCGTGTTACTTCATCCAGCGGTCCAGCCAGGACGACATCTCATACAGGGCGTGCCCCACCGACTCCCGCGCGCGATAGCCGTGAGCCTCCAGCGGCAGGACGACATAGCGCGCCGTCGCGCCATTGCCCTTCAGCGCCGCATAGAAACGCTCGGTCTGCACCGGGAAGGTGCCCGAGTTGTCGTCCGCCTCGCCGTGGATCAGCAGGATCGGTTCATTGACCTTGTTCGCATAGGTGAAGGGCGACATCTCCGTATAGGTCTCGGTCGCCTCCCAGTAGGAGCGCTGCTCCGCCTGGAAGCCGAAGGGCGTCAAGGTGCGGTTATAGGCGCCCGAGCGCGCGATGCCGGTCTTGAACAGGTCGGTGTGCGCCAGCAGGTTCGCCGTCATGAAGGCGCCGTAGCTGTGCCCGCCCACGGCGATCCGCTCCCGTTCCGCCACGCCCAGAGCGACCACGGCGTCGACCGCCGCCTTGGCGCTGGCCGACAGCTGCTCGATGTAGGTGTCGTTCGGCTCGGCCCCGTCGCGGCCGATGATCGGCATCGTCGGGTTGTCCAGGATCGCGTAGCCCTGGGTCAGCAGGAACAGGTGGCTGGATCCCGACGGGCGCACGAAGCGGTTGTCGGTGTCCACGACCTGACCGGCCACGGCGGCGTCGGTGAACTCGGCCGGATAGGCCCACATAAGAAGCGGCAGCGGGCCGTCGCGGTCCTTGTCGTAACCGGCGGGCAGATAGAGGGTGCCCGACAGCTCCACGCCGTCGTCGCGGGTGTAGGTGATCAACTGGCGCGTGGCCCCGGCCAGTTGCGGGGCCGGATCAGGGAAGTTCGTCAGTTGGGTGACGCCGCCGTCCAGATCGCGGATGCGCAGATTAGCCGGATCGGCGCCGCTTTCGCGATAGGTGACCAGCTTGCGGCCCGCCTCGTCCAGCACGCCAACGACGCTCTCATACTCGCCCTGGGCCGAGCGCCAGACGCGCTCCGTCTCGCCCGACTTCAGGTCCATCAGGTCGAGGAAGGGATAGGCGCCCTCTCGCGTCGCGCCGTCGCCCTCGACAAAGACGCGGGCGCCGTCGGCGCTGAAGCGCATGACCGAACGGCCGCGCGCGTTCGGCTCCGTCACGACCGAGCCGGGGTCGTTGTAGCGGTCCTGATAGTTGCGATCGACCAGGACGCGGCCCTGCCCCGGATTGGACGGATCGACCAGGGTGCGCGTTTCGTGCCGCGTGTTGAACCAGCGGCTGTTGACGATGGCGGCGTCATTCCTCCCCCAGGTGGTTCCGGCGTAGCGTTCCTTCAGATCGGCCAGCGTCTGCACCCGGTCGTTGAAGGGCGCACGCAGCATGAAGACGCGGTCGCGCACCTCGGCGGGGTTGCGCGGATCGCCGCCGTCCTGAGCCTCGGCCCAGACCAGGGTGGCGTCGGCGTCAGCCCGCCACTGGACCGCGCGCGGTCCCGGCGCCACGGCGTCGAACGGCGTCGGCACATTGTCGCGCAGCGGCAGGTCGGCCACGCGGTGCACCTGGCGCCCGTTCATGTCGGTGACGATGACGTCCGAGGGGAACAGGCTGGCGGGCACGACGTAGGAGTAGGGCTTCTTGACCCGCGTCTGCAGGATGTAGCGCCCGTCCGGCGAGGTCGAGACGCCCAGAATGACGCCCGGCTGGCCCACCGAGCGGGCGCGGCCGTTCAGCGACACCACCGTCGGCTGGCTGGTGAAGTAGTAGTCGAACAGCGCCTCTTCGCCCACATTGGACAGCAGGTCCTGATAGGTCCGCACCGGCGCGGCGCGGCCGCCGCTCTCGGTGATGATCGGGCCTTCCGGCGGATGGTCGACGTTGGGCGCCAGGCCGCGCCCGGCCGGAACCGCCAGGACCAGCAGGCCCGAGGAATCCGACAGCCAGGAGAAGCCCGACCCCGCCGCCGCATTGACCATCGGCCCGTTCAGCTTGCGCGCCTTGGCCTGCGCCACGTCGGCGGTCCAAAGCTCCAGCCCGTTCGGAGCGTTGACCAGGAAGGCCACCGCCTGGCCGTTCGGCGCCCAGCTGACATTGGTCAGGCGCGCATTGACGGGCAGGCCCGTCACCGGGCGCGCAGCCCCGCCGTCGACCGCCTGGAAGCTGAGGCCCGTCAGCCAGGAGACGCGGCTGTTGGCCGGGCCGTTGTTCTTCGGATTGATCCGATAGCCCGCCAGCCGCAGCATCGGCTCGGCCAGTTCGGCGATGGCCGGCAGGTTGGCGCGGTCAGTCAGCAACAGGGTCTTGCGGTCCGGGCTGACGCTGACGCCGGGATTGGGCTTGGCGTCCAGGATCTGGGCGATGGGCGACGGCGGCTGTTGATAGGTCGGCGCGGCGTCCTGGGCGACTGCCGCAACCGGCAGGGCCAGGGCCGGAACGGCGGCGGCGAGCACCAGGGCGGGCAAGGCGGCCCGCAGCAGACGATGGCGCATGGAAATTTCCCCACTGAGACGAGTCTTATGTGGCCCCAGGTGTGAAACCCCCAGGGTCCGGGGTCAACCATCAGGCTTGTCACGCCCCGCCTTCCCCTGCGTCGCGCTTGCCGCTTGCCCCTCTTCCCGGCCCGCTTTAAGGACGAAGGAGACCACGATATTCATCAGATGGTGAAAAAGGGAGTCCGATGGGCAAGATTTACGCTGACGTGAAGTCCGCGCTGGAGGGGCTGACATTCGACGGCATGACCGTCATGTCCGGCGGCTTCGGCCTGTGCGGCATCCCCGAGAACCTGATCGCGGGCCTGCGCGACACGGGCGTGAAGGGTCTGACCGTCATCTCCAACAATGCGGGCGTGGACGGCTTCGGCCTGGGCCAACTGCTTGAGACGCGCCAGATCGCGAAAATGATCTCGTCCTACGTCGGCGAGAACAAGGAGTTCGAACGCCAGTACCTGGCCGGCGAGCTGCAGCTGGAGTTCAACCCGCAGGGCACCCTGGCCGAGCGCATCCGCGCGGGCGGCGCGGGCATCCCGGCCTTCTTCACCGCCACCGGCGTCGGCACCCTGGTCGCCGAAGGCAAGGAAGTGCGCGACTTCGACGGCCGCAAATACGTCATGGAGACGGGGCTGGTCGCCGACCTGTCCATCGTCAAGGCGTGGAAGGCCGATGAGCGCGGCAACCTCGTGTTCCGCAAGACGGCCCGCAACTTCAACCCGATGATGGCGACTGCGGGCAAGGTCACGCTGGTCGAGGTGGAAGAGATCGTCCCCGTCGGCTCGCTGGACCCCGACCACATCCACACGCCGGGCGTCTATGTCGACCGCCTGATCCAGACCGTGTCCGAAAAGCGCATCGAACAGCGCACCGTCCGTCAGAAGGGAGCGTAACCATGGCCCGTACTCGCGAACAACTGGCTGAACGCGCCGCCAAGGAGCTGCAGGACGGCTTCTATGTGAACCTGGGCATCGGCATCCCGACCCTGGTCGCCAACTACATCCCCGACGGCATGGTCGTGACCCTGCAATCGGAAAACGGCATGCTGGGCATGGGCCCCTTCCCCTATGAGGGCGAGGAAGACCCCGACCTGATCAACGCCGGCAAGCAGACGATCACCGAGATCCCCGAGAGCAGCTATTTCAGCTCCTCGGATAGCTTCGCCATGATCCGGGGCGGCCACATCAACCTGTCGATCCTCGGCGCGATGGAAGTGGCCCAGAACGGCGACATCGCCAACTGGATGATCCCCGGCAAGCTGGTGAAGGGCATGGGCGGCGCCATGGACCTGGTCGCGGGCGTCAAGCGCGTGGTCGTGGTCATGGATCACGCCAACAAGCACGGCCAGTCCAAGGTGCTGAAGGCCTGCACCCTGCCGCTGACCGGCACGGGCGTCGTCAGCCGCATCATCACCGATCTGGCCGTCTTCGACGTCAAGCCGGACGGTTCGGGGCTGGAGCTGATCGAACTGGCCGACGGCGTCACGCTGGACGAGGTCTCGGCCAAGACCGAGGCCGACTACACGGTGGCGGCGAACCTGGGCTGAACCGCCCTCCTCCCGCTGTGAAAACAGAAACCCCGGCGACCGCGAGGCCGCCGGGGTTTTTCATGTCTTCCTTCTCCCCTTGTGGGAGAAGGTGGCTCGCGGAGCGAGACGGATGAGGGGTGTCTGCGTTCCGGCATCCGGTTTGCGCGCCAAGGTGTCGATGAAACTCAAGGGCGGCGTCGTCACCCCTCATCCGAGCGCCTTCGGCGCCCACCTTCTCCCACAAGGGGAGAAGGACATCAGTTCCGCGTCGCCTGGAAGCCCTGCTGGTCGGTCCACAGGACGATCTGGCGGCTGGCCTCGGCGGTGGCGCGGTCGAAGGCGGTGACAATGGCCGACTGGCGGTTCTCGCCGGCGTTCTCCCTGACCGAAATGCGGTCTTCGGCCACGATCGTGCGGTCGCCCGGCCGGACCAGACGCAGCAGCACCACGATGTTCACATCCGGCACAGCCCCCGGCGCGGCGTAGGCGGCCTCGAACCGGCGCACATCCACGCTCAACAGCAGGCCGTCGCGCGTCAGCGGGCCGCCGCTGAGAACCGTGCACGTCCCGCCGTCGGCGAAGGCGTTGCGAAGCGCTTCCTCGAACAGAGTCTCGGCCGGGGACACCCAGCGCGCGCCCTTGATGTAGGCCGCCTCGGCCCCGGTCACGGCCAGCAGGCGATCGCCGCGCGCCGCCTCGGGGAAGTCCACCCGACGCATGGCGACATGAACGTCAGGGCAAGCCGACGTCGCCCCCGTCCCGGCATAGGCCGAGGCCCCGCCGAAGCGATAGAGCTGCACCGGATCGGGCGAGGCCAGCAGGGCGCAGCCGGCCAGGCCGCCGGACAGGGCGACCGAAGCCGCCGCGATCAGGAGAGTGGAACGGATCACGGCTGCACCTCGATTTCCTTGGACGGCGCCTTGGCGATGAAGTCGCGCGGGCTTTCACGCACATTGTCGACCAGCGACTGCAGCGAGCGCGTCGCCATATCCAGTTGGCGGATCGTGTCGTTGAGCTGCGGCACGGTCTGGGTGCCGAAATCGCCCAGCGGCCCTTCCAGCCCGGTCGCCGAACGGTTGATCGAGGCGATGGCGGCCTGGGCTTCCTGCGTCGCCTTGTTGATGTTGGCGATGGCCTGCTTGCCGTCCGTGTCGATCATCTGACGCGCGCTGACGCCCAGGGCCTGATACTCGCCGACGGCGGCGTTGGCCTTGGTGATGGTCTCTTCAAGCTGCTGGAACATGCCCTTGCGGGCTTCCAGCTCGGCGGTCAGGGCCTCGACGTTCTTCACGCTGGACGAGAAGCTGCGGATGTTGTCGTCCGACATCACGCGGTTGATGCGGTTCAACGCATCCACCGTCTGCGCCAGCACCGTGCCCGATCCGCTCAACAGCTCGGCGATGGGGCTGGGCTGGCTCTGGATCACCGGCACGACATGGTCGGGATACTGATCCTTCAGCAGCGGGCTGTCCGGCGAGCCGGCGGTGATCTGGATGTAGTTCAGGCCGGTGATGCCCAGCGGCTCCAGCTGGGCGCGCGAGGTCACGCGCACCGGCGTCGTGCCGTTCAGGCGCACGCGGGCGATGACCTGGTCGCCCTTCTTGGGGTCCAGATTCAGGTCCGTCACCTCGCCGACGCGAATGCCGTTGAAGTGCACCTCGCCGCCCTCCGACAGGCCGCGCACCGGGCCGTAGAAGACGATGTCATAGACGTCGAAATCCTTGTTGAACTGCAACCGGGCCAGCCAGATCGTGAACACCGCCAGCGCCAGCATAAGGGCGACTGTAGCGATGCCGACGGCGGCGTAATGAGCGTCTCTTTCCATCGTTTCGCGCCCTCCTCAGGCCGCGCTCTTGTGGGCGGCGCGTCCGCGCGGCCCCAGGAAGTATTCCTTGATCCAAGGGTGGTCCGAGCGTTCCAGCTCGGCGACCGGCGCCTTGGCCACCACATGCTTGTCCGCCAGCACGGCCACCTGGTCGCAGATGGCGTAAAGGCTGTCGAGGTCGTGGGTGATCATGAAGACCGTCAGCCCCAGGTCGTCCGACAACTGACGGATCAGATCATCGAACGCCGCCGCCCCGATCGGGTCCAGACCGGCCGTCGGCTCGTCCAGGAAGACCAGTTCGGGGTCCAGCGCCAGGGCGCGGGCCAGGCCGACGCGCTTCCTCATCCCGCCCGACAGCTCGGCCGGCTTCAGATAGAGGGCCTCGGGCTTCAGCCCGACCATGGCCACCTTCATCTCGGCCAGCTCGCGGATCGTCGACTTGGACAGCTTCGTATGCTCCACCAGCGGCGAGGCCACATTATCCAGCACCGTCAGGGACGAGAACAGCGCTCCCTGCTGGAACAGAACGCCCGTGCGTCGCTCGACAGCGGCCGCCTCGGCCTTGGTCATGGCCGCGCGATCCTCGCCGAACAGGCGCACTTCCCCGCCCTCCGGCTCCTTCAACCCGATGATGGAGTTCAGCAGCACGGTCTTGCCGGTGCCCGACCCGCCGACGACGCCCAGCACCTCGCCGCGCATCACGTCCAGATTCAGATCCTGGTGGATCACCCGCTCGCCGAATTGGCTGAGCAGGCCCCGCACCTGGATGAGGGCTTCGCGGTCGTCCGGTTTGCGCGTCTCGTCCGTCATATCTTCAGCTCGATGAAGATCAGAGCGAAGACGGCGTCCAGCAGGATGATGGCGAAGATCGCCTGCACCACGGCCGCCGTCACCCGGCGGCCCAGGCTCTCGACGTCGCCGGCCACCGACATGCCCTGGCGACAGCCGATGGCCGCGACCACCAGAGCGAAGACCGGCGCCTTGATCAGGCCGACCATCATGTGCGTCGGCATATAGCCGTCCTCGACCAGCCGCTGGAAGAAGAAGGCCGGACCCAGGTTCAACTGGCTCCACGACACCAGCACCCCGCCCAGCAGGCCGCCCATCATGGCCAGGAAGGTCAGCAGCGGCAGCATGACCAGCAGCGCCGCCAGACGCGGGATGACCAGGGCCTGGAAAGGATCGACGCCCATGACCTGCATGGCGTCCACCTCCTGCGTCATGCGCATGGAGCCGATCTCGGCGGCGAAGGACGAGGCTGAACGACCCGCCAGCAGCACGGCGGTGATGACCACGGCGAACTCGCGGAAGACGGCGACGCCGATCAGTTGCACGGCGAAGACGCCGGCCCCGAACTGGGTCAGCAGATCCACGCCGATGAAGGCCACCACGGCGCCGATGAAGAAGTTGGTCACCACCACGATCGGGATGGCGTCCAGGCCCGTGCGCTCGGCCTGGCTGAACCAGGCGGCCCAGCGGATGCGGCCGGGATGCTTCAGCGTGGTCAGCACGGCGGCCATCAAACGGCCCAGGAAGGCCAGGGACAGCATGGCCTCGGCGCCGAAATCATAGACCCCGCGCCCGACCTTGGCGAAGCCGCGCGTCATGGGGGCCGAGCGGCGCGGCGGCTCGGCCGTCATGCAGTCCAGCTTGGCCACCATGCGATACAGGCGCCCGGCCTCGGGCCGCGCCGACCAGGCGGATTCAGGGAGAGGGCGGCTCATGGCCTGGGCCACGGCCAGGGCGCCGGCGGTGTCGAAACGACCCAGATCGTCCAGGTCCAGCGCCGTCACGGTTCGGCCGTCCAGCTCAGTCTTCAGCCGATCGCCCATCCGGCCGACGGCGACGGTCGACCAGTCGCCCGCCAGCCGCAAGCGCGCCTGACCGTCCTGGTGTTCGTCAATCTGGAAGTCCGCCCGATTCATGAATTCGACACTGACACAGGCCCGCCCGCACGCATACGCCGCTTAAAGCTCTGCTTTTCACGTCGCGTCAACGACTGATGACAAATCTCGGTCTCTTCCAGCGTTGCTCGACGCAAGCCAAGGCCCTCCCGTCACGGCGCAGCTTTGTGAACGTCGTCGGGCGATTTTCGTTCAGCCGCCGCTCGAGACGACGACTCGAAAAGACCTAGCGCAGATAGTCGAGCAGGGAGACCTGGCGAAGTTGGCTGACCACCTGGGCCGAGGCTTGCAGGGACACTTGCGCCAACTCCAGTTCGGTGACGGCTTCGGCCATGTTCGCGTCGGTCTTCCCGGACAGGATGGTGTCGATCGAAATCTTGCGCGCCTCCTGGGATTCCAACAGACGGTCGACGCGGTTCTGCATTCCGCCGTTGGCGGCCTGCAACTCCACCACCCCTTTCGACGCCGCCTCGAAGCGGCCCATTTGGGTGGTCAGGAATGTCTTCTGGGCGTCCGTCATCTGGCCGTCCAGCGGCGTCGCCTCATGGGCCAACTGGATGTCGCGGAAGATGGCGAACAACTCCGAGCCCACGGCGTCAGCCAGGAAGCTGGTGTCCATCGACACGTTCTCGTCCAGCCAGGACGACTGCTTCAGCTGATCGTTGCGGAAGGCCGCGTTTTCGTCGGGCAAGGCCGCCAGCTTGGCCATCATGCTGGCCTCCGGCTGGCCAGGGATGCCGGGCAACTCCACCGGCGCACGATCGATGACCCCGCCGCCGAACAGATACTTGCCCTGATGCTTCATGTTCAGCCCGTCCTGAGCCTCCATGAACAGACTGTTCAGCGTCCCCATCAGCGTGTCCATCCGCCCGGCGGCGATGGCGTCGGCGATGGCCTGACGCGCCGCCGTCGAAGCGTCTGCAACCCGGTCCATCGCCAGATCCTGGGTCTCCAGCCGAGCCGCGACGGTCTTGTTCGTGTCGATGAAGGTCTGGATGCGGGTCTGGCTGGACTTCAGCGCGCTGACCGTCTCGGAGCCTCGACCGAAGCCGACCAGGTCCGTGGCGTTCTTCTTGGTGTTCACCTTCTGCTGGGCGTCGGCCATGCGCGACTGGGCCGACATCAGGTCAAGCAGGGCCGACTGATAGTTTCCGTAGGTTGAAACGCGTGTCATCGCACCATTCCCAGCAGGGTGTCGTACATGTCCTTGGCGGCCTGAACCATGCGGGCCGAAGCGTTAAAGGCCTGCTGATAGGTGGTCATCAACACCAGCTCCTCATCCAGGTTGACCCCTTCGACCGAGACGCGGCGCGCCGTCGCCTCCTTGGCCAGGGCCGTGGCGCTGACGGCGTTGTTCTTGGCCATGGCGGCCCGGCTGCCGATCTCGCCCGACAGTTCCGACGCATAGCGCGCCAGCGACATGGAGCCGCCCGCCGCCCCGCCCGCCGCCGAGAAGGAGGCGGCGTTCTCGCCCGCGCTGGCCAACAGGCGCGCGCCGCGCGCGTCGTTCTTGCTGACCACGGCCGCGCCCAGCCCGCCTGTCGCATCGGCCTTGGCGAAGGCCATCAGGGCCGGATCGCGGGCGATGTCGGCTCTGATCGAGAAGGCGTCAGCCCGCGAGGCGCGCGCCCCGCCCAGACCGAACAGCTCGCTCATCGACACGTTGGAGGGAACCTGGGTCGTGCGGTCCTGAAGCACCGACAGGTTCGCGCCCGAGCCGGGGCGCGGCGTGAACGTCATCTCGCCCGCGGGATTGAGGCTGAACGTCCCCATCCGCCCGGCGCCCGTCATCGGATCGTTCAGCGCAGCCAGCAGGCTGGTCATGTCGCCGCCCGCGGGAACCGCCACCTCGATATCGCGCAGCTTGGCGCCGGCCGCGTCGCTGAAGCGGAAGGTGATGGTGTCGCCCGGCGTGAAGCCATGCTGCGACGCACCCGTCATGCCCGTTTCGAAGATCGCCGGCTGCTCGCTGGTGATCAGGTCGTTCAGGCCGAAGAAGTGCGAGAAGCCTCGCCCGCCCTTGTTCGAGGGCGCGGCCGGATCGTCGACCACCACCACGCCCGTGCCCGGCGCACCCTGAATCTTCAGCCGCCCATCGACGAAGCTGGCGCTGCCGTTAGCGCCCAGCTGGGCGTTCAGGTCGGTAAGGAAGGTCGCCGGGTTCAGCGTCGCCAGATCCAGGTCGATCTTCTGCAGGGCCACACCCTGATCATTGGTGATGACGATGGAGGTGCGGCCGGTGAAGCCCTGCAGGGCGGTCTCGAGCGACTGCCCGACATTGCGGCCGGTCAGGCTGTTGGGCGGCGGCGCGGCCGAAGAGGCGTTGTGCGCCCGGTTCAGTTCGTCGGCCATGCGCGACATCAATTCGGCCAGACGTTCGGCGGTCGCCGGCGCCTCGCCGTCGCGCAGCTCCAGCAGCCCCTTGATCTCACCCGAGTTCAGCCCCTCAGCCAGGGAGCGCGCCTTTCCGGCGGGCGGCTCGATGACCGTGACCTCGTTAAACACCGTCTCGGCCGAGACGGCGCCCGCGCGCACATAGTCCAGCTTGGCCGCGCCCTGACCCGCCAGCAGGATGCCGGCGCCAGTGCGGATCTCGACCCCGCCGACCGCGCGGCCGGTGATGCGGACGTCCATCAGGCCTGACAACTGGTCGATCAGGGCCGCCTGAGCCGTCTGGGCGCCCGAGGAGTCCGCATTGACCACCGTCGCCTTGGCGATTTCGACGTTCAGCTTCTCGATCTGCTCCAGCAGGCTGTTGGCCGTCTCGACCGCGCTCTTGATGCGCGCATCAGCGTCCTCGCGCACCGACTGGATCTGGGCGTTGATGCGGGCGGCTTCGTCGAACAGGCCCTGCGTCTTCCAGACGGCCTCCTGGCGCCGCGGGCCGGAGGTCGCATCCTCGGCCGAAGCGGCGAAGGCGGCGAAGACGCTATCGATCTGCGAGAAGAAGCCGCTGTTGGAGCCCGGATCGCCGAACATCGACTGGATGCGGTCGTAAAGCTCGTAGCGCACGGTCTGGCGCCCCGCGTCAGCGCTCCCGTTCAGGCTGGCCGCCTGAAGGAAGCGGTCGGTGGCCAGACGGATGCGGGCGATCTCCACCCCCGCGCCGACGCCCTGGCTGGCCCAGGTCTCCTGCTCGGCGATCTTGCGGACATAGCCGGGCGTGTTGACGTTGGAGACGTTGTCCGAAACCACCCGCAGCTGCGTCTGGGCCGCATTCATGCCCGAGGTGGCGATGTTCATGATCGAGTTGAGGGACATCAGACCTCTCCCACGCCGTGGCGCGCACGCAGGCTCACGCCCGGCAAGCCTTGCAGGCAAGCGAGCAAATCTTGCCCGGCGAATTGAGCAGGTCTTCTGACCATCTCTTTGATTTTACTCGACATCGGCATTCAGCCCCTGTGCATTCGTCAACAAGGGAGGCAAGCGGCGGGCCAAGTCGGGCGGCGCCGCCCGCGCCCGGCAAAAAGCGACGAGCGCGGCAAGAAGCGCCCGGCGCCACACGCCGCAATCGACAGCCAAAAATCGATCAATATTCATATATTTCAGTATATTAACTCGAACACCTGCACTTGGCCCAAGGCTTGCGGAGGCTCTGCCGAATGACCCAGGCGCAGCAGGCGCCGCCTCTCATCCACCGAAAGCGCCTGCCGCCCGCATGTCCGCCATCAGCCTCATGTCCGTCCTGACGCCCGCCACTCCCGGCGGCGCGGGTCTCGACGCCTCCGACGAGGCGGCGATGGACAGCGCCGTCTTCGCGGATCTGATGCTCAAGGAAGAGGCGCCCGCGCCCGCCGCCCCGGTCGCCGAGACGCCCGCCGAGACGCCCGAAGTCGCCGCCTCAGACGAAGCCGCCAAGGATGGCCTCGCGGTCGTCCCGGCTCCGCCCGCCTGGTTCGCGCCACCCCCGCCGGTGCAGCAGACTGCCGTTCCGCAAGCCGCTGTCGATCCGGCGACGCCCCCCTTCGCAGCCGCAACGACGTCTGCGCCGCAGGCCGACTTCGAGGCTGCAGAGACGGCTGCCGTCGAGGC
Source organism: Brevundimonas diminuta 3F5N (assembly GCF_900163625.1). GTDB lineage: Bacteria > Pseudomonadota > Alphaproteobacteria > Caulobacterales > Caulobacteraceae > Brevundimonas > Brevundimonas diminuta_A. Next base: position 11,910 of record NZ_FUIE01000027.1, read on the forward strand.
TGCGGCTACGCCTGCCGACACCGCACTCGCCCCAGCCGCGACGACGCCGCCTGTAGTCACGTCCGCCGCTCTTAAGGCAGCGCTCCCGGCCACCTTCGCCGAGGTGAATGCAGCGCTTGAAACCCCGTCACCCGAGAGCGACGAGTCGTTGGACGCGCCGCCGCCGTCGCGCCCTGGGTCCGCGCCTCTTTCGGCCCAAGACGCCGCCTTACTGGGCGTGACCGGCTTCCGATCGGGTGCGGGCGAACGCCTTGCCTCGGCGCGAGAAGCGATTCAGGCCGCCGCCGCGACGGGCGGCTCCGAAGCGGCCGCCAGCCGCCCCGCCCCATCCGACGCTCCCGCCGATACGGCAGCGTCAGCACCCGCCGCCCGCCCGGCCGCTGCGCCCGCGCTCGCCGAAACGCCTGCCGCGGCGGCCGTCGTCGCGCCCTCAGCCGACGGCGAAGCCCCGGCCGCGCCGCAACAAGGCGCCGTCGAAGCCGCGCCCCAGGCGCCGGGCGCGCAACGCGATCTGGGCCTGTCCCAGCTGTCGCGCGCCACGGTCGAGACCACGGCCCAGATCGCCGCACAGATCATCAAGAAGCTGGACGGCCGCTCGACCCGCTTCGACATGGCCCTGACGCCCGAGGGACTGGGCCGGGTCGATGTCAGCCTGGAGATCGAGTCCGACGGCCAGGTCACGGCGCGTCTGGCCTTTGACAATCCGGCGGCGGCGGCCGACCTGCGTGCGCGCGCCGACGAACTGCGCCGTCAGCTTCTGGACGCGGGGCTGCAACTGTCGCGCGATGATCTGGAGTTCGCCGAGCGTGATCCTTCGTCCGGCTTCGGCGGCGGCGCATTCGAGCGCCAGCCTGACCGCCGCGCCTTCGCCGGCGCCGCCCGCCTGGCTGCCGAGGCCGATTCCGTCGTTCCGTCGCCCAGCGCCTGGACGTCCCTTTCCCTGACGCCTGACCGCGTCGATCTGAAGGTCTGATCGATGGTTGACGCCGTCTCCACCAACAACGCCGCAGGCCGGGTGAACACCGGAGGTCAGATGCTGGCCTCCAACTTCCAGACCTTCCTGTCGTTGCTGACCACGCAGTTGAAGAACCAGGATCCGTTGTCGCCGGTGGATTCCAACGAATTCACCGCCCAGCTGACCCAGATGGCCGGCGTCGAGCAGCAACTTCTCACCAACGACTTGTTGACGGGCTTGCTCAAGGCCCAGCAAGGCGACGGCCTGACCGGCGCGGCGCAATATATCGGCAAGGACGCCACCGCCGTCTGGGCCGCCACCCGCTTCGAGGACGGCGAGGCCAACTGGAGCTATGAATTGGCCGCCGACGCGACCGACGCCACGCTTCAGGTGCTGGACGCCTCGGGCAAGGTGGTCTGGAGCGGCCCAGCGCCCGACAAGACCAACGGCATGCACGACTTCAAGTGGGACGGAAAGACCACCGGAGGCGGCCAGGTCGACGACGGCGGCGTCTATACGCTGAAGGTCGTCGCCAAGGACGGCGCAGGCAAGGCCGTCGACAGCCAGGTGCTGATCCGCGGCCGCGTCACCGGCGTCGAGATGTACGACAACACGCCCTTCGTCATCATCGGCAACTCGATCATGCCGGTGTCCAGCCTGATCGCGCTGGAAGAACAGAAGGCGGCCGCCAAACCCGATCCCGAAGAGGACGCCGGCGCGGTCAGCGCCCTCGCCTCGAAACTCAACCCTTTCAATCTTCTCTCGTAAGGAATTCCAGCCATGAGCATTAACGGCGCCATGCTGGCCGGCGTGTCCGGCCTGACCGCGAACGCCGCGGCCCTTTCGACGATCTCGCAGAACATCGCCAACGTTAACACCGTCGGCTACAAGCGCGCGGCCACGGAATTCTCCACCGTCGTCAACGCCCAGACTCAGGGCGTCAACTACTCCGCCGGCGGCGTTCAGGCCTCCGCCCGCCACTTCATCAGCCAGGCGGGTCAGCTTCAGCGCACGACCTCGGGCACCGACCTGGCCATCGCCGGCCAGGGCTTCTTCGTCGTCACCGAAAAGTCCGAGAACCTGACCCTGTCGGACGCGCGCCTGTTCACCCGCGCCGGGGCGTTCAAGATCGACGATCTGGGCTACCTGCAAAACACCTCGGGCCTGTATCTGCAGGGCTGGCCGGTCGACGCCGACGGCGTGGTCAACAGCGATCCCTCGGACATGAGCCGCCTGCGCACCATCAACGTCGGCTCGGTCGGCGGCGCGGCCGAGCCGACCACCCGCGTCGGCCTGAACGCCAACCTGAAGTCCAGCCAGCCGATCAATGAAGCGGCTCAGAACCCGCTTCCGACCGGCGTCACGGCCTATGACCCGGCCGCCAACTCCATGGCGATGTACGCCAACGATCCGGCGACGGGCGTGAAGCCGGACTTCGAGATCACCATTCCAGTGTCCGACTCCAAGGGCGGCCAGCGCAACATCACCGTCTCCCTGCTGAAGAGCTCGACCGCCAACGAATGGTACGCCGAGATCCGCGCGCCTGAAGGCACGGTGACCAACGCCGACGGCCTGCTGAAATCCGGCCGCATCGCCTTCACCCAGGACGGCCGTCTGGACGTCGCCGCCATGCAGGCGTGGAGCGCGCCGGGCGGCGCCGGCGGCGGCCTGTTCGACGATCCGACGAACGCCAGCATCAGCCTGTCGGCGTCCGACGGTACGGCGCCCGCCGACGGCAGCACGCCGAACGGCGGCTGGGATCCGTCGCTGGGCATCGCCGCCCAGACCATCGCCTTTGACCTGAACGCCTCGGCGGGCGGCCTGACGCAGTACGACAGCACCTCCATCGTCCAGGCCACCTATACGAACGGCACGGCTTTCGGGAACCTGACCGAGGTGAAGATCGACGAGACCGGCTTCGTCACCGCCATCTTCGACAATGGCGTGATGCGCAAGATCGCCCAGGTCGCCCTGGCCACCTTCCCCAGCGCCGACAGCCTGTCCGAAGTGTCGGGCAACGCCTTCCGCGTCAGCCAGAGCTCCGGCACCTTCAACCTGAAGGCCCCCGGCACCGGCGGCGCGGGCCTGCTGGGCGCGCAACAGCTGGAAGCCTCGACCGTAGACCTGTCGACCGAGTTCACCGGCCTGATCACCACCCAGCGCGCCTATTCGGCCTCGTCCAAGATCATCACCACCGCCGACGAGATGCTGGCGGAGCTGATCAACATCAAGCGCTGATCGGCCAACAGGAATCCATGAGCAAGGTCTCGTTAGACTCGATGAATCCTTCCTTTAGCCAGCGCAGAACGCGCCGGACCGGCCGGATGCGTCTTAGCCATTCCTTCACCACGACGCTTAAACGCCCCTTAGCGGGCGGGGCCCTAGCCTGTGCGTCTATGGTGGTGGTGAGAGAGGCTTAAGCCCATGCTGCAAGAGCGACGCCTTAACAGTAACGGCGAACAGTACGTGGTCGGCCCGACGGGCACGCCCCTGACCCTGCGGGACCTTCCCCCGTCGGATACGAACCGCTGGGTCATCCGCCGCAAGGCCGAGGTCGTGGCCGCCGTGCGTGGCGGTCTGATCAGCCTTGAGGACGCCCTGGCCAAATACCGTCTGACGGCCGAGGAGTTCCTGGCCTGGCAGAAGGCCATCGACAAATGGGGCATGCAGGGCCTGCGCACCACGCGCATCCAGAGCTATCGCGACTAGGCTTTCGCCTGGACGCATGATCATGGCCGCTCCTGAACGGGGGCGGTCTTTTTCATTGGCGAACGCCTTCGTTTCAGGCCAGGCCTCGAAATCGCGCGGCTTAAGGCCTAAATGGCGGCGATGACCATGGACGCCCTGACCGACGACATCCTCTGCCCCGTTCCCGACATCGCCCCCATGTCGCAAGTCGACCTGGACGCCGCGATCGAGAGCGTGCGACAGGCCGTCGGCCTGCCGCAGGGCGCGCGCGTGGTCGCCGCCATGTCGGGCGGGGTCGATTCCACCGTCGTCGCCGCCCTGCTGCACAAGGCGGGCTATGACGTCGTAGGTGTGACGCTCCAACTCTACGACCACGGCGAGGCGCTGAAGAAGAAGGGCGCCTGCTGCGCCGGTCAGGACATTCACGACGCCCGCCTGGCCGCCGATCTGATCGGCATTCCGCACTACGTCCTCGACTATGAAAACCGCTTCAAGGACGCGGTGATCGACCAGTTCGCGGATTCATATCTGAAAGGCCAGACGCCGGTCCCCTGCATCCGCTGCAATCAGACGGTGAAGTTCCGCGACCTGCTGGACGTCGCCCGCGATCTGGGCGCCGAGGCGATGGCGACCGGCCACTACGTCCGCCGCGCGACGCACGGCAACCGCTCGCAGATGCGCAAGGCGGTCGATCACTCGCGCGATCAGTCCTACTTCCTGTTCGCCACAACGCAGGATCAGTTGGACTATCTGCGCTTCCCGCTGGCCGATCTGGAAAAGCCGCAGGTGCGCGGCGTCGCCGCGTCGCTGGGTCTGCGCATCGCCGCCAAGCCGGACAGCCAGGACATCTGCTTCGTGCCGACGGGCGACTATCGCACCCTGATCGATCGCTTGCGGCCGCAGGGACGCGAGGCGGGCGATATCGTTCACATGGACGGCCGAGTTCTGGGCCGCCATTCGGGCATCACCGACTACACCATCGGCCAGCGCCGGGGCCTGAACGTCGCCGTGGGCGAGCCGCTGTTCGTGGTCAAGCTGGACCCTGACAATCGCCGCGTCATCGTCGGCCCGCGCGAAGCCCTGCTGACCGCGCGCCTGACGCTGGAGGAAACCAACTGGCTGGGCGATCAGGCCACCATCGAGGAAGCCGCCCGCGACGGCGCCCCGGTGCTGGCCCGCGTCCGCTCGACGCGCCAGCCCTCCCCCGCGCGTCTCGCTTTCATCGACGGCGCCGTTCAGGTCGTCTTCGATCAGGGCGAGGAAGGCGTCGCCCCCGGTCAAGCCTGCGTCCTCTACGATCCGGCCGACGACGAGCGCGTGCTGGGCGGCGGCTTCATTCAGTCGACCGAGGCGGTCGCCGTCTAATCCTCTTCGTCACCCTCGGGCCTGCTCCGAGGGTGACGGATTAGGCCGCATAGACCCGCAGGCAATTACCGTCCGGATCGCGCGCCACGAAGCCGTGGCCGCAGTCCATGTCGCTGGGCGGCAGGACGATGCGCGCGCCTCGGTCCCACCAGTCGATGTGCAGTTGATCCACCACGGCGGGCGCGGCCATGCGGACGTCCACCTGCGCCCCGCCTCGCCCGCGCCACAGGCTGAGCGTCCGCCCCGGCGCCAGCAGGAAGACCGCATGGTCCGGCCCCGCCTCCAGAGGACGACGGCCCAGCAACCCGGCGTAAAAACGCGCGCTGGCGCCCGGATCGGCCACGTTCAGCAGAATGTCGTCGCTCATCGTCATGGGGCCCCTCCGCCTGTCTGAACAGAAGGAGAACCTAGTCGCGCCTGCCGCCAATTTCTGTCAGCATCATCGCGGCGGCCCCTGCCGGTCGCAGGCCTCGTGCCACCGCTTCAGCAGCACGGCCTTGCGCGTGGGATAGCGGGCCTCCAGCACCTCGACCTCGACGATGCGGTCTGTGCGGAAACTGCGGAAGTCGCCGCGCAGCTCGCACCAGCCGATCAGCAGCCGCACCCGGTCGAAGAAGGCCAGGGCGAAGGGCCAGACCACACGGTCCGACGCCGCCCCCGCCTCGTCGCGATAGTTCAGCTTGAGCTTGCGCTCGATGCGGATCGCCTTGCGCAACAGCGCCGGGTCCACCGCATCGGCGGGGATCGGCGCGCCCGGCCCGATGAACAGGGCCGAAGCCTCCATCTCGTCGCGCAGGTCCGGCGGCAGCACCGCCGCGATCCGCGCCTGTGCGCTCAAAGCCGCATCCCGCAGCCGCGCATCCGCCCGTTCGGCCACCCAGCGCGAGCCCAGGGCCAGAGCCTCGATCTCTTCCGGCGTGAACATCAGCGGCGGCAACAGATAGCCGGGCTTCAGCACATAGCCCACGCCCGGCTCGCCCTCGATCGTGGCCCCCTGCGCCTGCAGGCTGGCGATGTCGCGATAAAGGGTGCGCAGGGAAACGCCCGTCTCTTCCGCCAGCGCACGTCCGCTGACCGGCCGACGATGACGCCGCAGGGTGTTCAGCAGATCAAGCAGGCGTTCGGATCGTGACACGCCGCAAGCTTAACAGAGTTACTGCCGAAAAACGGCAGCATGATTTCAGGCGCGCTCTCAGGCGGCGTGAAGGATCACCCGGTTCCGACCTTCCCGCTTGGCCCGATACAGCGCCGCATCCGCCGCCTGCACCAGGGCGTCGCCGTCGCGGTCCATGCCCTTGTCCCATTCGGCCACGCCGAAAGACATGGTGCTGCTGCCCAGCGGCTGTTTGCCCAGGCGAAGGGCGATGCCGGCGATGGCCTGACGAACCGTATCGACCCGTTGCGACAGGGCTTCGGCCGTGGTGCCCGGCGCGATGATGATGAACTCTTCCCCGCCGTAGCGGCAGACGATATCCCCGTCGCGGAAGCGATGGCCCAGTTCGGCGGCGACGGCCTGCAGCACCACATCGCCCGCATCGTGGCCGAACTCGTCGTTGAACCGCTTGAAGTGGTCCACGTCGCACATGACGACGCACAGGGGCGCGCCCGAACGCGCGGCGCGCGCCACCTCCAGCGCCAGCGCCTCTTCCATGTAGCGACGGTTGAACAGGCCGGTCAGCGGGTCGCGGATCGTCTGTTCCTTCAGGTCGCGCTGCAGCTTCTGGTTGACCATGGCCGAGGCGATGTTCTCGGCCAGGACGTTGAGGCGGAACTGCGTCTCGGCCTCGACCAGACCGTCCAGGTGCAGGACGCCGATCACTTCGCCCGAGGCCAGCAGCGGCTCGCAGTGATAGGGCGCCGCCAGATGATCCACATGGCCGCAGGCGACGTCGGCGCCCGGTTCGGACACGAAATGGCTCTGGCCCCGGCGCAAGGCCCAGCACTGATCCGGCGCAAAGCCGTCCTGCTCGCTCTCATGCCCGCCCCAGCCCGACAGCGGGACCAGCAGGTTGCGCGAGTTGTTGTAGGCGTAGAGCGCGCCCGGCAAGCCCGGCAGGACGCGCGGCACGAAGGCGTGGATGACCTGGGCCAGTTCGTCGTCGGTCCGGGCCGCCTGCATCCGATGCGCCATGCCGCCCAGCAGCTCGATGACCTCGCCCCGCTCCCGCAGGGTCTGGGCGCTGGCCAGCAGTTCGTCGTGAACGCGCTTCAGTTCGCGCTCGCTGCGGCTCTGATCGGTCGCCGCCGTCGCCAGACGGTCGGCCATGTCGTTATAGCCGCGCGCCAGTCGATTGAACTCACGCGAGCCCATGCGGCCGTCGATCCTCTGATCGAGGTCGCCCGCGCCCAGGCCGGTCATGGCGTGGGTGATGACGCGCACCGGCTGGCGAATGCCGCGGATGACCATGAAGGACACCGACAGGGAGAAGAAGGCGATCAACGGCCCGCCGATCAGGGCCAGCCCCCGCACGCGCGCCAGCCGCTGCTCAGCCGCCTCGACGCGGCGTGCCTGCAACACCCGCTCTTCGTCCAACAGTTCTCGCGCCGCCAGCACGAAGGCGCTCATGGAATCGAAGCCACGCCCTTCGACGATGAACGATTCAGCCCTGGCGAAATCTCCGCTCCGCGCCAGGGTCAAAGGCTGACGCATCAGTTCAATGCGGCCTGACAGCTGCGCGCCCAGAGCCTGCACCCGATCCTGTTGAGACGGGTTGTCTCGCGTCAGCTCCACCAACTCACTGAACGCTCGCAGGGAGTCCGAAACCCGCGTGTCAAAGGACTGGGCGTAGGCCGGGTTCTGCGTCAGCACATAGGCGCGCTGGCCCGACTCCGCGTCGCGCAACCCCGCCACGGTCTCTTCCATCGCCTGGATGACCTTGGCGGAGTGCGTCACCCAGCGGAAGCTCTCGCGAGTCTGTCGCGAGGCGTCGGCCAGGGCGGCCACGAGAACCAGTAATGCGATCACCACCAGGGCGCTGACAGCGGCGATCCTGGACGTCAGGGACTGAAACATGCCCCACCGTTAACCTTCGACAGTTGACGGAGGTTGAATCGATCAGAGGGTTTTACGCGGCTTCGTCCTTGGCCGGCATGACCTCGCCGACCGTCGGGCGGTTCTCGGTGAAGACCACCTCCACGTCGCGCGGGCGGACCATCTCATTGCAGCAGCCGCAGGCGATGCGCGGCTTCAGGTCGTGACCGCAGGTCTTGTGACGCAGGACAATGCCCGACGCCTCGTCGCCATAGACATGCTTCTCGCCCCAGGCGTGCAGGGTGACGAGGACGCCGTACAGGTCCTTGCCCTTGGCCGTCAGCACATATTCGTTGCGCGGCGGGCGCTGGGAATAGGGACGCGGCTCCAGCACCCCATGATGCACCAGGGACTTCAGCCGCGCAGCCAGGACGTTGCGCGCCACGCCCAGCCGCTCCTGCCATTGCTCGAAGCGGCTGACGCCGTTGAAGGCGTCGCGGATGACCAGCATGGTCCACGGATCGCCGATCACCTCGAGGGTGGCGGCGACCGAGCAGCTCTGGCGCGAATAGTCGGCGGTGCGTCCCATGAGCGGAAAGTGACCTCGCGTCAGGCTTTTGACAAGGGTTGCCAATCGCGACGGAGTAAGTCAGTTTCTATTTGCAACGGACATGGCCGTTCCCCGGCTGTTTCCTTCCCTCGACTCGGAGGCGGCGCCGTCGCAGGTTCCGCCTCCGCTTTTCGATGTGAGTCATGACCGAACCAGACCTGATCCACGCCGCCTTCCGCCTGACGCCCGAAGATGACGGGGCTTTGGCCGCCCACCTGTCGGGCGAGTTCTCCAACGGTCCGATCAGCGCCCCGCCCGAGGCGGGCTTCCCCTTCGGCGGCCTGCTGGCGGCCCTGTGCGCCGGCGCGATGCGTCAGGGCCTGAAGATCGAGGCGCCGCTCCGCAGCCTGACGGTCCAGTACCTGGCGGCCGCCCGGTACGGCCAGGCCCTGCACTTCCGGCCCCGGATGCTGCGCGGCGGCCGCAACGTCGCCTATGCGGTGGTCGAGGGCGGGCAAGGATCGAAGCTGACCCACCACGCCAGCGCCACCTACGGCGCCGACGGCGCGACGGCTTCGCCCCTGACGCCGTTGCTGGCCCCGCCGCCCTCGCTGGACAGCCTGAAGGACGCGCCGGGCATCAGCGGCCCGATGGCGCCGCGCTTCTCGCAGCACGTCGACTATCGCTTCGAGAACGGCCCCAACATCCTGGGCGGCAACGAGAACAAGCCGGTCGTCGAGCGGGTGTGGATGCGGGTCAAGGACGGCGCGCCGCTGGACGAACTGCGGATGTGCTACCTGCTGGACGCCCTCTATCCGCCCGCCTGGACGGCCTTCAAGGCGCCGCCGATGATGACGACGGTGGACCTGCGTTGCGACTTCCTGGCCGACCCGACGCCGGACAACGCGCCTGACGGCTGGGTCTTCTTCGAATACCGCCTGCTGGATCACGGGCTGGGCTGGTCGGTGGACGAGGCGATCGCCTGGGGCGCGGACGGCCGCCCGCTCGCCCTGGCCCGCCAACGCCGCAAGCTGCTGTGAGGCGCCGCTTGCCAGCGGGCCTTCGCCTCCCCTAATCCCCCTCGAAACGATTCACTTACGGAAACGCCTGTCATGACCGCCGCTGCTGATCCCGTCGTCATCTGCTCCTTCGCTCGCACCCCGATGGGCGGCTTCCAGGGCGCGCTGTCGCCGGTCAAGGCCACCGACCTGGGCGCCGCTGCGGTGAAGGCCGCCGTCGAGCGCGCGGGCGTCGCGCCGGAGAAGATCGAGCAGATCTTCATGGGCTGCGTCCTGCCCGCCGGTCTGGGCCAGGCTCCGGCGCGTCAGGCCGCCATCGGCGCCGGTCTGGGCAAGCACGTCGAGGCGACCACGGTGAACAAGATGTGCGGCTCAGGGCTCCAATCGGCCATGATGGCGCACGACGCCCTCTTGGCCGGCACGGCCGAAGTCATCGTCGCGGGCGGCATGGAGTCGATGACCGGCGCCCCCTATCTGATGAACAAGCATCGCGGCGGCGCCCGCATCGGCCACGACGTCATCGTCGACAGCATGATGATGGACGGCCTTGAAGACGCCTATTCCCCCGGCAAGGCCATGGGCGTCTTCGCCGAAGACGCGGCGGCCCAGTATCAGTTCACCCGCGAGGCGATGGACGAATACGCCATCGAAAGCCTGACCCGCGCCAAGAACGCCATCGCCTCGGGCGCCTTCAAGGCCGAGATCGTCCCGGTCGAGGTCGCCACCCGCAAGGGCCCGGTCACGGTCAGCGAGGACGAACAGCCCGGCAAGGCTGACCCCGCCAAGATCCCGACGCTGAAGCCCGCCTTCGTCAAGGACGGCGCCGTCACCGCCGCCAACTCCAGCTCCATCTCCGACGGCGCGGCCGCCATGGTCATGACGCGCGAAAGCACGGCCAAGGCGCTGGGCCTGCCCATCGTCGCCCGCGTGGTCAGCCACGCCGCCCACGCCCATGAGCCGGCCCTGTTCACCACCGCCCCCGTCCCGGCCATGCAGAAGGCCCTGAAGAAGGCTGGATGGTCGGTCGAGGACGTGGATCTGTGGGAGGTCAACGAGGCCTTCGCCGTCGTCGCCATGATCGCCCAGCAGGAACTGGGCATCGACCGCGCCAAGCTGAACGTCAACGGCGGCGCCACGGCGCTGGGCCACCCCATCGGCGCCTCGGGCGCGCGCATCCTGTCCACCCTGCTGGCGGCGCTGCAGGCGCGCGGCGGCAAGAAGGGCGTGGCCTCGCTGTGCATCGGCGGCGGCGAAGCCGTGGCCATGGCGGTGGAACTGGTCTGAACCTGCGGCGTTGTCGGCGGTCAAGCTTACTGACTGTGGAGACCTCCCCCTTGAAACTCCCTACCCTCCTCGCCGCCGGCGTCGCCGCCTTGAGCCTGACCGCCTGCGCCACCGCCCAGGCTGAAGGCGCCATGACCCAGAACAACACCGTGACCGGCCAGGCCGGGTCCGCCGACCTCAAGGCCTTCCCGGCCGCGACGGCGGGCCAGACCCGCCACGTCATCAACCTGCCGGCCCAGTCGGACGAGGACGCGCTGAAGGTCGAGCTGATCCTCGGCAAGACCAAGACCGTCGACTGCAATCGCCAGTTCTTCGGCGGCAGCCTGGAGACCCGCACGGCTCAGGGCTGGGGTTACGACTACTATGTCCTGCCCGCGCTGGGGGCCGGAGCCAGCACCCTGATGGGCTGCCCGCCCGGCTCGGAGCACGAGGCTTTCGTGACGACTCAGGAACAGCCGCTGATCCGCTACAACTCGCGCCTGCCGGTGGTGGTCTACACGCCGTCAGACGTCGAGGTGCGCTATCGCGTCTGGCGCGCGGGCGAGACCCAGACGGCGCGCTGATCCGCGCCGTTCATTGAGATCAGACGCGGGCGTCGGTCGGATTCGGTCGGCGCCCGTTCTGTATCAGAGCCGCGTCGTCCGTCCGCGTCCCGCTGCATCAGCGAGGCCAGTGAGGCGCATCCGGCGCTCAGGACGATCATGGGTCGACTCCTGCATCTGCGAACCATTTGCAGGTTTGCGCAGAGTCGGCCTTCGTGCAAGCGTCCGCCTCCATTTCTCTGGAGAGTCGCCATGCGCGAAGACGGCAAGCTGGATTATCTCGAACTGCCCGCGACAGACCTGGCGGCGCACAAGGCCTTCTACGCCCAGGCGTTCGGCTGGACCTTCCAGGACTACGGCCCGGCCTATGCGGCCTTCAGCGAGGGCCTGGACGGCGGCTTCACCCCCGACGCCATGACGCCCAAGCCCCTGCCCATCCTCTACGCCCACGATCTGGAGGCCATGCAGGCCAAGGTCGAGGCGGCGGGCGGCGCGATCACACACGCCATCTTCGCCTTCCCCGGCGGGCGGCGCTTCCACTTCCGCGACCCGTCCGGCAACGAACTGGCCGTCTGGTCCGAGAAGTAAGGCCCTATTTGGGGTCCACCGTCTGAGCGATGCGCTCGGCCTCGTCACGGTCAGCGCCGTCCTGGGCCATCACCCAGACGTGGATCTCGGCGGGTTCCGCCGAACGCTGGAACAGATGCTCCATGGCGACGCGCCGCTGGCCTTCGGTCGTCACCACCGAGACACGACCGCCGACCGTCACATGGTCCCCGTCATAGATGGGAAACTGCGACGACGGCCCGGCGTAGATCATCAAATAGGTCTTGCCCGCCTTGCGCGCCGAATAGACGTGGGCGCCGGGCGCCGCGCGTCCTTCAACCAGTTGGAAGCTCGGCGGCATGTCGATGATGAACGGCAGGGCCGCCCGCTCAGCCGCGCTCAAGCCCTGTGGATTCGGCGCGGACGCCGCCGGCGCCGGCGGCGGAGCGGGCAGGACCGCCTGAGGCCGAGGGGTTCCGAGCGGCGCCTGACCTGCGATCTTCGGCGGTTGCGGGCGCGGGACGGGGGTCGCCTGAGAACGCGGCTGCGGCGCGGTCTGGAGCGCAGCCGGGGACGTCGTCCGAGGTGCGGTCTGAGGCGCTGCCTGGGGCGCTGCTTCAGCAGGCCTCCGAGCAGTACCCGGCGTTGTCGGCGGCGGCGTCTGCGGGGCGGGCGGCGCCCCGTTCAGACGGCGCGTCAGTTCCTCGATCCTGGCCCTTTCAGCAGGGTCTTGGCGCACAGCGGCCGGAGGCGAGGTCGGCTGCGCCCGTGCTTGCGGCGCAGGCTGGGGCGCGGAAGGACGAACCGGTTGTGGTGCAGCCTGTGGCGCGGTCTGGCGCGCAGTTTGGGGCGTCGGCTGTGCCGCGGGCGTCGTCGCCCTTTGCGGCGCGGGCGGCGCGCCGTTCAGACGGCGCGTCAACTCTTCGATGCGGGCGCTTTCGGCTGTGTCCTGCTGCGCGGCGGCGGGCGTCGCGGACAGGGCCAGAGGGGCGGCGAGCGACAGGGCGGCGACGAGTACGGCTTTCATGGCCGCGACATTGGCGGCGCGGGCGGTACCGGGTCAAGCGGCCATCGCGCCCGCCGGATCAGGCGCCGGGCAGCTCCACCCAGAAGGTCGCGCCCTGCCCCGACGCCGAGATCACGCCGATCTCGCCGCCCTGCAGCTCGACCAGCCGCTTGGCCAGGGTCAGGCCGACGCCATGCCCCTCGATGGCCGAACGCTCCAGGCCCAGGCGGTTGAAGGGCTCGAAAAGTTGCGCCTGCTTCTCTTCCGACAGGCCAGGTCCGCGATCGACGACCTCGATGCGGATGCGATCGCCGCTCCAGGCCGCGCGCAGGACGACCAGCCCGCCCGAGGCGCCGTATTTGACGGCGTTATTGGCCAGGTTGCCCACCACCTGCGTCAGACGCTGGGAATCGGCCCGCGCCACCAGATGATCGCCGGCCGCGACCACCTCGATCTTCACCGCCGCCGACTCAGGATTCAACAACAGGCTGCGGCGGACGTCCTCAAGCACGCCGGTGACGTCGGTAGGCCTCAGGTCCACCTTGACCGCGCCCGCCTCCGCCCGCGCCACATCGAGCAGGTCATGGGTCAGAGCCTCGACCTGACGCGCCGTCTTGACCAGCATCTGGGCCATCTCGACCTGGTTGGGCGTGGCGGCGCCCAGGTGCCCGCCGGCCCACAGCTCGCCGATGCCGATGACGCCGCCGATCGGGCTCTTGATCTCATGGGCCACATTGGCCAGCAGTCGCGACTTGGCCGCCGAGGCGCGCTCGGCCCTCGCCCGCCCCTCGCGAGCGCGTTCAGTCAGACGATCTCGCTCTTCCAGCAGAGCCGCGACCATGACGATCGGCATATAGCCCAGCAACACTAGAAGCTGCCCCAGCATGGCTCGCTGTTCGGCGTTGAAGTCGTGATAGGGACCGTGCCCGGCCATGGTTCCGCCGATGGCCATGACCGAGACGATCATCAAGGCCCAGGCGATGCCGACGACACGGAAGCGCACCGCCATGAGCACCAGCAGCGGCAACAGCAGGAACCCATAGGGCAGGCTCAGTTGCGAGAAGATGGCGTAGCAGGCGCCCATGATCAGGGCGCTCAACCCCACGCCCTCAGCCAACCGGACGGGCTGGCGCAGAATATCCAGATGCGTCCGGCGCAAGGTCAGGCCGAACACGCCCAGAACAGCGAAGCCCAGGGCGTGGGCGCTCCACCAGATCCGCAAGGAATCCAGCAGGTCGGCGCCGATCATCATGTTCAGGGCGACGGCGCTGAATACGGCGGACGGAAGCGGAGCGATCGCGCAAACGGCCAGAAACCGCGCCAGCCCTTCGACGCTATCGACGTGCAGTCCCGTCACCAGTCGGCGCGTCAGCACCACCGCCAGGACGATCTCCAGCAGATTGGCAGCCGTGAACAGCAAGGCCAGCGATGGTCCATTGCCGCTCAGGAACTCGCCCGCCAGCACGCCCGCCGTGATCAATACAGCGAAACCGCAATCGTAGGCGATCCCGCGCCCGCCGCGCAGCCACAGCGCCAAGGCCAGGCCGCCCGCTCCCCACAAGGCCGCCACCACGCCGTTGGCGCGGGCGAAGCTGACCGCCAGAACCACCAGGACGGTGACGCCCACGGCGGTCAGGATCGGCAACAGAGGATGGCGGAAGAAGGCGGTGTTGGCTTGTGACGACGGGAGCGTACGGGGCGTCATGCCCGACGGCTCCACAACAGCTTCAGTTCTTTCGAGCGCACGGCTCATCGTCATGATCGGGTCCACGGGGCGACACTAAGGCCTCACCCTGCCCGAGTTTCCTAAACATCCTCTGAAGTCAGGAAGCAGCGCCCGCCAGGGCCCCGTCAAAGGCCCTCATCGCCGCCGCCGGTCCTTGCGGATGCGCCCACACCCCGGCGCTGACGGCCACGAAGTCCGCCCCCGCCGCCGCCAGGCCGGCTGCATTCTCGGCGGTGACGCCGCCGATGGCGACGCAGGGAACCTCCATGGTCTCCTGCCAGATGGTCAGGATATCCGGCTCGGCGTGATGAGCGACCTCCTTGGTCTCGGTCGGGAAAAAGGCGCCGAAGGCCACGTAATCGGCCCCGCCCTCGGCCGCCTCCATCGCCAGATGGCGGCTGTCGTGGCAGGTGACGCCGATCATGGCGTCCTCGCCCATGATGCGACGCGCCTCGGCCAGGGAGGCGTCCTCCTGGCCCACATGCACGCCGTCGCAGCCGGTCGCCCGCGCCAGGTCCGGCCGATCGTTCAGGATCAAGGCCACGTCATGCGCCTGACAGATCGGTTTCAACCGCGCGACGGCCGCGCGAATCTCCTCGTCCGAGGCCTCCTTCAGACGGATTTGCAGGGCGGCGCAATCTCCGGCCGACAGGGCGGCCTCCAGATCGACGGCGAAGGCCTCCAGGTCCGGGATGGCGACCGGCGTGATCAGATACAGCCGGCAAGGCGGACGGGCGGGGATTTGCGGTTGACGAGCCATGGCCGAGCCCTGCCCCCAGCCGTCCTCGCCGTCAATGTCGCATGTGCATGCGAATGATTTGCACCCGCCTTAATAAATGCTATAGCGAGCCATTCTCAGTGTTCCGGGTGCCCCGCCTTGTACGTCTGCAACTGTAACGGTCTTCGCCAGCGTGACGTCGCCCTCGCCATCGAGGCGGGCGCCAACCGTCCGAAGGACATCTTCGCCAGCCACCAGTGCGCGCCCCAGTGCGCCAAATGCGTGTGCGAGATGCGCCAGATGATCCAGGAAACCCAGGCCGCCTTCGCCATCGCGGCGGAGTAGCGCTCACCTATGGTGGCGCCGCTTTTTGAAAGCGGATTTCACTCGCATTATCAATGCAGTGATAAAAACTCGCAAATAATCCACGGCGTTTCAGCCGTGCTATGAAGTCCTCACGGGCGGCCGAGAGGCCCTGTCGTCGCGCCGACGTCGCTTTCGCCGCCGCTGAACAAGGACGACGACCATGAAGGGCGATCCCGCGATCATCCGCACCCTCAATGCGGTGCTGACCAACGAACTGACGGCGGTGAACCAGTACTTCCTGCACGCCCGCATGTTCGAGAGCTGGGGTCTGACCCACCTCGGCAACGTCATCTACGAAGAATCGATCGGCGAGATGAAGCACGCCGACATGCTGATCAAGCGCATCCTCTTCCTGGACGGCCTGCCCAACCTGCAGGACCTGCACAAGCTGAAGGTCGGCGAAGACCCGATCGAATGCCTGGGCGCCGACCTGCAGCTTGAGATCGACAGCCGCGCCACGACCCGCGACGCCGTCACCCAGTGCGAGGAAGCCCGCGACTACGTCAGCCGCGACCTGCTGATGAAGATCCTGGCCGACACCGAGGAGCACGTCGACTTCCTCGAGAACCAGCACAGCCTGATCAAGCTGATGGGCGCGCAGAACTATCTGCAGTCGGCGATGAAGGACATCGTCACCGACGGCGCCGCCACTGGGAACTGATCGACGGTTCGGGCTGGCGTATCGCCAGCCCGGTCTCACGCGCGGTTTTAAGCTTCGCAGAGCGTATCAAGGCCCTGCTTGATCGCTATCTTGAGGATCAAGACGGCCACCGCCGCCGTTACATTGATAACGCCCAAGATCGCGCCTGCAATACGACCAATCCAATCACCGTCGCTTTCAGTGTATTCGGCGTAAGCTGCACATACGATCGGCTTCACGGTCGGCCAGATGCTTCGAAAGAAAGCGATTCCTCGCTCAACGAAACTCATCCAACCACCTTTAAGAACAATAGCCTTGGCGCCGCTCAAGTTTCCTAATGCAGAGCTAACGTCTGCATCGGCCCCGAAACTCGCCATCCCCAACTCGCCAAAAAGGTCATCAAGGCTAGCGGACTCAAGATCCGCCAAATGAGTGTTTGCGATCACAATAGCCATATCGTCCTCCCATTTATAATAACAACGATATTTAAAATGGGAGAACCTGTCAAAAGACCCCGCCATTGCCCTTTTTCGGCTTATCCTCTAGGGCTCGCCGCGATTTGGCGCGCCACGCTCTGGCGGTCGGCGCCTGCCGCCCCCCAGCAACGAGCCCTACGGTTCTCATGAAAATCAACGCCAACACCATCAAGCCCGGCATGGTCCTGCAACACAATGGCGGCCTGTGGGTCGTCACCAAGGCCAGCCACGTCAAGCCCGGCAAGGGCGGCGCTTTCGCCAACGTCGAGGCCAAGAACCTCGAAACCGGCAACAAGCTGAACGAACGCTTCCGCTCGGAAGACAAGGTCGAGCGCGTGACGCTGGAACAGCGTGACTACTCCTACCTGTTCGACAACGGCGAAACCCTCGTCTTCATGGACGACGAGTCCTACGAGCAGATCGAACTGCAAAAGGGCTGGGTCGGCGACGAACGCATCCCCTACCTGCAGGAAGGCATGAAGGTCATCATCGAGATGCACGAAGAGCGTCCGATCGGCCTAGAACTGCCGGAACAGGTCGTTCTGGAAGTCGTCGAGACCGAGCCGACCGTGAAGGGCCAGACCGCCTCGTCGTCCTACAAGCCCGCCAAGGCGTCGAACGGCATCCGCGTCATGATCCCGCCCTTCATGTCGACGGGCGAGAAGATCATCGTCGACACCTCGACCGGCGAATACGTCCGCCGCGCGGACTAACAAAGGCCGCGTTTCCCGGCCAAGGCCGGACGCTATAAAGACTACAGGGGCGCGGATGGTCCGCGCCCCTTTTGCTTCTCCGTCCATCCGGGCCGCTGGCCTTTTAAGGATCGACGGATCAGGAGAACCGCCTATGGCCCTCGCTTCCGCCCTGCTTCAGGTCATGATGGACGCCGTCCGCAAGACCGCCCGCCCGATGCTTCGGGATTTCGGCGAGGTGTCCCAGCTCCAGGTGTCCCGCAAGGGTCCGGGCGACTTCGTCACCGCCGCCGACGTCAAGGCCGAGCAGACCCTGTTCGAGCTGCTGTTGAAGGCCCGCCCCGGCTACAGCTTCCTGGGCGAGGAGCGCGGCATGATCGAAGGCACCGACAAGACCCACACCTGGATCGTCGACCCGATCGACGGCACCACCAACTTCATGCACGCCATGCCCCACTTCGCCATCACGGTGGGCCTGGAGCGCAAGCATCCCGACGGCACGTCCGAGATCGTCGCCTGCGTCACCTACAACCCGGTCATGAACGAGATGTTCTGGGCCGAAAAGGGCAAGGGCTGCTACCTGAACGACACGCGCATCCGCATCGCCGGCCGCGCCGACATGGCCGAATGCCTGATCGCCACGGGCCTGCCCTTCATCGGCAAGACCGGCCACGGCCAGGCCATCAAGGACATCCACGCCGTGGGCCAGCGCGTCGCGGGCATCCGTCGCCTGGGCGCCGCCTCGCTGGACTTCGCCTGGGTCGCCGCGGGCCGCTACGACGCCTATTTCGAGCGCAACCTGCAGCCGTGGGACGTGGCGGCGGGCATCCTGCTGGTCACTGAGGCCGGCGGCGTCGTCACCACCATCGACCAGGACGGCGATCCCATGAGCGGCAAGCAGATCGTCGCCGGCAACCCGGACATCCAGTCCAAGCTGCGCAAGATCCTGCGCGAGGCGTAAGATAGAATTCTCCCTCCCCTTCATGGGGAGGGTGG
>NZ_FUIE01000002.1 GCF_900163625.1 Brevundimonas diminuta 3F5N
ACTCATTCCGGCCGTCGGCGATGTTCGCTTCTGGTGGGGGCATGACAGCCGTCGCCGTTCGAAGGGTCAGGCCTTTGTGGCCTTCCAGGTCTTCATCTGAATCAGCAAGGCTGCATCCCCATCATCGTTCCACACTGGGGAGCCGAGCCCCCAGAAGAAGCGATGGACGGTCTTCCCAGCGTCCGTCTTGTAAGTGTCATTCTTACCTTTGCCGGTGCGAAGGACGAGGCGTTCGCCCTTATTGACCGCCTTCGACGCAAACCAGTAAAAATGACGCAGCCTGTTCGAAATTTTGCCTTCGCCCGTGTAGGTCGTATCGGCGATGGCGTAGTAATCGAGGTTGCAATCAGCTATCACTTCTAGAAGCACGTACTCCTTCGAAGAGTTGCCTTTCTCGTAGATCGAAAGGATTTTCAGATTCATGGATTGGTCTACTTTTCGAGTATTGCTAGGTATTAATATATTTTAGTTGCTTGGAGGGGTGGTGCGCTTCTCTACATTCGCGAGAAATCATCGTTCGTGAGTCACGGCGGCTTTTGGATAGAGTTGCTTGCAAGCCGCTGTTCAGGCCCCTGATCGTTAGGTCATCGGCCGCAACTCCGACCGCGTTGCCAAGCCGATTTCTCCTTGGGAGGTACTGACCAGGGCAACTAAGCCGCCTCATTTACAGTGGCATCTTCACATGCCTTACAGGCTGAAGCAGGCCAGGGCAGGTCGACCGTACGAACGCCGTCGTCAGTGCCGCCGAACACGGTTTTCCAATCCGTGGTCAATTGCCCGCCGAGAGCGGTGATGCGTCGCTCCGAGGCGACAAACACTCGGCTAAAAGATCGCTCCGGGGGGGCGAGGATGGAGTCGAGCGCGACCTCGGCGATCATCGCCGTCACATATGCCAGTTCCACCGGCCCATACGGCTGATAGTGGGCGCCGCAGGCCGGCTCCTCATGACTGGCGTCGCCGCCCTCCGGCCATTCGATGACCCTGAGGTCTGGTTTGCCGGTCCGCCCGACGTGGCATTGAAGGCAGCCGTCGCCTTTGCCGATGACGACGGAATGTCCGGCGCAAGCATGCGCTTCGGTCCAGCCGTAAAGGATGGGCCGCGCCCGCCCTTGTTGGAGCTGCCAGCGGTTGAGCGCGCTCTCGGCGACCCAATTGCCGGTCGCCGCAACGATCAGATCGGCTTCGGCGAGCAGGTCGACGTCGTGTGCGATCAAGCGATGGAGAGTGCAGGCGCGGTACTCGACGACCAGATGCGGATAATCGGCCTGGAGCCGCCGGGACAAGGCCTCGGCCTTGTTGCGGCCGACATCGGTCGCGCCGAGCGGGTGGCGTCCGACGTTCGGCCAACTCAGCGTCTCCGGATCAACCAGCACGATGCGCCCGACGCCGGCCTGGGCGAGGGCGCAGGCGACCGGACCTCCTACAGAGCCGCAGCCGACCACCACGACCGTTGCCCCGAGAAGCCGGCGGGTGCGGGGATCCTGGCCCCGTCCGTGCACCCAGTCGGCGTCGGCGCGCTGCACGAGGGCCCGGACAACTGGCGCCGTGCCGAAGAAGCGCCCCAGAAGGAGCGGCTGAGGCGTCTGACCCGGCCGGAACCCCATAGAGAGCGGCTCGGCCGGGGGGCGAGGGCGCCCCTTCCGCTGCTTTGGATTGGGCGCCTTCACCCCGATCAGCGCGGCTCCCCCACGCCCGACGGCCCCCAGCAGCGCCAGCACCTCGTCGGGCTCGTCGATCGCCGCTTGCTCCAGAACCCGCTTCGCATCCTCGCCGATCCGTCCGGTCAGCGTGTGGAGGTCTTCCGCAGTTTCCGGATACTCGGCGGGCAGAGGCGGCTGGTCGAGCCAGAGAAAGGCGGCCGCCTCGGTCCTTACAGCCACCTTTTCGCCGAAGCGGCGATGCACCCATTCGACCAAGGCGTCGTGGTCCTCGCCCACGACCTCGAGTCCCTTGCCGCGCCAAACCCGCACGAGCCGCGACGACGGACCGGGCGTGATCAGGCTGAACAGGGTCTGGCCACGATCATGGGCCCTGTAGCCCCAGTAGGTGACGAACTCCTCGCGGAAGTCGCGTTCGACGATGCCGCCCTCCAGCAGCTCTTCAACCAGTCGGACCGAGCGGTTCAGAAGGTCCATGGCGACCTCCGACGGGTCGTCAGGATCCCATTCCGCCAAATTCGGCAAGAGGCACAGAACGCCGTCGCCCTCGACATGAGGCCAAGTCATCGGCTCGGGGTGATCGACCAAGGCGGTCCTGACCGGCGTCGTTGGGAAATTCGCGCCGGCCACCACATCGATGCGCCGCGTGACCCCGTCGGAGAAGAGGACGTTGATGCGCCAGGCGGCGATGATCCAGTCGCGGCTGGGATAGTCGCTGGCGATCGTCGACGCATCGAGTCGCTCGGGCACCTGTCCGGCACGCTCGCGCAGCGCCGTTTCGAGACGAAGGGCCGCCTGCCGCCAGCTCAGCGGAAGGGTCGCATTAGGCATGGCGACCCCCGCCGGCGCTGCTCACCGCCTGCGCCGCCGTCGCCGTCGCGTTCAACAAGGCGGCCGCGCTGATGATGGCCGGCGCCGCCGCGGAGGCGCGCTGTTCCTCCTCCAGCCGCTCGCTGAAGAAGGTGGTGGCGAACACCTTGTCCCAGCACTTCAGCGCCTTCTCGCGCGTACAGTCGGCGTCGAAGAGCGGGGCCAGCGTGTCGATCGCCTCGGTCAGCTTCTCGCGGAAGCAGCGCGCCTTGGCGTCGTCGGGTCCGCTCGTGATGTAGTCGCCGGGCGTCACCGGGTGCGCCAGCTGGAGATTCCAGCTCAGCCGATCGCGGATGGCGACCATGGTGTCATAGAAGGCGCGGTCCTCACGGTCGGCGGCGCGGAATTTCTCGGTCGTCAGCACCGAGATGCCGAACCCGCTGAGGATCGAGCCGCGCCAGCTGTACCGGCTGCGCGCAAATTTCTTCAGGTCGCGATTGATGCGGCGCAGTTGGACGCCGTCGGCCGACGACGCGCGTTCGTCTTCATACCAGTCCGAAACGTCGCGGGCGTCCGAGCGCTTCCAGCCGCTGCTCGCGGCCAGCTCATAGTGCACCTCGTCGCCGAAGACGGTCTCGGTCACCACACGCCGATAGACGGGCAGGTCGACGTGGTACCCTTTCTCGTAGAAGACGCGCACGCAGTTCGAGCAGACTTCGGGGGCGCGCTTGAAGCGACCGTCATCGACCGCGTCACGCACCATCTGGCGGGCCTGCAAGGACGTCATTTCGGCCCCGCGGTCGCCGGCGAGATCATCCTTGTGGAAGTAGACCCCGTCATCGATGTCGTAGTCGTTGTCGGGGTCGCGGCACATTGTCTTCATAGCGTAGCTGCCCTGCTTGACGAACTCGATCGGCTTGGGCTTGCCGGCCTTCGCCAGCCCGTCGCGCAGGCGCGTGCGGTTGGAGTTGCGGCGGTCGCGCATGGCGTCCTGCTCGGTTTTCGGCAGCGTCACGTCCTGGTCATGATACGCACGCACGTCTTTGGAACAGTCGAACATCACCTATCCTTTCTGGTTGTCGGTGGCGGGGCGGGTCCAGACCGCTCCGGTCGCCGGCATCGCCGGCAGGTCATGCATGAGGCGGCGGATCATGCGGCCGTCTTCGCTGTTGGGGTCGTCGCAGGCGCTTTTGGTCAGGTCGGCGTCGGTGTGCGCCTGACCGACAAGCCTATCCATCGCCTCGGGGCGGGTGTCGTCGAGCGCGAGATACGGCATCATGCTCGCCGGGACGGGCTTGTTGGGAAACCGCACACGGCGGATGGAGCGCCCGCAGTTGCTGATGGCGTTGGTCAGGAGACGGGCCATTTGGTCGAAGGCGAATTCCTGCGCCGAGATGCTGAGCGGCGCGACATCGGCGCCGAGGGACCAGTCGAGCATGGACCGGTGCGCGCTTTCGGCGTCGAGGTGATCGCCTTCCGGGCGGGGGCAGGTGCCGAGCGAATAGATCTCGATCGGGCGGTCGGGCGGCGCAACCGTCAGCGCATCGACGAGCCCCACCATGATCGGGTTGTTCGCCCACAGGCCGCCGTCGGCGAAGACCTGCTTGGGCCCGTCGGGCGCGTTCGGATCGTCGATGGCGGCCAGCGAGCGGTAGATGGGCGCCGCACTGGTCGCCATGCAGACGTCCACCAGGGGGTACCGGTCGTCGCGCACCCCGCTCTTCGGTGTCTTCTTGAACACCCAGGCCCGATGCTCGCTCATCAACACCGTGGGAACGGCGAGCGAAATCCCGCGGCTCTCGAAGACGTCGAGCATCGTCACATCGTCGAGGACGCCGCGCAGGGCCTCGCGCAGCGCCTTGTCGCCCTCGCGCACGAAGCGACTGCCTTGACTGGCACGGTAGATGGCGCTGCGTTTGCCGGCGATCCGGTGCGGAAAGATCTTGGGGCCGTGTTCACGGTAGAGGGCGACGACCTCGGTCATCGGTCGACCGACTGCGAGCGCGCAACCGACGATCGCGCCGGTGCTGGTTCCGGTGATCAGGTCAAATCCCCGGCCGAGATCGAGCGCCTGCTCGCCCCTGATTCTGGCGAACTGGTCGGTAAGGCGCGCGAGAAAAGCGGCGGTGTAGATGCCACGCATCCCGCCTCCGTCGAGGCTCAGCACACGGTAGGGTTTCTCAACCCGTTGTTGTTGTTCGCTGTTTTCCATCCCTATCGATCCACGCCGTTGTGACGACATTGCTCCCGCCGTTGTCCATCCATAGGATGTGGGAACGACCCCAACATGCGTCAAGTAAGTGGACGCATGTTGGGGCGAAAAATCGTGTTTGTGGGAGAGTTGTCTGTGGACGAAGAGGGCGAGCGGCTGCGATGGGGTGTGCGTCGGAGGCTCGAGTTCATCGATTTTCGGCTGTTTTGGGATGGCAGGTTTAATCGCAGCGACCTGTCCGCCACCTTCGGCATTTCGCCTCAGCAGGCGTCAGGGGATATCGCTCAATACGAGAAGATCGCGCCGGCTAATCTGCACTATGATCGAGGCGAGAAGGCCTACACCCGCGCCGACGCCTTCGCGCCCGCGTTCATCGGCGACACCATAGAACGCTACCTGCTGCAGCTGGTGGCGATTGAAAATCGCTGGATGCGTCCGGACGACACCTGGTTCGACACCATGCCCCCGGTGGAGGTCGTCACCTTGGGACGCCGCCCGACGGACCCGGCTGTTCTCTTGCGCGTGCTCGACGCGATCCGCAAGCGACAGGAAATCGATATCGCCTACGCGTCCCTGACCGGCTCGGTGCAACCGTCGAGGACGATCGCCCCTCATGCGCTCGCCCATAGCGCCGGGCGCTGGTACGTCCGGTCCTGGTCAAAGGACCATAACGATTTTCGGGACTACAATCTCAATCGGATCCAGACGGTCAGCGATCACCGGCCAGCGATGATCGACACGACCCTCGACTACGAGTGGGCGCATCAGATCAATCTCGACATCAGGCCCAACCCGGAGCTGTCGCCGGAGCGTCAGGCGGCTGTGGCGTCGGAGCACGGCATGACGGAAGGCCGACTGTTGCGGCCTTGCCGATTGAGCCTCAGCTTTTACTTGATGAGCGAGTACAATCTCGACGTCGAGCCAGGCGTTCTCAAGCCCGAAAAGCAACAAATTGTGCTGCAGAATCGAGACGAAGTGATCCAGGCGCGGGCCTCGTCACGTCAGATGTCCATCGAAGCGCTGGCCCGCGCGGCGCAGGTGATTTAATGGTTATGGCAGAACGACCAAAGCTGGATCGCCAAACGCCCATTCGACACCCGTCATGGCGATAGCGGCTACTCTATTGTTCGGGAGTCTCGCGCGGGCCGATCACGCTGGGGGCTCCGACACCGACCTGCTTATGATCAATCTCGAAGACGAAACCCGCCATGTTTCGGTCGGGCGTCTCTCTCTGTTCATCTACCCGTGGCGCCAGCTGGAACACGACGCCAGTTTGGGCGACCTCTTCGTCTCCCATCTCGTTCACGAAGCCAAACCGCTCGTCGATCCAGACGATTATCTTCTGCGACTCCAGCAGGCGTTCAGCTTTCGAGAGAATTACCAAGACGATATCCAACGAGCGGCGGATCTCGGCTGGTATTTAGTGCATTTTGGAGATGACCTGAATGTCGCGCTGCTTGCCAAGAGAGTGTTGTGGTGCGTTCGCACGATCTTGATTGCACGAAGCGCGGAACGACGAGCGCCGGTTTTCGCGCCGCATCGACTAGCGGAGAAAACAGGGTCAGAGGCCGCGCGCGAGATATTGCTGCGTCGCCATGATCAGCGCGACGGAACAATCATTCGGCGGCTGCTTCGATCCTTTCTGGAGGCGGAGGGACCGCTGCCGGGCGATTCTGATGACCCCAGTCGCGCGAAGCTTGTTGAACGATTTGTGGCGACATCCAACAAGGTCGCGCTGCAGACTCTGCGTCAGGAAGAAGACAGCCAGAGTGATTACGCTGGTTAATGGGCAACGGCGCGGTCTGAAGGTCCGGTTCACACCGCGACACCTATTTCCGATTTTGGCGCAAGGAAGACCTCCGCTGCTGGCGAGGGTTTGGCATTAGTTCCGACTGCGATCGATGGGTATGGGGCGGAAGAAACGGTGGCGGTGACAGGACCCGCCGGAGCAGTTGCGCTGGCAATCTACTTGACGATGCAGGGCGTGGCCTTTTCTCGATGGACGCAGGTCACCTCCACCGGCAGTGCGGGCGTGGACGCGCCGCGTTCCACGGCGTCTACTCGGGCTTCGAGTGTGGCCGTCCGGCGTTCGAGTGTTAACAGCCGTTGGCGTGCAGCGTCGTCGGCGGGATGGGTAGCGATCACCCAAAGCGCGACGCCGTGCAGGACTACGCCTATCAAACCAGCACATGCTTGGATGTTGAATGGATGAACCGCGCCGCCTCGTGCTGTATAGATCCAGCCTCTACCTCCGAAAACGACGCTAACCAGATAGCCAGCGATTGCGCCGGCCGCGGCGAACGCCAGGCCGATGCGGCCTGGCGTGGTAACCGCCGGAAAGGCCTGGGGCAGGCTGGCGAGGACCACGCACATCAGCGCGAAGGCCCCGGCCATCAAGGCCCCCGACAACTGCCGTTCCGGCGAAAGCGACTTACGCTTCCTGTTAGGCTGAGTAGGGGGGGCGGTCATGCGGGCGCCGACTGGGGCGCTGGGTCAGGCTCCCCCGGGCCCCAGATCTGCAGCGAAGTGGTCGCGAGATCCGGTGCTAGTTCGCCCAAGGCCATCGAAACCGAGGTGGCGGATACGTAGGAGCGACCGCGCTCGGCGGCGAAGCGGTCGGCCCGACGGCGGATCGCCTCAACGTCCTTTTCTAGCACGGGCAGCAACTCACCCAGTGTGAGCGAGCCGGATGGGTGTGCTTGTACATAGGGCGCGACGACCATCACGATTAGATTGAGTGTGAGGAACAGGCGGGCGTCGTCACGCCAATACTCAGGTGTCAGATCTTTGATGAATTTGTCCAAGCTCCCGGGCTGGTCGAGCTCCTGAAGGCGCTCACGGAAATAGTCGGCGTAGACAGTCAGCATGGTTTAAGCCCCCCGCAACTGAGGGTTGCCGGGGCCAGCGCTCCCGTCAAGCCTAGATCACCGCGACCGTTCGTTTGGCGGATCCACCCACACGGCACGCGAAAGCACAGTTCTGGGCAGCAAGCCAATGTCCGCTTATGATGCTGTGGACGGCTCTCCAACCCACCGGCGGCGTTAGGCCTCCGGCAGAGCTGGAGGAGAGCCATGAGACAGGTAGCCACGATTGGTTTGGACATCGCGAAGTCGGTGTTTCAGGTGCACGGCGTCGATGCTGAGGGCGGCGTCGTCATTCGACAGAAGCTGACGCGAGCGCGGCTGCTGAAGTTCTTCGAAAAGCTGTCCCCCTGTCTGGTCGGGATCGAAGCTTGCGGAACGGCGCATCACTGGGCCCGCGAACTGATTGGCCTAGGCCACGAGGTGCGGCTGATGCCGCCGAGCTATGTGAAGCCGTACGTGAAGCGCCAGAAGAACGACATGGCCGACGCGGAGGCGATCTGCGAGGCGGTCACCCGGCCGACGATGCGCTTCGTGCCGGTAAAGTCGCCGGCGCAGCAGAGCGTGATGGTGCTGCACCGGACTCGGTCGATCCTGATC
Source organism: Brevundimonas diminuta 3F5N (assembly GCF_900163625.1). GTDB lineage: Bacteria > Pseudomonadota > Alphaproteobacteria > Caulobacterales > Caulobacteraceae > Brevundimonas > Brevundimonas diminuta_A. Next base: position 8,142 of record NZ_FUIE01000002.1, read on the forward strand.
CGACAGCGCACGCAAATCTCCAACGCGATCAGGAGTCACATGGCGGAGTTCGGCATGGCGGCGGCGATTGGCAGGCAAGGCCTTCAGAGCCTTATCGAAGTGGTCGAAGATCCGGCCGACGAGCGCGTGCCGCTTGAGGCGAGGGGGTGCCTCGCCATGCTCGCCGCGCAGCTGCGGCTGCTGAACGAGCAGGTCCTGGAGACCGATCGGCTGATCCGGTCCAACGCCCGATCGACCGAAGTCGGGCGCCGGCTGATGGAGATCCCCGGCGTGGGCCCGCTGCTGGCCAGCGCTCTGGTGGGCACGATCGCCGATCCAAGGGCCTTCAAGACCGGTCGCAATCTCGCGGCGTGGATCGGCCTCGTTCCGAAGCAGAATTCCAGCGGCGGCAAGGAGCGGCTGGGCGGGATCACCAAGCAGGGCGACCGATATCTGCGACAGATGCTGGTCGTCGGCGCCTTGGCGGTCGTGCGCTATGCCGTGAGGAACGGCACGCGCCGGCCGTGGCTGGTCCAGTTGCTTGCTCGGCGAACGCCGAAGGTTGCGGCCGTCGCTCTCGCCAACAAGACCGCGCGAATGGTCTGGGCGATCATGACTTCGGGTGAGCGCTACAGGGAGCCGCTGGCGGCATAGAGACAGGTCGAGGCTTAACGCGCAGACCGACGAACTTGGGAAGGGCGGACAGGATGTAATGCGACAGCCGGTCGAAACCGGAAGGCGGGAAAACCCACATGCGCCATAGCGCCTCGAGCGCGTGCTTTTGGTCGGGACCCACCTTCGCGGAAGGCATTATGGCCAGCGGTCATGCGTACCGCACTAACAGGTCGAACACATGGCCGCTCCGACCAGGCTCAGCAGAACATCAGATCAACCCTTGCCAACGGGGAGCCGTCCACACATGGCGCAATGCCGACAGACGAGGCATGCCACGGGCGTTTGTCGGGATGGGATAGGGCGCTCGGTGGAACTCGATGCGGATAGGGCCGGCCAGTTGAGCCAATTTTGCTAGATCGCATATTGCAAATCGCTTTCAATTGCATTTAAGCGCGAGGCCTTCTTCAGGAGCCTCCCCCCTAATGCCTTTCGCCTCGCCCGCCCTGTCGCTGCGCCGATCGTCCGGCCTTGTCGCTGTTTCGGCCCTGCTGGCCGGGACCGCATTCGCCTCGACCGCCGCCGCCCAGACGGCGCGGCAGGAGCCGGAGGTCAGCATGGTGGAGGAGGTGGTGGTGACGGCGGCGCGCACGGTCCTGCCAGCCAGCGCCCTGCCGATGACGGTGGATGTCATCGACCGCAAGGCCCTGTCGGAACAGGTGGCCATCAGCGGCTCGGTGATCGACGCGGTTGCGACCTTGTCGCCGTCCTTCTCGCCGACGCGGCAGAAGCTGACCGGCTCGGGGGAGAGCCTGCGCGGCCGCTCGCCGCTCTTCGCCATCAACGGCATCCCGCAGTCGACGCCGATCCGCGACGGATCGCGCGACGGCTATACGATCGATCCCTTCTTCGTGGACCGGGTCGAGTTGATCTACGGCTCTAACGCCCTGCAAGGCATCGGCGCTACCGGCGGGGTGGTCAATCAGGTGACGGTCGGGGCGCCGACCGAGGATTCGTTGACCGGCCGGATGCTGGCCCAGGTCTCCAGCTCGGGCGGGCCGGAAGGCGACGGGATCGGCGCCAAGTTGGGCGGTCTGGCGGGCTATCGTCATGGCGATTTCGACGGCGTGCTCGGCGTCGCCTATGATCAGCGCGGCGCCTTCTATGACGCCAACGGCCGCCGCATCGGCGTCGACAACACCCAGGGGGAGGTGCAGGATTCCAAAGCCCTGTCCTTCTTCGGCCGCTTCGGCTGGGACCTGACCGACACGGTGCGCCTGGACCTGCTCGCCAATCGCTTCGAGCTGAAGGGCGACGGCGACTATGTCGTCGTGGCGGGCGACCGCCGCATCGGCCGTCCGACCAGCAGCATGCGCGGCCAGGTCCAGGGGGAACCCGCCGCCAACCGGGTCGAGACTCTCTCGGCCTCGCTGACCGACAACGACCTGGCGGGCGGCGACTTCAGCGCCCAGGTCTTCTTCAACCGCACCCGCGACACCTTCGGCGGCGATCGCTCCGCCACCTTCCAGGACGCCAGCATCGCGCCGATTGGGACCCTGTTCGACCAGTCGTCGAACCGTTCGCGCAAGCTGGGGGCGCGCGCCAGCTATGAGCGGGCCGTGCCGGGCGTGCCGGGCCTGACCGCGACCCTGGGCCTCGACGCCTTGAAGGACCGCACCGAGCAGCGGCTGATCGCCACCAACCGCGCCTGGGTGCCGCCGACCGAGTTCCAGAGCCTCGCCCCCTTCGTTCAGGCCAACATGGCCCTGTTCGACGGCCGGGTGCGCCTGGCCGGCGGCGTGCGCCAGGAGAACGTCGAGCTGTCGGTCGACGACTTCACCACCCTGGCCTCCTACGGCTCGCGCCGGGTGACGGGCGGCAAGCCCAGGTTCGAGGCCACCCTGGTCAACGGCGGCGTGGTCTATGAGCCGATGGACGGCGTGCGCGCCTACGCCAGCTACGCCGAGGGCTACACCGTGCCCGACGTCGGCCGCATCCTGCGCGCCATCAACGTCGACGGCGTCAAGGTCGAGAGCTTCCTCGACATCAGCCCGGTGGTCTCGGACAATCAGGAGATCGGGCTGGAGGTGAAGCGCGGGCCATTCGAGGCTGGAGCGACCTACTTCTGGTCCTCGTCGGACCTGGGCCAGTTCCTGGTCCGCAACGCCGACGGCGTTTACGACGTCCAGCGTCAGGCGGTCGAGATCGAGGGGCTGGAGCTGAATCTGCGCGCCCGCACCCCGATCGAGGGGCTGACGGTCGCGACCGGCTATGCGCGCCTGCGGGGGCAGACCGACACCAACGACGATGGCCGGGTGGATCGGGATCTGGACGGGGCCAACATCTCGCCGGACCGGTTCAACGCGGCGGCGGTTTACGCCAACGGCCCGCTGTCGGCGCGTCTGCAGGTCCAGACCTATCTGTCGCGCGACTTCGAGGGCGGCGACGTGCGCAACAATTTCGAAGGCTACACCGTGGCCGACGCCTACCTGCGCTACGACTTCCCCATCGGCGGGGTGTCGCTGGCGGTGCAGAACCTCTTCAACGAGGACTATGTGACCTACAGCTCCGACACCAGCAATCCGACTGACAACCTGCGCTACTTCGCCGGCCGGGGCCGCTCCTTCACCCTCGGGTGGGACCGTCGCTTCTGATGCGTCTGGTCCGACTGGCGCATCGCTGGACCGGGGGGCTGATCGGCCTGCTGTTGTTCGTCCTGGGGCTGACCGGGGCCGTTCTGGTGTTCAAGGACGACTGGCTGCGCGCCGTCGTGCCCCACGCGGCCGAGGCGCGGGTTTCGGACCCCAAGGTCATCGGCGCGGCGCTGGATCAGGCCTTCGCGGCGTCGGACCGGCCGCGCTCGGTCATCCTGGCCACCGACCGGCTGGGAATCCACCGGCTGAACTATGAGGGCAAGACGCGCGGCGCCTATGCGACCCAGTCGGGTCAGGTCGTCGCGCGGTGGGAGAGCCTGTGGGCGCGGCCCGAACTGTGGCTGTTCGACCTGCACCACTATCTGCTGATCGGCGACACGGGAAAGACCATCGCCGGGATCGCGGGCCTGGCCGGTCTGGGCTTTGTCGTCACGGGGGTGATCCTATGGTGGCCGACGCGGCGGACCTTCGTCTTCGCGGTCCTGCCGAAGACCTGGAAACGGCCGGGGATCGTCAAGCACCATCGCGACATGGGGGTGTGGAGCGCGCCGGTGCTGGCCCTCGTGCTGGCGACGGGGGCGATCGTGGCGCTGTCGCCCCTATATGACGGTCTGGCCAAGGTTCTGTCGCCGGGCGTGGACTTGGAAGCGGTGATGGCTCAGCCGGAGCATGAGGGCGGGGCCGTGTCGCCCGATCTGGACTGGCCGGCCATGATGGTCGCGGCCCAGGCTCGCTTCCCCGACGCCGATCTGCGCATCGTCTCCCTGCCGACCAAGCCGGGCGGGCTGATCGGGCTGCGGATGCGGCGGGCGGCGGAATGGCTGCCCAACGGTCGGACGCAGGTCTGGTTCGACCCCGCCGACGGGCGGATCGTCGGGACGCGCGACGCCCTGGCCCTGCCGCTGGGGCTGCGGGTCGTCAACGCCCAGTATCCCCTTCATGCGGCCAAGGTCGGAGGGCTGGCCTATCGGCTGGTCGTGACTGTGGCGGGTCTAGCGTTGACGCTGTTGGGATCCCTGGCCGTCGTCACCTTCTGGGGCAACCCGAGCGGGTTGCCGAAACGGCGACGTAAGAAGGCCTAACGACGAGGAACCGATAACGGCTTGTGGATGTCGACTTTCGGGCGCGGTGCGAATGATCGCTCATGGCGCATCTAAGACATGGTTCCTTGTTGTTCCGTTCATAAGCTGGTTGTCGCACTTGCTTCAGGTGCTTCGAGCGGCGAAAGTCGCCTGGTCCCCGGCTGGCCGCCGCTATGTACAGGCGAAAGCTAAAGGCGTCGGCGCGCGAGCTCTCGTGTTCTCAACTGTCCGGCGGACACCCTCTCTCATTGTGGCGCTGAGCGTGTCGGCGGGGTAGGCTTGTGTAGAAGTGATTTGGGGCGCGGATGCGAACGAACCGGGCAGGCATGATCGATCTGACGACGCTGCGTTCGCAGGGCGGGTGGGTCCATGCGGGCTGATCTCGAGCATCTACCGCCCAAGCAGCAGCGCGAGCTGGAACGTGTCCGCACGACCCTGCTGACCGAATTCGACGCCGCGATCAAAAGTGGGGGCGGGGGCACCCAGTCCTGGCGGCGAGACGGCCGGGTACTGAAGATCATCCTGTTCGGATCCTATGCCCGCAACGACTGGGTCGATGAACCCGACAACGGCTATCTGTCTGATTTCGATCTGCTGGTGATCGTCAGCCATGAGAAGCTGACCGACATCGCCGACTATTGGTACGTGGCCGAGGACAAGATCCTGCGCGATCCGGCCGTGGGACGGACGGTCAACATCATCGTCCACACCATGGCCGAAGTGAACCAGGCCCTGACCCGGGGCGAGTATTTCTGGACCGACATCCTGCGCGACGGCGTGGTTCTGTACCAGTTGCCGGGGCATACTTTCGTCCAGCCGCAGCCGATGACGGCGGCCGAAGCTCGCGATGCGGCCAAGCGATACTACGAGACGCGGATCAAGGACCTAGATCTCTGGATCGAAGATGCGCGGCGGCATGTGGCTATGAGCGGAGAGGGGCAGCACGTCCGCAAGCGCGCAGCCTTCTTGATGCATCAGGCGACAGAGACGGCCTATGCCTGCTTTCTGCTGACCCACACTTTCTATTTTCCACGTTCCCACAACATCAAATTCCTCCGTTCCTTGGCGGAGGACACCGACAAACGCCTGACCGCTGCTTGGCCTCGAGAGCAACGCGCCGACCGCCGCCGCTTCGAGTTGCTGAAGCGGGCCTATGTCGAGGCGCGCTATTCCGACCAGTATGACGTCGATGTGGAAGATCTGGCTCTGCAGCTTGAAGCTGTGATCCGCCTGCGGAATCTGGTCGTCGAGGTTAGCGGTCAGCGGATGGAGGAACTCGCGCGTGATGCTGCGGCCGGAGCTTGAGGCTCCAACGGCGCCGGGCGACGTAGCTTGGGCCGGGTGTCCGTGGCGGCTCTACGACCGCGCCTATGACGCCTGCATGGCCAGGGCGGGCTAAGCTGACTAGAAGTGCGAGGACATCATGCCAGATCCGATCGAGTCGAGGCCCCGACTGCCGGCGCCGGGCGCCATCCGATGATCTGGCCCGCCTGGGTGGACATCCTGCTGGGCGGTTGCGGCCTGATCTGGTGTCTCGACACTTGGGGCAAGTTGCGAACCCGCGCGCCCTGGCATCCGCACCTCGTGTCCTCGACCGTGGGCCTCGCGATTTTCAGCGCCCTGTTGCTAGTTCTGGGGGCTGCGCGCTGGATCCAGAACCCCGGCGCCTAGCTGGCAGACGCTCGCCTGATCGCACTTGCGGGCGGCGCATGAAAGACCGCAATCGACCCTGAGCAGACCTCCGGCTATAGGCCTAGAGGATGCCGCGAGAGCCAATCCTTGTGTCGTTCTGCCATTCGCTGGACTTGCGCAACGTCGCGCAGAAAGAGATCAACGCCGCCGTCATAAGGAGCGAAGATCGCACCATTCGCGGCCATCCATAGCGTCGGCCCCGCCTTCTCATCCGCCACCGAAAGAAGCAGATCGTCGAACCGACCAGGCGACCAATTGGTTTGGACGGCATACACCCGCCACGGGCGATCTTCTTCGTCGTCGTCTACGAGAAACGTTGAGACGAAACCCAACCCCAACTCGCGGGTGGCCCGGAAAGGATCGTATTGATCTGCTGCGTCGATCTCATCGGCGTGCGTCGTCCAATGGGTCTGAACAAGCCAGCACGGGTCCGCGCCAAGCACTTCCTCAGCTAGAGCGTTGTGACGAGCCAATAGAATTGAACGCTCGTCGTCGGTGTCAGCATAGCGTTTCGAGGCAGGCAGCGAATGAAAGCGCAACCAGTTTTTCGCCCCGTCTTCTCGCAGCATCCAGCCGACTGGTCGTTCACCAGCGTGATACTTCGCCCAAGCATTCTCGAATGACATCTTGTGAGCGTAGCAGGCGAGCGCCTTTATGTCCGCTTCCCACCCTTAGCTGACATATACGGCGTCCGCTGATAGCCGCACTAGCTGTGAGTTTGTGGGAATGGGGAGCGATCCGACAGCGGTTTGCGGGCCGCCGCCGGATCATGCCAGTCGGGAAAGGTCGGAATCCCGGCGGCGTTCAACTATAAGCTTTACCGTTAGGTCGTGTCTGCCTGTTTGGATTCGGCCTGTGTACCGCCCCTTGGGGCGCTGAAAGGAAAGCTGTCATGAGATCTGTTGTCGTTCTGGCCGCCGTCGCCGTTCTGGTCGCGGGGTGTTCCGATCCCAAGGCCGCCAGCAAGAAGAATTTCGAGACGGCCATCAACGACTGGATCAGCCAGAACCCGCCCTGTCTCTCGCTGCCCTCGGGCAATGTGCGTGATGCGGACCGGGCGGCTGACGCCGGGGTCTTCCCGCTCTATGTCGAGGTCGCGAACAGCGAGCATCCCATGCGGTTGGAGAACCAGAAGAAGGCGGCGGCGCCCTTCGAGGCCCTGGCCGCTGCGGGTCTGCTGAAGGGCGAGCCGGCCGCGATCCAGCCTGCGGGATTCGGGGTTCCGTCGGGCAAGCAGGCCGTGACCGCCTACAGTCTGACGCCGGAGGGCGAGAAGGCGTTCAAGGAGAACGGTGCGGGCATGCGTTGGAGCAAGGATCCGTCCTTCTGCTACGGCGAGCCCGCCGTGAAGGAGATCGTCCGCTTCACCGAGCCGGGCGACATGATGGGCATGACGGTGTCCCAGGTCGAATACACCTATCAACTTAAGAACATGCCGGAGTGGGCGAAGTCGCAGCCGATGCAGGCGGCTTTCCCGCAGTTGGCGCGCGACAATGCAGATGGGCTTGAGGGTAAGGCTGCTGTGGTCCTGATGAACGAGGGCTGGGTCCACGAGAAGGCGATGAAACGCTAAGATTTGGGGGCCGGAGCGGCTTGGGCTGCGCTGGCCCTCTTGGTTGGCGGCAGTGAAAATTCGCATACTGGCAATATGCGGGTTGCCAACTGAATCGACGTGATCCAGCCTTGGGGTGCGTCTGATTTGACGCCGAGGCGTGAGAACCTCGCTTGAGCAGATCCTGAAAATCCCACTTCGCGCTCCGTGGCGGCGGGTGGCCCGCGTGCATGTCCAGGCTCCCTTGGGGGCTAAAGGCGTTGGCGCATGTGTTTGAGCATGTTCTCAACACCCGGTGCTTCGGCCGGGCTCGCCTCTTTATCGGAGGCGAGCCCGTGTCGGATGGATTGGAAAAGCTGCAGCCTGACGCGCCCTTGTCGCTGGAGGGCCTCTATGGCCGCTACGCCAAGTGGTTTCGGGCGCGGCTGATCCGGCGCTACGGGGCCCAGGACGCCGAGGATCTGGCGCAGGAGGCCTGGTTGCGCATCGCGCCCTATCAGGCGGCGCAATCCGTGCGGCATCCTCAGGCCCTGCTTTTGCGGATCGCGGCCAACCTGATGGCGGACCGGAAGGCGCGGCGTTTTCATCGCGAGCGCTACGCCCGGGAGGTCAGCGGCACGGAGGGGTTCGCTCAGGAACCGGCGTCCCAGGCCGACGAGGTTCTGGCCCGCCAACTGGTCCTCGGCTTGCCAGAGCCCCTGCGCGATGTCTTTGTGCTATCAAGGTTCGGCGGACTGACGAATGTGCAGATCGCCGAGCAGCTCGGGATTTCTCCCAAAACCGTTGAGTGGCGCATGACCAGGGCCTTGGCGCACTGCGCCGCCCAGCTTCGGCGCTAGGATGAGGGTGATCATGACCAACCCGAAAATCCGGGTTGAAACCAGCGAGACCGAAGCGGCGGCGTGGCACGCCCGCCTCGGCGCGCGAAGCGTCAGCACCCAGACCATCGAGGAATTCTTCGCCTGGCGGGCTGAACCGGCCAACGCCGACGCCTATCGGCGGGTCGAGAAGATCTGGGGGGATACCGGCAGGCTTGCGAATGATCCGGAGATCGCGCGGGCGCTGGACGAGGCCCTATCCCGCCGGCAGGGCGCGGCGCGCCCGAGGCGGCTGCCGCGCACCCTCATCGGATTGACCGTCGGCGGCGCCGTCATGGCGGCGGCGGTCGGCGGCGCCTTGTGGCTGCAGTCCAGGACAGTGTTTGCGACCGGCGTGGGCGAGCAGCGTCTGGTGCAACTGGCGGACGGGTCGAACGTGAGGCTCGACACGGATTCCCGGATCCGGGTGCGCTTCGACGGCGACCGAAGACTGGTGGAGCTGGACGCCGGTCAGGCCCTGTTTACGGTGGCTCATGACGCCGGCCGTCCCTTCGTGGTCGAGGCCGACGGCGCGCAGGTGACGGCGATAGGGACGGTCTTCGACGTCCGCCGCGACGGATCCGGCGTGAAGGTGACCCTGGTGTCGGGCGTCGTCGATGTGGCGGAGCGCCGGGCGGGCAGGGAGACGAAGAGGCTGGCCGCCGGCCAGCAGAGCCGGGTGACATCTCAGGGCCAGATGACCCGCGTCGCCGACATCGCGACCGAGACCAGTTGGACAGAAGGGCGGATCGTCTTCCGGGATACGCCGCTGCGTGACGCGGTGGCGGAGGTGAACCGCTATCTGCCGGACAAGATCCTGCTCGATCCCGCCGTCCGGGGGACCGCCTCGGTCAACGGCGTGTTCAAGACGGGGGACCGGGACGCCTTCGTCTCCACAGCCTCGGCCGTGTTCGGCTTGAGGGCGTCCAAGGACGGGGAGGGAAGGATTGTGTTGTCGAGCGCGAAAAACACAGGGGGCGCTCCGGGGTCGCCCGGGGTCTGAGCCGTCTCTTCTCTGACGCCGTGTGGCGTGGAGGGGACCCAGGACCATGAGACGAGCCAGCCTATTATCCGCAAGCCTGTTGGGCGCCAGCCTTTTGGCGGTCAGCACGGCCGCCTGCGCCCAGGAGGCGCGGGAGTTCAACATTCCTTCTGGATCCCTGCGGGACGGCCTTAACCTCTTCGCCACCCAGTCCGATCAGCAGATCCTCTTCTCCGGCGAGGCTGTGGAGGGGCTGAGGACCCCGGGGCTGCGCGGCCGATATGCGCCGTCTGCGGCGCTCGACCGGATGCTGGCGGGAACAGGGCTAGTCTGGTCGGAGACGCGTCCGGGCGTCATCTTTCTGAGGCGTCGGGACGCGGGAGCCGGGGCGGTCGAACAGGCCACGGTCGTGGATGATGTGGTCGTCACCGGGACCCTGCTGAAGGCGTCCGGAGAACTGGCCTCGCCCGTGGTCATGCTGGATCGGGACGAGCTTGATGCGCGGGGCCGGGGAACCGTGGCCGACGTGCTGACCGATCTGCCGCAGAACTACGCCGGCAGCGGGACGACCGGCGCCCTTCTGGCCGGGGCCGACAGGGGCGGGTCGAACGGCGTCGTGGCGACCGGCGTCAATCTGCGGGGACTGGGCGCGGACGCCACCCTGGTCCTCGTCAACGGCCGGCGTCTGGCGGGGACGGGTTTTCGCGGCGAGTTCGCGGATGTCTCGGCCCTGCCTTCGGCGGCGGTGGAAAGGGTGGACGTCCTCCTCGACGGGGCGTCCGCCCTGTACGGCCCCCACAACACCATCCTCGACAACTGCCATGTCTACACCGCCTTCTCAGCCCTTGATCCTCTGACCCAGGACAAGGTGTCCAAGCTGACCGGTTCCGTCATGGAGACTCGGAAGAGCCGCAGCGCGCCGGCGGGATTGGGCGCAGGGCGCAAGTCGGTGTCCCGGTCGGAGGTGGAGCGCCCTCTGCTGGAGCCTGGCGAAATCCGCGCCCTGCCGGATGACCAGCAGCTGATCTTCGTGGCGGGCCAGAGGCCGCTGCGGACCGGGAAGCTTCTCTATGACCGGCGAGAGCCCTTCCGCAGTCGCGCCGGCCAAACGCCGCCGGATCAGGCCGCGCGCGTCGATGGGCCGGGGCGGCCGCCGCATCCCTGGCTTGGGCGACGCAGTTTGGGCCGGGACGCCATGGCCAGCCTGCCCCTGTTCAAGGAGGTCGCCGGGGCCATGGACGACAGGAAGGCCGCCGCGCGCGCTGCCGACATCTACGGGCGGGTGGCCCAGGAGATGGCGGCGCAGCAGGCGGTGCTGGATCAACTGCAAGGAGGGAGCGATGGCGAGAAGTGAAAAGGCGGCGACGCGCGTGCAGGTCTACATCAATGATCCCAAGGTGGTGTCGAGCCTCAATCGGGAGGCCAGGGCGGGACGGATCGCCCTGAGCCAGGCCGCGGGCCAGGCCATTGTTCGGGGGCTGATCAAGAGCCCGAAGGCCGATCCCGAGGACCGGTTGCTGAACCTGGAGCGGTCGTTGCGGGATCACATGCGATCAACGGGACGCGACATGCAGATCGTCCAGGAACTCCTGATCGAGGTGGCCAAGGCCTTCTTCCTGCGGCTGCCAGACGCTTTGGTCGACGAGGACCCTACGGTGCAGGCGGCCGTGGATCGGCGCATCGAGCGCCTGCTGGACGCGACGGCCGCCCGGATCGTCTCGGGGCGTCGTGACGGCGAGCGCGCGGCTATTGCGGGCGAGCCGCCGTCATTCGCTCCGGCCAACTAGGTGACGCCCCATCCGATCGTCGCCGAGCGCAAGCTGGAGGCGCTGCGCCACGCGCTGGGCGAGACGATCCTCGCGGGTCTGGAGGACGTCGCGGTGGTCGAGATCCTGGCCAATCCGGACGGACGGCTGATCCTGGACCGAATAGGCCATGGGCGAACCGACACGGGGCGACGCCTGTCGATGGAGGCCAGGGAACGGGCGATCCGATTGATCGCCGACTACGTCGGCGAAACGGTCACCCGGGAGAACCCCAGGCTCTCCGGTGTCCTGCCTGGGACGGGGGAGCGTTTCCAGGGCGTCATGCCGCCCGTCTCGTCCGGCCCCGCCTTTTCCATTCGCAAGCGCCCGGCCGTGATCTGGGGCCTGGACGACTATGTGCGCGACGGCGTGATGACCGACAGCCAGGCAGGAGCCTTGCGCGCCGCCATATGTGATCGACGCAACATATTGATTTCAGGCGGTACGGGTTCCGGAAAGACGACGCTGGCCAATGCTGTCCTGGCCGAGCCGTGGTTTGCGGATGATCGGGTCATTCTCATTGAGGATACGCCTGAGCTGCAGTGCTCGGCCTGGGACGCCGTGTCGGTCGTCACGCGCCGAGCGCCGGTCGTCATCGGCGTGGCCGACCTTGTCCGCGACGCCCTGCGCATGCGGCCCGATCGGATCGTCATCGGCGAGATGCGCGACGGCGCTGCTGCGCTTGAAACCCTGAAAAGCTGGAACACGGGCCATCCCGGCGGTCTGTCCACGGTCCACGCCAATTCGGCGATCGAGGCGCTCAGCCGCGTCGAAGACTTGATAGGCGAGGCGGCCAGCCAGGTTCCTCGGCGCATGATCGGCGAGGCGATCGATTGCATCGTCCACATTCGGCGGACGCCGTCAGGCCGTCGGGTCGAGGCGGTGATCTCGGTGAGCGGGTTTCTAAACGGCGGGTATCAGATCCGGTCCCTGGGCTGAGATGGAGGCTGAGGCGTCCATGTCGCGGATCCATCGATTTCATCCACTGCGGAAGGAACTTCGAGACGGGCCTCGGGTTGATAGTCTGATCATCGGGTGAAAACCGGATGATTGAGGTTAGGATCATCGACCAGCAATGGGCGAAGCCGAGCCCCCAATGAAAGCCCGACGCGCACCCCCAAAAGGGCAATGCTGGGCTTTCGCTGTTTCTGGGACACGCTCTTTAGCCTTGGTCGCCAGGACGCCGCCTGGTCGCCTGCTGGTTTCAACCGACGAGGGCGTTCATCAGCCACTGCTTGAACGCCGCCGCGTCAGCGGCGGTCTCGAACGCGTAGTTGTCGCCCTTGGCGTAGTACCAGCTGTCGCCGGGCCGCTTATCCAGCCAAGCCAGAATTCGAGCGCGGGCTTCAGGTCCGCGATCCGGCATGCTCATGGTGATGATCCTGCCCTTGATCCTGGCGTGCTCGATCGGCGTCAGTCGTTTCATGGGGGCTGTAAGACAGCCGTTCGTTCCTGGTGTCGATGCGTGGGAGCCGGTTCTCAACAGGCGCGCGGGGTTCTTCCCAGGTTGGAGACCTGCTCGATCTGGTCAGCGTTTGAACGGGGGTTTGAAGCGCTCGGCGAGGCCCTGTCGATCTTCATGGGCTGCCGGCGAATGAGGCCTTCCTGTCGAACCTCTGCAGAGGCGGGCGTTTTTCACAAGTCGGTCCAAGTCGCAGGTCGTCGGCTTTGTTTCTAGCGCGGACAAGTCGTGCCGACGCCTCTGAAACTCGTGAGAAACTCGATGAAAAGTCTCATTCAACTTGCTGATTTTTATCAATAAATATTGTTGACAGTCTGTGGATTGTTTTGCTTGCAATGAGTCGCGGCGTGCTGAAACGCGCTGGACCAGAGGAGGCGGATCATGAAACGGAACCTGGGACGGCGCCTGTTCGGCGCGGCCTTGGCGGGCGGACTTCTGGCGGCGGGTCGCGCTGTCGCGGGTGGAACCGGCATGCCCTGGGAAGGGCCGATCCAGCAGGTGGTGCAGTCGATCACCGGGCCGGTCGTCCAGGCGGCCGCCGTGATCGCCGTGGTGTTGTTCGGGGCAGGGGTCGCCATGAGCGAGAGCGGATCCTCGATGCGCCGGGCGCTGGGGATCCTGTTCGGTCTGACGATCGCCTTCGCGGCCTCGACCTTCTTTCTGGACTTCTTCGGCTTCGCCGGCGGGGCGGAGATCGGTTGATGGCCCGCTCGTCAGACAAGCGGCCGCCTGACGGCTGGGACCTGCCGGTCGCCCAGGCCCTGGTCGAACCCGTGCTGATGGCGGGCATGCCGCGCGACTACGCCGTCCTCATGGGCACCACCGCCATGGTCCTGGGCCTGGCCTTGCGCATCTGGTGGCTCGGGCTTCTGTGGTGGGCGCTCGCCCACGCCGTCGGCCTATGGGCGGCGCGGGCAGACCGGCGCTTCTTCGATGTCCTGCGGCGCCACCTAGCCCTGCCTGGCCATCTGGACGCGTGAGGCCGCCATGCGCTTCCTTGACGAACATCGCCGCCGCCCCGCCAGCCTGGCGGATCATCTGCCCTGGGCCGCCCTGGTCTCGCCGGGCGTGGTTCTGAACAAGGACGGATCCTTCACGACCGCCTTCTCCTTCCGGGGACCGGATCTGGAATCCTCGACGGAAGAGGAGTTGATGGCGGTCCGGGCGCGGCTGAACAACGCCCTGAAACGTCTCGGGACGGGCTGGTGTCTCCACGTGGAGGCTTGTCGGCGCCCGGCGGCGGCCTATCCGGAAAGCGCGTTCGAGGCGGAAGCGGCCTGGCTGGTCGACGCCGAGCGGCGGGATCGGTTTGAGGCCGCCGAACCGGCGTTTGAAACAGATTATCGCCTGGCCCTGACCTGGCTGCCGCCGGCCGATGAGACCCGGCGGCTGGAACGCTGGTTGTTCGACGGCCTGGCGCGGGCCGGACAGGACTGGCGCCAGACCCTGGCGACCTTTCGCCGTGAAGCCGATGCGACCTTCGATCTGCTGGCCGACGCCTTGCCGGAGATCGCGCCGCTCGAGGATGCGGCCCTCCTGACCTGGCTGCACGCCTGCGTCTCTCCCAAGCCTCATGAGGTTCGGCCGCCGGAGACGCCGGTCTTCCTGGACGCCTGGCTCGCGGATGCGGGCCTGACGGGCGGGACGGCGCCTCGATTGGGCGATCAATGGCTCAGGACGGTGTCGGTGCGCGGCCTGCCGTCGGCGACCCGGCCTGGACTGCTCGACGCTCTCGGCGCCTTGCCTTTTTCCTATCGTTGGACGGCGCGCTGGATCGGGCTCGACAAGGCCGAGGCCGAGCGGGAGATCGTCAAGCTGCGCAAGCGCTGGTTCTCCAAACGCAAGGGCGTAGGGGTCCTGCTGAGGGAGGCGATCACGCGCGAGGAGCAGCCGCTGATCGACACCGACGCCGCCTCCAAGGCGGAGGAATGCGACGGGGCCCTGGAGATGCTGGGGGCCGAGGCCTGCGCCTTCGGCTACCTGACCCTGACCGTTACGGTTCTGGATTCGTCAGAGGAAGGGACGGCGGCCAAGGCGAGGGCGGTCGAGGCGGCGCTCAACGCCCAGGGGCTGACGGCGCGGATCGAGGACCTCAATGCGGTGGAGGCCTGGCTCGGCTCCCTTCCCGGTGAGCCCTATGCCGATGTGCGCCGACCCCTGGTTTCGACCCTCAACCTGGCCGACCTCCTGCCGGTCTCGGCGGTCTGGGCCGGTCCTCCAGGAGACGCCTGCCTGGACGGGCCGCCTTTGGCGGTCGCCCGCACCACCGGATCCACGCCCTTTCGCCTGGTGCTCCACGTCGGCGACGTCGGCCACGCCATGGTGGTGGGGCCGACAGGGTCGGGCAAGAGCGCGCTCCTGTCCTTCATGGCCCTGCAGTGGTTTCGCTATCCTCAGGCGCGGGTGGTCTTTTTCGACAAGGGGCGTTCGGCACGGGCGGCGACGCTCGCTGCCGGAGGTCGCTGGCGGGCTCTGGAGCCGGGGACTGCTTTTTCTCTCCAGCCTCTGGCGGGGATCGATCAGGAAGACGAGCGGGCTTGGGCCGCTGAATGGATCGCCGAGACCGTGCGCCAGGCGGGACTTGAGCCGACGCCGGCGGTGCGTGAGGAAATCTGGGCGGCGCTCGCGGCGCTCGGCGAGGCACCCGTAGAGCAAAGGACGCTGACCGTCTTCTGCGCCCTGGTCCAGGACAAGGCCGTGGCGGCGGGCCTGGAGGCCCTGACCCTGAAAGGGCCGCACGGGGCGCTTCTGGATGGGGCGGGCGGAAGCCAGGCGCCGAGCCGGTTCGACACCTTCGAACTGGAGACCCTGATGGCGACGCCCTCGGCGGTGGCGCCGGTGCTGTCAGCCCTGTTCCATCATCTCGAACGGAGCTTTGACGGCCGACCGACCTTGCTGGTTCTGGACGAGGCCTGGCTTTTCCTGGGCGAAACGGCTTTTGCGGCCAAGATCCGCGAATGGCTGAAGACCCTGCGCAAGAAGCGGGTCGCCGTGGTCTTCGCCACCCAGAGCCTGGATGACGTGGCGGCCTCGTCGATCGCGGCCGCCCTGATCGAGTCCTGTCCGACCCAGGTCTTCCTGCCCAATCCTCGTGCTTTGGAGCCGTCGTCGGCGGACCTCTATCGGGGCTTCGGCCTCAACCGGCGCCAGTTGGAGCTGATCGCCTTCGCCGCCCCCAAGCGCGCCTATTACTGGCGCCAGCCCCAGGGGAGACGCCTGTTCGACCTGCGTTTGTCCGGCGTGGCCCTGGCCCTGTGCGGGGCTGGATCGCCCGAGGACCAGGCCCTCATCGACGCCGTTCTGATGCGATCCGGCGAGGCCGGCTTCGCCCGTGAATTCCTCAAAGCCAAGGGAGTGCGAGATGTGGATTCCGTTTTCGACGCCTTCGCCGCGCCGCTGGCGGCCGAATAGGCCGGCCGCGGTCATCGTCGCCGTCGCGGCCCTGATGGTCGCCGATGGCGTGCGAGCCCAGCAGGTCGTGTTCGACCCGCGCAATCATATGGAGAATGCGCTCCAGGCCGCCCGCCAACTCGAGAGTCTGGCCAATGAGGCGAGAAGCTTGGCGGCGTCGCCCTACAGTCATCTGGCCCGGAACAGCCAGACCTTGCAGGACATGGCCGAACTGGCGCGCACCGCGCGGGGGCTGGCCGCTTCAGTGGAGGGGTTGGAACAGCAATTCGCAGACCTCTATCCCGAAGACCTGTCAGGGGCGGACGCCTTGCGGTTGCTCGAACAGAGCCGGGACCGGAGCGCCAATGCGCGGCGCACGGCCGAAGACCTGGCTCGGACCGCAGCGGAACTGGAGCGATTGGGGCAGGGGCGCGGCCGGCGTTTGTCCGGAGCCCTTGAAGCCAGCCAGGCCGCCCAGGGCCAGACCGCCGCCGTCCAGTCGTCGAACCAGATGCTGGCCGTCCTGGCCGAGGACCTGGCGGCGCTTCGGGTCATCATGCTGGCCCAGGCCCGGCTGATGTCTGAAGGGGCCGCGCGGGGATCGGCGGAACGCGCGGCGGGCGTCGAGGCGCGCCGCCGGGCCTGGGCGCGGCCCGTCGCGGTCCCGAACCCGCCCGCCTTCGACCCGCTTTCGAACGCGCGGAACTGAGGGGCAGGGCGATGGCGGCATCTGTCGGCGTGGAGACCCCCAACGAGCTGATGGCGGTCTTCTCCAACACCGTCTCCGCGGGCTTCAGCGCCCTCCAGGGCCCGGTCAACAGCGTCTTCGGCCTGATGATCGCCCTGGTCGTCGCCCTGACCGGCATCCAGTGGGCCCTGTCGTCGAACCGGGAGGTCCTGGCGTCCGGCTTCGGCAAGGTTCTGTTGATCGGCGCCTTCGCCTGGTTGATCAACGACTGGCAGGCCCTGTCGGAGACCCTCTACGCTGGTTTCCTGGAACTGGGGCTGACGGCGGGCGGCGGCGATCTCAGCCGCGCGGACTTTCTCAACCCCGGCGCCGTCCTCGCGGAGGGCTGGCGGATCGTGAAGGCCCTGGGGGAGACGCCGGCGCCGGTGGAGAACCCGCTCGATATCGCCGGTAACCTGACCGACGCCCTGATCCTTGGGCTGGCCATGATCGGCATCATGCTGGCCTTCGCCATCCTGGCCCTGCAGATCATCGTCTCCCTGGTCGAGTTCAAGATCGTGACCCTGGGCGGCTTCATCCTTCTGCCCTTCGGCATATGGAGCAAGTCCGCCTTCTTGGCCGAGCGGCCGCTGGGCTATGTCGTCTCATCGGGGCTCAAGGTTCTCGCCCTGGCCATTGTCGTCTCGGGCGCTCGCACGGTCTTCGACCAACTCCAGCCCTCGGCCAATCCCGACATCTATGAAGCCCTGACCATATTGGTCGCGGCCATCCTCCTGGCCATGCTGGCCGTCTTCATTCCCAACCTGGCCTCGGCCCTCGTCACCGGCGGACCGGCCCTGGGCGCCGGGGCTCTGGTCACCGGCGGGCTTGCGGTCGGCGGCGCGGGGCTTCTGGCGGGCGTGGGTCTGGTCGGAGCGGGCGGCGCCGCCGCGCGCCTGGCGGGCCCGGCGCGGGCGGCGTCAAGCGCGGGGGCAGGGCGGTCGACGCCGCCATCCGGTTCGGCCGCGCCTTCGTCTCCGCCTTCGCCTTCATCGCCCCCGTCCTCGTCCTCGTCTTCCCCGGCCTCGTCCAGGCCTGGCGGGGCGGGGCGCGTCTCCCATGACCCTCCGTCGCCGACGGGACCGGGATCCGCGCCAGGCGGGTCCGGAATGGGTGAAGCCCAGCGGGCATGGTCTTCGGAAACGGGCCCTCAGGAGGAGGCGTCGTCGGCTGCGAAGTCGCAATCGACATCGACGCCCGGGAAGGATCAGGACGGCGGCGTTCCGGATGCGGCGGCCGGGTCGGGCCCGGCTAGAAAGCCTGCAACCATCGCCCGAGAAGCCGAAGCGGCGCGTCGGGATTTCCACCGGGCGGCGGCGGGCGGCGACGCCCCGGCAAAGGTCAGGCCCCAGGGCCGATCCGGCGCCCTGCAGGCCTTTTTCGTCGCCAACGCCGGACGCGGCCTGATGCCGTCGGGCGAGACCAGCGGCGTCCTGTCTCCCTCCCTCAAGACCGAGGAGCCCTGAGCCATGCATCCCTTCTTCAGGCCCCGGCGGGCGCTGAGCGCCGCCCCGACCTCAACCCCCTATCAGCGCGCCGGCCAGGTCTGGGACGACCGCATGGGCCTGTCCCTGGCCCATGCCCGCAACTGGCGACGCATGGCCCTGGCCAACCTCTTGCTGGCGGCCTTTCTCGGCGCCGGTTGGTGGGTCCAGGCCGACCGGGCCGTGGTCAAACCCTTTGTGGTGGAGGTGTCCGACTGGGGCGAGACCCAGAGGATCACCGCCATCGGCGGCCGCTATGAGCCGAGCGAAGCCCAGGTCGGCCATGCGCTTGGCGGCTGGATCCGCGACGTCCGCTCCAAGAGCATCGATCCCATCGTCATTCGTCAGAACTGGCTGCGGGCCTACGACCTGATGACGCCGAAGGCCGCCGCCTTCCTCAACACCTGGGCCCAGACCCACGACCCCTTCGCCGACGCCGGTCGGGAAGCGGTCAACGTCGAGGTGCTCAATGTCGTGCGTCGCTCAGAGCGGACCTACGACCTGCAGTGGCGCGAGACCCGCTTCGTTAACGGCCAGCAGGCCGGGAGCGAACGCTGGCGAGCCCTGATCACCACCGGCCTGCAGCCGCCTCGCACAGAGGCCGAGTTGATGAAGAACCCCCTGGGACTGAAGATCGAGGACGTATCATGGACCCCCGACGCCTCCTGACATCGACGCTCGCCCTGACCGCAGCTGGAACCTTGCTGGCGGGCTGCACCACCCTTGGGGATGGGGAGGCGGTCTCACCCGAACCCCTCCTGACTGCAGACCTCGTTCTGACGACCTTCGAGGAAGGGCCTGAGGTTCCGGCCGAGCCGGTCATCTCGCCTACGGAGGTTCCCTATCTGGCGGCGACGAAAGAGCCGTCATTTCGCGGGGCGGAGACGCGGAGCGGTCCAAGCGGGCGGGCGGCGATCGCCGCGGCCAACCAGGCGGCGCGCGCGCCTTCACGGGCGGACGGTTTCGTCGGAGGGGTCCAGGTCTTCGCCTGGTCGCCGGGGCGTGTGTTCGAGGTGTGGACGGCGCCCCTTCGCGTCACCACCCTGACGCTCGCGGAGGGCGAGACCCTGGTCTCCAAGGCGGCCGGCGACACGATCCGCTGGCAGATCGGCGAGGCGGTGTCGGGATCAGGTTCGGCGCGGCGGATCCATGTCCTGTTGAAGCCTCTGGAGCGCGGGCTGGAGACCAATCTGGTCCTGACCACCAATCGGCGGGTCTATCTGCTGGACCTGAAGAGCGGAGCGGCGGACGCCTTCAATACGGCGATCGCCTGGGATGAACCGGAGGCGTCCGCGGCTGGGGCGGATGTTCAAGAGCTGAAGGGATCGGACCCGCTCGTGAGGCCGGAAGGGCCGCTCGACGCGCGCTACCGTATCGAGCCGCTGGGACGTCGGGCGCGCTGGACGCCGTCATCGGTCTTCAACGACGGCCTGCGCACCTTCATCGCCTTCAGCGCCGATCTGCAGGTCGATGAGGCGCCGGTCCTGTTCGTCCTGGCTCCGGACGGCGAAGCCCAGTTGGTCAACTACCGGCAGCAGGGCGGTCTGTTCGTCGTCGACCGCCTGTTCGATCGTGCCGAGCTACGCCTGGGTGATCGCCGGCCCCAGGTGGTGCGCATCCATCGCCTTGCGGGAGTGGGCCGATGACCGACTTCGGGAAGCCCGGTTCCGCCGCGGATGCGCCTGGGCCGAAGGCGCCGGCGCCGGATCTCTCTCTGCGCGCGCCCCGTCCGCCGGTCGTCCGGTTGCGCAGGTCGGTCGTCCAGGTCGTGGTCTTGGGCGGCGCCATCCTGGTCTCGGGGTCTCTGGCCTGGGCCTTCGTGGTTCAGCCCGAGCTTCGCGCCGGGGCCCAGGCGCGTGCGGCTGAGAAAAAGCCGGAGCAGGGCCGAGGGCTGGTGCGACCGACCGAGATCGTCACCCGTCAGCCCTCCAGCTACGACCGGCTGCCTGAGCCTCGGGGCGTGGAGAGGCTGGAAGCGACGGTTCCGTCTCATGCAACAGGGCCGGCTTCGGCTTCGTCCTACCCGTCTCAGGCCTATCGATCGTCGCCCGTTCCGAGATCCGCGGGGGCGAGCGCCTCGGATCAGGCGGCGCGCTCGGCCCTTTTCTTCGACGTGGCGAGCAGCGGGCGGTCGCCCGCTGGACCGACCGGTCCAACCGCGTCCGACGGAAGCGATGGCGCGGGGGCTAACGGAGGGCGGAGCGGCGCCTACAACGAGAATGGGCTGGTCGCGCCTCTGTCGCCTTTCGAACTCAAGGCTGGAGCCGTCGTCCCGGCGGCGCTTTTGACCGGCGTCGACACGGCGCGCCCCGGTCCCGTCGTCGCCATGGTGACCCAGAATGTCTTCGACACGGTGAGCGGACGGCATCTGCTGATCCCCCAAGGCACGCGGCTGATCGGTCGCCATGAGGGCGAAAGCGCCTATGGCGACCGCCGGGCCTTCCTGGTGTGGGACCGTCTGATCCTGCCCAACGGCAAGAGCCTGATCCTGGACAGCGAGCCCGGCGTGGACGCGCAAGGGACGATCGGGGTGAGAGGGCTGGTCGATCGGCGCCTGTTTCCGCTCCTGGTCGGAACCCTCTTCGCGGGCGCCCTCACCACCCTGGGCCAGATGGCCCGGGATGACAGCGGTCGGAATGGGGGCGGCTGGCTCGGGGACGCCGGGGATGCGGCCGCGATCGAGGGAGCTCAGGTCGGCGGCCGTCTGGTGGACCGGGAACTGGAGGTCCGCCCGTCGATCCGGCTTCGGGCCGGAGCGCCGGTCCACGTCATGATCACGCGCGACCTGGTCCTGGAGCCTTACACGCCATGACGCCGCTTCATATCAGTCGTCTCTGGACGATCTCCGTGGCGGGCGTCGCCTTGGCGGCGGTCGTGGTGATCGGGTTCGACGGGCCGGCGCCCGTTCTGCTCAATGAAAGCCCGAGCCTGCCGCGCGGCCTCTATCTGCGCAGCGGGGCGACGGTCGAGCGGGGAGCGGTCGTGGCGATCGCCCAACCGGCGGAGGCTCGCCTCTATCTGACGCGCCTTGGCATGCCGAGCGACCTCCTTTTGCTCAAGCGCGTGGCCGCTGTCGGGGGAGATCCGGTCTGCGCCGGGTTGGGAACGGTCCGAACGCCGGGGCGACAGGTTTGGGCGTTTGATCGCGATCGCCAGGGCGCGGCCCTGCCGGCTTGGCGAGAGTGTCGCGTCATGGCGTCCGACGAACTCTTCTTGCTCGGCGACACGCCGGAAAGCTTCGACAGCCGCTATTTCGGTCCGGTCCAAAGGGGGGAGGCCGAGGGGGTCTATCGGGAGGTTCTGACATGGTGAGGGGTTTGTTGGCGGCGGCGGTCCTGTTGGGCGCGCCGGCGGAGGTTTCGGCCCAGGGGATCAACTGGGAACGCGCCGGCGGAGATATGTTTGGCCGGTCATACGAGGTCGGTGAAGCGTCGCTGGAGACCGGCGATGATCCGCGTCTGGTTCCCTTGAGCCAGCCTTTCGGCGAGGCCGTGGCGGAGGCGGCCGAGCGCCACGGCTTGGATCCAAAGCTGCTCCACGCCCTGGTCATGACGGAGAGCGCCTATAGAC
>NZ_FUIE01000028.1 GCF_900163625.1 Brevundimonas diminuta 3F5N
GAGGCCGCCGCGCGCGACCAGGGCGTCGTGGGTTCCTTCCTCGACCACGCGGCCGCCGTCGATGACGTAGATCCGGTCGGCGTTCTTCACCGTCGACAGGCGGTGGGCGATCATCAGGGTGGCGCGGCCGTCCATCAGCCGCTCCAGCGCCGCCTGGACCAGGGCCTCGCTCTCGGTGTCGAGCGCGCTGGTCGCCTCGTCCAGCAGCAGGATGGGCGCATCTTTCAGGAAGGCGCGGGCGATGGCGATGCGCTGACGCTGGCCGCCCGACAGGCGGGCGCCGGCCTCGCCCACGCGGGTGGCGTAGCCGTCAGGCAGGGCGGTGATGAAGTCGTGGGCGGCGGCGGCGCGGGCGGCGGCCACGATGTCCTCGGCGGTCGCGCCGGGGCGGCCATAGGCGATGTTGGCGGCGATGGTGTCGTCGAACAGGAAGGGCTCCTGCGTCACCAGGGCGATGTGGTCGCGCAGGGATGACAGGCTCAGCTCGCGGATGTCGCGGCCGTTCAGCGTCACCCGCCCCGCCGTCACGTCATAGAAGCGCGGCAACAGGCTGAGGATGGTCGACTTGCCGCCGCCTGACGGGCCTACCAGGGCGATGGTCTCGCCCGGCGCGACGTGCAGGTTGACATCGGACAGGGTGGGGGCGGACCTGTCCTCGTCGGCGCGATAGGCGAAGGAGACCTGTTCCAGGGCGACGGTGACGGGGCCGGGCGCGACTTCGGCCGCGTCGCTGGCTTCGCGAATCTCGGGCTCGATGTCCAGGGCGGCGAACAGGCGCCGCGCAGCGGTGAAGCCTTCGCTCAGCACCGTGGTCAGGTTCGTCACCTGACGCAGGGCCTGACCGGCCAGCAGCAGCATGCCGATGAAGGAGGCGAAGGCGCCGACGGTCATCTGCCCCTGGCTGGCGCTCCATCCGGCATAGGCCATGACGGCGGCGACGACGCCGTAGGCGACGATGTCGCTGGCCGGGCCGGAGAAGGCGCGGCTGTCGGCGCCCTTGATGACGTGGCGCTGGCGGCGATCGATGACGGTGGAGACGCGGTCTTCTTCGGCCGCCTCGCGGTTCTCGATCTTGATGACGCGGACGCCGTCCAGATTCTCCATCAGGGCGCTGGACAGGGCCTCGGTCTCGACCATGGCGCCGCGCGCGGCCTTCCTCGACTTCTTGCCGAAGCGGCGAATGATCCAGCTGACGACCGGCACGCCCAACAGGACGATCAGCGTCAGCGGCAGGTCGATGAAGCCCATGGCGACGATGACGCCCAGCAGCATCAGGGCGTTCTGGGTGTAGTTGACCACGCCCGAGGTGAAGGCCTCGCGCACCAGATTGGCGTCGAACAGGACGGAGGAGACGAAGGTCCCCGAGTGCTGGCTGCGCAGACGCGACAGGTCGGCCCGGATCATGCCCGAGAACAACTGCTTCTGGATGTCGCCGACGATGCCGTGGCCCAGCCGGTTCACCAGCGCCGCCTGGCCCGCCATGCTGAGCGAGCGGATCACCGCCACGACGATGATGAACAGGGGAATGGCGATCAGCACCTTGTCCGCCGGGATGGTGACGGTGTTCCAGATCGTCACGGGCCCTGTGTGCTGGCCGAACAGCAGGTCGATCGCCGGCTCCAGGAACTTCAGCAGCAGGGCCGTCAGGCCGCCTGATACGCCCGCCAGCAGCATGGAGGTGAAGAAGGCCGGCTTGTGCCGCGACAGATACTCGCGCCAGATGCGGGCGAGCAGGGGCCGCAGCGGCTCGCGGGCGTCGTCATGAGAGGCGGGAACAGTCATCGGCCTTCGGTCGAACGGCTGAGGCGTCAAGTCAAGCGGCCGTGCGCGAGAGAGACGGCCTTGGGCGGGTGACGCCGGGTGCAAACGGCGCTATCTCGCCGTCATGGGGCGCTACGATCTGACTACGCCATTCGGCCGTTTCAAGGCGCGCTGGTCCTATTTCTGGAAGGACCACGCCTTCCTGCGCACGGCGTTCACCAACGCCCACTGGCTGGGACCGGACATGGTGCGGACCAACCAGCCGTCGCCGGGGCAGCTGGCGTGGTGGAAGCGTCAGGGAATTCGCACGATCGTCAATCTGCGCGGTCAGAGAGACGAGGCCTATTACTGGCTGGAGAAGGACGCCTGCGAGCGGCTGGGCCTGACCCTGATCAACGCGCCGCTGGATTCACGCGATCCGCCGGGCAAGGACCGTGTGCGCCGGGCTAAGGCTCTGTTCCAGACGATGGAGTATCCGGCCTTGATCCACTGCAAGTCGGGCGCGGACCGGGCGGGGATGATGGCGGTCTTCTATCGCCATTTCCACCTGGGCGAGCCGATCTCGGCGGCGATGGGGGAACTGGGCAAGCGCACCCTGCACAGCCGCGAGGGGCTGACCGGCGTGCTGGACTATACGCTGGAGAAATATGTCGCCGAGGTCGAACCCACGGGCGTCAGCTTCGAGGATTGGGTCGAGAGCGACGCCTATGATCCCAAGGCCATCCGCGCCGAGTTTAAGGCCGGATGGTGGGGCAAGCTGGTCGTCGACCGCCTGTTGAAACGCGAATAGGCCTTAGCCCCAGGGGCCGCGTCCGGCGGCGGGCGGCGGGGCCTTGCGCGCTGACTGTTCCTTCTTCCACCGCTTGATCTGGCGCACGTGATCGCGCTGGCGGGAGAAGACGATCAGCCACAGGGCCAGGACGGCGATCAGGGAGACGACGCCGAAAATCTGCTGGCCGTCCAGCGTCTGGCCGAAAAGGGTCAAGGTCTGCGGTCCCGATCAGCGGGGGTGATGGGGTCGTTCCAGGCGGTGTCCTGGTCTTCGCCGGGGCGGGCGACGTGCGGCGGCCCCTTGCGCACGACCCAGACGATCGCCGCCACGGCGACGACCACCAGAAGCAGGACGATGAGGGTCGGCAGCATGGGAAATCCTGTTCATGACAAAGGCGACTGATGAGAAAGCGCATCAGCCGCCCCTGCGGTTCCTGAACAGCGGCGTAACTGCGCCGTGAACGGTCGATCAGGCGTCGGTGCGCGGATCGATCAGCTTGTGCGCGTGCAGGATGAAGTAGCGCATGTGGGCGTTGTCGACGGTCGCCTGGGCGCGAGCCTTCCAGGCCTTCTTGGCCTCTTCGTAGTTGCCGAAGGCGCCGACGAACTCGACCTGCGACAGGTCGCGGAAGACGGGCTCGGCCGGGTGGCGCATTTCGCCGCCGATGACGAGGTGAAGCAGTTGGGGGTCGTGAGAGTCGGCCATGGAGAGGGGGTCCATTGCGGGAGGAATGTCAGATGGCCAGCGGGATAGGCGCTGTGCGCCTCACGATCAACGGGTGAAGGGCCGGCGCGGCGCATATCAGGCTGGTTTGACGCGGATCGGGGCGATTAAAGCGCCACGGACGGCCCATATGGTCGCTGACCTTGGCCCCGGCCTCTTCGGCGATCAGGGCGCCGGCGCAGACGTCCCAGTCCCACTTGGGGCTGATGGCGATGGCCGCATCGAAGGCCCCGGCCGCTACAAGCGCCATGCGATAGGCCAGGGCGTTGCGCTTGGAGAAACGCATCGGCGGCCACGGCTCGTCCCATTCGCGCGCCTCCATCAGCCGGGCGTCGGCCAGAAGCTCGGCGTCCTCAAGGTCGTCGGTGTCGGACGCGCTGATAGGGCGTCCCTGCAGGCGGGCGCCGCCGCCCAGCGTGGCCTCGAACACCTCGTCCATCATCGGGGCGTGGATGACGGCGGCGACGGGGCGGCCGTCCTCGACCACGGCGATGGGCACGCACCACCACGGCTTGTTCTTCATGAAGGCGACCGTGCCGTCGATCGGATCGACGACGAAGATGCGCTTTTTCGTCAGGCGTTCCGTGCTGTCGGCCGTCTCCTCGGACAGCCAGCCGTAGTCGGGGCGAGCGGTCAGAAGCGCATCGCGCAGCAGCTGGTCCACCGCCAGATCGGCGCTGGTGACGGGCGAGCCGCCGTCCTTGGACCAGACCTTCAGCCCGGCCTCGCGATGTTCGAGCGCCAGCCGACCGGCGGCCAGGGCCGCGTCGCGGATCAGGGCGAGGTCGGCGCTGTAGTCGCTCATTTGCCCGCGATCGCCACCTTGTCGAACAGCAGGGAGGGGCTGTTGAAGGAGCCGCGGAACTCCAGGTCGCCCGCGCGTTGCAGGCGGGCGTAGAGGTCGATCAGATTGCCCGCCACGGTGACTTCGCTGACCGGATAGGCGCGCTGGCCGTTCTCGAACCAGAAGCCGGACACCCCGGCCGACCAGTCGCCGGTGTTGCCGTTCAGCGAGGGGCCGAACATGGAGGTGATCAGCAGGCCCGTCCCAGCCTCCGCCATCAGGGCGTCCAGATCGCCTTCGCCCGGCGTCAGATGCAGGTTGTGGGTCGAAACGCCCGACGGCCCCGCCAGCCCGCGCGAGGCGTGGCCGGTGGTCTGCAGGCCCAGCTGGGCCGCCGAGGCCGTGTTCAGCAGCCAGGTGGTCAGGACGCCGTCCTTGACGATCTCGCGCCGTTCGACGGCCACGCCCTCGTCGTCGAAGGGGGTGGAGCCGAGGCCGCGCGGGCGGAACGGGTCGTCGATCAGGTCGACGCCGGTCGGCAGGACCGCCTTGTTCAGCTTGTCCTTCAGGAAGGAGCTGCCGCGCGCGATCGACGGCCCGGAGATGGCGCCCAGCAGCGGCGACAGCACCTGGGTCGCGACGCGGTTCTCGAAGATGACGGGGGCGGTGGTCGAGGCGATCTTGCGCGGGCCGACGCGGCCGACGGCGCGCTCGCCCGCCTTCAGGCCGATGGATGCGGCGTCGGGCAGGTCGGACAGGTGACGGACGGCGCGGCTTTCACCGCCGCGCTCCATGGCGCCGTCCTTCTCGGCGATGACGCCGACGCCCAGAGAGAAGGCGCTGCCGCGATGACGGCCGTCGAAGCCGTGCGAGGTGACGAGGCCCCATTCGCTGGCCGACCATGAGGCGTGGCCGCCTTCGGATTTGGAGACGCCCGATACGGCCAGGGCGGAGCCTTCCGCCTCGGCGGCGGCGGCTTCCAGCGCTTCGGCCGAGCGTTCGGCGGGGTCGTAGAGGTCGAGGTCCGCGTGCGGCGCGGCGGCCAGTCGGTCCTGCGGCGCGAGCGCGGCGTAGGGGTCTTCCGGCGCCAGCTTGGCCATGGCCACGGCGCGCTCGACCAGACGGGCGCGGGTGGCGTCGGACAGGTCGGAGGCGGACACCGTCGCCTGACGCCGCCCGATGAAGACGCGCAGGCCCAGATCGCGGGCCTCTTCACGCTCGACGTCTTCCAGCGCGCCGTTGCGCACGCCGACGGACAGGGAGGCGCGATGGGCGGACACGGCCTCGGCCGCGTCGGCGCCGGCCTTCAGCGCGGCGGAGATCAGATCGTTCAGGATGTCGGGGGAGGGCGTCTTATCGGACATGCCCCGATATGGCGGACGGAACTGCGACCTGCAACATCCGGGCTTAGAGAATGGACCAGGCGATCAGGCTGACCGCCGCGACCAGCAGCGCCAGCCAGGTCAGGATCATGCCGATCGAACGGCCCAGCGACGGCCCTTCCTGGAACAGCAGGCCCAGGGCGTGGATCACCCGCCCAAGGAACAGCATCCCGCCGACCGCATGGATCAGCAGGGCCGGGGCGCCCAGAAAGGCCAGCAGGATCAGGCCGCACATTCCGGCGGGAATGTATTCGGCCGCGTTGGAGAAGGCGCGCGTGGCGCAGATCAGTTCCCGCACGCCGCCGTCGCCGAACTCGACCAGATGCTTGCGCCGCCGGTTCACCACCACGCCCGACAGGACGAACAGCAGCAGGATCAGCAGGCCGCCCCACAGGGCGGCCGCCTGAATGGTCGGGATCAGGCTCAATTTTCGCGCCCCACCGGATAGAGGCGATAGCGCTGGTCGTAGAAGGGCGTGCGCTCATAGAACCAGGCCAGACGCGCATCGCCGTCGGCGGCGAAGGCGGGATCGGCGGCCAGCTTGGCCTCGAACGCGGCCTTCAGCGCCGGATCGGCGGCCAGCATCTTTTCGGCCAGCGGGGCGATGGCGTAGGCCTCGATGTATTCGACGCGGTTCAGCACCTCAGGGAACATGCCCCAGGCGAAGAAGCTCTCGTTCGACTGCGGCTCCAGCAGCAGGATGGCGACGTCGCCCATCGGCTGGTCGGTCGGCACGCGGACGGAGCCGATGGGGAAGGTCCAGTCGTGGGCTTCGGGCCGGACTTCGCTGACCGAGATCGGCACATGGCCTTCGTTGGTGCGGCCCGACACCTTGGGATCGACAAGGCGCAGCATGTCGACGGCCACGGTGCGCGGGGCGGCCAGCGTCTCCATCTGCACGCCGTGGATGCGCAGGCGCTCGATCACGTCCTGGCGATAGGACGGCACCCAATAGGCGGTCGGCCGCTTCAGCGTCAGCGTGGGGTGCGAACCGTAGAAGGGCATTTGCCACAGTTCGGCGTCCGGCTGGCCCAGCCAGCGGATTTCGGGGCGGTCCGAGGCGAGGCTGTCGAAGGTCTCATAGCGGATGCCCTTGAAGGGGCGGGTGTGCGAGGGCGTCTCGTCGCTGTCGAAGTTGGCGGGCAGTTCGGCGGGGCGCAGGGCGCGGTCGGCGGCGATGGCGGCGCGCAGATCGCCCGATTTTTCGGCCAGCAGCTTCAGCGCTTCCTCGAGGAAGGCGTAGGTGCCCAGCACCCGCTGCTCGTGCGGCTTCAGGCTGTGGTTCTCGATCAGGATGGTCGGGACGTGGGCCGCCGAGCCCCAGCCGTTGGAGAAGCGCTCGCCCAGGCCGCCGTCGTTCAGGCCCTTCTTCGGGTCGCGGTCGTCGATGGCGAAGACCAACTCGCCGGGGATGTGCCCTTGAGCCTCCAGCGCCTCATAGATGGCGGGCTTGAAGGCGGCGTCCAGCCATTGGGCGATGGCCGGGCTGCGGCTCCAGACGCCGTCCTCGCCGTTGTAGCCGAAGGTGACGTCGTATTGATAATCGATGCCGTCGGTGACGTGGATGTCGACGTAGAGGTCCGGCTGATATTTGTGGATCAGGCCCATGACGGCCTGCATCTCGGTCTGATCCAGCTTCATGAAGTCGCGGTTCAGGTTCTGGTTGGTCGCCGTGTGGCGCCAGCCCTGGATGCGCGGTCCGCGCTGGTTGGGGCGGGAATAGGCGCCCGCTCGCTCATGCCCGTCGACGCTGAGGATCGGGACCAGGATCAGGTTGGCGCGGTCCAGCAGGCCGTCCTTGCCGTAAAAGGCGATGTCGCGCAGCAGCATCATGCCCGCGTCCTTGCCGTCGATCTCGCCCGGATGGATGCCGGCCTGGGCCAGCAGGACGGGCTTGGACGGATCAAACGCCGCGCCGTCCTTGGAGGCGATCACGGCGTAGATCGGGCGGCCTTCCGGCGAGGTTCCGAACTGCTCGATGCGGATCAGGTCGCTGGCGGCGTCCAGTTTGTCGAACCAGGCGCGGGTGTCGGCGTAGTTGGGCGAGAAGTCATGCGCGGCATCGGCCTCGAACCCCGTGACCCACGGATCGGCGGCGCCCCGCAGCAGGGCGCGGCTGGGGCCGTCCCAGGCGGGGGCGGGCGGGAGGAAGGCCTGGTCCCACGGGGCTTCGTTGGGAACGGAAGCGGACGGGGTCTGGGACATGGCGGGGCTCGCGAAACAAACTAGGGCGGCGACGGCCGCTGTGACGAAACGGTCTAGGCGCATAGGCCCTTCGTGATCCGATCACAGCCGTCTGGCAACCCCGGCCCATGTTCGCGAGAAGCGCGTCCGGCCGCTTTGCGCGGCCGGACGCAGGGTCGTTACGCGGGCAGTTCCACGCGGTTCATGTTGCCGATGGCGCTGTTGTAGCGGTCCACGACGGACTCGCGGTAGCTGTCCGAGTTGGACTGCTTGAAGTCGCGATAGGCGCCGACCATGCCGCTGAGGTTGTCGGCGATGCTGGACAGATAGGACTTGTTGCGGTTGTCCGCCGGCATCTTGGCCTGCTCTTCACGCAGTTTGGCGATGGCGGCTTCCATCGCCGGCAACTGGGCATCCGCCTCGGCCTTGTTGTCTTCCATCACCGCATTGGTGAACAGGTCCGCCTTCTGCATGGCGTCCAGCAGGCTGGCCTCGGCGGCGTGGCCTCCCTTGCGCATGGCCTCCATCTTGGCGGCGTTGCTGGCGCGCTGATATTCGCTCAGGGCGACGTCCAGCTGCTCGATGCCGGCGACGCTGCCCTGATAGGCCTGCGTCTGGGCGGCGTGGGCCGCCTTGGCCTTGGCCAGACCGTCGTCGCGATAGGCGCGGGACTCGAAATAGGGGTCGAGCGCCTGCCACTGGGCCAGCAGGGCCTCCAGTTGCGGGATCAGCTTGTCGGCCGCTTCATCGGCCTTCTTGCCCTGATTGCCGCCGTTCAGCGCCCGGCCTTCCTTCAGCTTCGCGATCGCGCGTTCCAGGTGGGAGATATTCTCGGGGAAGTAGAGGTTCGCCGTGGCCGAGGCGTTCGGAATGTCCAGCTTCTGATAGTCGCCGAAGTATTTCGACACGCCCCAGTGGTCATCGATCAGCGCGTTGAAGCCGTCGATGTATAGGCTCATCTTCTCCTGGGTGGCCTCGTTGCCCGCCGCCTGGGCGACCGACTTGGGCGCCGGATTCTCGGCGTTCCCCTTGCTGTCGCCGCACGCCGACAGGCTGAGCGCGGCGGCGATGGCGAGCGTGGCGACGCCGGCGCTGGTGCGTGAAATCATATGGATTCCCCTAAGCCGATCAGCGCGCCC
Organism: Brevundimonas diminuta 3F5N; assembly: GCF_900163625.1. Classification (GTDB taxonomy): domain Bacteria; phylum Pseudomonadota; class Alphaproteobacteria; order Caulobacterales; family Caulobacteraceae; genus Brevundimonas; species Brevundimonas diminuta_A. The sequence continues at coordinate 8,746 of NZ_FUIE01000028.1, forward strand.
CAAGCGTCGCCGTTCCTTCGGCCGGGAAACTGAACGCCGATCAGCCATTTGGGTTCTCTCGCGAGACGAGTTTTTGCAAACTGCTCACAGGAACCGCGTCAGGCCTTCCAGATCGGCGCCCCGTCGCCCGGCAGGCCCAGTGAGGCCCACTTCTCGGATACGCGGTCGATGACGTCCTGCTCCATGCGGATCTCCTCGCCCCATTCGCGCTTGGTCTCGGGCTCCCACTTGTCGGTGGCGTCCAGACCGATCTTGGAGCCCAGCCCGCTCTCGGGGCTGGCGAAGTCCAGATAGTCGATGGGGGTGTTCTCGATGACCGTGATGTCGCGCGCCGGGTCCATCTTGGTCGAGACGGCCCACATGACGTCTTTCCAGTCGCGGGCGTTGATGTCGTCGTCCACGACGATGATCCACTTGGTGTACATGAACTGGCGCAGATAGCTCCAACAGCCCATCATCACCCGCTTGGCGTGGCCCGGATAGGCCTTCTTCATCGACACCACGGCGATGCGGTAGCTGCAGCCCTCGGGCGGCAGCCAGAAGTCGGTGATCTCGGGGAACTGCTGGCGGATCAGGGGGATGAAGACCTCGTTCAGCGCCTCGCCCAGCACGGACGGCTCATCCGGCGGACGGCCGGTGAAGGTGGTCAGATAGATGGGGTCCTTGCGCATGGTGATGGCGCTGACCTGGAAGACCGGGAACTTCTCGACCGAGTTGTAGTAGCCGGTGTGGTCGCCGTAGGGGCCTTCGTCCTCGAACTCGTCCAGCAGGACGTGGCCTTCCAGCACGATCTCGGCCTGGGCCGGGACCATCAACGGCACGGTCTTGCACGGCACCAGCTCGGCCTTGGAGCCGCGCATCAGGCCCGCGAATTGGTATTCCGACAGGGTCTCCGGCACCGGGGTCACGGCGGCCAGGATGGTGCCGGGGTCGGCGCCCAGAACGACGGCGCAGGGCAGGGGCTCGCGCTTGCCGGCCTTCTTGTGCCGGGCGTAGTGCTGGGCGCCGCCGCGATGGGCCAGCCAGCGCATGATGGCCTTGTCCTTGCCCAGCACCTGCATCCGATAGATGCCCAGGTTGAAGTCGTCCTCGCGGTCGTCCGACGGCCCCTTGGTCACGACGAGGCCCCAGGTGATCAGCGGCGCGGGCTCGCCGGGCCAGCAGCCCTGAATGGGCAGGGCGGTCAGGTCGATCTGATCGCCCTTCAGCACCACCTCCTGCACCGGGGCCTTCTTCACCGTCTTCGGCCGCATCGACATGACGGTCTGGGCCAGAGGCAGCATCTCCATCGCGTCGCCGAGGCCGCGCGGCGGCGTCGGATTGCGCAGGAAGGCCAGCAGTTCGCCGACCTCGCGCAGTTCGCCCGCCGTGGTGCGTTGCTTGCCCTCCAGCGTGACGCCCATGGCGACGCGCTTCACCGTGCCGAACAGGTTGGCCAGACAGGGGATGGGGCTGATCGTGCCGTCCGGCATGACCGGCTTTTCGAACAGAACCGCCGGGCCGCCGTTCCGCAGCAGCCGGGTCTGGATCTCGGTCATCTCCAGATGGGTGGAGACGGGCTCCGACACGCGGACCAGTTCGCCGTCGGCTTCGAGGGTCGCAAGAAAATCGCGCAGGGACTTGTAGGCCATGCGCTGACGCTTAGGCGGCAATCGTCCGTCTGTCACGCCGTCCGAAGGCGCGATCGATCGCCACGACGATCAGGCCCAGCAGCAGGAAGAAGATCAACAGGCCCGCGAAGTTCGCCGCCGCCCGCGCCAGGCCCAGTTCGCTGACATTGACGAACCAATAGGGCCACCAGTCCGTCATCACTCCGTGCGCCAGGGTCCAGCCGCCGTAGAGCAGCGGAAAGGTCAGCCATTTGACGGCATCGATCCAGCGCAACCGCCCCTTGGCCGTGAACAGCAGCCAGTCGCCCGCGAAGGCCAGGGGCATGACGGTGTGCAGCAGCGTATCGGCGACCTTCTGCCAGCCCTGAGGGTTCCAGGTCTGGGCCAGCAGCAGGTGATAAACGACGCCGACCACCACGATGTACATGGCGACGGCGGCGCGGACGCCTTCGCTGCGGCTCCAACGACCCAGAGGGCTGTCGGGCGCCAGGGCCGGCCCCGTCAGGGCCAGCGCCGCCAGCAGATTGGTCAGGATGGTGAAGAAGCTGAAGAAGATCAGCGTCAGTTCGCCCGCTCCGACGCCGGGGCTGTTCCGCAGCAGCAAGCCGTATTGCAGGCCCAGCGCGCCCCAGCCGATCAGGGCGAACAGCGACCGATAGAGCCGCGCCGTCATCAATAGGCCGGGGCGTCGGATACCAGCGCCCATACCGGCAGGCGCAAGGCGCGGGTGGCGGCGTCCAACTGTGCCGAGTCCAGATGCTCGCGCCCCGCTTCGACCCGACGCAGGGCCTCGGGCGTCAGGTCGATGGCGGCGGCCAGGTCGTCAAACGTCACGCCGCGCTGATCGCGCCAGCGGCGGATGCGAGCGCCGACGACGGCGTCCATCGGATCAATCCCCGGAAAACCCAGAACCGAACCCATGGCGTCCTCCCGAAGCGGGCGTCCTATGACGCTGTTTGATCAGGCATCCTGATCCCATTCCGAAGATGAGTCCAATCAAGCTGAGCAATTGTGAAGCGTCGACCAAATCGGCTAGTTTTGCTCAACCTCAAATAGTCATCGACAGTCCGTCGGGAGTAACGCCTTGCGAGCCAGCCTGCGCGAAAAGATCATTGCCGTCTGCACCCGCAAGATCGCGGAAAAGGGCGACAATGTCGGCGTGTCTTTCTACGCCTTCTTCGCCAATCAAAACGATGATCCCGAACTGCTTTTCGAAGCTGCCGAATGGTGGATTCACACCCACAGGCTCGACCATTTCGAGAAAGCGACGAAGATCCGTCAGATGGTGTCGGACGCCGCCTGAGCCTTAGGCGGCGTCCCACTGGAAGGCAGCGTCCAGCCAGTCGCCGATGCGGCCGTCGGGACGAGCCAGGGCGCTGATCCGGGTCATTTCGTCGGCCGACAGTTCAAAGTCGAAGATGCCGAAATTCTCGGCCGCGCGGCTTTCCTTGGCGGTACGCGGAATGGCGATGACGCCCTGCTGGATGATCCAGCGCAGGGTGATCTGGCCGTTGGTCTTGCCGTGCGCCTCGGCGATCTCGCCGATCACGTCGTCGTCGGCGATCTTGCCCTGGGCCAGAGGGGACCAGGCGGTGATGGACGAGCCCAGTTCCCGCGCCGTTTCGATCAGCGTCTTTTGCGACAGATAGGGGTGATATTCGACCTGATTGGTGATCAGCGGCGCGGTCGACAGGGCGGCCGCCTCACGGAACAGGGCCGAGGGGAAGTTGGACAGGCCGATGTGTTTGGTGAACCCCTTCTCCAACGCCTCGTTCAGCGCGCCGATGGTCTCCGCCAGCGCCGGCGTCGGCTTGGGCCAGTGCAGCAACAGCAGGTCCGGCGTCAGGCAGAGGCTGATCGCCGATTCCTCGGCCTGGCGCAGCAGGGCGTCACGGTGGAAATGCTCGACCCAGATCTTGGTGGTGACGAAGATGTCGTCGCGCGTGACGACGCCTTCGGCCACGGCGTCCGCGATGCCGTCGCCGACCGCCTTTTCGTTCTTGTAGATCCAGGCGGTGTCGATGTGGCGATAGCCGATGCGCAGGGCCTCGCGCACCATGCGACGGGCGTCGTCGGCTTCCAGTTGCCAGGTGCCGAAGCCGAGCAGCGGAATCTCAACGCCCGAGGCGGTCGCAGTCGGCTGGTCGGAATAGGGCATGGGGGAGGCTCCGAGAGGATGATGAGCCTGGGATATAGGCGCCCGCTCAGACCTCGCCATTGTCCAGCCAGTGGAAAATCCGATCCCACAACGGCTCCATCTCCTTGCGGAAGGCGCCTTCGTGGCCGATGCGCCGCGCGCCGAAATCGCCCGGCGTGTGGACGGTCATGTCCGACGGGGCGTTGGGATAGACGCTCAACAGGTCGCGCGCCGTGCCGGGCGTGGCGATGGGGTCGTCAGTGAAGATCCATGAACGGATCGGCGCCGTCACGGCCTCATAGTGATGCGGCCGCAGGCTGGTCTCCAGCTCTTTGGAGAAGTGCTCGCGCTTCATGCACCAGCGCCGCCAGGTGGTGAAGACATTGCGCGGCAGGTCGGTCCCGGCCCACAGGCCGCCGCCCTTGATATAGCCGCGCCGCATCAGGCTGAACGGCCCGAAACCCAGCCAGAAGAACAGCTCCAGCGGGTTGTAGCTGCGGTGGTGCCCGCCCCACCAGCCGGTGCCGACCGAGACGAAGGCGTGCCGCTCGATCCGGTCATGATTGGGCATGAAGCCGACGAAATGGCCGCCGACGCTGTGGCCGACATGGACGACGCGCAGGCCCGGCGCCGCTTCGATCAGGGCGTCCAGCGCGGCGGGCATGTCCAGACGCCCCCAGTCGGGGTAGTCGATGATCGAGCCTTTCAGCTCCTCCGGCCGCGACCCGGCGATGCCCCGGAAGTCATAGGTCAGCACCGCTGCGCCCCGGCCCGCCAGATGCCACGCGAACCGCTCGTAGAAGCCCTTGGGAAAGCCCGTGCCGGATGAGACCAGCACGGCGATCTGAGGTTCAGCAGCCGAAACCAGCCGCATCGACAACGGATAGCCGTCTGCGGCCGGAGCGGTGAAGTCGCGCGTGACGAGATCGTTCATAGGTCCGTCCTGTTTAGAAACGAACTCTAGCCGATTGACGTGGCGTCAGGTCAAGGCTTGGCGGGTGCGTTCAGAGGGGCGCCGATGTGCGCTGGCTTCAGAAGACCCGGTTCACACCAGATGTTCGTCGCCTCCTGCCTCCCGCTCATCCCGGCGGACGCCGGGA
>NZ_FUIE01000011.1 GCF_900163625.1 Brevundimonas diminuta 3F5N
CGCAGGATTTGCTAGCCGACTTCTAATTTCCTTCTCCCCTTGAGGGAGAAGGTGGGCGCCGGAGGCGCTCGGATGAGGGGTGTCGGCGCGGCGGTGGACGGTGGGGCTTCGTGTAGAGGGGCTTTCGGATAGGGCGCGCTCACACCCCTCATCCGTCAGGCTCCGCCTGCCACCTTCTCCCTCAAGGGGAGAAGGAAATTAGAAGTCGGCTAGCAAATCCTGCGCCTGTTGCAGGTGCAGCCGCTCCACCATCTCGCCCTCGACGCGGAGGACGCCCAGCCCGGCGGCTTCGGGCGCGGCGAAGGCGGCGACGATTGTGCGCGCCCATTCGACTTCATCGGCTGAGGGGCCGAAGGCGGCGTTGGCTCCCTCGATCTGAGCGGGATGGATCAGACTCTTGCCGTCGAAGCCGTACAACCGCCCCTGCGCGCACTCGGCGGCGAACCCGGCCTCGTCCTTGATGCGGTTGAACACGCCGTCGATGACGCCCAGGCCGTTGGCGCGGGCGTGGGCCACGACGGCCGCCAGCCAGGGCTTCAGCGGTTCCCGGTCGGGCGAGGGGCCGGTCTTCAGATCCTTGGCCAGATCGTTGACGCCCAGCATCAGGCCGCTCAGCGCCCCGTCCGCCCCGGCAATGTCGCGCAGGTCCGCCAGGGCGCGCGGGGTCTCGATCATGGCCCACAGATCGACGCCGGGGCGCAGCGCCGCCGACAGGGCGTGAACCATGGCCGCGCTCTCGACCTTGGGCGCGACGATCAGATCGACGGGCGCGTCACGCAGGGCCTTCAGGTCGTCGGCGCCCCACGGCGTGTCCGGCCCGTTGATCCGCACGCCGAGGCGCGGGCCGAAGCCGCCTTTGCGCGCCGCCGCGACGGCCGCCGCGCGGGCATCAAGCTTCATTTCGGGCGCGACGGCGTCCTCCAGATCCAGCACCGCCACGTCGCAGGGCAGGGTGCGGGCCTTCTCCACTGCTCGCGCATTCGAGGCGGGCAGGTAGAGGACGCTGCGCGCGCGCATCAGACCTTGCCCGTCACGGGGATCAGGGCGCCCGTCACCGCCCGCGCCTCGGGAGAGGCGAGGAACAGGATGACCGCCGCCAGATCGGCGGGCGCGACCCACTTGGCCGGATCGGCGTCCGGCATGTCCGCCCGGTTGGCCACCGTGTCGATGATGGAGGGCAGGACCGCGTTGACCGTCACTGAGGTCGACTTCAGCTCTTCGGCCAGGGCCTCGGTCAGGCGATGGACCCCGGCCTTGGAGGCGGCGTAGGCGCCCATGCCGTGCCCGGCCTTGATCGCGCCGTTGGCGCCGACGTTGACGATGCGGCCCTCAGGCGAGGCCTTCAGATGGGGCAGGGCGGCGCGGCTGGCGTTCAGCGTCGTCTTGACGTTGAGGGCGTGCATCCGGTCCCACTCCTCGCCGTCGCCCTCGACCGGGCTCCAGACGAAGCCGCCGGCGATGTTGAGCAGGGCGTCCAGACGGCCGAAATGGGCGACCACGGCCTCGATCGCTGCCTTGGCCTGCGCCGCGTCGGTCAGGTCGACGCCGCCGATCTCCAGCACGCCTTCGGGGACGGCGTGGCCGCCGGCGTGGTCGATGACGGCGACGGTCCAGCCGGCGGCCAGTGCGGCCTCGACCACGGCCCGGCCTAGGGCGCCGTGCCCGCCGGTGATTGCTGCAACCCGTTCGCCCATGGTCTCGCTCCTGAATGGTTCGGCGCGGACCATAGCGGGGCGCGCGGCCCAATCAATCAGGGATCAATCGCCCCAAAGCCGTGCGGCGCCGCGCACGCCCGAGGAATCGCCCCACTTCGCCGGAACGATCCGCCCGTCCCAGTGGTCGGAGAAGGCGTGGCGCGCCACGATGTCGGGCAGGCGGTCGTAAAGCTCGGCCACGTTCGACATGCCGCCGCCCAGCACGAAGACCACCGGATCGGCGAAATTGACCACCATCGCCAGTCCGCGACCCAGTCTGTCGATGTAGCGGTCGAGGGCGGCGGCGGCGCCCGCATCGCCTGCGCGCGCAGCGTCCACGATGGCCTGCGCCGTCCATGTCCGGCCGGTTACGGCCTCATGATCGCGCTGGAACCCGACGCCGGAAATCCAAGTCTCGAGACAGCCGTGCAGGCCGCACCAGCAGGCGGGGCCGGGCGCCTCGTCCGCCGAGGGCCAGGGCAGGGATATGTGGCCGATCTCGGCGGCGACGGCGTGCGCCCCCTCGACCAACCGACCGTCGATGACCAGACCGCCGCCGCAGCCTGTGCCCAGGATGACGCCGAACAGGCTGGCCGCGCCCGCGCCAGCGCCGTCGGCGGCTTCGGACAGAGCCAGACAGTTGGCGTCGTTGGCCAGCCGCACCGGGCGGCCCAGCGCGGCCTGCATATCTTTGGCCAGAGGGCGGTCGTTCAGATAGGTGGAGTTGGCGTTGCGGATCAGGCCGGTGCGCGGCGAGGGCGATCCGGGAATGGCCAGACCGACCGACTGTGCGGGGCCGACCTCGGCCTCGACCCGCGCGATCAGTTCGGCGACGAGGCGAAGGGCGGCGTCATAGGTTCCGGGATTCGGTTCGCGGATGCGCGCGGCGAAGGCGCCCGCCTCATCCAGCGCCGCCGCCTCGATCTTGGTGCCGCCGAAGTCGACGCCGATCCGCATCAGGCGCCGAACACCTTGGCCATCAGCCGTTCCAGCGCCGCCGCATCCACGGCGTCGAAGGCGGCCGTCTCCGTCGCGTCCACGTCCAGCACGGCGATCAGATCGCCCGCCGCGTCCAGCACCGGGACCACGATCTCGCTGGCCGAGCGGCTGTCGCAGGCGATGTGGCCGGGGAAGGCGTGGACGTCCTCGACCACCTGGGTCTGGCGGGTCTTCGCCGCCGCGCCGCAGACGCCGCGCCCGAACGGAATCCGCAGGCAGCCCAGCGTGCCCTGATAGGGACCGACCACCAGTTCCTCGGCCTTGGCCGCGTCCACGACGTAGAAGCCGGTCCAGAAAAAGACGGGGAAGGCGTCCGCCAGCATCGACGCCACGGTGGCCATGCGCGCCGTCAGGTTCGGTTCGCCGTCCAGCACGGCCAGAATCTCGGCCTCGACCTCGGCGTAGCGTTCGGCCTTGTCGGCGGGGCGATCGTCACGGGCGACATAGGACATCAGGCGAGGCTCAACGCAATCTAGGGAACGGTATAGTCGCCGCACTCGGGCAGGGGCGCGTCGGGAACATAGGCGCTCAACGCCGGATCGAAAGTGAAGACGCGGCGCACCGTGCATTCGGCGTCGACGGCCTTGACCAGATCCTTGGGCGCTAACGGCGGCTTGGCGAGGGAGTCCTCATTGCGCGACACCTGGCCGGGGAAGGTGGTGGCGGTCGAGACATAGGTCAGGCGCGGCGGGAAGGCGTCGCCTTCGGCCTTCAACTCGGCGGCGAACTCATATTCGTCATGACAGGCCCCGGCGCGCTGCTTCATATCCTCTTCGCCGAAGCAGGCGCGGATCATCAGCGAGCCAGACAGGGGGACCGTCAGGATCTCCTGCGGCGCTGCGCCCGGCGTGAACCGCACCAGCGTCCGATAGGACGACATGCCGCCGCCGCCCGAATACATGGCCTGCAGCCCCATGTCGGCGCCGAGGATGACGTCGTCGCTTCCAGTCCGGCGCAGGATGGCGCCCGCCGTCCAGAAACCTTCCGAGTTCTCGCTTTCGATGAGGTGGGAGGCGACGGGCGACCGCTCACCGGGCAGGCCGTCATAGAGGCGCAGCACCTGACGCTCCTGGGTCTCGTCCGTCTCGATCAGGGCGCACCAGCGGCGGTCGACGGTGCAGGCAGGGATGGCCTCGCCCTGAGCGGCTGCCGGAATCGGCTCTAGGGCCTCGAAGGCGGGCTCCGGGGAAGCGGAGGCCAGGGCGACGCTGAGCAAGAGGATCATCAGGTTTTTCTGAGCATCAGGTTGAGGTGGGCGATCCTAGCGTAGTTTGCTTCGGGGCTTCAAACGGGGGTGGTGAGGCGATGTATTTCAAATACCGTTGTTGCGCGAATTGAATTTTAGATGTTCTCTCTTTGGGCGGAACAAACCGCTTGGAGGGAGTGAAATGAAATTTTCAAGAAGCAAAGTTATGTTGGCCGCATTGGGTGTTGTTGCGGTAGCGGCTGTCGCATCTTTTCAATCGCCGACACTGGCTGTTGCTCAACCATCTCTCAATCCGGAATACACCCAGTGCTATTTTGAGGGGTACGATCGCTGTCTGCCGCGCACTCCTGGGGGGATGGTCTATCTGCCCAATCCGGATAGTCCTGAAGGTATAGCTTTCGATATGTGCTTGGCTGACGTCGAACAGCGTTGCGCTGCGCTATACGGCGCCCCTTGAACCGGGCTCGGCGGCCCTATCGGGGCCGCCGTTTCCAATACTCTGTACGTGGTTTCACGGTGTCGGGACCACTTAAGAGTGGCTCAACCCGCGCCTGAACCGCCACAATAATTTTCCGGCCACCACTTAGCGTACCACTTAAGGGTGCCTCACTCGCACCTTGTCTTCCTGGGCGAGGTGGAAGCTGCGGTGAGTGGACCTCTGTTGCACAACAATATCGCTTGAGGCGGCATTCTGCATCTAGTGTCGCATCGAACCCTCGAAGGAGTGCTCGATGCAATCAGAAGCTTCTCCAAAGCGCGCCGCTCAGTACGTTCGGATGTCGACCGAGGGGCAAGACAACTCGATCCTGCAGCAAAAGGCGGCGATCGCCGCATATGCAAGTTCCCGCGGGTACCAGGTCGTGCGCACCTATGCGGATGAGGGCGTGAGCGGCTTGCTCATCGATCAGCGCACCGGCCTTAAAGCCATGCTGGCAGACGTGCTCAATGGAGCTCCGGGATTCGAGGTAATCCTCGTCTATGACGTCAGTCGCTGGGGCCGGTTTCAGAACCCGGATCAGGCAGCCCACTACGAGTTCGTCTGTGTCGAGGCTGGGGTCGCAGTCGAATACTGCGCGGAGCAGTTCGAAAATGACGGCAGTTTCACCGCGACTCTGCTGAAGAATCTCAAGCGGATGATGGCAGCCGAGTATAGCAGGGAGCTCTCTGCGAAGGTGGTCCAAGCCAAGGATCAACTTGGAGCGGCCGGCTTCTGGCAGGGCGGCCCACCCGGATATGGCCTTCGCCGACAGCACATTATGCCAGACGGCAGCCTGGGCCGGGTTATGGAGAGCGGTGAGCGAAAGGGTCCGCAAAATGGGCGTACGCGGCTTGTGCTCGGCCCTCCTGATGAAGTCGCGGTTATTCGCGACATATTCCGTATGTTCGTGGACAAGAAGCTGGGCATCAACACGATTGCACGCCGCTTGAACGAGTCAGGCCACTGTCGGGTTGGCCGTCGTCCTTGGAACGCCCACTATGTGCATCATGTGCTCACGAGCCCCCGATACGCGGGCACTAACGTGGTGCGAAAATCCCGGCGCCGTATGAAAGCGACGAACGCCGAATACCTGCCAAGGTCCGAGTGGGTCTGCGTGCTTGGAGCTTTCGATGCTCTCATTGATCAGCGAACATTCGACGCTGCCCAGGCTCGCCTCGAGCGTAACAGGACGCCGCTCACAGACCGACAGATGCTTGATGGCTTAGCTCGTGTCCTTAAGCGCTACGGAAGGCTCAATGCCGACATCATCAACTCCGCGCGCGAAATCCCGAACGCCCACCGGTTCGCGAGGAGGTTCGGATCTATCAACCGTGCCTATGAGCTTGTCGGCTATGAACCTAGCGCCCGTCAGACAGCCTCTTCGCGAAACCTTCAGGAAAACCGTAAGCAGAAATCGGCATCTCATAATGTCGAGGCGCTCGGTGCTGAAGGCGTGGTGATGCGCCTTCGAGCTTTGCTTGCTAGACATGGGCGGTTGTCCATGACGCTAATCAATGACGACTTGGGTCGCGCTGCCTATCAGCTGGTGACGTCGCGGTTTGGGGGTGGTCGGCGTCTCTATGCGCTAGCGGGCCATAAGGCCACTAAGGTTCAGAACTCGAAGTTTAATCGGAGTTGGGATGAAACCCTCACTCAGCAGGAAGCTGAGGCGTTGCGGTTGCGCGTCATTGGCGGCGAGCTGGTCCCCATTGAGTGGTGGAACCGCAACGGCTGACTGCGCAACCGGAAATAAGACGCGCTACCTGAGGTCCACGATGCGCCAGAAACGGTCATTTACTAAGCGCCGAAAACACGACATTCAGTCATGCGGTCTGAGCGTGGGAACGTCCGGTTTTCGATCCTAGAGCTTTGGCAGCTCTCGACCGAGGCTGTGTAAAAACCCGACACGCAGAAAATTTTGCGCATTTTCCCGCCTTTAAAAGCTGACAGATGCACTGTTCTTTGCGCGCGACCGCCAGGCGCCGGTCGACTGACGGCAAATTATTGCGCCGAAAATCGGGTCCGATGCGTTTTTACACGGCCTCGACCCATTGCGGACCTCCGTGGTTCCGCTAACTCGCTACTCGCGCCGACCCTTTCGAAGCTCTCTAATGAACTCAAGCGCGGCTCGCACAGGCGGGTCTGTCACGTCCGACGGAACGATTGGATCGTCGTCCTCATCGTCCAAGATTGAAGCATCAGGATCATTGGTACCGATCTGCCAAGCTTCGCGAACCGCCAAGCTTCTCATCACGAGAGCCTGCTTCATAAGGATGTCGGGCGTCGTCATGGCCTCATCGACACCAGCCGGCGCGATAAAGAATGCGCCTATTTTCCGGTACTGCTTCAAAAACCGGTCGAGGTTTTGAGTAGTTGGCGGATGCATGCGATGCATGCGGGCGACCGTCGAGAAGATGCGATCATCGGACTCTGAAATGCTCTCGAAATTCGGTCCTATCGAAGCGCCGTAGGTCGCCGGCTCGGACTTGTTCAGGCCTGTGATCAACGCGATGCGCAATGACTGGTCCGCAGTATCGTACCCGTAGCGGCTGAGCCAGCCGTCAAAAATCGCACGGCCAGCCTCGGGGTTCTTGAAGAGCAACGCCATCACGGGAGGATAATCAGGGCCATAGTCGGCGTACCCGATGCCGAGCCACTTGGCCTTGTCCCAGAGTGGCATGTCGATGGGCGATAACACCTTCCGGTCGGAATGCTTGAGCTTGTCGTAGTCGGGGAATCCGTCTGGCGGTGGACCTTCTCCGAATTTCGGAGGTCCGCCTCGCGGCTTGACGGGCTCGGGGCCTGCGAGCGTCTCCGTGCGCTTCGGCGGAAACTCTTCACTAGCCGCGTCTATCCAATCGCTCAGCAAGATCTTGGGTGGATCGCCGAACACGTTCCGATTGATGGTCGTTATGTTGCCGAACGTCACTGCGCGCCCGAACCCCTTTTCCTCGCCCGCGATCTTGTCGAACCAGGATTTAACATCCCTCACCTGGACCATCCGTACGAGCACCTCGATGATCGCCGATTGAAGCCAGTCGGAATAGGCCGTCGTCTGAGCCGGTTCGTCGAAGGTCATGTCCAGCGGATAGGTCAGGATAGCCGCTTCGCTTTGCGTGTCGGCAAACTCCAGCGCCGGGGTCAGCATGTCGGTGCCGCCAGCGCGCATAGTGATCTCGAAATGCTCGCGGTAGGGAAAAACGTCTCCCTCGTCGCTCGTGGCGAGGAACGCTTCAAGACCGCCCAAGAGTGACTCGGCGACCGACAGCGCCAGAGGATCACTCGGCGCACTGATCGTAAGCTCGCATCCGAGGATCGTAGACCTTAGCGCGTTGGATTTCTGGCCCACCAAAATCGGGGTCTTCGCGACCTGCGCTGCCGCAGGTTGCGTGCGCCAAGCTTCGAAGAAGGCCTCAAAGCCTTCAGGGGTTTCGTCGGAAGGAATATAGCCGTCGCTCCGAAGTTTCTCATCATAGCCGAGCGCATGGAGGATCGCGATCTCCGCCATCGGAAGACCGTAGCGGTCCAAGGTGGCCGGGAGCCTTGCCAATTCGGGCAAGTCTTCCAGCGGCACGCGCATGAGCAATATGCCAAGGATCGCATCCTGGATCGTTACCTCTTCATCGAGATCAGGATCGCCTTCAAGATTGAGATGGGCACGAACCGTCGCCCCCATAACCATTGCCAGAATGGTATGAGGGATGCGGCCCAGCCTTAGTTCGATCCATGCTAGGCGTCGAAGGCACGCGAAGGCCGGCAGAATGACCTGCCCCTCCGTTTTCAGAATGGAAAAGCTCCGCTCGGCCGCCGCCAATATCTTGTTCCGGGCGGCCCAATGAAGCCCGGCCTCGTCGTAGGCCGTGCTGCCGCCAGCCAGTGCCACGACTAGCTCGGCTTTGTACTCTTCCTTGACGAGAAGCGCCTCTGCGCGACCGAACATGCGGATCGCGTCGTACGGCTTGCCATGCTGAAGCTTCTGCCCGCCGCGCTCGATATAGGCTTGGCCCGCGTCACCCTCGCTACGGCGAGTCCGCATGACATCGACCAATCGCTCAAAGAAGCGATCGAACCCGTCGCTGTCGAAAATCTTCCCCAGCTCCCGGCTCATGTCGAACAGCCGCTCGACAGGATAGCTACCCAAGTGCTCGCACCGATCTAGGATGCTCTCAAAGGCAGGCCAGGTAGCCTCTATCTTCGCTTGATCCATCGCCGCCTGAGCCTTTGCTAACCTGAGCAACACCAGCGTTGTTTCAGCTTGCAGGGCATTGTTCGGACGAGCGGCGTTGGCGGAGAGAGCGGTCAGAGCTTCTTCCAGGCGCTGAGTGCGACCGGCGAGGTCCAGCCGCTCCGGTGTTACCGTCTCATAGCGGTGGGTCGCGAAGAGAAGCTGCCAAAGATTGAACAGCTTCTCCACATGCCCCGCCTCGTCCGTTGTGAGTGCGTACCGCTCCACCTCGGGGTAAAGGTCACAGAACTCCCCGAAATCCTCAAACCACCAATACGCGGTCCAGGCGCGATTGTAGGCGACCCTCATGATCTGAAACGGGTCACCCACCTTTTCCGCGATGGACTTGGCCTGAAGGAAGCGCGCCTTAATCTCGAACTCGGGACGCTCGAGCCCTCGCGCGATCGAAGCGCCCTCGATGATATCTTCGACCAGCTGATACCGGGCGCCGCCATAGCTGGCGGGATCAACCACTCGCTTGTCCAGCTGGGCTAGCTCTTGGATGCGAGCAGCATCAAGCGGGCCATCGACTTTAACATCTACCTTGACCCCGGCGATGTTCAACTTCTCGACTGCGAGCGCGAGATGGCCATGATCGTAGACCTGCTGGACGATCCAGGCCCGATCTAGGATCGTGACGGGAATGCCGTGCGCCTCGCGAAGCTCCTTCTCGATGTCGGCCCGCGTGCTGGCCTTCGCCGGCTGGTTCGTGATGAAATAGATCCGCGTGTAGGGCCGGCCAGTCTTCGCGATCTTTTCGACGTCACCACGGACTTTCTCAGCCCACTTCTTTTTGGCGCTGAAAGCGAAAGCCCATTCTTCCCCTTCTTTGGGGCCCCCTACCCACCATCGCTCAGAAATGGCCTCCGCGACCGGATAGGTGTCGCCGTCCACCTTCCCATCGCCACCGCCCATCGGACCCGATTGAGCTCGCAGGTTGGGAGCAATCGTCTTCTCGGCCAAGGCGCGGCAGAAGTATTCGAAGGCGGCTTCCTCGTTGCGTGTCGTCAGCGTTTCGAGGTGATGCTCGAACACAGGCTTCGCAAGAGCGATTTCCTGATCCGCCCTGCTATCGGAGAATAAGTCAGGGTGTCGCTCCTGCATAACGCTGCGAGGACGAGCAAATCGTTGGTGAGGCTTGTCAGGTTTTTCAGTCACCCGATCAATATAGCTCAGCGCTCCTAGCATGGATGAGCGCGAGGCTTTGGAAGTCAAACTATCCCCAAGAAACTAGCTTATCTGGAGACACGGATAGCCGGGTCAGCGCAATCGCGCGCTGCCAAGCGAGAATGCCGAACGTCTCTGCCGGCTTCAGGACCATGAATCTCCCTGTTCGCCCCGGCGCGAAGCTGGGCTATTCGTGAGCGGGGATTCAACCGGGGGAAGAGCTATGCGCAAGCTGAAACTGGACGGTGCCATCTGGATCATCGGCGCGATCTTTGTGGGATGGACGCTAGTCGTGGTGGCCCTGACGACCGCCGACCTTCTCCTGCCCCAAAGCTGGCGGTTCGCGGCTGCGCCGCTAGACTTCGGAAACACCGGCACGTTCGGCGACTCCTTCGGGGTGCTTAGCGCCCTCATGGCCTCCGTGGCAGGCTACTTCGCCTACCGCACCTACCGGTCCTCCCAGGCCGAGTTGGCCGATTCCAGGAAGCGGTCAGGCGAGCCCACCTTTCTGAACCTGCTCGAGCGCCGCTTCACCCTGATCGAACATGTCGCCAAGGGAAAACTCACGGGCGTGGCGGCCGTCGCTAACATCTGCAGCGGCATCCGGCAGGGCGTCCAGCACGGCGACAGCCAGCAAAAGATGTTTAAGGATTACACGCGCGACGCACGGGGCCTGCGCAACCTGTTCCGCTACACCTACCACATCATCCGCTTCGCGGAGGGTCTGTTCGGCTTCGATCCCAAGGCGATGGGCGCGGACAAGCGCAAAAACGGCGCATACCTCTATGTCCGGCTCCTGCGCGCCCAGCTCAGCGACGACGACCTCCTGCTGATCGCGCTCAACGCCCTTCACGATCCCGACGGGGCCGAGTTCAAGGTCCTGCTGGATCGCTACGGCCTGCTGGACAACATGCGCGTGGACGACCGGACGATGTTCGGCTTCGACAAAGCATTCACTGGCGACGAGTTCGGTCTGCCAGGGTAGGCCGTGCTAGTTGTGGGGTAGCAGTCAGGCCCCCACGACTGAGGTCCGGGAACAGCGGGCTAGGGGAGCCCTCGCCGGACTGGAGGGGCCGCGACCAATGTTTGAAGAAGAGGGATAACCCGGAGACAATGTCGGAGGAAAAGCCCCCCAGTCGCCATGTCGCCTTCGCGGAGCGGTTCGCGAGCGGATCATTCAGCGACTTCAACGCCTTCGCGGCGTTGAAGCGCGCCCGCCTCCTGCTTCGTGAGGCCCGCCAGATCGCGGAAATCTTCGAACTCGAGGAGAAGAGGGAAGACCCCGCCATGTGGTCGCGGCACGGTCTCGAAGTGGTGCCCTACACCCTCGTGGGCTACGTCACCTGTCTGGAATGGCACGCGCGATCCCGTATAACGGACCTTTACTCGTACAGACCCGACTCGATCGACTCGAAGGTCCTCGAACGAAAGGTCCCGGGGCGCATCCTCTCGCAAATGATCCGGGCCAATGTGTCAGTGCCCCAGTTTCTAGGAGCCAGCATCACGATTGGTTCGACCGGTGACTATCTGGCCGTTTTCGACGAGCTGTTCAAAACCTTGGACATCAACCGGAAGCCGGCGGACGTCATCACGTCCCGGGGCGCCGTCCAAATTGGACTCTTCGGCGATCCCATCCGCGAGCCGTCGACCTGGGAGCAACTCGAGGCGCTGTTCACGTCCCGTCACGTGCTGGTGCACGAGCTCGGCCACGACGCAGGAGCGGGGCGTACGCTTTGTGAAACCTGGAGCGCAGACCAGATCATCTGGATGGGCCATACGGTTGTCTCCGCCATGTCGGCCCTTGAGCGCGCGCTCACCGAGCATGCGCCTGCCGATTTCCCCAACCTCCTCACAGAACAAGGGCGGCCCGTGGATGCGGGTGCCCAGCTCGCGGCTTCGATCGACGAGCTGGAACGCCGGATTTCGCAGGACATAGAGGCGCGGTCACGGGGCGGTTTCCAAGCTTGGACCCAGGCTTTGACAACCGCGCGTCAGTCGCTCGCCGATCACGACCGGCTCGTTGGCGACAGGGAGCTGTTTCAGCCGCGCCACATCGGTCGTGAGAACCTTCTTCTGCGTGCGGCTCTCGAACAGCGGCTAGCGCTGTTGACGCGCATCGAAGCGGAACTCGCGAAATCACGCTCGGCGACACCGCGCAGGTCCGATCCGTGACCACCCGGAGATCAGAACGCTCAATGTGATCTGACAGGAAAGCTGCCGCCCCGCGGGGGCCTAGCCGGCCCCATGCGATGGAGCGGATTCAGATGGACGGCCCCTTGGCTCTCCTAGTCTTGCCGCCCTCGTATTTCGCGAGTAGCGCCGCTTCCCTGGTTTGGTCGACATGACTTGTCTCTAAGTTGACCGGGACCGGACGCCGCGAAGGTCAGCTAAGAGTCAGCATCGGACTTGCTTGTCGTTCATAACCGACCGCTCAGGCCGCATGGCCTTCAGCCGGTAGGCTTCGACCTCGAGCTCCACAATGGGCTCCAACTCATCACGCTTGTGGAACCCCCGACCCAGTGATCGTCGGATGCAGTACGCCTCAAGTTCTCGCCACACATGGCGGGGCGAGACGCCCAGACGGGCTGCTGCCTCTCTGGTGTTCATCCAGTTCCGCGCGAAGTTCTCGACTTCGCTGCGAGCGAACCGCGTCCGGTTTTGACCGACCAGGGGATGCAGATGGCCCTTGTCGAGCAGGAAGCTGATCTCAACAGCCGAACAGTTCAAATATGCGGCGGTCTCGCCAGGCGAGAGCCAGTCCCGCCGTAAATCGCCATAGTGCTCGGGCTGAAAGCCGAACCAGGGAACGGCCGTCGGGCCGCCCATCACAAGGCTTCGCGCTACAGCAGTCGATATGGTCAGGGACGGAGGTCCACTGACCGCGTCGTTGGCTAGCCCTCCGGGAAGACTCCCGTTGAGCCATGCCGCCAAGACGGGTCCCCAAGGTTTCTCTCGGGCGCCGACCCCCATGAATGCTTCGCTCAAGCTGGTCCAACTGCTAGTGGTTGGGGGCGGGGGCAGATTGGCGAATCTTTCAAGGATAGGGTCGGCCATGTCGACCCTGAGTTGTCTGTCTCCATAGAGCAGACCCGCCGCCGGATTTCGGCAGAATTCTAAATATCCTAGAGCGGCAAGTTGCTCGATAGCCGTCTCGGGAAGGGCGGCAACTGCCCTGAACCAGCTACATGACATGCCTTCACTGCGGGCGACCTTCAATGCGTCGATATCTGCCGCTGCATAAAAATTGATAGTGCGCCTCGCGCCTCTCGATCGCAGAGGCATCAGCATCTTCGCTTCCACCAACTGCTTGAGGGCGCCAGGCGTGACGCCCAGCTCCTTTGCGGCCGTGTGCGAAGTCATTTCTGACGTGGCCTGCCACGCTCGACAGGAGGCCTCTCTCGGCAGATGACCTGCGCCCAGATTGATGCGCGTTAGCTCCGAACGCACGAGCGGTACATTCGAGTTGTGAGCAATGCGCTTGAACGCGTGATGAAACGCTGCGCGCTCGTCTGGATCACGCTTTTGCAGAAGGTCCCAGTGGGAGCGTGGATACTCCAGCATGAACCGGGCCGCAGCCACCCAGTGGAGCCAATCGCCTTGATCGATGGCATCCTCGGGATCATCAATGATCTCTTCACTTGGCTTAGCTTTCGACACCTTGAACGCATGTTGGAACGCCAAAAGGAGTTCGAAAACTTCGGTTGCGGTCTCGACCTGGAAGGACGTCGGTACGCGGCGCACTGCAGCTTGTTGCAGTCTCTCGTCGTCGTCGAACAAGGACATGATCCACTGCAGCCACCCGCGATATTGGCGAGGGATAGTCCGTCGAGGGGCGGTGCTCAGCGGCGTGCCGCAGTGTCGACAGAGGTGAAGACTGTCAGCTCCCGGCCAGGTCAGAACCTTGCCGCACCATCTACTGGGGCACCGATCAATCAGCACCTCCCAGCGCGTAGAGCAAAACGCGATAGGTCGGATCATCCATCTAGCGTCATCAGGCTCACCTGGATTGATGCTGGGCGGTACGCGTCGCGTCGATTGCATAATGAGGGCAGGGCGCAACCAGACGCCGCCGAGACGACGCTCGCGGTCCTTGGTGAAGGGCTGAGAGCCCCATAGTCCTTCGAGGGACTCGACTGACATGCTGAGGGCTTGCGCCAGCGTAGGCAGTTCGGCCTGAAGTCGGTTCAGAAAGTCGCCCTTTCCCTTCAACTCGAGACCGACCGCCCGCATGAAGGTGACAGGGGTGCCCAACCGATTTCGTTCAACGCAGCGGACGACAAATCCCAGCAGGGTTTCGTGGGGCTGCGGCTCGACGGGGAACAGCAGCCGCGGAATCGGGACGTTTGCGATTGTCGTCGTTAGATAAGCCCCGTCAGCCATGAGGTTTTCTCGCAAATGGGTTGCGGTCGATGAACGCCTGTTCCATCGCCCAGTGCTCCGTGGCCCAGTAGATGTCGATGCGCTCAAGTTTGTCCGCTCCCCGCCTGAGAGCATGTACCAAGGCGGCTTCGAAGAGGCGGCAGACCCGTCCTATGACTCCGCCCGACACCTCGAACACTCCGGGAAGCAAGTCGTCGGCGGCGAGGGTCGACAACTTTGGCAGGACGTCCCTTTCCACGACGATCTGTTCGAGCTTGGCGACGAATGTCGCAAACAGCCGCTGATCCTCCGGTCTGCGCGCGCTCAGGGGATGAAAGTCGCAGGGCGGCAGCATGCGTCCGTTCAACTGTAGATTTCTGACGAACATCGGCATGGCTTCCTCGGTCCCGAGAAAGGCCATCGGGACGATGCCAACGTCCAGCATCCCCTTGAGCGTGTCGGTAACGTCGTTCTTGACGCCGCTGCGGTAATTCAGGTGCTGGAATTCATCGACGATGAGAAGCTCCGTCCCGAACCGCTCGAAGCAGGCGAACACCCGGCTCTTCAGGGCAAGTTCATTGCCGTAGCCGGCGTGCAGATCGCCGAAGGCCAGCAGGATCGACATCATCAGCTTTTTGGGCGTGGACCCTCGCTCCAGATCCACCTTCACGACGGGCACGAAGGTGTCTGTTCTGGGTCGGATGCGCTCCACGGCCGCGATGTAAGCCAGCGCGGCCGCGGTCTTGCCTGAGCCCGAAGGGCCCAAGCCACGGAGACCCATCTGGGGCAGCCCGATCGTCTTTCGCCCGAGCTTCTGGAGGTAGTCCAGCTCCACATGGAACTTCATGTGCATCGGGTAGGGGATGAACGCCCGTTTGAAGAAAGCGATTTTCTCAGCGATCTCGACGTTGAGTTCGGTTTGGGTCGCTTTGGGGGGGATAGTCACAGGACGTCCTTCCAATCGTGTTCGTCGGCGATATCGGCGACGTTCCATTCCGGCAGGCTTTTCGGGGTCTCAGTCTTTGGCGGCCGCTTGGGTTTACGCTTCCCGCCGCGCTGAGGGCGGATAGGCTTCGCACCGTCGTCCGTCCGCTCTGGCGCCAGGGCGATGGTGGGGATCACCGGCGCCATGCCGTCAGGTCGGGGCTCTGCGTGAGCGATGCGAAGTCCGCCTCCGCCCAGGACCTCGATCTTGGGAGAAGTCAGCAATCGGGCCTGCGCCCGCTTCTGGCGTTTGATGGTCTTCGGGCTCTCCAGCGCGCTGATCGCCGACCTTAGATTCAGTCGCAGTTCGCGGCGCTCGTCTTCGGTCCTGGCATGGCTCTCGCGCTGCCACTCCTGAAGGCGATCATGCTGCCATTTGGAGAGCCCTTCGGCATAGTCCCGATCGGTGCAGGGCAGCGTGACGTAGATCCCGCGAGGACCGTTCCAGACATGGATTTCGCCCAGGTTTGCGGGATTGTATTTCACCTTCACCTTAGCGGATGCCGAGCCCTCCCGGCGGCCGCGCACAGACTCGCGCCGCGCCAAATCTTCGAGCAGCGGACCGGTGACGGCGGGGTCATGGTACTTAAGATTAAAGAGGTTCACGCCGCTTCGGGTGACCAGACGTTCCTCTTGCACCCCAAGCAGCTTGTCGAGTTGCCGGTCGTCGCCGAGGATAGTGATGCCGGTTTCCGCGTTCACGCCTCGGAGCCAGGTGCGGACCGGCGTATCTTTGAGGGATCGGTGGATGGACTGGTGGTACGTCCCGATCGCCAGGTCCAGGAGCGCCTCGGTCTGCTCAAGTGTTAGGACCGCGAAGTCCTGAGGGTTCAGATCCCACGCCCTGAGCTTCTGAAGGGGAAAGGTTCCACCCGGAAGCTTCTTGTGAAGCATGGAATTCAACGTGGAAAAGAACCGTTCCACGACCGCCTTGTGGGTAGGGTCCTTGATTGGCGCCCAACGAATGCTGATGCCCAGATCCACCATCCCGCTTTCAAACGACGTGCCGATGAACTCCAGCCCGTTGTCGACAACGATTTCGTCGCACTTGCCGTAGATGTCAGCGAGTTCTGGGCAGTCTGGAAAGAGGGTTCGCATCCGCGGTTTCGGCCGGTTGGCCCGCTTGAAGCACTCGATCACTGAGTACAGCGACGGCGGTTCGAAGCTCAGAACCCACCCCAGAATGCATCGAGAATGAACGTCCACGATGAGCGTCAAAAAGGGGCGTCCAACGTATCGCCATTCATCAACCTCCATCACGATGTGAACGTCTGCAGGTGTGTGATCGATGGTGGCAAGCAGTAGCGGGCGGTGGGCTTCAAGGCCCCTGCCAGTGGCCTTGAAGCGCTTGTTTGCTTCCTTCTTGCCGTAGCGCGCCGCGACCGTCTCGAAGCACTCCAGGCTGCGGAGGTGCTTTCGAAATGTCTCCTTTGAAGGCACCGGAACGACAATGTTGCCCTCTCGACTTTCAAGCTCCTGATTGATCCGTTGAAGGCGGAACGCCAGGTCGTCGTAGGCATCACCCACGCTCAGCCTCAGATTGGACCAGTACGCGGCGGCGGCTTCGTGCATTCGCCGTCGAACCGAGGCTGGGAGTCGTTTGCGGCGCGAGACACGCCCGGATGCAGAAATCATCGCTCTGAGCGGGCGATCGCTGACCGTGCCTCGCTGCTTTAGCCAGCGGCGGACGGTAGACGGAGATGGTGGTTGATGGTGCGCCAACTGTCGTGGCTTGTTCTCCCAAATGAGCGCTAACGCCCTTTGGAGGCTGATGTCGCTTCGAGAAAAATCACCCATTCGATCCAGGGATCTCAGCACGACTTGCCTGACAATCGCGCGCGGGTCCTTGTCCTGGATAAGCTCGGCGTCCGCCTCTCGCAGAGAATGCGCCTTTGAGGTTGGAGTGACCTCAACTCTCCATATCGCGCCGGCGGCGAACTTATCCCCAAGCCATTGCCTTGTGGGGGAGGCGAACTCGCCCGCATCCGTCAGGCACTGATAAGGCTGACCGGTCTGGACGTTTCGCAAGACGAGAAATCCACCATCCAGAATGTGATCCAGATAGTGGCGCTCGCCATCAATCTCCCAGATGTCGCCCGATCTAAGTTGCATGAGGCCCATATCAGGCCCCCCTTCGGTCGGGGACGAGAACGACGCGACTCGCATCGCCAATCGGCTGAGCCAGGTCGATGCGCACGATACGTCCGACCATCATGGCCTTCAGTTTGGCGAACCCCAGTGCGCGCGCTCCAAGGAACTGGGCGAGTTCACCGAGAGCAACTTCACCTGGGTGCCTCACGGACTCCACGACCCGGAATACGTCTGCGCTCGTGTAGTCTGTCATCCGTCGAGACTGGATGTCCGTGACGTTGCGATGGAATACGGCTCGCTCCATCAACGCCTTCATGAAAACCAGGCGAAAACGCCAACCGACCTGCTCACAGATCGTTCGCACCGCCTGGAGTTTCTCCGCATAGTCGGGGTCCTGAAGCGCCCGAGGGTCGGATTTGACCTCGACCACTTCGATGCCGCCGTCGGCCATCAGTCGCACACAGTCCACAATGTAGGTGCGTTTGCGCCCCTCGATCACGAACTCCAGCCGGAACGGCTGAGCGCGATAGTCAGCTACTTCGGTGTCGACCTCGCAGTGCATGAAGAAGGCAAGCTCGTTCATGCTCTCATAGGGCAACGGCCGACCAGCCTTGCGGCTCGCGTAAACGCCCGTCGTGATGACTCTGCGCCCTGTGACAATGGTACGGATAGGGGCTCCGCATAGGGTGGTCACCAGGGTGGCCGACGCGGAAAGGCTCTCCCATGACAAAGGACCTGCGTCCTTAACGCCTGAGGAACGGACGGCGGCTTCTACGGTGAGGGGCTGCCCTATAGGCAGCAGGGATCGATGACGGACGTAGCCCATCCGGTTTCTCCTTGATCAACGATGTGTTGGGTTCAGGCCAGCTGGGATCATCACGCTTCTCTACGGAAGCGTGTTGACTTACTGCTCGATCAAGGAGAGGATCAGTCCATCGTCTCGACAACGAATGGAGCCGGAAGGCTTCCCGACCGAGCCCTTGGCACAGCCTGGGGCTCGAGTTGTGTCTGGGGTACAACTCTGAAAATGCTTGTGTTTACGGCGGGTCCATCGGGCGTGATCCTCTTCTGTGCGGCCGGATTACCGGTCTGAGAGCGTCCGCGGCACGACATGATGTCGCGATTTGGACATGAGGAATGTCGCAAGACTCGCCATAGGAGTCACAGAATTAATTTGCGGAATTATCCATCACAGATGGTGTAAAGCAGGTCCTATAAAGTATCGGATATATACTATGGTGTTTCTGGGTGTATGTAAGTTTCTAGTTGTCGTTGCAAATACGTAAATCTTCCTCATGGAAGCATGCCGATGACAGCTGGCCCTGGAGTATCAGGTGATCCCGATCAGAGGGGGCTGGCGCACCGGTAGAAGGCGATCTGACTGGCTGATCTACTTTGCGGGAGATCCGTAAATCGATGGGCGTGACACCGGCGAAGCTGGCAAAATCTGACAGCATGACTCTACATCGCGTCGGAAAGACCGAGCTTGATGGGTGCAGCTGGGTCCGCGCATCACGACTACGTCAGTTCGCTTCACATAGAGTTGGTCTGGGATTGGAGTTCCTGATCGGCCAATGGTGCTGGTGCAGAGAAAGCGGCGGAGGTGGGGCGCTTTCATCACGCTTGACGGTCCGGCGCTGATCGCTTCGACCAAGGCTTGTCAGCAGTCCGCTTGGCGCCAGAACTGGACAGTCGCATCCCGTGAAAAAGTGGACATCAAACTCACTGCGGCTGAGCTTCGCATCTGGCGGGTTAGTTCCACTGCGGGCGGAACAAAGCTTTTCGACAATTTAGGCCGGTGCTAGCTTGGCGGTGAGGGGAACGCCGATGCCGCCAATTATAAGAAAGATCGTGGTGAGGAACGTGGGGGTCTTGAAGGCCTTTGACACGCCCGCCTCTCCGCGCCTGTCGAAACTTACGACCATTTACGCTCGCAATGGGCGAGGAAAGACGACGCTCTCCACGATCCTACGATCTGCGGCCACTGGGGACGCTGCGCCGCTTCAGGGCAGGCGAACACTTGGCTCTGGTAAGGATGATCCGCAGGTTTCGTTGGTTATGGACAACGGGACAATCCAGTTCAAGGGCGGACGGTGGGCGGTAAAAAACTCACCGATTGAAGTGTTCGACGCTGCTTTCATCGCCGACAATCTTTACGCCGGTGAAGCGATCGATCTCGAACACGATCGTGGCCTGTTCACCATCATTCTTGGCGAGGCTGGTGTGAAGCTTGCCAAACATCAAGAGTATTTCAACAGCGTCGCCAGGCGAGCGGCAGCCGCTTTGAAAGATGCGGATACGGCGCTCAGGGATGATGTTCCGAGCGACCAGAGCAGAGAAGAGTTTTTTGCGTCCTCGCCGACACCGGCGCTCGATGCGCAGGTCGCGCAAGCAGCGATGGATCTCAAAGCGATCCAGCAATCTGATCGTCTTGCGCGACTGCAGAAGCTTGAGGCGGTCGATGTCCCTTCATTAGTCGATCCCACTGAGCTGCTTGCTCGGACGATCGCTGACATCGAGTCGTCAGCGCGTGAGCGGTTGGCCGCCCACTTTTCCAAGTTCCGCCTGGGTAAGCAGGGCGAGGCGTGGATACGCTTCGGCGTGGAGCACATCCACGATGACGAATGTCCCTTCTGCGGCAAGGAGGGCGTCGATGAGCGTGGCCTCACGACAGTTTACGGCCAGATTTTTGGTGAGGCCTATCAGGCGCATTTCGAAGCGATAAAGGCCGGCGCAGACACGTTGGATCGCACTGTTGGCGCGGATGCCCGCGCGGCCCTGGCGACCAAGGTCACGGCGAATGCCGAGGCTATCAGGGGCTGGTCCGAGTTCTGCGATCTCTCGTCAGTCGTTGTCCCTGACACCGAGAGCTCGCTAACCGCTCTTGATGCTGCGCATAGATCACTCAAGGCTTTGTTCGATCTCAAGCGTCAAACGCCCCTCGTCGCGGTTGAGGATGCCCCGGGCATTGGGGACACTCAATCTCAAATCGACGCGGCTGAGCAAAGCCTGCGCAGCTACAACGACGCGATCTCCCAGATAAGTAAGCTGATCGACGGGCGGAGGGCGGGTACGACACAGACCGAAGCGCAGGCGAAACTCCGTCTGGAAAATCTGAACAAGCGGAAGCGCCGAGTAGATGCCGGCGTTCAAAAGAGGATCGACGCATCGCTGAAGGCGAAGCGGCAGGATGCGCGGGCTAAAAAGGTGCGGACAGAGGTTCAAGCGCGGCTCAAAGCCGCGAGCGAAACGTCTGCTACGCACTATCATGCTCAAGTGAACGACTATCTCCAGAAGTTCGGAGCGACGTTCCGGATCTCGAAAATCTCGAACAGCATGGCGGGGAATGTTGGCTCGGTTGCCTACGGGCTCGTCGTTCGTGGACACCCGGTTGAGCGTGGTCGCCGAGCGGCCGGCGCGGATGAGGCTAGCTTCAAAAACACTCTATCGACCGGAGATAAGACGACCCTCGCCTTCGCGTTTTTCCTCGCAGGGTTGGATCGACAAACGAGTCTTGCAGACAAGGTCGTCGTTTTCGATGACCCGTTGAGCAGCCATGACACGCACCGTCAGGGCAAAACGATCGACATTCTCGACGGTCTTTGCCCTCGTACCACTCAGCTTATCGTTCTGTCTCACGACCAGCACTTTCTGAGGAAGGTGAGCAAGCGGTGTTCAACGATCGACCAGACCAGCTACGAGATCGTCTATGACGGCGCGGAGAACTGGTCGAAGGCAGTGGTCGCGGATCTCGATCAACTCTGTCAGAGTGATCATACCCGCCAGTTAAATCAGCTTAACGCGTACTACCTTCGTCGCGAGGGCGAACCGTCGAACGTGTCTCCAGCGGTGCGGAAAGTTCTTGAGACCCATTACCGCCGATCGTTCAGTGCGTACTTCAAACCATCCGATAATCTCGGCCCTATCATCACAGCCATCAAGACTTCAGGCGCAAACCATCCCTGCTGGGGCGACCTCAAAGATCTCGAGAGCTGCAATGCTGGCACGATGGGTGAGCATCATGGGGACAACCCCGACATTATGTCGAGCGAGCCGATCGACCCGGACGGTCTCCACGCCATCGTTGAAACCTGCCTGCAGCTAGTGAACGTTATCCGCCTCGTGCCCAAAGCCGAGCAGCTAGCCAGCTAAGCGGCCTTGTGATCAAGGAACCGACACATTGGACTTTCCCTGTCCCGCCCAGCTTGGCTGCGTGAGCCGATGTGGCGTTCCTGGAAGGCTTTCCGCAATCAGGTTAGTAATCTGGTGCGGTAAGCGGGCGCTGCCCACGTCTGAGTTGAGTCAAAGTCCGGCACTTCAAGGCGAGCGTGATTGGGGGTAATCTGCGCTTGAGCCACCCTTAACTGGTTTTGAGCCAGTTCTAAGTGGTTTCGACACACGGTTGGTAGGCCCGGAGGGACTCGAACCCCCAACCAGACCGTTATGAGCGGTCGGCTCTAACCATTGAGCTACGGGCCCCCGAAGCACAGCAAGCGGTGCCTAGCAGGCGAGGCGGCGGCTGCAAAGCCGCCTTGGACCTGTCACGCTTTTCACCCTGATGAACGGAACCTGCACAGGGGTCTTTTGCGTTCGTTCAGTTTGAAACGGCTAAGTTAGGCCGTGGCTGGCGAACACGCCTGCCCGTTCGATTTCGACGGAGACCTCGTAATGACCCGCACCGCACGCGCCCTGATGCTGGGCACGGCCCTGATGACCTTGGCGGCGCCGGCCGTCGCGTCTGCTCAATCCCAGCCCGGCGGCTCTTCCCCGATGCAGGTGCACGCCATGGCTCAACAACCCGCCCTGAACCTGTCGGCCTACGGCGAGGTCAAGGTCGCGCCGGATCAGGCGACGATCAACTTCGGCGTGGTGACCGAGGCCCCGACGGCCCAGGAGGCCATGGCCCAGAACGCCCAGCAGATGACCCGCGTGGTCGCCGCCCTGCGCCGCGCCGGGATCGCCGAGCGCGACATCCAGACCTCGGGGCTGAACCTGTCGGCCCAATATGACTATCAGCAGAACGAACCGCCCAAGCTGCGCGGCTATCAGGCCTCGAACCGCGTAACGGTGACGATCCAGGATCTGACGAAGGTCGGCACGACCGCCGACGCCGTGGTCGCGGCGGGCGTCAACCAGATCGACGGCATCAGCTTCGGTCTGAAGGACCCGAAGGCGGCCGAAGATCAGGCCCGCGTGCTGGCCGTGCGCGCCCTGCAGGACAAGGCGCGGCTGTACGCCCAGACCCTGGGCGTCGACCTGGGGCCGGTGCGCTCCCTGACCGAGGGCGGCGGCTATGCGCCCGAGGTGCGCCCGCAGGCTATGTACGCCCGCGTCGCCATGGACGCCGGCGGCGCCTCGACCCCGGTTTCCGCAGGCGAACTGACGGTCCGCATCGATATCAGCGGAACCTACGACATCGGGCGCTGATCGCGACCTTGCCGTGAAGGAGAAGGGCTCGCCGGCGACGGCGGGCCCTTTTTCATGGGTTTATTACCGTCCGTTCATTTGACGCGCCGGGCGCGGCCTCTATCCTCACGCTTGGCCGCCTCTGGCCGCGATCCTGGACGTCCGCCTTTCCATGAAGCAGTTCTTCCTCACCATGCTGGGCGTTTTCGCCGGGCTTGTGGCCTTCTTCGTCGTACTGCCGGTGGTGGCGCTGATCTTCTTCGCCATGGCGGCCGGGGCCTCCAAGCCGACGGCGCCCGCCCAGACGGTGCTGGAGCTGGATCTGCGCAGCGGCCTGACGGACCAAACGCCGGTCAATCCTTTCGCGGCCTTCAGCGGCCCCAGCCTGTCGGTGGTTCAGGTCGTGGACGTCCTGGCCCAGGCGGCGGCGGACGACAACGTCAAGGTTCTGCTGGTGCGCGCGCCGGAAGCCGGCATGACGCCCGCCTCGGCCGATGAAGTGCGCCAGGCGATCGCCCGCTTCCGCGCCTCGGGCAAGACGGTGATCGCGCACAGCCAAGGCTTCATGCCGGTGGGCGCGGTGATGTCCAGCTATATGGTCGCCTCCAGCGCTGATCAGCTGTGGCTGCAGAACACCGCCGGATTCCAGGCGGTGGGCCTGGCGGCGGACAGCGTGTTCCTGGGCCGCGCCTTCGAGAAGTACGGCGTCAAGGCCGACTTCGAGCAGCGCTACGAGTACAAGAACGCCGTCAACGAATATACGCAGAGCGACTTCACCGCTCCGCACCGCGAGGCCATGCTGGCCTGGATGGGCTCCATCTACGACAGCGCGGTCGCCAGCATCGCCCGCGACCGCAAGACTACGCCCGAGGCCCTGAAGGCCATTGTCGAGGCCGGTCCCTATACGGCCGATCAGGCCCTGTCGCTGAAGTTGGTCGACAAGATCGGCCAGGTCGAGGAAGCCGAGGCCGCCGCCAAGACCAAGGCCGGCAAGAACGCCAAGATCGTGAAATTCGGCGAATACGCCTCGCTGAAGGGCGCGCGCACGACCTCGGGTTCGGGTTCGGCCAAGTCGGCCATCGCCATCGTCGGCGGCGAGGGCGCGATCATGACCGGCCGCGGCGCCAACGACTCGCCCTTCGGCGGCGGGACCAGCATCCGCTCGGACGACACGGCCAAGGCCATCTATGAGGCCATCGAGGACAAGGACGTGAAGGCCATCGTCTTCCGCGTCTCTTCGCCGGGCGGTTCTCCGGAAGCGTCTGAACAGGTGCTGGCCGCCGTGCGTGCGGCCAAGGCGGCGGGCAAGCCGGTGGTGGTGTCGATGGGCGCCTATGCGGCGTCCGGCGGTTACTGGATCAGTTCGGAAGCCGACTGGATCGTGGCTCAGCCCTCGACCCTGACCGGCTCGATCGGCGTGTTCGGCGGCAAGTTCGTGCTGGCTGATGCGCTGGGACGTTTCGGCGTCGACATGCGCGGCCTGTCGGTCGGCGGCGACTACGCCGACGCCTTCTCGCCGACGCAGAGCTTCGACCAGGGCCAGCGCGCGGCCTTCGCCGCCTCGATGGACCGCATCTACGAAGAGTTCGTCGCCCGTGTGGCCAAGGGCCGCAAGCTGCCGGTCGAGCGCGTGCGCGAGATCGCCAAGGGGCGCGTCTGGACCGGCGCTCAGGCGCACGGCCTGGGTCTGGTCGATCAGCTGGGCGGTCTGGAAGAGGCCGTCGCCAAGGCGCGCCAGCTGGCCAAGATCCCGTCGTCCGAGACCGTCCGGTTCAAGCGCTTCCCGCAACCGCAGACCCCGTGGGAGGCGCTGGCGACGGCTTTCGGCGCCTCGGGCCAGGCCGCTGAAGCCATGGTCAAGGTCGGCCAGGTGATGGGCGATCCCGCCGCCCAGGCCATGCTGAACCGCGTCGAGACCGACCGGATGCGCAGCCGCGGCTCTGTGGTCCTGGCGGATCAGCCGGCCTTCTGAGGCTTCGCCGGGACAACAAATGTGACTGGTGCGTGATGTCGCAGTGCATTGACCGTTCAGGTCGATGGACCGACATTGCGCCTGAGGCGTTCATCAGGACGCTGAGAGAGGCTTTGAGTTCATGATCAACTCCGACCCGATGGGCCAGCTGGGTTTCAATGCGCGCCGTCGGCCCGGTTCCGGCCTGCTGGCGCCCTTCGTCTGGGTCGCGGGCCTGATCGCCACCGCCCTGGCCGTAACGGTCGGCGCCCTGCTGGCCGTCTTCACCGCCGCCGCCGTGGCCATGATCGCCCTGGTGGCCGGGGTGCTGGTCTTCTTCGCCGGTTTCGCCCTGCGCGCCCGTCGCGCCATGACGGCGCGTCGTCGTCGCGACGACGGCGTCATTGACGCCAAGAAGGTGGGCGACACCTGGGTGACCTACGGCTGGGAAAAGGACGGGCGTTGATCGCCCGCCTCATGAACCTCTGGCCATGACCGTCTATCCGGACGCGCCCTCTCCGAACTTCGACGCCCGGCGCGGCCCGCCGGACATGCTGGTGCTGCACTACACCGGCATGGAGACGGCCGAGGCGGCGATCGCCCGCCTGCGCGACCCGGAGGCCAAGGTCTCGGCCCACTATGTCGTCGATGAGGACGGCTCCGTTCTGCGGCTGGTGCGGGAAGAGCGCCGGGCCTGGCACGCCGGGCGCGGCGCCTGGCAGGGCGAGACCGACGTCAACGCCGCCTCCATCGGCATCGAGATCGTCAACCCGGGCCATGAGTTCGGCTATCGTCTCTTCACCGAGCCGCAGATCGAGGCGGTGATCGCCCTGATCAGCGACATCCGCACCCGCTGGTCCATTCCCGACGCCCGCATCATCGGCCACTCCGACATGGCGCCCGAGCGCAAGCAGGACCCCGGCGAGCTCTTCCCGTGGAAGCGTCTGGCCGAGGCCGGGCACGGCCTGTGGTTCGACCCGGCGCCCGAGCGTATCGGCGCTCTGGGCGCGCCTCTGTCGCCGGGCGACGAGGGGCTGGGCGTCATCGTCCTGCGCTCGGGCCTGCACCGGCTGGGCTATGGGGCGCAGCCGGGCGGGGCCTATGACGACGAGACCCGCCTGACGGTCGAGGCTTTCCAGCGCCACTGGCGGCCCGATCGCGTCGACGGCGTCGCCGACGGCGAGACGCGCGCGCGGCTGGTCGGTTTGCTGCAACTGGCCTCGGTCGAGAGCGTGACGGGCGTGCTGGATTAGAAAAGCCATGACCCTCTCCCATCGGGAGAGGGGGAGCGTCAGTTGGATTGACCTTCCGCCCATTCGCGCGCATCTAGCGCTCGCCAGACGGCCGGGCGGTCGCGGCGGGGGCTTGCTCCTGTCGAGGAAAGTCCGGGCTCCACGGTGAAAAGGCGGCGGGTAACGCCCGCCCGGGGTGACCCGAGGGATAGCGCCACAGAAAGCAAACCGCCTGGGCTTCGGCTCAGGGAAGGGTGAAAGGGTGGGGTAAGAGCCCACCGCGTCGGCGGCAACGTCGACGGCATGGCAAGCCCCGCCTGGAGCAAGACCAAATAGGGACGTCGCGCGGGGCTCGCTCCGCAGGGCTCACCGCCCCAGGCGTCCGGGTAGGTCGCGAGAGCCGTCCAGCAATGGGCGGCCCAGAGGAATGATCGTCGCCGCTTTTGGGCGGAACAGAACCCGGCTTACAGGCCGTCTGGTGTTTATTTTTAGAGGCCCCAACGCGCTTCGTGCTGCTTGAGGGTTTTGAGGCGGGCCCTCTCCCATCGGGAGGGGGCGTCCTCGTTAACCATTCCGTTGAAATCAAGGCGTTAGAACCCGTCCACAGGCTGTGAATACTCATTTTGTTCTGTGTATGTTCTGATTTTACAGTCCTTGAGGCGCTGATCGAACCGCAAATTAGGTTAAAGGGCGTCAACTAATCCCATTGAGGCCCATTCTGTCCCATGCTATCCCAGTGGCTCATGAGTAGGGGCTACGGCCCGACGCGTGGGTTTTTCATCGGATTTCAGGGGCGGGCCGCAGGGTTCGATAGGGCAGGGCGTGTTTCTCTCGACCTACGAGAAGCAGCTGGACGGCAAGCGCCGTCTCCTGATCCCCCAGGAATTCCGCACGGCTGAAAACGGCGCCGAGCACGGCGTCTTCTGCTTTCCCTCCATCGAAGCCGATTGCCTGGAAGCGGGCGGCGACAAGCTGTTCGCCGAATATCGCGCGGTGATCGAAAGCCTGCCGTTCGGCGACCCCTACCGCTCGGCGCTGGAGGCCTCGATCTTCGGCGAACAGAAGCCGCTGGCCTATGACTCGGGCGGGCGCATCACCCTGCCGGAACATCTGTGCGCCGAGGTCGACCTGTCCGACACGGTCGTCATCTACGGCGTCGGCGAGCGCTTCCAGATCTGGAACAAGGACAAGTGGGCCGCGCACCGCGCCGAGCAGCGCCGCATGGCGCGCGAGGGCCTGAAGCAGTTCGGCGAGATGCGCCGTCAGGCCGCTGCGGCGAAGACGGGAGGGGCGGCATGACCTCTCCGCACGCGCCCGTCCTGCTAGCCGAGGTGATCGAGGCGCTGGCGCCCAAGGCGGGCAATGTGATCATCGACGCCACCTTCGGCGCGGGCGGCTATACGCGCGCCATTCTGGAGCACGGAGCCGAGGTTGTGGCGCTGGATCGCGATCCGACGGTGCAGCCGTTCGCCGAGACCGTGGCGCGCGACTTCCCCGATCGCTTCCAACTGATCCGCACGCCTTTCTCCGGTCTGGTCGAGGCGTTCGAGGAGAGCGGCAAGGCGAAGCTGGACGGCGCCGTCTTCGACATCGGCGTCTCGTCCATGCAACTGGATCAGGCCGAGCGCGGCTTCTCCTTCATGCGCGACGGGCCGCTGGACATGCGGATGAGCGATGAGGGCGTCACCGCCGCTGACATCGTCAACACCTGGGATCACGGGCCGCTGGCCCATATCTTCAAGCTGTATGGCGATGAGCGTCAGTCGGGCCGGGTCGCGACCGCCATCCTGCGCCGCCGTGTCGAGCAGCCGTTCAGCCGCACCCTCGATCTGGCCGAGGTGGTGGAGAAGGCTCTGGGCGGGCGTCGCGGCGCCGCCATCCATCCGGCCACCCGCGTGTTTCAGGCCCTGCGCATCGCCGTCAACGACGAGCTGGGCGAGCTGGAACGCGGGCTGGAGGCGGCGGAGGCGACGCTGGCTCCCGGCGGTCGGCTGGTCGTCGTCACCTTCCATTCGCTGGAAGACCGCATCGTCAAAGCCTTCATGACCGAGCGCACCGGCAATGCGCCGGGCGGTTCGCGCCATGCGCCGGTCGCGGTCGAGATGCGCAAGCCCAGCTTCGACCTGATGTTCAAGGGCGCGCGCGAGGCGGGCGAGGCCGAACTGGCCGCCAACCCCCGCGCCCGCTCGGCCAAGCTGCGCGCAGGCGTTCGCACCAGCGCCCCGGCCTGGGGCGCGGTGAAGGGGAGGGGCGCATGATGACTGTGCCTGAGCCCATCAAGCGCCTGTTCGAGTGGAAGGTGCGCGGCGTGCGCTGCGTCGAGATCATCGGCGTGGCCTGCGTGCTGGCGCTGGTCTTCTCGGTCTATATCGCCAAGGCGGCCGCCGCCCGCGAAAGCGCCGAGATCAGCAGCCTGGAGCGCGATATCCGTGAGAACCGCGAGCGGGTCCGCCTGCTGCGCGCTGAGGTCACGCGGCTGGAGCAGCCCGCGCGGCTGGAGGCCCTGTCGCGCGAGATCGGCCTGGGTCCGGTCGATGTGAAGAAGCAGGCGGGCGAGGCGGCTTTGCCCGCGATTGCGCCGCCGCCGGTTGAGAAACCCGTCGCTGCCCCTGCTGCTCCCGCCGCGGAGGCCGTGCAATGAGCGTGCATGACCATCACGGCATGGGCTATCGCGGCCGCCCGCAGGCGACCTTCGGCGGCGCGGTCTCGGCTTGGGGGCGGTGGGTCGCCTCCCTGGTGTGGAACCTGGAGCATTCGTTCGAGCGCGCCCGCGCCGACGCCCGCCCGGAAGAAGACACCCGCGTCCGCATCTTCCTGATCATGGCGGCCTTCTGCGTCGTCTTCGCCTGCCTGGCCCTGGGCGCCGCGCACGCCGCCCTGCTGACGCCGCGCGGCGGAGCCGGGGCGGGCTTCCATCCCGGCGCCCTGACGCGCGCCGATCTGGTGGATCGCAACGGTCAGCTGCTGGCGACCAACATCACCCACTACGGCCTCTACATCGACCCGCGCGAGGTCTGGGACATTCCGGCCGCCAAGGCCCAGCTGCGCCGCGCCCTGCCGCGCATTTCCGCCGCGCGTCTGGATCGGGTGCTGAGCGGCGAGCGTCGTCTGATCGCCCTGAACGGCCTGACGCCGGCCGAGCGCCGGGCGGTCCACGCCCTGGCTCTGGGCGGAGTGACGTTCGAGCCGGAAGACCGCCGCGTCTATCCGCTGGGAAGCTCGGCCGTGCACCTGATCGGTCGTTCGGACACGGGCGGCGAGGGCGTCGCGGGCGCCGAGCTGGCCTTCGACCAGGAAATCCGCGCGGCGGGCGCCGCCAGCGAGGACTTCCCCCTGTCCATCGACCTGCGGGTCCAGGGCGTGGTCGAGAACGAACTGGCCATCGCCGCCGAGGAGCATAAGGCCAAGGGCGCCGTCGCCGTCGTCGCCGACGTGCAGACCGGCGAGATTCTGGCCATGGCCTCGTGGCCGACCTATGACGCAAACCGCCGCAACGCCGCGCCGGAAGAGGCCACGCTGAACCGCGTCGTCTCGGCCCACTATGAGATGGGTTCGGTGTTCAAGAGCTTCACCGTCGCCGCCGGGATCGACACCGGCCGGGCCGACATGAACACCTTGTTCGACGCCTCTCAGGCGCTGCAGATCGGCAAGCGCCGCATCACCGACTTCCACGCCACCAACAAGGTGCTGACGCTGGAGGAGGTTTATCTGCACTCGTCCAACATCGGCACCTCGCGCCTGGCGGTCGAGATGGGCGGCGATGTGATGCGCGACTATTTCCGCCGTCTGGGCCTGCTGGACGCCGCTCCGATCGAGCTGAAGGAATCGGCCGCCCCGCCCAAGGTCAGGAAATGGGACGACAGCACCCTGGCGTCGCTGTCCTTCGGCTACGGCATCATGGTCACGCCGATCCAGTATGTGTCGGCCTATGGCGCGCTGGTGAACGGCGGACGCTATGTGCCGCCGACGCTGCGCAAGGGCGGTCGTCCGAACGCCCAGACGCATCAGGTCATTTCGCCGGAAACCTCGGCCAACATGATCGATCTGATGCGCCGCAACGTCACGCGCGGTTCGGGCCGATTCGCCGATGCGCCGGGCCTGCGGATGGGCGGCAAGACGGGCTCGGCCAACAAGCTGGTCAACGGCCGCTATAATCCGGCGGTCGCCGTCGGCTCCTTCGCCGGGGTCTTCCCCGCTGACGGGCCGGTGGACGCCAAGCGCTACACTGTCTTCGTCCTGATGGACGAGCCGGGCGTCTATCCGCGCACCGGCGGCTATGTCGCCGCGCCCGCCGTGGGCCGCATCGCCGCCCGCATCGCCGGCTTCCTGGGCGTCGAGCGCAAGGCCGACCGCTGGTCCACCGCGCTGGGCGAAAAGATCCCCGAGTTCCAGGACGTGGAGGGCGACGGCCGATGAGCCAGCTGCGCCTCTCCGAACTGCTGCGCCGCGACGTGGCCTCGGACCCTGAGATCACCGCCGTCACCGCCGACAGCCGTCAGGTCGTGCCCGGCGCCCTGTTCGTCGCCCTGCCGGGGACGCAGGCCGACGGCCGCGCCTTCATTCCGCAGGCCCTCGCGAAAGGGGCCGCCGCCGTGCTGGCGCCGTCCGACACGCCTGCGGGCGCGGCGCCGCTCCTGGTCGGATCGGGCGACGTGCACCGGGCCTACGCCATCGCCGCGCGCGCCTTCTACGGCGCCCAGCCGCGCACCTGCGTCGCGGTGACCGGCACCAACGGCAAGACCTCGGTCGCCAACTTCTGCCGCCAGATCTGGGCGGGGCTCGGCCTGAAGTCGGCCAGCATGGGCACCCTGGGCGTCGTCGGCCAGAAGGGCGACAAGACCTACGCCCTGACCGGCCCCGGCCTGACCAGCCCCGACGCCGCCGAGGCCGCGCGCCTGCTGGCCGAACTGGCCCGCAAGGAGGTCACGCACCTGGCGCTGGAGGCCTCGTCACACGGTATTGACCAGCGGCGTCTGGACGGGGTGGCGATCAAGGCGGCGGGCTTCACCAATCTGACGCAGGACCACCTCGATTATCACGGCACGATGGACGAATACCGCGCCGCCAAGATGCGCCTGTTCGAGGCCCTGCTGCCGCGCGGCCGCACAGCGGTTTTGAACGCGGATTCCGACGCCTATTCGGCCTTCGCCTCGGCCTCGATCATGGCCGGTCTGGGCGTGATGGGCGTGGGCGAGCGCGGGCGCGACCTGACCTTGCTGGCGCGCCGGGCGACGCCGGAAGGCCAGCGCCTGACCCTCGACGTGCGCGGCCGGGTGCACGATATCCTGCTGCCGCTGGCCGGCGCGTTTCAGGCGTCGAATGCTCTGGTGGCGGCGGGCCTGTGCATCGCGGGCGGCGAGGACCCTGACCGCGTGATCCCGGCGCTGGAGCTGATCCAGGGCGCCCAAGGCCGCCTGCAACGCATCCCCGGCGGCGCGCGCGGCGGCGAGGTCTATGTCGACTACGCCCACACCCCCGATGGGCTGGAGACGGTGCTGAACGCGCTTCGTCCGCACGCGACGGGCCGTCTGATCGTCGTCTTCGGCGCGGGCGGCGATCGCGACCGGGCCAAGCGTCCGCTGATGGGCGAGATCGCCGGGCGTCTGGCCGATACAGCCATCGTCACCGACGACAATCCGCGTTCCGAAGACCCCGCCGTCATCCGCGCCCAGGTGCGCGCCGGTTGCCCCGACGCGCTGGAGATCGGCGACCGCCGCGAGGCCATCCGCCACGCCGTCTCCCTGATGCGTGAAGGAGATGTGGTCGTGATCGCCGGAAAAGGGCATGAACAGGGTCAGATCGTCGGCGGGGTCGTGCATCCCTTCGACGACGCCGCCGAAGCGACCGAAGCCCTGAAAGATCATGCCTGACGCACACACGCCGCTCTGGACCGCCGAAGCCATCGCCTCGGCGACCGGAGGACGGCTTCATGGACCCGACGCCCCCCAAGACATTGGCGTCTCGGGCCTGACCTACAACAGCCGCGAGATCGCGCCGGGCGACCTGTTCCTGGCC
Source organism: Brevundimonas diminuta 3F5N (assembly GCF_900163625.1). Classification (GTDB taxonomy): domain Bacteria; phylum Pseudomonadota; class Alphaproteobacteria; order Caulobacterales; family Caulobacteraceae; genus Brevundimonas; species Brevundimonas diminuta_A. The sequence goes on from NZ_FUIE01000011.1 coordinate 31,809, forward strand.
CTGCACGGCGCGCGCGACGGGCATGAGTTCGCCGAGGCCGCCTTCGCTGCGGGGGCGACGGTGGCGTTGGTCGACCGGCCCGTCGAGGGCGGGCCTTATGTGCTGGTGCCCGATACCCTGAAAGGCTTGGAGGCGTTGGGCGTCGCCGCGCGCGATCGGGCCCGCCTGCGCGGCGCCGTCACCGGCAGCGTCGGCAAGACCAGCGTGACCCAGGCGATCAAGGCGGGCCTCGATCTGGCCGGATCAAGCCACGCTTCGATCAAGAGCTACAACAACCATATCGGCGTGCCGCTGACGCTGGCGCGGATGCCGCAGGGCACCGACCGCGCCGTGTTCGAGATCGGCATGAACCATCCGGGCGAGATCGGGCCGCTGTCGGCCTTTGTGCGTCCGCACGCCGCCTGCGTGACCACGGTCGGGCCGGTGCATATCGAGGCCTTCGCCGACGGCGAGGCGGGCGTGGCGCGCGAGAAGGCCGCCATCTTCGAGGGGCTGGCGCCGGGCGGGATCGCCGTGGTCAACGCCGCCGACGCCCATGCCGACATCGTGCGTCAGGGCGCGGAAAAGGCCGGGGCCGTGGTGCGGACCTTCGGCCATGCGGCGGGTTGCGACGCGCGCCTGCTGGACTTCGTTGCGGACAGCGAGGGCGCGACCGTCACCGCCGAGCTGGACGGACGGCGCATCGAATACCGGCTGGCGCAGTCGGGCGTGCACTGGGGGCTGAACAGCCTGTGCGTCATCCTGATGCTGCAGGCGCTGGACGTGTCGCTGGATACGGCGCTGCAGGCGCTGGCGGGGTTCCAGCCGCTGGCCGGGCGCGGGCAGATGAAGACGGTCGCCGTTCCCGGCGGGACGTTCACCCTGATCGACGAGAGCTACAACGCCAACCCGCTGTCGATGAAGGCGGGCTTCGTCAGCCTGGGCGCCAAGCCGGTGGGGCCGGGCGGTCGCCGCGTCGTGGTGCTGACCGACATGCTGGAGTTGGGCGAGCATAGCCGGGCTCTTCACGAAGGGCTGGCCCCCGCCATCGTCGCCGCTGGTCTGGACGTGGTGCATACGGCCGGGCCGCAGATGCGCCTGCTGCATGAGGCCCTGCCGCCTGCGCTGCGCGGCGAGTGGCGCGAGACCGCCGCCGAGCTGGCGACTGAGGCCGCCCTGCTGGCGCAGCCGGGCGACGTGGTCATGGTCAAGGGCTCGAACGGCTCGAAGGCCTCGCTGGTCGCGGCCGCGCTTGCAAATCTCGGCGTGACCGAACAAGGCAACAACCCCTCAGGCAGCGGCGCGCCGCGCGCGACGCGATAGGGTCCCTCAAGAATGTTCTACCTGCTCTATCTCTATTACGCGGACATCGCCCAGGAATATCCGCTGCTGCACCTGATCCAGTATCAGACGGTGCGCGTGGCCCTGGCCATGGCCACGGCCATGATCGTGGCGGTCGCCATGGGCAGCCGCTTCATCAACTGGATTCGCGCCAAGCAGGGCCGGGGCCAGCCGATCCGCGACGACGGTCCGGTCTCGCACCTGTCCAAGGTCGGCACCCCCACCATGGGCGGTCTGATGATCCTGGCGGGCATCGGCGTGGCCGTGCTGCTGTGGGGCGACCTGACCAACCCCTATATCTGGATCGTCTCGGGCGTGACGGCGGCCTTCGGCGTGCTGGGCTTCATCGACGACTACGCCAAGGTGACGAAGCAGACCTCGGCCGGGCTGACGTCGAAGCAGAAGCTGCTGGCCCAGACGATCGTGGCGGTGATCGCCGGTGTGCTGACCGTGCTGTGGATGACCCAGTCCCCGACCTCGCCGGGGCTTGAGACCTCGATCGCCTTCCCCTTCCTGAAGGCGGTGCTGCTGAACATCGGCTGGTTCTATGTGGCGTTCGCCGCCTTCACCATCATCGGTTTCTCCAACGCGGTGAACCTGACGGACGGGCTGGACGGCCTGGCCATCGTGCCGGTGATGATGGCGGCGGGCGCCTTCGGCATCATCAGCTACCTGGTCGGCAACTTCCTGTTCGCGGATTATCTGCAGGTCCACCACGTGCCGGGCGCGGGCGAGCTGGCCATCTTCTGCGCCGCCATCATCGGCGGGGGCATGGGCTTCCTCTGGTACAACGCCCCGCCGGCCAAGATCTTCATGGGCGACACCGGCTCGCTGGCCCTGGGCGGCGCCCTCGGCTCCATGGCCGTGGCGACCAAGCATGAGCTGGTGCTGGGCATCGTCGGCGGCCTGTTCGTGGTCGAGGCGGCCTCGGTCATGATCCAGGTCGGCTACTTCAAGCTGACCGGCAAGCGCATCTTCCTGATGGCGCCGATCCACCACCATTTCGAGAAGATGGGCTGGCCGGAATCCACCGTCGTCATCCGTTTCTGGATCGTCGCCGCCATGCTGGCGCTGCTCGGTCTGGCCACGCTGAAGCTGCGTTGAGCCGATGATCCCCGTTCCCGGCTTCGAGGGGCGTCGTGTTGCGGTCTTCGGCCTGGGACGGTCGGGGATTACGGCGGCGCGCGCGCTTCAGGCCGGGGGCGCGATCCCCGTGCTGTGGGACGACGGCGTCTCGGGTCGGATGCAGGCCGAGGCCGAGGGCTTCCTGGTCGAAGATCTGACGCGCGCCGAGTGGTCGGGGTTCGCCGCCCTGGTGCTGTCGCCCGGCGCGCCGCTGACCTATCCCAAGCCGCACTGGAGCGTGGAGCGCGCCCATGAGGCGGGCGTGCCGGTCATCGGCGATGTGGAGCTGTTCGCGCGGGCGCTGGCCGCCTTGCCGCAAGGGGAGCGGCCGCGCGTGGTCGCCATCACCGGCACCAACGGCAAGTCGACGACCACGGCCCTGATCGGCTGGGTGCTGAAGCAGGCGGGCTTGAGCGTCCACATCGGCGGCAATATCGGCATCGGCGTGTTAGCGCTGCCCGAGCCGACGGCGGATGCGGTCTATGTGATCGAGGTGTCGTCCTATCAGCTGGATCTGACGACGGGCTTTGCGCCGGACGTGGCGATCCTGACCAATGTGTCGCCGGACCATCTGGACCGCCACGGCGGGATGGAGGGCTATATCGCCGCCAAGCGCCGGATCTTTCAGGCGCAGGGGGCTGAGGCGCTGGCGCTGATCGGCGTGGACGAGGAATGGGGGCGGACGGCTGCGGCGGATCTGCGGGCGCAGGGGCGGCGGGTCGAGGCGGTTCTGAGTCTTCCTTCTCCCCCGAGGGGAGAAGGATATGCGGCGGCGGCTGGCGTGTTGATGGCGGGCGGCGAAGTGTTGGCCGATCTGACCGTCGCTCGCTCTCTACCCGGCCGCCACAACGCCCAGAACGCGGCCTTCGCCTACGCCACGGCACGGGCGTTGGGCGTGTCGCATGAGGCGGCGGTCGAGGGCCTGTTGAGCTTCCCCGGCCTGTCGCACCGGATGGAGGCCGTCGGGCGGCTGGGCTCCGTGCGCTTCATCAACGACTCCAAGGCGACCAACGCCGACGCGGCGCGACAGGCGCTTGCCTCCTACTCCAGCGTCTTCTGGATCGCGGGCGGCAAGGCCAAGGACGGCGGGATCGACAGCTTGCGCGACCTCTTCGCGCGCGTGACCAAGGCCTATCTGATCGGGGAGGCGGCGGACGCCTTCGCCGTGACCCTGGCCGACACCCCGCATATCGTCGCCCATACGATGGAGCGGGCCGTCGAACTGGCCGCCGCCGACGCGGCCGCGGCCGGGGGCGAGCAGGTGGTTCTGCTGTCGCCCGCCTGCGCCAGTTTCGATCAGTTCCCCGATTTCGAGGTCCGGGGCGAGGCGTTTCGCGCCGCCGTCCTGAGCCTGGGCGCACGGCCGGAGCCTGCCGCATGACCCACAACAGCTACAGCCATCCCTTTTCGCGCAATGACCAGAGCCTGATCGCGCGCTGGTTCTGGACGGTGGATCGCGGCCTGCTGGGCGCGGCGCTGACGCTGGTGGCGTTGGGCGTGGCGCTGAGCTTCGCCTCCAGCCCGGCGGCGATCCTGGCCGATGAATCGATCAGCGATCCCTTCCACTATTCGTGGCGGATGATGGTTTTCTCGAGCATGGGGCTGATCGGGATGCTGAGCGCCTCGCTGCTGTCGCCGCGCGGAGTGCGGCGGATCGCGGTGCTGGCGTTGGTCTGCGCCATCGTGGTCATGGCGGCCCTGCCTTTCATCGGCGATACGGTGAAGGGGGCGGCGCGTTGGATCAACCTGGGGCCGTTCAGCCTGCAGCCGTCCGAGTTCGCCAAGCCCGGCCTGATCGTCTTCGCCGCCTGGATGTTCGCCGAGGCCCAGAAGGGCGAGGGCGTGCCCGGCGTCAGCATCGCCTTCGGCCTATGGGCGTTGACGGTGGGCTTGTTGCTGATCCAGCCGGACATCGGCCAGACCCTGCTGATCACCACGACCTTCATGGCCGTCTTCTTCATGGCCGGGGTGCCGCTGAAGTGGGTGGCGGCGCTGGCGGCGGTCGGCGCGGGCGGTGTGGTGTCGCTGTATTTCATGTTCAGCCACATGCGCGACCGCCTGAGCCGCTTCCTGTCGCCCGAGACGACCGACACCCACCAGATCGACCGCGCATCCGAGGCGATCCGCGCCGGGGGCCTGGTCGGGCGCGGCATTGGCGAGGGGGTGATGAAGCGCCACGTCCCCGACCTGCACACCGACTTCATCTATTCCGTCGGGGCCGAGGAGTTCGGCCTGGTGCTGTCGCTGATCATGATCGGGCTTTACGCCTTCATCGTCATTCGCGGGATGCGCAAGGCGATGAAGCTGAACGACTCCTTCGAACAGACGGCGGCGGCGGGCCTGTTCATGCTGATCGGGCTGCAGGCCTGCATCAACATCGCGGTGAACCTGAACCTGATCCCGACCAAGGGGATGACCCTGCCCTTCATCAGCTATGGCGGGTCGTCCATGATGGCCATGGGGCTGACGATGGGCTTTGCTCTGGCCCTGACCCGGCGTCGTCCGGGCGCCTATGAACTGGGGTCGAACGTCAATCCGCGTCGCCGCCTGCTGCCGTAAGAGAGCACCATCCATGACCAAGGTCTGCGTCGTCGCCGCCGGGGGCACCGGCGGCCATATGTTCCCCGCCGAGGCGCTGGCGCGCGAGATGGCGGCGCGCGGCTGGCGCGTGGTGCTGGCTACCGACAAGCGCGGCGAGCAGTACGCCCACGCCTTTCCCGCCGAAGAGCGTCTGGCGCTGGACGCGGCGACGGGGCGCGGCCCCATCGGTCTGCTGAAGGCGGGACTGGCGATCCTGAAGGGCGTCGGCCAGGCCAAGGCCGCGTTCCAGCGCACGGGCGCGGACGTGGTGGTGGGCTTCGGCGGCTATCCGTCGGCGCCGGCCTTGCTGGCGGCGGTGACGACGCGTCGTCCGACCGTCATCCATGAGCAGAACGCCGTACTGGGCCGCACCAACCGCTATCTGGCGCCCAGCGCGGGCGTGATCGCGGCGGCGTTTCCGACGCTGGGCCGGGCGCCGGACAAGGTGAAGGGCCGCGTTCAACTGGTCGGCAATCCGGTGCGGCCGGATATCCGCGCCCTGTTCGATCGGGCCTACGCCGCGCCGGTCGACGGCGGGCCGATCCATGTGCTGGTGACGGGCGGCAGTCAGGGCGCCCGCATCCTGTCCGAGACCACGCCGCGCGCGCTGGCGGCCCTGCCCGAGGCCATCCGCAACCGGCTGAAGGTGCAGCAGCAGTCGCGGCCCGAGACGCTGGAGAGCGCGCGCCAGATCTACCTCGACGCCGGGATCGAGGCCGAGGTCGCCCCCTTCTTCCGCGACATGGCCGACCGGTTGTCGAAGGCGCATCTGGTGATCGGGCGGGCGGGGGCCTCGACCTGTTCGGAGCTGGCGGTGGCGGCCCTGCCGTCGGTGCTGATCCCGCTGAAGATCGCCACCGACGACCACCAGACCCTGAATGCGCGCGCCTTGTCCGACGCAGGGGCGGCGAAGGTGATCGCCGAGGACGATCTGACGGTCGAGAGCCTGACGACGGCGCTGAGCGCGATCCTGTCCGATCCGGCGGGGCTGGCGGTCATGTCGGCGGGCGCGCGGTCCGTGGCGATCCCGGATGCGGCGCAAAGGTTGGCGGACCTGGTGGAGGCTGCGGCCAGATAAGACCCTTCTCCTCTTGGGAGAGAAGGTGGGCGACGAAGCCGCTCGGATGAGGGGGACGCGTCCTTCATTCGCACGGGCTGATGTGGGTGTGCGTTATTTGGCGTCCCCCTCATCCGTCTCGCTGCGCGAGCCACCTTCTCCCCCGGCGGGGAGAAGGGCTATGGTCAAGGCATGCCTCAGTTCGTCACCAATCTGACCAACACCATCTTCGCGCTCTGGCGTCAGTTCCACTGGCTGCCGGAATGGGCGGTGGTGTCGATCATCACCGTCGTTTTCGTCTTCATCGGCTGGGCGGCCAATCAGGTGGTGTTCGCCCTGCTGAAGCTGGCGGTGCGCAATCGCGACGACTTCTGGAAGGGGATGCTGAAGCGCGCCCGGCTGAAGGTGCGGATCGCGGTGATGATCATCGCCCTGGCCCTGGCCGTCACCGTGTCGCCGCTGGACCCGGAGCCGTCGCTGTTCATCCGGCGCAGCCTGCTGTTCGGCTTCATCCTGGTGTGCGGCTGGATGCTGGCGGGCGCGGTGGACATGGGCGCCATCGTCCACCTGAAGAAGTTCAACATGGAGGCGGAGGACAACCTCTACGCCCGCAAGCACGTCACCCAGACGCGCATCCTGCAACGGGTCGCCGCCATCCTGATCGCCCTGATCACCCTGGGGTTGGCGCTGCTGACCATTCCGGGCGTGCGCCAGTGGGGGCTGTCGCTGCTGGCTTCGGCGGGGGTGGTCGGCATCGTCGCCGGTCTGGCGCTGCAGCCCTTCCTGACCAATCTGATCGCGGGCATCCAGATCGCCACCGCCCAGCCGATCCGCCTGGACGACGCCGTCATCGTCGAGGGCGAGTGGGGCCGGGTCGAGGAGATCACCTCGACCTATGTAGTGGTCAAGCTGTGGGACTGGCGGCGCATGGTCCTGCCGCTGACTTACTTCATCCAGAAGCCGTTCCAGAACTGGACGCGCGAGGATTCGCGGCTGATCGGCGTGTCCTTCCTCTATGTCGACTATGAAGCGCCGATCGATCGGCTGAGGATCAAGCTGGAGCAGATCGCCCACGCCTCGCCGCACTGGGACGGCGACGTGGTGGCGCTGCAGGTCACGGATGTCACCGAGCGGACGGCCCAGGTGCGCTGCCTGACCAGCGCGCGCAACGCCTCGGTCGCCTTCGACCTGCGGGCCGAGGTGCGCGAGAAGATGCTGGCCTTCATGCGCGACGAATGCCCCGAGGCCCTGCCGCGCGACCGGATGGATTTCGACCGTGAGCGCCGTCGCCCGGCGCCGCGCCCGACCGGCTACGAAGAATAGGTCAGGCCGCCTGCATGGCCTTGCGCGCGCGCCAGAAGCGCAGGGTGCGCAGGGCCGCCTCGCGCGTCAGTTCGTTGTACATCCCGGCATAGGCGCGGGCCTTGCCCATGGCGTTGTCGTCGGTGTTCAGAAGCACCACGGCGTAGGTCAGGAACAGGGCGCGATCCAGGTCCGCCGCCTTGCAGATCACGGCCAGGGCGTCCAGCTCGCGCCGCTCGATGATCTGGCGGGCGGTGTGGAAGTCGACGTCGGCCAGTTGCGACAGGGCGATCAGGAAGGCCGTCTGGCCGCCCGAGCGCAGGAAGCGGGCCAGCACCTGGGGCGTCAGTTGGTTGGCGGCGCGCAGCTCTTCGACATAGGCCAGGCTCTCGGCGTAGTCGGCCGGCAGGGCGCCGTCCTCGGCGGCGACGCGCGTGCGGCCGGCGGTCAGGGCGCTTTCCAGCAGGGCCGGGTCCATGCGGGCGTTCTGCTCCAGGATGCGCTGGCGCAGGCGAGCCTCGACCGTGAAATACATGTCGTTCAGCAGGTCGGGCGGCAGGCTGGAACGCTCGACCGTGACGGCGTGCAGGGCCGGGTTGGCGCGGGCGCGCTCGACGGCGGTCTCGGAGGCGGCGCGCGACAGGCTGGCGCCTTCGTTGCCGAGCAGCACGCCGAGGGTCTCGTCGTCGCCGCGCTCGACGATGGCGTCGGACACGGCCTCGGACACGGCGGCGCGGCGGCTGACGGCGCGCAGGTGGCCCTGACCGCGCGAGCGCACGACGCCGATCAGATCGGCTTCGGTCAGCACCGGCGAGGCGGTGAGGACGGGGGCGGCGACGGTCTCGGCCTCATCATTGGCCAGGCGGCGGATCAGTTGGTGCGGGGCGTCCGGCGACTGGGCGAACCGTTCGGCCAGTTCGGCGCGCACGGCCGTCTCCATGGCGTCGGTCAGGTCGGACAGGACGGCGCCGTAGAGGGCGGTCTCGGCCTCGGTGCGCTCGACGGCGCCGAAGAAGCAGTCGGTCAGCTCACGCAGCAGGGCGCGACGCTTGGGGCTGGACGCCTCCTGCGCCAGGGCGATCAGGTCGGGCAGGCGCGAGCCGGTCTCGGCCGGCGGAGCGACGGAGGGAGAGGAGGAGCCGTCGCTCATGGCAGCATCGGGTCATCGGCCAGCGGGGCGGCGCGCAGCCGGCCCTGGGCGTCGCGCATCACGGCGGGCGGCTCGGGCGGTTGGGCCAGGTCGTCCGAGGACGGCGTCTCGGTCAGCTCGACCGGCATGGCGTCCAGATAGTTGGGCGCGGGCAGGGGCGTGGCGTCCGGTTGGCGCCCCGCCTGACGGTGGACGGAATAGTAGCGGGCGCTACCCTGCTGAGCCGGGGCGTCGAGACGGGCGGTTGGGGCGTGTTCCGCTGCAACTGGAAGATCGGCGCGTCGCGGCGGGGGGCCATGGGATCGAAGGCCGGGTCGGCAGGAGCCGGAACTGGAGCCGGGGCGGGCGCAGGCGTCGGTTGCGGCGCAGGTTGGACGGGCGGCGGGGCCGAGGGCTGGACCGCGGGCGCTGGCGTGCGCTCAGGAATGCGCTCGGGAACAGGAGCCGGGGCCGGAGCCGGGACTGGAGCGGGCGGTCGGACCGGCTCAGGCGCCGGTTGGGGCGCGGGCGCGACGACGCGCGGGGCGGGCTGGACCGGCGCTGGCTGCCTCGGCGCGGGCTGTTGCGGCATCGGGCGCTGCGGCTCGGGCATCGGCATCGGCGCCGGCTCGGGCAGAGGCGTGCGCTGAACGGGCGGCGCGGGTTGAGGCTGCGGCTGGGGCTGCGCGCGCGTCCAGGGGACGTGGCTGGGCGCCGGAGCGCGCTCCATCGGCTGAGGTTGGCGCTCGGGAACGTAAGGCGCCGGGGCGTAGTCCGACGGCGGCGGCGCGACGGGTTGCGGCGGGGCCGAAAGAGGCTGACGCGTCCAGGGCGCGGGCTGATAGGTCGGCTGATACGGCGCCGGGGGCGTGTACGCGGGCGCGGGCTGCTCGGCCGGGGGCGAGACGTAGGGGCCCCAGGTCGCGTCGGGGTGGCTGGTCACCGGACGGAAGTCGGGGGCGGGCGTCAGGGCGTTGGCCGAAGACGGCGGGGCCGGGATCGGCGACGGCGCGCCCCAGGCCTGGGCGGGCGTCAGTTGGCGGTTGTAGCCCGGCGCTCCGGCGCGCCAGGGATAGCCGCCGTGGGGAATGACGGCCGGGCGGACGACGGTCTGAGCCGCGGGCGTCGCGAAATAGGCCGTGTCCTGCGGCGGGGCGAAACCGTCGGCGGGGGCGGCCGGATAGGCGGGCGCAGCCTGGCTGGACGGATGGATCTGGGCGCGGCCCGGCCAGGACAGCTGGCGTTCGTAGGCGGCGGGCGGATAGGGCGCCTGCGCCTGCGGCGGCGCCCACGGCGCGGCCTGCGCCAAGGCGGCCGTCGAGGCGCCGAGCGCGGGCAGAAGGACGGCTATGGTCGGGATGCGCGGCACCGGCGCCTCGTGCAAGGTGAAGACGTTCAGCCGGGCAGCCTAGGCGGTGCGGCTTAATCCGCGCCTAACGCCGGACAGGCTTAACCGCGCGAGGGCAGATACTGGCTGGTGAAGGCTTCGCGCCAGTCGGGAACGGCGGAATAGGCGTCCTGGGTCTGTTCGGCGAAGGCCTGCCAGCGTTCGGGCGTCATGGCTCCCAGGCCGTAGAGGGCCGCGTCGCCGCCGTCGACCATGGCCTGGGCGCGCAGCGAGGCGCGGGCGGCGTCCAGCACGCGCTGGGGCAGGTCGGGATGGGCGCGGCGGATCAGGGCGTCGCCCTTGGCCCCGTCGCCGTGGACATAGTCGCGCCAGCCCTCGACCGAGGCGGCGATGAAGTCGCGCAGGGCCTGAGCGTTGTCGCGGGCGAAGGCGTTGGGCGCCAGCACCAGGCCGGAATAGGAGGGATAGCCGTCCTCGGCCGGGGTCAGGACCAGGGGCTGGAAGCCGACCTCGCGCGCGATCAGGCTGGGCGCGCCGTCGGTCAGACGGGCGATCAGCACGCTTTCGCGATCCTCGCGGAAGGCCTTCAGATTGTCCTCGGGGGCGCCCGGCTGGGCCTGATCGGGCGTCAGGTCGAAGCGCGCGCGCAGCCAGGTCCAGAAGCCGGTCTGGTCGCCCGGCTCCATCAGGATGCGACGGCCGCGCAGGACCGTCAGATCCTCCAGTTCCTGACCCGGATGAGCCAGCAGGACGACGGGATCCTTCTGCAGGAAGGCGGCCACGGCCTTGATCGGCGCGCGCTCGGCGATCAGCCGCAGGGGCAGGAAGCTGTCGCGGCCGATGGCCAGTTCGACCGCGCTGGCGGCCAGCAGGGCGGGGATGTCGGCGCCCGACGGTCCGGCCAGAATCTCGACGTTGAGGCCGCGCCGCTCATAGGCTCCGGTCGCGACGGCCTGGTAGAAGCCGCCGTGCAGGGCGCCCGTCGGACCGCCCGCCGCCACCCGCAGGCGCACCCGGCCGGACTCGTCGGTCTGGACCGGGGTGCGGCCGCACGCGGACAGGGCGCCCAGGGCGGTCAGGCCGAGGGCGCCGGCCATCAGGCCGCGTCGGTGCAGGCGGGCGCGAGTCATCACGTCTAGGGTGTAGGGGGGCGGGCGGCGCTTGGAAAGGCGGCGAGGCGTCGCCGGGCGGGATTTCGACCCGGAAACCATGCGCCGGAATTGAGCGAGGGGACGTAACCCTTTGAGCCAGACCGTCGCCGGTCGGATCGCGGATCGCGTCCCCTCGCCAAGTCCGGGTTGGACTTGGCCGCTATCGGGTCAGAAGTCGATCTCAGCGTCGGCGGGCGGACCCGGCGTCGTTCGACCTTCATTCCATCGGCCCCTGGTCTTCGGCGTTCCACAAGGCGAACCTCGCGCCGTCCGTCGATCCCTGCCTGGTTCTCCGTGATCCCGGCGCCGAGGCGCTAAAGGACCGGGAGCCTTGGCCCTGCTTCGGTGTTTCCGCGTCCTCCGAGGAGGCTTGGAACCCTGGGTCAGAGAGCCGGACCGGTCCGCTTGATCTCCGGGTCTCCCCGGATTTCCGCGCCGCCGTGTCCCTTCGGCCTGTTGACGTTCCCGCGAAATCCGTTATTGGGCAAGCGCCCAAATCGGAGCGTCTGTGCGGAAAACTCCCGGACCCGGTGGGCAAGTCTGTGGATATTTGTGGGCGGACGAAATTCGCGAAGGCGGATCAGCGCCTTGTGTTGTCCACAGGAAAGCGACCGCCACCCGCTCGCAGGAGCGGATGGCGGCGGATCATCAGCGATTGCGGATGAAGGTGCGGATGTCGGTCGACAGCTTCTTCAGATCGTCGTCGCGCACGTACATCATGTGGCCCGAGTGGTAGTAGTGCCACTCGATGCGGCCGTCGGTCGGGAAGCCCGGACGGTTCAGCGAGTATTCGGCGCCGAAGAAGGGCGTGGCGAAGTCGTAGTAGCCCTGACCCACCCAGACGCGCAGGCCGCTGTTCTCACGCAGGGCGCGGCCGATGTAGGGGGCCACGTTCAGATACTCCGCCCCGCCGCGCCCGGCGGTCGGCAGGTTCCAGTCCCAGTTCCGGGTGCCGCCGATCGAGGAGTAGACCACGTCGGGCGAGTACTTCAGGCCTTCGCGCGCCCAGGCGTTCATGGCGGCGGTATAGGCGCCGTCGATGCCGTAGAAGCTGGGGTCGTTGTCCGGGCGGTCGCCGGCGTTGTCGTAGTCGACGCCGGTGTAGCGCGCGTCCAGACGGCCGATGGTCAGACCGCGATCACGCAGCAGCTCCTTGTAGAAGCGGCCGGGCGACAGGCGCAGGTTGGCGTTGCTCAGATAGGTCTGCGAAATGCCGGTGTAGCGCGACAGTTGCTGCAGGATGGCCGCCCGCTCGTCGGCGGGCAGGGCGTTGCCCTTCAGCAGGGCCGAGGCGTAGGGGCCGATGGCCCAGGCGCGAGCCTCGGCGACGAACTCTTCGACGGTGGCGGGCTTGTTCGGCACCTTGTCGTGGTACCAGGCGGCGGCGGCCATCGAGGGCAGGGTGGTTACGAAGCCCAACTCATTGCCCTGGGCGTCGGCGGCCAGGCTGAAGTCCAGGATCGATGAGATCAGCAGGATGCCGTTGATCGATACGTCGGTATAGCTGCCTTCCAGCTCGTTGATGACCGCCGCCGAACGGGTGGTGCCGTAGCTTTCGCCGCCGATGAACTTGGGCGCGTTCCAGCGGCCGTGCTCGTTCAGCCACAGACGGATGAACTCGGCGATCGACTTGGCGTCCTTGGTCACGCCCCAGTAGTCGGCCGGGTCGGTCTTGCCCAGGGCGCGGCTGAAGCCGGTGCCGATCGGGTCGATGAAGACGATGTCCGTGACGTCCAGCAGGGAGTCGACGTTGTCGATGATGGGGAAGGGCGCGGCGCCGTCGTCGCGGGCGTCCGACGGCACGACCACGCGCTTGGGTCCGAAGGCGCCCATGTGCAGCCACAGGGAGCCCGAGCCGGGGCCGCCGTTCCACAGGAAGGTCACGGGACGGTTCGGGTCCGTCGGACCTTCCTTGATGTAGCTGTAGGAGACCATGGCCGCGAGCGGCTTGCCTTCCTTGTCCTTCAGATAGGTCTCGCCGGCGATGGCGCGGTAGGCGATGCGCTGGCCGCCGAAGACGCCGGTGTGGCGCGTCTCGGACATGACGGGCGGCGGGATGACGGCTTCGGTGCGGTTCGCGGCGGCGACATCGACGCGCGGCGCGCCCTGAGGCCCGCTCTGGCCCCCGCTTTGCGCCATGGCCGGCCCGGCCAGGGCCAGCGCCGAAGCGGCGACGACAAGCAGTTTCTTCATGGATAAACCCCCAGTTTGTCTACGCGGCTCCCCCTCGAGAGCCAGGCGCGCGAACGACGCCGCCCAGCTTGGAATGAGGCGACAAGCAGGGGCGAATGTAAACCGCGGGTTCCGCCTTTATCGCGGAAGGGTTGGCTGGATACGGAGCGATTTGGCGAAGAATGTGCGGCGAGGCGCCGCGCGTTCGTCAGCCCGCCAGCGCGGCCTTCTTTTCTTCCAGCTCCAGCCAGTCCAGCTCGGCGGCCTCCAGCTCGGCGCGGGCCTTTTCGGCGGCCTTCATGGCGCGGTCAAAGGCGGCCGGATCGCGCGCATAGAGGTTGGGATCGGCCAGGAGGGCGTCCTGTCGGGCGATCTCGACCGGCAGGGTCTCCATCAGCTTTTCGACCTCCTCCAGACGACGGGCGTCCTTGTAGGAGAGCTTCACAGTTTTTTTGGGCGCGCGGTCGGAAGGCTCCGCCTTCTCGACCCGACGCGCCCCGGAGGGGGCGGCTTCGGCGTGGGTGGGGGGCGGGGCGAGGAAAGCCGGGTTCTGGCGCAGGAAGTCCTGCCAGCCGCCGGGGGTCTCGACCACGTCGCCGCGACCGTTCAGGGCGATGGTGGAGGTGGCCAGACGGTCGACGAAATCGCGGTCGTGCGACACCAGGATCAGCGTGCCGTCATAGGATTCGAGCAGCTCTTCCAGCTTCTCCAGCGTGTCCATGTCGAGGTCGTTGGTCGGCTCGTCGAGGATCAGCAGATTGGCGGGCTGGGCCAGTGCGCGCGCCAGCAGCAGGCGGTTGCGCTCGCCGCCCGACAGGGTGGAGATGGGCTGTTTCAGCTGGGCTTCCTGGAACAGGAAGTCCTTGGCGTAGGCGGCGACGTGCATGGAGCGGCCGCGCACCAGGATGGAGTCGCCGCCGCCCGGCGTCAGGGCGTCCCACAGGGTCATGTCCGACTTCAGCCCCTCGCGCGACTGGTCGAGGTAGAGGGGTTCCAGGTTGGCGCCCATGCGGACGGTTCCCTCGTCCGGCGCCAGTTCGCCCAGCAGCACCTTGACCAGGGTGGTCTTGCCCGCGCCGTTGGGACCGACGATGGCCAGACGGTCGCCGCGGATGATGCGGGTGGTCAGGTTGCGGAAGATGGTGCGGTCGCCGAACGACTTGCTGACGCCCTTGATGTCGGCGACCAGCTTGCCCGAGACGGCGCCGGAATCGACGCCCAGGTTCAGCTCGCGCGGCAGATCCTTGACCCGCTCGGCCCGGTCCAGACGCATCTGCTGCAGGGCGCGGGCGCGGCCCTCGTTGCGGGTGCGCTGGGCGGTGATGGAGCGGTAGAAGGTGTAGGTCTCGGCCTCGATGCGCTTGGTCAGGCGACGCAGGGACTCGGCCTCTTCCTCCATGACCTTGGCGGCCCAGTCGTCGAACTCGACGAAGCCCTTGTTGAGGGTGCGCACCTTGCGGCCTTCCAGCCAGTGGACGGTGTCGGTGACGCGGTTCAGGAAGGCGCGGTCGTGGCTGACCACCAGCAGGGCGAAACGGGCCTGGATCAGCTCGTTCTCCAGCAGTTCGATGGCCAGGATGTCGAGGTGGTTGGTCGGCTCGTCCAGCAGCAGCAGGTCCGGCTCTTCGGCGAAGGCCTTGGCGAGGGCGGCGCGGCGGATCTCGCCGCCCGACAGGCCTTGCGTGGACTTGTTCGGGTTGAGGCCGAAGGTCTCCAGCCAGCTTTCGGCGGTCCAGCGTTCGGCCTCGCCCGAGGCGGCGTAGTCGGCCAGGGTCTCGCCGGTGATGACGGGCTCTTGCGGCACATAGGCGAAACGGGTGCCGGCCTGGAACGAGCGGTCGCCCGAGTCCGGCTCGATCAGGCCCATGACCACCTTCATCAGGGTGGACTTGCCCGCCCCGTTGCGGCCGACCAGGGCGGCGCGGCTGCGCGGCTCCATCGCCATGTCGACACCGTCGAACAGCGGGCGTTGACCGTCCTGGAGACGGACATCTTTGAGAGCGACGAGGGGAGGTCTGGCAGCCATGGGGGCGCATATAGCGACTGACCGGCGCTTCGGCCATCGGCGTTGACGCTTCCTCATCGGCGGGCTGTAGTCGGGCGACGACGACGGAGGGATGGAATGGATCTGAGCGCTTCAGCCAGAGATGATCGCGCCGGGAAGAAGGGGCCAGGTCGGGGCTGGTACGCGGCGGCGGTGCTGCCCGTGATCTGCGGGTTCGCGGCCATGGGCGTGGTGCTGTTCACGCAACTGCCGAAGCTGGACGACGGGCTGGAGCAGATCGTCGTGCCGGGCGCGCGCGAACTGACGCTGGAGCCCGGCCGGCACACGGTCTTTCTGGAATACCGCAGCGTCGTCGACGGCCGGGTCTATGCGGTCGATCAGGTGGCGGGTCTGACCGTCCGTGTCGAAGCGGCGGACGGCGCGCCGGTGGCCGTAAGCGCGCCCATGGGAAGTTCGACCTATTCAATGGGCGGACGTCAGGGAGAGGCGATCAATGTGTTCAGCGTCGAGCGGGCCGGAGCCTACAGAATCTCGGCCGACTATGACGGTCAGGAGGGGCCGCAGACGGTGATCGCCGTTGGACAGGGGTTCATGGGGCAGCTGTTCGCCACCGTCTTCATGGGGCTGGGCGCCGTCTTCCTGGGCATGGCCCTGACTGTGGCGGCGGTGATCGGCGTGTATCTGGCCCGGCGACGGGCGCGTCGCGCTTGAGCGAGTCTTGACTTGACGCATACCGTCCGGTTGGTATGTAAAGCGTCATGGACACGCAGACCTTCCGCCGCACGCCTGAAGACACTCGCCGCCAGATCATAGAAATGGCCATCGAGATCGCCGCCGACCAGGGGGCGATGGCGGTGACGCTGGATGCTGTGGTGGGCCGCCTGCCGTTCAGCAAGGGCGCCTTGCTGCATCACTTCCCCAACAAGCAGGCCCTGCTGGAGGGCGTGATCGACCATCTGGCGTCCGAGATGATGGCGGCGGTGCTGGCCGAGGCGGCGCGCGACCCCAACCCCTATGGCCGCAACGCCAGGGCCTATCTGCGGGCGGTCGTCAACGAACCGGCGACCGAACGGGACGTCAGCATCGGCCGCGCGGCCTTGGCCGCCTGCGCCATCGAGCCGAACCTGATCCCGCGCTGGCGGGCGGCGATGCGGACCCTGGCCGCCGACGATCCCGAAGACCTGGCGGGCAAGGACGACGCCCTGATGTTGCGGCTGATCGCCGACGGCCTGTGGATGACGGATCTGTTCGGCACGCATGAGATGTCGCCGGAGCAGCGCAAGGCCCTGCTGTCGCTGCTGACGCCGGGCAGCTTGCTGACGGATGCGTATGGGGGAGCGGGCGCGTGAACCTGACCACCTGGCTGGCCCTGCTGGGCGCGATCGGCTTCGAGGTGATGGGGACGACCCTGTTGCAGCAGTCGCAGCAGTTCACCAAACCCTGGCCGACGGCGGGGCTGGCGGTGTGTTACGGGATCGCCTTCTACCTGCTGACCCTGGCGCTCAAGCAGATGCCGGTGGGGCTGGCCTATGCGATCTGGAGCGGGCTGGGGGTGGTGCTGATCTCGGTGATCGGCGTGTTCCTGTTCAAGCAGAAGCTGGACACGCCCGCGATCATCGGTCTGGCGCTGATCATCGGCGGGGTGGTGGTGATCAACGTCTTCTCCAAGAGCGTCAGTCACTGAAGCCGCGACAGACGGGGATTTGGGGCGTATAGGGCGCGCCCATGAATTCCACGTCGCCCAAGCCTTTCTGGGAAACCAAGACCCTGGCGGAGATGTCTCCGTCCGAGTGGGAGAGTCTGTGCGACGGCTGCGGCCTGTGCTGCGTCATCCGGTTTGAGGACGAGGACTCGGGCCAGATCATTCCGACGCATGTCCATTGCAAGCTGTTCGACCCGGATCGCTGCACCTGCACCGACTACGCCCAGCGCCAGGCCGAGGTGCCGGACTGCGTGCAACTGACGCCCGACAACATCGAGCGGCTGAAGTGGATGCCGCTGTCGTGCGGCTATCGTCGGCTGCATGAGGGGCGGACGCTGGCCTGGTGGCACCCGCTGGTGTCTGGCGATCCGGAGACGGTGCACACGGCCGGGGTGTCGGTGCGGCGTCAGACGATTTCGGAACTGGCGCTGAAGGAGCCGGAGGACGCGCTGGACTTCGAAGCGCCGGAATGGATGGGCGAACGGGGCGTTGCTAACGAATAATTCGTTGGAAGCGGGCCAGGGTGGGGACCAAGATGGCTATTGTCGCAACACAATCGAAGTCGACGGCAGGCGGGCGTGACGCCTTCGATCGATTGACGGCGATCGCCTGCGCGGCGTTCCGCGCGCCCCACGCCATGATCACCGTGCTGGACGAGGACCGCGCCGTCTTCCTGTCCGGCGTGGGCCTGGACGAGACCAGCATTCCGCGCATGAGCAGCGTCAGCCACGCCCTGGCGGGCATGGGCGTCGACGCCGTGGTGGTGGTCGAGGATGCGCTGGAGCATCCGGTCTATCGCGATCATCCCATGGTGGTCGGCGAGCCGCGCGTGCGCTTCTTCCTGGGCGCCACGGTGCGCGGGGCCGACGGCCGCGCGGCGGGCGCCATCGGAGTGATGGACGTCAAGCCGCGTCCGGCGCCGACAGAGACGGAGCTGCGGCTGATCCGCGAGCTGGCCGGGCTGGCGGGCGAACTGATGGAGCATGCCGAGGCCATGCGTCAGGAGGCGGCGCGCCTGGAGACGCTGCGCCTGGCCGAGGACATGGTCGGGGTCGGGCGCTGGCGGTATGAGGTCATGACCGGGGCCGTGACCTGGTCGGACGAGATCTATCGCATCCATGCGATCGCGCCGGGCGCCTTCTCGCCTACGCTGGAGGATGTGTTCAGCCACTATCATCAGGATGACCGCGCCGAGATCCAGCACCTGGTCGAACGGGCGCTGAAGACGGGCGAGGGCTACACCTTCAAGCTGAGGCTGGTCGGGACCGACGGCGTCGAGCGCGTCGTGGCGGCCGAGGGCGCGACGGAGAAGGACTCCACCGGCCGGGTGATCGCCATGTTCGGCGTCATGCAGGACGTGACCGAGCGTGAACGCCTGTTGCGGGCGGCCCAGACCAATGAGCGACGCTATCGCCTGCTGGCCGAGAACACCGGCGACGTCATCACGCGGGTCAAGATGGATGGGTCGAGCAAATACATCTCGCCGGCGATCCAGCAGCTTCTGGGCTGGACCTTTGAAGAGATGACGGGGCAGTCGACCGACTATGTCCACCCCGAGGACCGCCACCTGGTGCTGGGCGCCATCGGCAAGGCGGTCAAGAGCGGAGAGCCGACCCGCCTGGAGCACCGGGCGGTGCACAAGAACGGCGAGACCGTCTGGGTCGAATGCACCTTCAAGGCCCTGAGAGACGAACACGGCCATGTCGATGACGTGGTGGTGGTGATCCGCGACATGACCCAGCGCAAGGCGCTGGAGGCGGAGGTGCTGGAAGCCAAGGAGACCGCTGAGGCCGCGGTGCAGGCCAAGAGCGAATTCCTGGCCAACATGAGCCATGAGCTGCGGACGCCGCTGACCAGCGTGATCGGCTTCTCCGGCCTGCTGCAGGGGTCGGAGCATCTGCCGCCGGAAGAGCGCATCTATGTCGAGCGCATCGCCACGGCGTCGGAGGCCTTGCTGGGCGTCATCAACGACATCCTCGACTATTCCAAGCTGGAAGCCGACGCGATCGAGATGGACCCCGAGCCGTTCGACACGCGGGCCCTGGTGGACGGGGCCGCCGCCATCGTGGAGAGCCAGTGCTCGCTCAAGGGTCTGATCCTGCGCGTGGTGGTGGCCGCCGATACGCCCGCGCGCCTGACCGGCGACAAGGGGCGGCTGCGCCAGGTGATGCTGAACTTCCTGTCCAATGCGGTGAAGTTCACGGCGCGAGGCGAGGTGACGCTGACGCTGGACGGGCGGTTTGACGAGAAGGGTCTGTGGCGGATGCGCGCAGCGGTCAGCGACACCGGCATCGGCATTCCGGCCGAGAAGATCGACGAACTGTTCCACCGCTTCACCCAGGCCGACGCCTCGACGACGCGGGTCTATGGCGGGACGGGGCTGGGGCTGGCGATTTCACGCCGTCTGGTCGAGCTGATGGACGGGCGGATCGGGGTGGACAGCACGCCGGGGCAGGGCTCGACCTTCTGGTTCGAGGCGCCGCTGGCCGTGGCCGAGGCCGAAGACGATGCGGTCGAGACACGTCAGGGGCAGACGGCGAACTCTGCGATCCGCGGCCGGGTGCTGATGGCCGACGACGCGGCCGCCAACCGCGAACTGGTCAGCGCTATCCTGCGGAATCTGGGGCTGGAGATCGACGCCGTGGCCGACGGCGCCGAGGCGGTCCACGCCGTGCATTCGGGCGCTTATGATCTGGTGCTGATGGACGTGCACATGCCGGTCATGGATGGGTTGAAGGCCACGCGCGAGATTCGCCGGATGCAAGCGGGGACCGGGCGGCGGACGCCGATCCTGGCCCTGACGGCCAACGTCCAGGCCGAGCAGGTGACGCGCTGCCTCGAGGCGGGGATGGACGGCCATCTGGCCAAGCCGATCCAGATCGCCGAGCTGGCCGCCGCCCTGACGCGGTGGCTGTCCTGCGACGAACCGCCCGCGATGGCGGTCTAGGCGCCAGCCGTTCCGCTCCGGCTATCGCGGCCGAGGGCGTCGATCCCTGTAAATTCCCGGCTTTGGGAAGTTCTGGAGGCTGTTTGTCAGCCTGAGGACGCTGGTCCGCTATGGTTCGGTCATGGCGAGAAAAGGGGACGAGGCGGAGCGGGCGGCGGCGGTCGCGCAGTGGCTGGACGGGGCGCTGGGGCGGTTGATGCAACTGACCGATGAAGCGATCGCCGTGGTGGCCGCCGCGGAGCCTCCGGCCGACGTGGCCGAGGCCGAGAAGCGGGGGCGCGCCATCGGCGTGCTGGCCCGCACGGCCAGGTCGGTGGCGGCGCTGGCGGCCGCGTCCCCTCGCAAACCTCGCGACCCTGAAGAGGACGGAATGAGCGAAGACGATCGTGACATCACCGACGACGAAGAACGGACCGTGCGGGCAGAGCTGCAGTCTCGTCTCGATCATCTTCTCGGGGTCGCAGAGCGCAAGGGATTTGGCGCAACAGCGGCTGACGCAGGCGCCGCGCGGGGAGCTGTTGCGCCTGCTGAGGGCGACGCCGAGGCTGAACGAGGAACAGGTCTGGCCGTCTGACGCGGACTGGCGCACCTGGGTGCTTCTGGGCGGGCGCGGGTCGGGCAAGACGTTTGCGGGCGGGTTCTGGATGAACGAACTGGCCAAGGCGGAGGATCGGACCTTCGCCCTGGTCGGGCCGGCGCTGCATGATGTGCGCGAGGTGATGGTCGAGGGGCCGTCGGGGCTGAAGGCGCAGGCGCCGGGCGACAACCGGCCGCGCTGGGAGGCGGGGCGGCGCAGGCTGGTCTGGCCCTCGGGCGCGGCGGCCTATGCGTTTTCAGCCGAAGACCCGGACAGTCTGCGCGGGCCGCAGTTTCATGCGGCGTGGGCGGATGAATTCTGCGCCTGGAGGAACATCGAGGCGACGCTGTCGAACCTGAGGTTCGGGCTGCGGCTGGGGGCGGACCCGAAGCTGGCGATCACGACGACGCCACGTCCGATCCCGGCGCTGAGGCGGTTGCTGGTTGAGCCGGGGGTGGTGAAGGCGCGGCTGGCGACCAAGGACAATGCGGACAATCTGGCGCCGGGGTTTCTGGGGCATCTGCAGGCGCTCTACGCCGGGACGCGGCTGGAGGCGCAGGAGATGGAGGGGCTGGTGGTCGAGGCCGACGGCGCCCTGTTCCGGGCCGAGGATCTGGCGCGGGCGCGGGGCGGGCGTCCGGCGAAGTTCGAGCGGGTGGTGGTGGCGGTCGATCCGCCGGCCAGCGCCCACGGCGACGCCTGCGGGATCGTGGCGGCGGGGCGCAGGGACAGGACGGGCTATGTGCTGGCCGATCGTTCGGCGCGGGGACTGTCGCCCGCCGGATGGGCGCGGCGCGCAGCCGAGACGGCGCGGGAGTTCGAGGCTGACCTGGTGTTGGCCGAGGCCAATCAGGGCGGGGAGATGGTGCGGACCCTGCTGGGGCAGGCGGATTGCCCGGCGCAGGTGAGGCTGGTGCATGCCAGTCGGTCGAAGAAGGCGCGGGCCGAGCCGGTGGCGGCGCTCTACGAGCAGGGGCGGGTGGTCCACTGCGGCGCGTTTCCGGCGCTGGAAGAAGAGATGATGGCGCTGGGGAGCGAGGCGCCGGGGACCAAGAGCCCCGACCGGGCGGATGCCCTGGTCTGGGCGCTGACGCATCTGCTGCTGGCCGGGAAGACGCAGCCGAGGTTGCGGGCGCTCTAGCGGGTTTCCTTCTCCCCTTGAGGGAGAAGGTGGATTGCGGAGCAAGACGGATGAGGGGTGCGGGGAAGCGGGTTGACGGCTTCCAGGCAGGCCTCGCGTCGACACCCCTCATCCGGCCCTGATGGGCCACCTTCTCCCTCAAGGGGAGAAGGAAGATGGATATGGAGAAACACATGGATTG
>NZ_FUIE01000010.1 GCF_900163625.1 Brevundimonas diminuta 3F5N
TTCCTTCTCCCCTTGAGGGAGAAGGTGGACCGTCAGGGCCGGATGAGGGGTGTTGACGCGACATACAGCGATTTCCCTCCGCTAGATTCTTCGGCAGACGAGGCGCTCACACCCCTCATCCGTCTGCCTCCGGCAGCCACCTTCTCCCTCAAGGGGAGAAGGAAGAGGGGGCGGGTATTTTAATACCGCATTTAAAATATCTAATAAAATCAATTATATAGATCAAAATCGTTACCATAACCGACATTGACCTTCGGCGCGCGAGCCTCTATCACCCCGGCCTTCGCCCGATCCATCTGGTTCGGGCCGCGTTTTTCGTCTTCCAGGACCCTCATCATGCTGAAGAGCACCACGGCTTCGCTGAAGCCGGCCGAGGTCGAGAAGAAGTGGATCCACATCGACGCCGAAGGCGTCGTCGTGGGCCGCCTCGCGACCTTCATCGCCAACCGCCTGCGCGGCAAGCACCTGCCGACCTACACCCCGCACGTTGACTGCGGCGACTACGTCGTCGTCACCAACGTCGACAAGGTGGTGTTCACCGGCAAGAAGACCACCGACAAGGTCTACTATCGCCACACCGGCCACCCCGGCGGCATCAAGGAAACCACCCCGGAGAAGGTTCTGGGCGGTCGTTTCCCCGAGCGCGTGCTCGAGAAGGCCGTTGAGCGCATGCTGCCCAAGGAGTCGCCGCTGGCTCGCAAGCAGATGACCCACCTGCGCCTGTTCGCCGGCGCGGCTCACGAACACGAAGCCCAACAGCCCACGACCATCGACTTCAAGTCGATGTCGTCCAAGAACACCCGGAGCGCCTGAGCATGACCGACGTGACTCAAGACACCGCCGCCGGCTTTGACGCCCTGAAGGGCCTGGGCACCGCTGCTGCCGAGGAAATCGTCCGCGAGCCGAAGATCGACGCCCTGGGCCGTTCGTACTCGACCGGCAAGCGCAAGAACGCCATCGCCCGCGTGTGGGTGAAGCGCGGCACCGGCAAGATCACCGTCAACGGCAAGGACGTGGCTGCCTATTTCGCCCGTCCCGTGCTGCAGATGATGGTCGCCCAGCCGCTGAACGTCTCGGACCGCGCCACGCAATACGACGTGATCTGCACCGTTGAAGGTTCGGGCCTGTCGGGCCAGGCCGGCGCCATCCGCCACGGCCTGTCGCACGCCCTGACCCACTACGAGCCGGAACTGCGCAAGGTTCTGAAGCCGCACGGCTTCCTGACCCGCGACAGCCGCGTCGTTGAGCGTAAGAAGTACGGCCGCGCCAAGGCTCGCCGCAGCTTCCAGTTCTCGAAGCGCTAAGTCGCAACCGCGACTGGGAATACAAAGGGCGCTTCGGGGAAACCCGAGGCGCCTTTTTCTTTTGAGGCGCGCAATGCAGATTTCTTGGATGAAAAAGATGGCGCGTGTTTTTTTTGGGAAAGTGCAGCGGACGCCGGAAGACGTTGTCTCCTGCTTGTCGAACTTTCTCGAAAATCGTGGCGGCCCTTATGATTGGGACGACTTCATTTCGGTGGATATTGCAGATCCTGCACTTGAAGCGATCCGTGTTGCCGCAGCGAACATCGACTTGCCTGTGAATGCCGATGGCGAGCGTCGGATACGCGATCTTTTGACTGAGGCGCGACAAGTGGCGCGGGAGAGAAGCGCCGTCTGATCTCGACCCAACGATTTGAGCTAGCGTCTCAAATCTGCTGAATTCTCGGGGTCCGTGCGACCCCTCATTCGGCCCTGAAGGGCCACCTTCTCCCACAAGGGGAGAAGGGTAGGAGATGCGCATGACCCACACCATCTTCATCGACGGCGAGGCCGGGACCACGGGGCTGGAGATCCGCGAGCGTCTGGAGGCGCGCGGCGATCTGGAGCTGATGCTGCTGGGCGACCGTCGTCGCGATGTCGGGGCGCGGCGCGAGGCGTTGAACAGCGCCGATGCGGTCATCCTGTGCCTGCCTGACGACGCGGCCATTGAAGCCGTGTCGATGAT
Organism: Brevundimonas diminuta 3F5N; assembly: GCF_900163625.1. Lineage (GTDB taxonomy): Bacteria > Pseudomonadota > Alphaproteobacteria > Caulobacterales > Caulobacteraceae > Brevundimonas > Brevundimonas diminuta_A. The sequence continues at coordinate 1,987 of NZ_FUIE01000010.1, forward strand.
CGAGAATCCGGCGGTGCGGGTCATCGACGCCTCGACCGCCTATCGCACAGCGGACGGCTGGACCTATGGCTTCGCCGAGATGGACGCGGCCCAGCGCGCGGCCATCACCGCCTCGACGCGGGTGTCGAACCCCGGTTGCTATCCGACCGGCTTCATCGGCCTGATGCGGCCGCTGGTGAGGGCGGGACTGGTCCCGGCCGACTGGCCCGTCACGATCAATGCGGTGTCCGGCTATTCCGGCGGCGGCAAGGCCATGATCGCCGAGTTTGAAGCCGAGGGCGCTTCGACCGCCTTCCGCTCCTACGGCCTGACGTTGAAGCACAAGCATGTGCCGGAAATGACGAAGCACGCGGGGCTGTCGCGTTCGGTGCTGTTCTCGCCGGCCGTGGGGAACTATCGCCAGGGGATGCTGGTCGAGGTCCCGTTGCACCTGTCGGCCCTGCCGGAGACGCCGTCGGTCGAGCGGCTGCATGGCGCCCTGGTCGAAGCCTATGAAAGCCAGCGTTTCGTCGAGGTGGCCGAGATCGACGAAACCGAAGCCATGACCGGCATCGAGCCCGAGGGCCTGAACGGCACCAATCGGATGCGTCTGCACGTCTTTGGCGATCGCGGCGGGGAGCAGGCGCGTCTGGTCGCTCTGCTGGACAACCTGGGCAAGGGCGCCTCGGGCGCGGCGGTCCAGAACCTCAACATCATGCTGGGACTGGACGAGACGACCGGCCTCAAGTGAAGCCGGTCAGGGCGCGCGATCAGCGCGCCCGCGCGGCCTTGACGGCCGACTCCACCGTTCCGCCGAAGAAGACGGCGGCGATGATGAGCAGCAGGCCGTAGTCGTGGCCGGGGAAGATCAGCGGCACGCCCGCCGCCAGGATGATCAGCGCCGGAAACAGGCTGGCCCAGACGGCGGTCGAGGCGGCGTCGGGGTGGATCATCGGCGGGCGGCGCATGCCCATTCGCTTCGCCATCAAGCCGTTCAGCGGCACGAAAGCCGCAGGCACGATCAGCGCGATCATCACATACTTCACCAACTGCCCCGGCATGCCGAACAAGGTGGCCGTGGCGATCAGCAGGATCAGCGGAATGGCTGTGGCGATCGCCAGCAGCAGGTTGGGCTCGATACGCTTCAAGACTTCACTTTCACATAGGCGCCGGGCGCCGGTTCGATGGGCTTCAATGTCCCGGTCTTGGGATCGCGCGCGACGATCTTCTCGCCGGACTTCGCGCCCAGCCAGTCGGCCCAGTGCGACCACCAGCTTCCGGGATGCTGTTCCGCCTCCGCTTGCCATTCCTGAAGCGTTTCGGGAAGGGCGGCGTTGACCCAGTGCTGATACTTGTTGGCCGACGGCGGGTTGATGACCCCGGCGATATGGCCTGATCCCGCCAGGGTATAGGTGACCGGCCCGCCGAATAGCCGGGCCGAGCGATAGACCGAGTTCATCGGCGCGATGTGGTCCTCGCGGCTGGCCTGGAAATAGAGGGGGATGCGGACCTTCGACAGGTCGATGCGCTCGCCGTCGATCTCCAGCTCGCCCTTCGACAGGGCGTTCTGGCCGTACATCAGGCGCAGGTATTGCAGGTGCAGCCGCTTGGGCATCCGCGTCTGGTCGGCGTTCCACGACAGCAGATCGAAGGCGGGCGGCGCCTTGCCCATCAGATAGTTGGACACGAAGAAGGACCAGATCAGGTCGTTGGCCCTCAGGGCGTTGAAGGTATCGGCCATCGCCGTGCCGGGCAGGACGCCGCCCGCCTCGTCCATCATGCGCTCGATCTCGGCCAGCCAGTGCTCGTCGGTGAACAGCAGCAGGTCGCCTGCCTCGGCGAAGTCGTGCTGGGCGGCGAAGAAGGTGGCCGAGGCGACACGGTCATCCCCCTTGGCCGCCATGTGCGCCAGGCTGGCGCCCAGCATGGTGCCGCCGATGCAGTAGCCGACGGTGTTCACATGCGCCTGGCCGGTCTGCTCCAGCGTCTTCTCGACGGCGCGATAGACGCCCTTCTTCATGTAATCGTCGAGGCCGAACTCCGCCTTGTCGCGGTCCGGGTTGACCCATGAGCAGACGAAGACGGTGAAGCCCTGCGCGCTCAGCCAGCGGATCAGGGAGTTCGCCGGCTGCAGGTCCATGATGTAGAATTTGTTGATCCACGGCGGGAAGATCAGCAACGGAATGGCGTGCTGCTGATCGGTCGCGGCGTCGTACTGGATCAGCTCGAACAGTTCGTCGCGCCAGACGACCTGGCCCGGCGCCGTGGCGACGTTCTCGCCCAGGACGAAGCGGCCATAGTCGGCCTGACTGATCTTCAGCGACCCGGCGCCGCGCTCCAGATCGGCGGCGAAGTTCTGCATCCCGCGCACCAGGGATTCGCCGCTCGTCTCTGCCAGGGCCTTCAGCGCCACGGGGTTCGACGCCAGGAAGTTGGCGGGCGAGAAGGCGTCGGTCAGCAGGCGGGTGAAGAACTCGGCCCGGCGCTTCACGCGCGGGTCCACGTCCTCGACGCTGGAGACCAGGCTGTTCATCCAGTCCGAGGTGGCCAGATAGGACTGGCGCATCATGTCGAACATGGGGTTTTCGGACCAGGCCGGGTCGCGGAACCGCTTGTCGGACGGGGCGGGGTTGTCGACCGTCTCGCCCATCGCCCGGCGGGTCGTGGTCGACCACAACTCCATATAGCGGCCGAACAGGTCGGCCTGGGCCTGGAACAGCTTTTCGGGGCGGGCGGCCAGGCTGGCCATGACCGAGGACATGGCCGGGCCGACATTGAACGGGTCGGGCGATAGGGCGGCGGGGCGGTCGGCCTGTGACAGGGCCGCTTCGGCCACCGCCGTCTGGGCCATCATCGCCGCCTTGGCCAGGTTCAGGGACAGCGTCTCCAGCTGCTGACGCTGTTCGGCGCTGAAGGCCATGAAGTCGGGCGCGGGAGAGGCGGCTTCGGCCTCGGGCGCTGGGGGCGCGGCGGGCGCTGGTTCGGGCTTTTCAACCGGGGCGGCGGCTTTTCTCACGCGCGGCTTGGCCGAGGTCGGGCGTCCGGCCTTGCGCGGGGCGGCTGTCTTTTCGGGCGCGCCGTCGGGCGCATCTGGGGACGAAGCCTTGGTCGGGCGCTTGGCCATGGCGAACCTCCGATGGGGACGAGCAAATTTGCGCGCCTTCCTCCCGACGCGATGATGGCATATGTCAGTGACCGAAATGAACGCGATTGTGCTGAAAAAGACGGGATGGACGGCGGCTTGGGGCATGGCCCTGGGCTCGGCCTTGGTTTTGGGCGGCTGCGTCAGCGCCTTCGAGCCTAAGACCGACCCTACATCGCCTCTGGCGCCCAGGGTGCAGCAGTTGGTCGATGAGAATCGCCAGTATCCGCGCTGGGCCGATTTTCCGCGCAGCAGCTCGCCCTTGCCCGCTCCGGCCGAGATCGCCGCCAATGTCGGTCGTCTGGAAAGCCGCAACGCCGCCCTGACCGCCGAGACGGCGCGCATCGACTGGACGCTGAACACCGATCCGGCCGCCTTCGTCGCGCAGGTCAACCGTCGCGTGGACGCCAGCCAGATGTCGCCCCAGACCCTGCGCACCGCTGAACAGGTCGAGGCCTACGCCGAGGAACTGCGTCGTCGCGCCAAGGCCCCGCCGCCGATCGACCGCCCGCGTCGCTGAGGTCTGTGACCGCAACAGGCGCAGCCCGGCCTTAAGGTCGTGAGGCGGGCGAACGTCGCGTCCCGGCTCGAATCCCGCGATCCTCAGGGCGCCGAAAGGCCGTCGTCCGCTCTTGTCCCGAAGGTCCGTCATGGCCCGCATCATTCCAGCCGCCTTTTCCATCACCGGCCGAGCCTCCTGATGGCGGACGGCGCCGCTTCGCCGGCCTTCCTCGGCGTCAGCCGCTCCCTGTCCGGGCGAGCCTGGCGACAGCGTCCGGCCGAGACGGCGACGACCCGCGCCCATATGCAGGCGCTGGGTCTGGACGAGCCGCTGGCGCGGGCGCTGGCGTCACGCGGCGTGGCGGGCGAGCAGGGCGCCGACTTCCTGAAGCCGACGCTGAAGGCGCTGTTTCCCAATCCGTCCAGCTTCATGGATATGGACGCCGCCGCCGCCGCCATCGTCGATGCGCTTCAGGCCCAGGCCAGCATCCACGTCTTCGCCGACTACGACGTGGACGGGGCGTCCAGCGCGGCCCTGCTGGTGCGTTGGTTCCGCACCCTGGGCGCGGACCTGCCCATCTATGTCCCTGACCGCCTGACCGAGGGTTACGGCCCCAGCGCGCGGGCCTTCGACACGCTGAAGGCGCGGGGCGCCGATCTGGTCATCACTGTCGATTGCGGGGCGGCGGCCAATGAGGCGGTGGCCCATGCGGCGGCCATCGGTCTGAAGGTCGTGGTCATCGACCATCACATGATGCGCGAAGAGCCGCCGGCCTGTCTGGCCGTGGTCAATCCGAACCGGCCCGGCTGCGGCTCGGGACAGGGCAATCTGGCGGCGGCGGGCGTGGTCTTCGTCCTGCTGGCCGCCCTGAACCGCGAGGCGCGCGGTCGCGGCCTGTTCGAGGGCAAGGCCGAGCCGGACATCCGCCAGTGGCTGGACCTGGCCGCCATGGGGGCCATCTGCGACGTGACGGGCCTGACCGGCTTCAACCGCGCCCTGACCAGCCTGGGGCTGGGGGTCATGTCGCACTGGCGCAATCCGGGCTTGCGCGCCCTGCTGGCGGCGGCGGGCGCCGAACCGGGGCCGGCCAAGACCAATCACGCGGGCTTCATCCTGGGACCACGCATCAATGCAGGCGGCCGCATCGGCAAGTCGGACCTTGGCGCGCGCCTGCTGTCCACCGACGACCCTGACGAGGCGCGGGTGTTGGCTCAAGAACTGGACGCCTTGAACATCGCCCGGCGCGAGGTCGAGGCCGAGGTCACGGAACAGGCCGTCCGCCGCGTCGAGGCGACCGGCGCCCACTCTGACGACAGCGCCGTCGTGGTCGTCAGCGGCGAGGACTGGCACCCCGGCGTCGTCGGCATCGTCGCCGGACGCCTGCGCGAACGCTGGAGAAAGCCGGTCATCGTCATCGGCGTCGACGCCATCAACGGCGTAGGCAAGGGGTCGGGCCGGTCGCAGCCTGGCATGAACCTGGGTCGGGCGGTGCAGGCCGCATGGAACGAGGGCCTGCTGATCGCGGGCGGCGGCCACGCCATGGCGGCGGGGCTGACGGTGGCGGCCGATCGCATCGACGAGTTGCGCGCCTTCCTCAACGAACGCCTGTCGGCCGAGCGCGTCGAAGCCGTGGCCCAGGACTGGGTCGAGGTCGACGCCCTGATTGATCCGCGCGCCGCCACCCGTGACCTGTTCGAGGCGTTCGAGCAACTGGCCCCCTATGGTCCGGCCAACCCGGAGCCTCTGTTCGCGCTGGAGGGCGTTCAGGCGCGCGAGCCGGCCGCCATGAACGGCGGCCATGTGCGGTGTCGCCTGGTCGGTCCGGACGGCGCCTCGGTGCGGGCCATCGCCTGGCGTTGCGCCGACCTGCCGACGGGCAAGGCGCTGCTGGCGGGGCAGGGCGGATTGAATGTGGTCGGGCGGCTCAGGGCCGACGATTGGAACGGTCGCCGCGGGGTCCAGTTCGAGATTGAGGACGTCGCCGACCCGCGCATGGCCTGAAACCGTCAGCCTTGGCCGTGAAACGACGCAGGTCTTTGAAAAAGTCGCACAAATCCGTCTCGGCGCGCTTGCCATAAGCGGAATCGGCGGCTATCTACACGGTCCTCCGCGCAGCGGTCCCTTCGTCTATCGGTTAGGACGTCAGGTTTTCAACCTGAAAAGAGGGGTTCGACTCCCCTAGGGACTGCCACGCGGAGTTTATCTCTCCCGACATTCGAATGCGTTTCCCTTGGCGATTTCGCGCGCCTGTATGGCTGCGGCGCCCAGGATCCAGCATCGAAACGGCGCGTCTGTCGTTTTTTTGCAAAAGCGCGCGACGCCCTCTTGCATCGCCGAAAAGGGACGGCTATCAGGCCGCTCCTCCGCGCAGCGGTCCCTTCGTCTATCGGTTAGGACGTCAGGTTTTCAACCTGAAAAGAGGGGTTCGATTCCCCTAGGGACTGCCACGCGGAGCGAATAACCCTTTCCCCCGCCATCGTTGTTTTCTTCGTCGACCGCCTTCGCGCGGCCTTTTCGCGTGCGCGACATTTGCTTGTCGACAATATGGCGCAAAAAGGGCAACTTGTCTGTCCGAGTTAAAAGAACCGTGTTAGTGTAGCTGACCCGTAGTGTTGCGGGCGGGGGTTCAAGGTGGCGAGTAGTGACGTGATGGAGCCGATTGAGACCGTAAAGGTCGTCGGAAGGGTCAAATGGTTCGATGCCGGCAAGGGGTACGGCTTCATCGTACCGGACCAGCCGGAGTTGACCGAAGAGAGGGACGTGTTGCTGCACGTCACCAGCCTGCGCGACGCAGGTCATGAGTTGGCGGGCGAGGGCGCATCTATCGTTTGCGAGTGCGCCAAGCGGGCCAAGGGCTGGCAGGTGGTCAATATCGTCGAGCTGGAAGCCAGCGCCGCGTTGGTTCGACGTGAGCCGGTGCGCAGTTCGGCCCATGCCTGGACGGAAGGCGCGCCCGAGGGGCCGCTGGAAGCCGCCGTCGTCAAATGGTTCAATCGCACCAAGGGTTATGGATTCGTCGTGCGCGACGGTCAGGCGGGCGATATCTTCGTCCACGTCGAGACATTGCGTCGCTGCGGTCTGGACGACCTGCTGCCGGGCGACCCGGTGAACGTGCGTTTCGCGGAAGGCCCCAAGGGGCTGGTCGTGGCCGATATCAGACCGGGCGGGTGATCTTCGTCCGATAGAAGGACGAAGACATGGATTACAGCCGGCGCATCCTTTTGATCCTGGCCCTTTCCGCGGCCGCTGCAACGGCGGCCTGCGCGCAGAAGGGGCCGCTGGATGCGACCGGCCGCCCGCTGGAGCCGTTGGCGATCGTCACGGCCTCGGGCGAGCACAGGTTCATGGTCGAGATCGCCGACGACGATGAAAGGCGGCAGCGCGGCCTGATGTACCGCCCGCCGCTTCCTGACGACCGGGGGATGCTGTTCCAGTTCCCCGTGGCGGGCGAACAGAGCTTCTGGATGCGCAACACGCCCAACTCGCTGGACATCATCTACATCGACCCGCGTGGGCGAATCATTTCGATCGCCAAGCACGCGACCCCCAACTCTGATGCGCCGATTCCCTCGAACGGCGCGGCCAATGGCGTGCTCGAATTGCGGGCCGGACGGGCGGATGAGATCGGCGCTCAGCCCGGCGACCAGGTTAAACACCCCTTCTTTCGCCCTTGAGCGATAATAGGCCGCCTCATCCGTTGCGGAGGCCGTCGGCTCGTGTCATGAGAGCGCTCCGTCGGTCCGGGGTGTGGCGCAGCCTGGTAGCGCATCTGGTTTGGGACCAGAGGGTCGGAGGTTCGAATCCTCTCGCCCCGACCACGGTTTAGCCTCCTTCAGGCGGAGGCGTCGTATCGCATGGATATGACCGTCAGCATGCGACTGCTCGAGAGAGCTGTAGCTCTTGCCTCATAAATCCGGCAGTCGAAAACCCGTTACAGCGCCGATGGCGTCGAGCCAGTCGGCCCACATGGCTGGATCGGCGGTCTCGCCGGCTCCGCCTTGCATCCCAGACAAGAGGTCGGTGAGCTGACTGTCGGGACGTCCGCCGCGCTCCCAATAGGCTTCAAGAAAAGCTCTCATCGCCTGATAGGCTTGATCGGTCGTCAAGGTCGGCAGGGTGGACATATCGGGCTCGACGCTCGTTAGAATGGCAAGCGCTCCAACGACCGTCAGGTCGAGGCGTAGCCGCCGTTGATGGCGTAGGAGAAGCCGATCGGCAGGGCGGCGCGGAACTGGGTGAAGAAGGCGGCCAGTTCACCCAGCGTCGAGCGCGGCACAAAAATGATGTCGCCGCGCCGCATCGGCGTGATTTCGGCGCGGGGCGCGCTCAGGTCGATCACCTTCATCATGCGGACGTCGCCGGGGCCGCGCCGAATCAGGGCGCAGCGCGAGGATCTGGCGGACGGCAGCACGCCGCCGGCCATGATGACGGCCTGATAGGCGTCGATGTCGCCGGGCATGTCGAACATGCCGGGATTACGCACTTCGCCGTCGATCCAGACCTTCAGCGGGCCGGCCTGGCGCAGCGTCACCTCGACCTCGGGTCGCAGCAGGTGAGGGGCGTAGCCGTGGGAGATGTCGGCCTCCAGTTCGGACAGGCTGCGGTCCGCCGCCATGACGTGGCCCAGCAGCGGCAGCGACACCCGGCCGTCCGGCGCGATCTTCAACTGGCGCGTCAGCTCCGACGCGGTCGGCAGGGCGACCTCGATGTCGTCGCCGGGATAGAGCCGATACTCCGGCTCGACCTCGGTCCAGTCGGCGAAAGGCAGGCCAGGCGGGAAGTCGTCGACCACGGTCGGGCGCGGCCGGGCGCCGCCCGCAGGGGCGCCGCTGGCGCATCCGGCCAGTCCGGCGGCCAGCGCCATGAGGATGAGGCGGCGATCAAATTCCATGGTCGGGGACGGTCCAGGCGGAGAAATTTCGTCTTCGGCAAAGCTGACGGCTTATAGGTAACGCGTGGTTAACGCGTGACCCTCAGTGTGGCGCACAACAGTCATTGACCGAGAAATTCGATCTTCATGCGTTCCTCCCTCGCAGCAGCTCGTCCCCGTTACGGCGTCGTCGACGTCGTGGCCCTGCTGTTCCGCGAACTGCTGCTGATGATCGTGATCTTCCTGGTGATCGCCGCCATCGGCGCGGCCGTCGTCATGACGATGAAGAAGACCTACACGGCGGGCGCCAGCCTGTTCGTGGGCGTGGGTCAGGAATACGTCTATCAACCGCGCGTGGGCATGGGCGAACGCGCCATGCCGCCCTCGGCCAGCGAGGTGGCTCAGTCCGAGGCCGCGATCCTGAACAGCCTTGAGGTCAAGCGCCGCGTGGTGCGCGCCCTGGGCGTCGAGAGCTTCCAGGGCGGCGTGCCCTCGACCGAAAGCCCGGCGCGTCAGGAAGCGGCCGCCATCCGCTCGGTGGCGTCGGGCCTGGGCGTCGAAGTCACGCCGCTCAGCCCGGTCGTGGGTCTGAGCTACAAGAGCGGCGATCCGGCCCTGTCGGCGCGCGTGTTGAACACGGTGATTGATCAGTATCTGACCTATCGGCGCGAGGTGTTCCAGGACCGCGCGACCTCGGCCATTCGCACCCAGCGCCAGACGTTCGAGCAGGAACTGGCCGACGCCGACCGCGCCTATGAAGAGTTCCTGCGCACCAACGCCATCGGCGATTTCACCACGGCCAAGTCCACGGTCGCCAACACCTATCAGTCCGTCTTCACCGAGCGGATGGGCGTCCAGGCCCAGTTGCAGCAAGCCTCGCAGCGGTTGACGACCCTGGTGGCCCAGCTGGCGCGCACTCCGGCCGAGGTGGCCCTGTATCAGGATCTGAACGTCTCGGCCCAGGACCTGATCCTGCAGTTGCGCACCGAGCGCGAGAGCCTGCTGGCCCGCTATCAACCCGACGCCCAGCCGGTACGTGAAATCGATTCCAAGATCGCCCAGCTTCAGGCCTATGTCGGTTCCGGCACGGCCGTCGGCGCCAAGGAAGTCCGCACCGGCCCGAACCCGGTCTGGGTTGAGCTGGAGACCACCCGCATCAACGCCCAGGCTGAACGCGACGCCCTGGGCGCCCGTTTGGCGGTGCTGGATCGTCAGCTGGGCGACCTGCGCTCGCGCCAGACGCGCTTGACCGAGCTGGAGTCGCGCAATTCGACGCTGGCCGGCAATCGCGAGGTGCTGACCGCCTCGATCCGTGAGTTCCAGCAACGCGAGACCCAGAGCCGCGCCGACAACGAACTGGTCAAGGCGGGCGCCGACAACGTCACCGTCATCGAACGCGCCCAGCCGCCGTCGAAGGGCAAGAGCCTGCGCTTCCCCCTGATGGTCGCGGTTCTGGCCTTCGCCGGCTTCACGGCCCTGTGCGTCGGTCTGCTGCGGGTCTTCCTGCAGCGCGGCTTCGTCATGCCGACGACCCTCAGCCGCACGCTTCAGGCTCCGGTCCTGGCCGTGGCCCCCGCCAAGAGCGCCTGAGCCTTGCTCGTGCTAGGCTGGGTCAAAGGGCGCACGTAACGATTCGCATGGTCGATCTAACGACGGAAATGGCCGGACTGTGGGCGGCGCTGGGACCAGCGCCGGCTCATCGCGGCCGCGTGATTCTGTTCGCCGCCGCTCAGACGGGCGAGGGCGTCTCGACCGTCGCGCGTGAGTTCGCCCGCATGGCGGCCGTGCGCGGCCGTCGCCCGGCGTGGCTGGTCGATGGCGACCTGACGCAACAGGCGCAGATGGAGCAGGTGGCGGCGCAGCCGGACCGCTTCGGGCGACTGGGGCCGGTGGTTCAGGCTTCGCCGGATGGATCGGCCTTCTATGCCGTGACGCCGTCGATGCGGGATCGTGAAGGACGGCCGGTGGCGCCGGGACGGCTGATGACGGCCAAGACCTGCCTGGGCGGGCGCCTTTACGTCACGCGTTTCCACAATGAAATCCTGCGCGCCGGCCAACGGGCCGAGGCGATCAACGACGCCCGCTACTGGACCCGCCTGCGCGCCCACGCCGACACGGTCGTCATCGACGCTCCGGCGGCGGATCGCAGCGACATGATCCTGACCCTGGCGTCGCTGGCCGACGCTACTGTCCTGGTGGTCGCGGCGGAGACGACCGACGCGGCCGGACCTGTCGCCCTGCGTGACGAGATCGACGCCCAGGGCGGACGCATCGCCGGCGTGGTGATGAACCGGGCCAAGTGGAAGCCGCCCGCCTTGCTCAAGCGGTTTATCGGCTAGGTCCGCTCCGCTGCGCGTTGCAGTCGATCGAGTTCGCGCTGGCCGTAGAACTGCGGCTCGAAGCCCTTCATCCAGAGGATCTTGCCCAGCCCCCGCGCCGTGCGGTCGGCCATCTCGGCGCGTCTGGCGTTACGGATCAGGCTGAAGGCCAGCGTCGCCGCGCCCCAGACCGCCGTCTGCGCCGCGCCGACGGCCATCCAGCGTGCGACGCTGGGCCAGTTCTTCGCTTCGGCGGCGGTCTGGCTCGGCCCTTGGCCATAGGCGAAGGCGCGCGTCAGGGCGTAGCGCAGGGTGGCGCGGTGGGGCGGGGCGAACTCGTCCACCCAGGCGTCGGCGGCCCAGGCGAAACGCCCCCCACGCATCTGAAGGGCCGCGAACAGCACATCGTCCTCGCCGCCGATCTGATCCGATCCGACGTGGAAAGGCTGGTCGCCGGGTAGGGCCGTGGCCCGCACCAGAAGAGAGTTTCCGCAGCCGTGGGCGTGATCCAGCACGCCGTCCCGATCCGGTCCCTCACGACCGAAGAACCGCTCCAGATAGGGCGTGGTCCAGCCGGTCCCCTCGGGCACGCGCCCGCGAATGGGGCCGAAGACGGCGTCGGCGCCGGTCGTCGCCTGGGCGCTCAACAGGGCGGCCAGCCAGCCGGTTGATGCGGCCTCGTCATCGTCAAGGAAGGCGATCAGGGGCGCGGAGGTGGCGGCCAGTCCGGTGTTGCGTGCGGTGGCGACGCCGGGGCGTGGCGCATGGGTCCAGATCAGCGGCACAGGTGCTTCGGGCCGCAGAGCCTCGACCGTTTCGCGCGAACTGGCCTCGGGGTCGTTGTCGACGACGACGATCTCGCGCAGGCGCGTCGCCACGCTTTCCTGAGCGAAAACCGAGCGCAGGGCGCGCGTCAGGCTGTCCAGACGGCGCATGGTGGGGATGACGACGGCGACGTCGGGCGCGCTCATATCGCCTCCGCATAGAGGGCCGCGCGATACAGACGCAGGGCGAAGGCTCGCAGGCCGGTCGGCAGGATCGGCGCGCGGGCGGCGGCTTTGATCAGGGGGCGCAGCGCCTTCAGTCCCGGCACGGCCTTCAACGCCTTGGCGACGCGATAGCTGGGGTAGGCCGAGACGAAGTCGGGATGGCGGGCCACGACGCGGGCGAAGTTCGGCGCCGACTGTTCGTATTTCGCGGCCAGGGCCTCGACTGTGTCCAGACCCATGTGGGTGGCGGGGTTGTCCAGATGGACGACCTCGAACCGGCGCGAGACGCGCATGGCCCACTCGACGTCCTCCCAGCCCCAGCCGCTGAAGCCGGAATCGAAGGTCTCCGTATCGAAGACGTCACGGCGGACCAGCAGGTTGGAGGTGAAGACGTATTTCTCGGGCTGTTCGGCGCGTTGCGCGGCGGGGATGCAGTCGGATCGGGCCGCCATATGGCGATGGACGGCGAAGCGCGCGTCCTGCGGGGCCTGCAACAGGGAAAAGCCGCCGAAGGCCACGGCCGGGTGCGCGTCGCGGGCCAGATCGACCCACGTCTTCAGGAAGCCGGGATGGTCGGGCCTCATGTCGCTGTCGAGGAACAGGAAGGTTTGACCGCGCGCGGCCTGGGCCAGGCGGTTGCGGCCTTCCGAACGGCCCTGATTGGCGCTGAGGCTGAACAGGCGAACCGGCAGGGCCATGCGGTCGATCAGGGCGTTCAGGCGCGCGGTCAGTTCGGCGTCATTGGTGCCGTCGTCCAGCACGATCAGTTCGGCCTGTCCGGCCAGGGCCTGCGCCTCGGCGTCCAGGCGCTGCAACAGGTCGGTCGGATCATCGCGCAGGAAGGGGATCAGCACTGACAGGATCGATCGTGCTTCGGCCCATGCTGAGCTGTCGTGATGAATTGCGTGACTCATGCCGCCTGCCTCCGCGCGCGCAGGAAGGCTTTCAGCCGCACGCTCAGGTCGCGCACCCCGGCGGCGTTCAGGCCATAGGCCACGACGCCGTAGACGATCATGCCCACGCCCGCGTCCAGCATCAGTTCAAGGAAGCCTCCGATCGGCGGCAGCATCATCACGACGCCCGCCATGACGGCGGCGGCGGCGCCGCAGCGCACCAGGGCGTTCCACGGCACGGGCAGGGGCAGGATGCGCCGACCGATCAGCATCGAGGCCATCAGGCCCAGCGCAAAGCTGATCGCCGTCGCCCAGGCCGCGCCCATGACGCCGAAGCGCGGGATCAGCAGGATATTCAGGATGATGTTGCTGCCCGCCGGAATGCTCATGGCCAGCAGCAGCCAGCCGGTGCGGCGACCCAGCGTGAACGCCTGCCCGAAATAATAGGTCGTCATGCCCGACAGGAAGGCGCCCAGCGCCACCCACGGCGTGACCGAGGCGGCGACGGTGCGCAGGTCTTCGCCGATCATGAACTCGGCCAGCGGCCGCGCGACCAGGGCCACGCCCACGGCGGCGGGCAGGCCGATCAGCACCAGGGTCGAGGCCTGTTCGCGGGCAGCCACTTGAAGATCCTCGCGTCCGCCGCGCTCCAGCGCCATGACCAGCGCCGGCGCCCCGGCCGCCCCCAGCCAGACGAACATGACGTCCAGCGTCCGGTTGGCGATGCTGTAGGCCGCGTGATAGGCGCCGACCGCCGCCTCGTTCATGAACAAGGCCAGCAGGAAGCGGTCCGTCGAGGCCAGCACCACGGTCAGCCCCAGGCCCACGGCGATCGGATAGCCGTAGACGGCGTAGGACTTCAGTCGCTGACGATCCAGCCGTCCGCGTTTCGCCTCGCGTAGTTCGGCGGGCAGGACGAAGGGCAGGGCGACCAGCGGCGCCAGCAACATCCCCGCCAGCGGCGCTTCCGCGCCCATTCCCAGCAGGGCCAGACCCACGCCGAAGGCCAGGCCCGCGACCGCGCTCCAGATGTCGATGGCGGCGGCGGGGCCGACCTCGCCCGCCGCGCGGAACCGCTCCTGCGCCAGCTTCAGGAAGCAGCGCACGGGAATCCCCGCCAGCGCCACGGCCAGCGGCAGACGGAAGCTGTCCGGCATGGGCCACAGCCACACCAGAAGCCCGGCCACCGGCACGAAAACGGCGGTGATCAGGAAGGCCGCGCGATACAGGCTGGCGAAATGCCCGGCCATCTGCGTTTCGTCGGACTGGGCCGCCCAGAAGCGGGCCATCGAGGCTTCCAGCCAGCTGAACGTCGCCACATGGGCCAGCGTCAGCACCGCATAGGCCAGCGCATAGCGCCCGAAGTCCTCGGGCGACAGCAGACGCGTAAAGATGATGATGGTCAGAAACCCGACCACGCCCTGCACGATATTGGCTGGCAGGTAGCCGAACACCCCCCTCCAGAACATCAGCGCACGGCCATCCGGTCGCCCAGCAGAACAGGAACGGTCACGGCGATGATCCACAGATCGAGCCAGAAGGACTGGCGCTCAATATATTCGATGTCGAGCTGAACCCGGCGACGCACTTCATCCGCCGTATGCAGCGGCCCGCGCGAGCCCTTGATGGCGGCCCAGCCGGTCATGCCGGGCTTGATGCGGTGACGGTGGGCGTATTCGGCGACCAGACGCGCTGACTCGGCGTCTCCGGTCTTCATGCCGATGGCGTGCGGGCGCGGCCCGACCAGCGACATCTCGCCGCGCAGTACGTTCACCAGCTGCGGCAGTTCGTCCAAACTGGTGGCGCGCAGGAACTTGCCGAGCTTCGTCACCCGGTCGTCGCCGGCGGTCACCTGGCGGCTGGCGGTGGCGTCAGAGGCTTCCTGACGCATGGTGCGGAACTTCCACACTACGATCTCTTCCTGATTGAAGCCGTGGCGGCGCTGGCGGAACAGGGCCGGACCCTTGCTGTCTATCCGCACGGCCAGGCCGATCAGGAACAGCACAGGGCTGAGCACGACCAGCGCCAGCGCCGACAGGATGATGTCCAGGATGCGCTTGTTGAACGCCCGCCGTTCGCCGTCCACGGCGCCGCCCAGCAGGGGCAGGGAGGAGGAGGCCAGCTTCTCCAGCGCCTCGTTCCGCTGGGCCGCGCCCTTGGGGTCGACCAGCAGGGTCAGGGGAATGGGCAGAACCTCAAGGCGATGCGTTAGGGCGCGGACGCGCGCCTCGGCCTTGGGATCGATGGCCAGGATGACCCGGTCGATATAGGGCGTCAGCCTGTGTTCCAGCAGAGCGTCGGTGCCGCCCAGAACCGGCACGCCGGCCAGGGCGTCGGGCGTGCGGGCCAGGCGGTCGTCGAAGACGCCCAGAATGTTCAGGTCGCGCCGGTCCAGCGCCTCGCGGATCAGGGATTCTGCGTGACGGGTGGCGCCGACCACGACGACGTTGGGCGTCAGGTCGCCCCGGCTGCGCCATTGGGCCACCAGCATGCGCCAGATGGTGTGCAGTCCCGTCAGCAGCACTGCCGAAGCGATCGCCCACCAGCCGTACTCGGCGAGCGGCGTCTCGCCATTGGGCAGGGCCAGGGCCAGCAGGCAGGCGAAGGCGCCGCCCAGGCTCGCCACGGCGGCGACCCCGGCCAGATGGCGCACAGGCGCCCGGCTATTGTCAAAACGATACAGACCCAGCGATCGCATCAGACCCAGGGTCATCAGCGCGCCGATCAGAATGGGCATGGCTTCGAACAGGGTGACCTGCGCCAGCCCGCCGGCGTTCATGCGGCCGATAGCCACAAGGCACAGGAAGCTCGATGCGACGATGTCGACGCCGCGGAAGTAGAAGACGCGCCGCCGCGCCGCCGCCCGCTGCCGGGTGTTCAGCCACACGTCCGGCCGCAAGGGGCCGCGTCGAGCCCGGCCCGTACGCCCTGTCTCCGCCGCCGAGGCGCGCGATTCGACCAGCGCTGCGCGATTCGCGCGTGCGCCTTCGGTCGCGGAGCCCAGAGTGTCAGCAGGGGTGATGGCCAAGTCTTTTTCCCGATATCGAGCAAAATGAGGTGCGAACCCCGTGTCACATGCCACTCTTATGCCGGGTTAACACAAAGGGCGTCAGTTCCGCATTGCGAAGCGTCGCGCGACTCGCTATCCACGCGGCCTGCCGGAGACGTGGCCGAGTGGCTGAAGGCAACGGTTTGCTAAATCGTCGTACCCTGTAAGGGGTACCGAGGGTTCGAATCCCTCCGTCTCCGCCAGACCCTGCTCGCAGGGCTTTGATTTGCATTGATTATTTTTCAATGCGTCCGCCCAGTCCCTACTCCAGTCCCTACTTTGTGCCGAGATGGGATAGGATAAGACGGGACATTTCCCGCTCATCTACAGGACGAAAGATCCGAAGCGCCTAATACCCTCGGCATGAACAGCTTCGTCCCAGACGGAAGAAAGCTCGATCCATTTCTTGACCAGCCGCTTACGCCTCGCACCGCGCGGATTGGAATAGCCGCCACATCCGAAAGCTCGAGCTTCAGCCTTTCTAGCGCGCCTACCCAAGCGGTCTAGCGGCGCTTCGGACTGAGAAGCATACGCCAGGCGGTGGTGTTGACGGCAGGCAAAATAGCCGCCGACCCAAGCCAGAACCTCACAACGCCGACCAGACGCGGGGCAGCGGAAATAGAATCTGTGGCCCCCATAGCGACACGACGCGGCCTCTAGGCTGATGGACTCCTTGTGGTTCACGCCGTCCGCCTCATAGGCAACCGTCAAGACGGCATTCTGCGGATCGGCCGCACAGGCGACCAAGCCGACGGAACCGTAATCGTTATCGCCACGCTTCCACGCCCAGACGGTTCGCGCGATCAATCCGGCACGGATCAGACCCCTACGGCGCAAGACACGAATGTCTAGGACTCGCACCGAATCAATATCTCCTAAATTTACCCATCGCCGCCGACCACTTGACATGATCCACTATTTTCCGAAATTGTTTGATATTCTAATATAGTACTTAGTGAAAGAAAGAAGAAGCCATGATTGCCGCAACTATCATTGCGATAGCTCTTCAAACATCAGACTGGCCCTTAGGCAGAGAGCGAGAAGTCGATGAAGGCCTATATATGAAAGTTATCGACCAGAATAATGGATGGCGGATTTGGCAGTCAGAATCTCAAAATGGCACAATATGCAAAGCGGTAAAATCCGCTCGAGATAGACCTCACCCAATTCCCGTCGGCGTTGGAACTGGATTATTTCGAGGAACTCCGTTTCTAGAAATTCACGTCCAACGGCACGGCTTTAGTGGACGTCCAATTTACTCTTACAACTGGAGAACAGCGCATTATGGAAAAGTTGAAATTGAATACAGACTTATAGGAGATAGGTTTTACACAAAATCAAACAATGGAAGCTTTGATGGAGATTCAGTCGATCAATCTTCTTATGAAATAACTTTAACAAGCTTCGAATATCCCGCCATACTGCGAGGAAGAGCTGAGGAAAAAGCTGTATTTGATTTCGAAGGACTAGAATGGGCGAGAACCCGCACTCTTGAGTGTCAAGATTATCGCCCCTCCTAACCCCTTTCGGCACCTTACCTATTTCACACAGCTAGGGTGCCGATAGGAAATATAGCGCCGTTAGCTCTCCCCCGCTTTAAGAAGCGTGGGACTTACCGCGTAGTCATTGCGCTGGCGGCCTGCCGTTTCACTTGCGCGACCACCGATAGCCCGGATAAGGCCCGCTTGCTCCAACTGCTTACAGGCGGCGTTCATCGCAGCAGGCTTAGACAAACGACCGCCCGGCCCGTCTCCGCTTCGCCTCGCCTCTCTGGAGTTGAAGACCGGCAGACAGCTACGCCTGAGCCAACGCGCCAGCGTAGTCGCGTCAGCTTCTTCAAGCGATATGGCTGACGCGCCAAACGCGCGCTTAGCCATTGGCCCAGCCCAGCCATCTATGAGGCCGATAGCTGCATTCATGGCTTCGAAGCCGACGCTTTGAGGGGCATCCATATCCCCCGCCGCGCACCACCACAAATGCTCCAGGATCAGGGCCATCCGCAGCGCGTGACCGCCTTGCTTGCCCAGCCAACCTCCCCACAGGCCGGTGGTTTCGCTGGCTTCACTTCTACGGTCTCGCCACCAGGATTCAAACGCAATGGCGGCGTCAGTATCCAATGGGCAGACTAGAGGACCGGATGACGCACCAGCGTGTTCAGCCAAAGGAACCAGGGCCTTGAGCCGCGACAAAAACACCTTTGCGGCTTCGCGGTCAGCACTGGGCGCAACCAGGCTGAATCCCTTTACCGGCTCGGGATAGGCGTAAAGGAACCGCGCCGCGAATCCGTCCGCCTCGCCCGAGAGCATTTGCGACATAACGTCCGGCTGAACCCCACCCAGGACGCTGATAGCCAGCCGCTCGATGGTGACGGGGTTTGCCGCCGTTTTCCGGTCAACGACGTAGGACCGCGCTCCATAGGCCTGTAGCCAGAACTGCCGCTCGCCGTCACCGCCATTGTAGCGGTCGAACCCTCGCCACCACCCGGCCAATTCGTCGCGGAATAGTAAAAGCCCATTGGGATTCCATGCCGAAAGCTCGGCGGCGGCTTCAAGTGTGGTGTCAGAGAGGCGAACACGAGGCCGAGCGGGTGCTGGCGGTTCCTCTGCATCGTGCGGCATGAGGGGCGGCTCAGAGCCGCTTTTCGCCGCTGCCTTCACACCCTTCAGCCATGCATCCCGACGCGCCTTTGCAGCTTCCGTTTCGGTAGTATGCGCCCTGACGGTCGCGCCATGATCCGCCGCCGCAGCGGCCTCGAAGTCATCCAGAATACGCGACATCGGATCGAGAGCCGGAGATTTACCGGCGGATGGCGCGCCCAGCAGCACAGTCCAAAGAATCGGCGGCTCATGCCAATCGGGCCGGGGCGCAACCACTCGCGCATTCCCGATAAGGCTCCCCGCGACTGTCAGAAGGCCCGCCGCCGTATAATCCACGGGGGCCGAAGCGCCTTTTGCGGCCGCTTGGCACCAGTCGCCCCACCAATCGCGAAGAACTCCAACCGGAAAGGCAGGGGCCTCGATTTGCGGACCGGTCAGGATGGACAGGTCCACCTCCGGCCAATCAGAAGCCGGATCATAGGGGATCAGAGCGACGTTCATGCGAAGCCTCCTTTCCGGCTGGCGTCATTCCAGTCGCTGCAACCTTCCGGTGGAGGCAGGAAGGCCACAGACAGACCGTTGGCGGCGGCGCGCCGCGCCAATGAGACCGCAGCCCGCGCGCCCGTTCCCCCCGCGTCGCAGTCTGGCGCAATGACCAGGCCTACGGTTCCCTGGGGCCAGTCGATACGCTCCATCCCGCCCGCCGAAAGCCCCGCACAAGCCCCCAGTTGCTCCCCCTCGGATTGAGGGCAGCGACAGGCCGCCTCCCAGGCCGACAGGGTGCTCTCCAGACCCTCGGCGACCACCAGGCGAGGCCCAGGGGCAAGCCGGACGTGACCACCGCCAATAGTCCCGACCATCTTGCGGGGGTTCGGAAGGTTCGCTTTGCCCAATCCGTCCGGCCGCAGATAGGTCAGATGGCAGCCCCTAACTTCTCCTTTGCCATTGCGGACGGCGGCGATGAGCGCCGGGCGATGCGCCCGATGCGGCTGATACGGATAGAGAGGCGCGCGAGCCAGGAAGCCCAGGTCTGCGGCGTCTAGGGGCGCTTCAACAGCACGGGCCTGTCGCAGATAGGTTTCCCCGGCCGTACCGATCAGTGGCGCACGGGAGCGCCAAAGATCAATCGCGGCGACCTCGCGGGAAACCCGAGCGCGGGCGGTGCGGATGAACCGCTCCGCATCGGCTCTTCGTTCATTTTTCGGCTTGAATGGGGCGTTTCCGCCTTGCTCAAGCCAACGCGCGGCATCGGCGGTCGAACCCGCCACGCCAGCATGAACCACCATGTCCAACAGGCCGCCGGAATCGCCGCTTTCATGGTCACAGAATACGCCGCGTTCCGGGACAACGGATAGCGAACCTCGCCTGCCAAAGCGCAGTTCCCGATCCGATGACAACCGCGCATTGGGCGGACCAAACAGTTGGGCCGCCAGTTCGGCCACCTGCCCAGAGGAAAGATGAAGGCCATTCATACCGCACACCTCCCCACCACCGTTACGGGCTGGATCAAGACATATCGGCCGATCCGAGCATCTCCGGCCTTCTCGCCAACAGTCTCGATTGCGAGGCCGGAAGCACGCAGCGTGTAGATGTAATGCGATGTGCGCCTGGCCCAGCCCAAGGGCGAGGCCTCCCCGGAGGTGAATCCGCGAGGGCCTTTCTCGATCAGCAGGGCAAGGGTCTTCGCCTTGCGCCCGCAAAAGGTCCGCTGAACGCCATCCCAGTGCACGGTAATGCTGGCTTTCGCGTCCTTTACAGCGGTATGTTGAGGACGCTTCGCGGCCTGCCAAGCATCCCGGACCCCGTTCGCCGTTGCAGCGGCGGCTGGGTTCATCTTATTGCGCGCCATGTTCAGCCCTCACCCTGGGCGAGTTTGGCGAAAAAGGTGTCAATGGCGGCGCGCTGGATCATGCGGCGACCACCTACGCGCAGCGACGGCAGGTCGCCGGATCGCATCATCTCGTAGAGGCGTGATCGAGAAAGGCCGCTATAGGCGACCGCGTTGCGCATGTTGAGCGCGACAGGAAAATCTGCCCGTGGCATGAATATTCGTCCTTAAGCCATGCGGATAGTTCCGCACCGCTTAGGACTGCCCGACACGCGGCAGCGCGTCAGGGGGCATTATCTTGCAGGTTTTCAAGGCGAACCCTGATCAGCTTGTCCTGGGTCAGCTTTCCATAGAACCCGGGAATGGCCGCAGCATCGTAAAACCTCTCAGCGCGGCGCAACGCATCGAAAACCCACAAATCAGCATTATAATAAAGGTTCAAAATAAGAGGGACTTTATCAAAATTCTGAATTTTCGACCTGAAATCTTTCATCGAAAAGTAAAGTCCGTAGGAAAGTGGAAGAACATGCCTTCCAGGACCGATAACTCTAATTAAGAAGTCCTTCTTCTTTTCCTCGACGTCTCTATTTAAAAATTCCATAGACCTATTAATACGACAACTATCTATCCAGTAGTCTATATTATTATTCGCATACTGAGAAATAGATGGAATAGCATTAACATAGCTAGATAAATCTCTACCCCCGCCACGAGCAAGCGCGACGAGCATAGAACTATTAAATATTCTAAGAATCTCCATTCTTCTTTTTATACGTTTCCTGCCTAACTCAATTTTATTAAAAAATGACCTTTTGTCGGCAAGGTATCCAAAATTTTCTAATGTTGAAGACTTATTTTTGAAGTTCTTTTTATGCGAGAATACAAGTGCGTTATGAATACTTTCGCAAAAACTGCTTCCATGACTTCCCTCCAATCCGTCATGAACTCCAGGATACGCCATAATTGAAAGATAAAGACGCGCCATGTTGTGTGACGAGTCTGAAAAAATCATCTCCGGCAGAAATTTATTCATCTCCATCCCCTAACGACAGTTTCGGCATTAATGACACTGGGGCCGTCATATCAATGACTTTTACCTCACCAGTAAAGCTCCAAGCCGCGCCAAGCGCGCTTTACCGAACACTTCATCGCCATGCCTCGCGCTGACGGCTTAGCGTCACTTAGACGCGGCGCATCGGCGTAACATTAGCCCCAGCGGCTTTCGGTTCACAGAACCGCGCCCAGGCGTCCATCATCTTGCGGCGCTTCTCCAAGGCGTCGCCGCGCCGATAGGCCCGTTCGGTCGCATCCCCGACGACGTGCGCTAGCGCGGCCTCCGCCAGTTCACGCGGGAAGGTTGACGCCTCGCCCGCCCAGTCTCGGAAACTCGACCTGAAGCCGTGCGGGGTCAGTTCGCCGCTCTTGAACCCCATGCGCTTCAACAGGGCGTCAAAGGCCGCATCCGACAGGATGGCCCCAGGCTTGAGGCCGGGGAACACCACCGCCGACGGTTCGCCGGACGACAGGTCGCGGGCCTTCTCCAGTATCTCGACGGCGCGCGCCGACAGGGGAACCCGGTGTTCTCGCCCCGCCTTCATCCGGTCAGCCGGAACGGTCCAGACCTTTGCCGCCAGATCAATCTCCCCCCAGGTCGCGCCCCGGACCTCGCCGGATCGAGCGGCGGTGTAGATTGCAAGCTCCAGCGCCATACCGGCCACGGCCTCGCGCGCCCGCAGTTCAGCGACGAACCCCGGCACCTTTTCAAAGGGCAGCGCCGCATGATGTCCCCGCGTCAGTTTCTGGCGCTTGGGCAGCAGATGATCCAGATGGCCCCGCCAGCGGGCCGGGTTCTCACCGGATCGGAACCCCTTGGCCTTGGCCGCGTCCAGAACCCGCTCAATCCGGCCGCGAAGGCGGGACGCCGTTTCGGGCTTGGTCGCCCATATGGTTTTCAGGACCGCCAGAACGTCGGCTGTCTCGACCTTATCAACGGGGATCGGCCGCAGCTTGGCGGCGTCCTTCTCCAGCGTCGTCTTCCATTGCGCCCGATGCTTCTCATTGCGCCATTGCGGCCCCAGGTCGGCAACCAGCCGGTCGGCCATCTCTCCGAACGTCGGAACCGTTTGGTCGGCGCGCTTGGCCTCCAGCGGGTTAATGCCGTCGACCAGCAGCTTGCGGGCGTCACCGGCCCGCTCGCGAGCCTTCGCCAATGTCACCGACGACGCCGCGCCCAGGCCCATGTCGACAAGCCGCCCATGCCACTTGAAGCGGAACACCCATTTGCGGGACTGGCCTTGGCCGACAACCAGATACAGGCCCCCGCCATCTGCATAGCGCCCCGGTTCGGTAATGGTCGCCGCAGCCCGTGGCGGTAGTCGGTTCATCTCTCGCGCCATATCCAGTCCCTACCAGTCCCTACTTCAGTCCCTACTTCGTTCGGGGAATATGCGGGACATTCTGGGACAACGCCAGACGGTAAGGCCATATAGGCATTGATTTCAGGCTAGTTTTTTAAACGCCGTGGGACGGGGAGAAACTGGGGTTTATCGGACTCCGTCTCCGCCAGAATTCTTTCCGAAAATCAGAAGTCAGTCGCGGCCCTCCGAAGGGCCGCTGGCCTTGGCTTCGCTGGGGCGGCGCACGGCGACGCCGTGTTGACGCAGGATGCGCCGGGCGACCTCAGGTGCGCCGATCATGGGCAGGGGCTGGCCGAAGTGCTCGCGCCACAACTGGTCCAGGCGAACTTCCTCCGGAGTGAGCAGGCGGGTCATTGGCGAGTCCTTGTTACGCAAACGCGCAACTTCTAGGCCATCTCGTCACGGCCGAACGCAAACTCATGTAAGCTGAGCCATATGTGATGGAACCGGCGCGATAGGGGGTTTCCGGTGCGCGCCTTCCCTTGCGTGATCTTGGCGCCGCCCGGCGCGCGGGTTAGGCGTGTGGTTCAACCTTCTCAACGGGAGAGACGCACATGGCCGATCTGGCCCTCGCCACCGACAAGATCCGCGCCGCCGTCGGCGAAAACTCGGGTCTGGGCAAGACCGTGAAGCTGGACTTCGGCGATGACGGCAAGATCTTCATCGACGGCGCCTCGGCTCCGAACACCGTCAGCAACGACGATAAGCCGGCGGACGCCACCGTCTCGATCAAGTGGGACGACTTCGTCGCACTGGCCGAGGGTCGCCTGGACCCGATGATGGCCTTCATGCAGGGCAAGCTGAAGATCGCGGGCGACATGATGATCGCTCAGAAGCTGGCTCCGCTGCTCAAGGGCTGACGGCGGGCTGAGGCTTGATGTTCAACGGCGCGGCTCCGACGGGGTCGCGCCGTTTTCATGTAGGGAGAGGCGTAGATGGATTTCCGGCTGAGCGAGCGGGGCGAGCACTGGCGCGAGCGGGTGCGTCGATTCATGGAGGCGGAGGTTCTGCCGCGCGAGGCGGAGTATCGCGCCGAGGTCCGCGCCGATCCCAAGCGTCAGCCGCCCGTGATGGAGGCGCTGAAGGCCAAGGCGAAGGCCGAGGGCCTGTGGAACATGTTCCTGCCGGGCGAGCATGGGGCGGGGCTGTCGAACCTGGAATACGCGCCCATCGCCGAGTTGATGGGGCGGGCGCTGTGGTCGGCCGAGGCGTTCAACTGCAACGCGCCCGACACCGGCAATATGGAAGTCCTGCACATGTACGGCGACGCCGCTCAGCAGGAGCGGTGGCTCAAGCCGCTTATGGCGGGCGAAATTCGTTCGGCCTTCCTGATGACTGAGCCTGAGGTTGCGTCATCCGACGCCACCAACATCCAGACCCGGATCGAGCGGGACGGCGACCACTATGTCGTCAACGGCCGTAAATGGTGGTCGACCAATATGGCGCACCCGAACGTCGCCGTGACCATCGTCATGGGCAAGACGGATCCCGACGCCGCCGTTCACCAGCAGCAGAGCCAGATCATCGTTCCGGTCGACACGCCCGGCTTCCGCGTCGAGCGGATGCTGTCTGTGTTCGGCTATGACGAGGCGCCGATCGGCCACGCCGAGGTGGTGCTGGAGAACGTCCGCGTCCCGGCCTCGAACCTGATCGCGGGCGAGGGACGCGGCTTCGAGATCGCCCAGGGCCGTCTGGGGCCGGGCCGCATCCATCACTGCATGCGGACCATCGGCGCGGCCGAAAAGGCGCTGGAGCTGATGGTCGACCGCCTGCTCAGCCGCACCGCCTTCCGCAAGACCATCGCCGAGCATTCGGTGTGGGAACAGCGGGTGGCCGAGGCGCGCACCAATATCGAGATGTGCCGTCTGCTGGTGCTGAAGGCCGCCTGGATGATGGACGAGGTCGGGGCCAAGGGCGCCAAGTCCGAAATCGCCCAGATCAAGGTCGCCGCGCCGCGCATGGCCCTGAAGGTCATTGACGACGCCATTCAGGCGTTCGGCGGCGCCGGGGTGTCGGGCGATACGCCGCTGGCCGAGATTTACGCCATGGTGCGGACCCTGCGGATCGCCGACGGCCCGGACGAGGTGCACAACCGCACCATCGCCCGGCTGGAATACGCCGCGCGGGTGGGGCGCTAGGCTGTCGCGGGGCTCATAATTCGTCGCTGGGGGGACGCTTGTGATGATGGTGGACCGAGGGCGAACTGAAGTCGCCGTCGACGATGTCGCCCAGATAGAGGTTGGAACTGGCCTTGCTGGGCGGCGGCGGCGTGCGACCGAACAGCCAGTCCATGAAGCCGCGCTTGCCCGTGCGCGGAGCTTCGGGAGCGGGGGGGCGTTGCGGAGTCTTCATGACCGGCTCTCCTGAGATCGGGAATTGAACCCCTTCGCCGTTTCCTCTGTTCCCTCAGCCTAGCTGTCGTCGTCCTCATTATTTTCATCGCCGCATAAGGAAAGGTCGCGGGCCAGTAGAAGGGCCAGGCGACGCCGCGCGCGATTGACCCGGCTCTTGACTGTGCCCACGGCGCAGCCGGCGATGTCGGCCGCCTCCTGATAGGAAAGCCCGGCGGCGCCGACCATGATGATGGCCTCGCGGTGTTCGGGCGGCAGGGTGTTCAGCGCCTGTTGCAGCGCCGTCAACTCGGCGGTCCATTCCTGGCTGGCCTCGGAGGTCAGGCTGGCGGCGTGGCGGCCCTCTTCGTCGGCCACTTCGCGGCGACGGCGGGCGGCGCCGGTGTACCAGCTGTTCCGCAGGATGGTGAACAGCCAGGCCCGCAGATTGGTCCCGGTCTCGAACCGCGCCCGGTGCGCCCAGGCCTTGACCAGGGTTTCCTGAACCAGGTCGTCCGCATCCGCCCGGTTGCGCGCCAGTGAAAAGGCGAAGGCCCGCAACGCCGGTATCTGGCACGCCAGCATGGCGCGCCAGTTGGCCGGATCGGCCAGGTCCGGCGCCCGGTCAGGCGGGGGCGGCGATGGCGGGGGCTCGATGGCGTTCGGCCCCTCTGGCATGCGAACTTCGGGCATGCGGCGGGATCCTGAAAAAACCTGCGCCGTTTCGGCGACTGGACCGAATCAGAACGCCGTCTGGCTGCGACTGTTCCTCTGAAACAGGACCGTGAAGGCGCGCGCTGACGGGTTCGCCTCTTGCGGAACCGCCTCGTCTCAGGCCGCATTTCTACAGGGTGACCACAGCGAACACTCACCCAGGGGCAGGCGGGATCATGGCCGGAACGCAGCGCAGACCGGCGCGCGCCGCCGGGGATTTGGAGCGATATCGTCGCGTGCGCGCGGTGATGCCGGCCCTGGCGGCATCCTTGTCCGCCGAAGACCTACAGGCGCAGTCGATGGCCGAGGCCAGTCCCGGCAAATGGCATCTGGGGCATGTCAGCTGGTTCTTCGAAATCATGCTGCTGAGCGGGCCGGACTATGAGCCGATCGACCCTCGGCTGAAGCTGGTCCTGAATTCTTATTATGAAGCTCTGGGCGAACGCATCGGCCGGGCGGAACGCGGCCTGATGACTCGTCCGTCGCTGGCCGAGGTCATGGCCTATCGCGCCGAGGTCGACCGGAGGATGGAGGCGCGCCTGGCTGACGCCTCGGCGCCGCTGCAAGGACATGAGCGCTATCTGTTCGAACTGGGCCTGAACCACGAACAGCAGCATCAGGAGCTGTTCCTGATGGACCTGCTGCATCTGATGTCGCGTTCGCCGCTGGACCCGGCGGCCTATGAGGTCGAACCGCGCGCGGCGTCGCTGCAACCGGCGCGCGGCGGCTGGCAGACGTTCGAGGGCGGCCTTGCCGAGACGGGCGCTCCGCTTGAGGGCTTCGCCTTCGACAATGAGCGGCCCGCGCATCGCGTCTGGTTGGAGCCCTTCGCCCTGGCCGCCGACCTGACGACCAACGGCGACTGGCTGGCCTTCATGGATGACGGCGGCTACGCGAGGCCCGAACTGTGGCTGAGCGACGGCTGGACGACGGTTCAGGCGCGCGGCTGGACTGCGCCCCTCTATTGGCGTCGAGAGGAAGGGGAGGGCTGGACGGTCCTGACCCTGGCGGGACGACGGCCGGTCGACCCGGCCGCGCCGGTGCGCCACGTCAGCTTTTACGAGGCCGACGCCTTCGCGCGGTGGTCGGGCCGTCGTCTGCCGACAGAGGCGGAGTGGGAGCACGCGGCGCGCAGTCGTCCCGACGCCTTCTCCAACCTGGATGGCGAGGTTTGGCAGTGGACGGCCAGCGCCTATGGCCCCTATCCCGGCTTTCGCCCGACCGAGGGCGCGGCGACCGAGTACAACGGCAAGTTCATGGCCAATCAGATGGTGCTGCGCGGCGGCGCCTTCGCCACAGCGCCGGGCCACGCGCGGCCGACCTATCGCAACTTCTTCTACCCGGATCAGCGCTGGGCCTTCGCGGGCGTCCGCCTCGCCGCCGCCCCTGGCGACGACGCTCACCGTGACGAGACCGACGACGAGCACGAGGCCTTCCGCCGCGATCTGGTCGCGGGTCTGGCGTCGTCGCCCAAGAGCCTGCCGCCCAAATGGTTCTATGACGCGCGCGGATCGGCGTTGTTCGAGGCCATCACCCGCTTGCCGGAATATTATCCGACCCGGCAGGAGGCGGCCCTGTTGCGCCGGGTCGCTCCGCACTGGGCCGACCGCTTCGGCCCCGACGCCGTTCTGGTTGAGCTGGGATCAGGCGCCAGCGAGAAGACGCGGATCGTGCTGGACGCCGCGCCGGACCTGGCGGCCTATGTTCCCATCGACATCAGTCCCTCGGCGCTGGATGAGGCGGCCGCGCGGCTGAGGCAGGCCTATCCCGACCTGAAAGTGCTGCCCATCGTCGGCGATTTCGAACACCTGGGCGTTCTGCCGCCTGAGGCAGGGCAGGGACGTCGCATCGGTTTCTTCCCTGGTTCGACCATCGGTAATCTGGCGCCGGAGACGGCCGAGACGCTGTTGCGCGGCATGCGCGACATGCTGGGACCGGACGCCCTGTTCATTCTGGGCGTCGATCTGATCAAGGAGCCCTCGACCCTGATCGCGGCCTATGACGACGCCGAGGGTGTGACGGCCCGCTTCAATCTGAATGTCCTGGCGCGCGCCAACCGCGACCTGGGCGCGGACTTCGATCTGGACGCCTTTGCTCATCGCGCGGTCTGGAACGCGGCCGAGGCGCGGATGGAGATGCATCTGCAGGCCCTGCGCCCCATGACGGTGCGGCTGGGCAAGCTGGTCTTCCGCCTGGCCGAGGGCGAGACGATCCATACCGAGAACTCGCGCAAGTTCGACGGGGCCCGCGTGCGCGCCTTGGCCGAAGCCGCCGGCTGGCGCGTCGAAGCGTTCGAGGTCAGCGAGACCCCGCGGGTGGCTCTGGCCCTTCTGGCCTGCTGAACGCACGGTCCGCTCGTCAGGCAAAGAAAAACGGCGAGGTTTCCCGCGCCGTCGAAAAGTTCTGAAATCGATCGCGGGGATCAGCGCTTCGGCGGCGCCGGGTCCTGCCCGGTCTTGTTCCGGGCGCCGTGGGAGGCTTCGCCGCCCTTGCGTCCGGCCTGGGCTGCGAGGGAGCGATCCTGAGAGAAGCTGCGCTTCTCGCTGGGCACGCTCGCGCCGCCCTTGCGGGCGATTTCGCGCTGACGTTCCGGGTCCATGGAGGCGAAGCCTCGCTTGGAAACACCGGAGCCGCGGGTGGGCTGACCTTCGGCCATTTCAGATGTTCCTTTCGTAGACGGTGGCGCTTGCGCAAAAGAACCCGGCGCCGGCGCGGAGGTTCCGAGAAAGGATTAAAACCCTGTTCGTCAAACCGGGGCCGCGCGGGTCGTTCGGCGGCGGAACCGCGACGATTCCGGCGGGTTCATCGAGGCTCTGAGTGCAGAATTCAGGAGTTCAGCCCATGCCGGCTTCCAACGATCCGACCCCACGCGCCGACGGCGCCCCTTCGCCTGAGGACATTACCGAGGGCCGCTCGACGCGCAGCAACCGCCTTGAAGGGGCCGCCGATGAGATTCTGGCGAGAGGCGCGCGTCCGCGTCCCTTGCGTCGGGCCGTGCGAGAGGATGCAGCCGAAGTGCGCGACTGGGCGCGTCATCGCGGCTCTCAGGCCTGCGAGGCGATTCGCGATGAGCCGATCCGCATGACGCTCTATGCGCTCGGGATCGGCGTTCTGATCGGCCTGCTGGCCGCGCGCTAGACCCTTATCGGTTCGGATTGATTCAATCCGAACTCAGATCAATCGCCCGTCATCAAAGACGTCAGGCCGGGCCGGAAGCCGGGCGCGCGATCGGCGCCGCCTGCATCGCCTGATCCGAGACGAAGGGGTTGCTGCGGCGTTCGGCCCCAAAGGTCGAATGCGGCCCGTGGCCCGGCACGAAGGTCACGTCGTCGCCCAGCGGCCACAGCTTGGTGGTGATCGCCGTCAGCAGCGCCTGATGGTCGCTGCGCGGAAAATCTGTGCGGCCGACCGAGCCCTGGAACAGCACGTCCCCGACCTGGGCGAAGCGCGCCTCTAGGTTGAAGAAGATCACATGGCCGGGCGTGTGGCCGGGGCAGTGGAAGACCTCCCACCTCGTCTCGCCCAGCGTCAGAACGTCGCCGTCGTCCAGCCACCGCGTGGGGGTGAAGCTGCGCGCTTCGGGCAGGCCGTACTTCTGGCCCTGGGTGGGAATCAGGTCGATCCAGAACTGGTCCTCAGGATGCGGGCCGACGATGTCGAGGCCGGTCTTCTCCTGCATCTCGGCGGCGGCTCCGGCATGGTCCAGGTGGCCGTGGGTGATCCAGATGGCGTCCAGCGTCAGGCCGCGCCGCGCGACCTCGCCCAGAATGGCGTCGACCGAGCCGCCGGGGTCGATGACGGCGGCCTTCTTCGTCTGCGTGCACCAGACCGTTGTGCAGTTCTGCTGAAGCGGGGTGACGGGCGTGACGAAGACGCCGATGGGGGCTGAAGGTTGGCTCATGCGTCATGAGATAGCGGCCCGATGCCCACAAAGGAACCGCGTTGCGTTGACGTTTCGGCCCCTTCTCGACATAAGGGCGGGCTCCGAGGCGCCGCTCCCGAAAGGGGCGGCCCTGTTGCTTTATCCACCGCGCGCCTTTGCGGCGTCGCCACAGAGCGTCAGATATCCGACCATGCAAGTCGTCGAAAAGTCGAACGAAGGCCTCAGCCGCGTGATCGCGGTGACCATTCCAGTCGCTGAGCTGAATGAGAAGCTCGAAGCCCGCATCAAGGAAGTGGCTCCCCAGATGAAGCTGAAAGGCTTCCGTCCGGGCAAGGTGCCGGCCTCGTACGTCAAGAAGACCTTCGGCCGTGACTTCATGGGCGAAATCATCAACGCCTCGCTGAACGAGACCAGCCAGGGCGCTCTGGACGAGCTGAAGCTGCGTCCGGCCGCTCCGGCCGAGATGAACCTGACCTCCGACATGGACAAGGTCATCGCCGGTCAGGAAGACCTGGCCTATGAAATGTCGCTGGAAGTCATGCCGGAATTCACCCCGGTCGACCCCAAGACCCTGAAGCTGACCCGCCCGACCTATGAGGCCTCGGAAGAGGACCTGGACGAGGCGCTGAAGGAACTGGCTTCGCAAGCCAAGTCCTACGAGGACAAGAAGGGCAAGACGGTCAAGGCCGCCGACGGCGACCAACTGACCATCGACTTCCTGGGCAAGATCGACGGCGAGGCCTTCGACGGCGGCGCCGCCACCGACGCGGACCTGGTGATCGGCTCGGGCCGCTTCATCCCCGGCTTCGAAGAGCAGCTGAAGGGCGCGAAGGTCGGCGAAGAGAAGACCATCGAAGTCACCTTCCCGGAAGAGTACCAGGCCAAGCACCTGGCCGGTAAGGCCGCGACCTTCGACGTCACCGTCAAGGCCATCAAGGCCGAGGTCGAATCCACGATCGACGACGAGTTCGCCAAGCGCATCGGCCTGGAGTCGCTGGACCAGCTGAAGGAACTGCTGAAGTCCAACCTGAACCAGCAATACGCCGGCGCCACCCGCTTCAAGCTGAAGCGCGCCCTGCTGGACGTGCTGGACGAAGGCCACGACTTCGCCCTGCCGCCGAAGATGGTCGACGCCGAGTTTGAAGGCATCTGGGCCCAGGTTTCGGCCGACAAGGACGCCGGCCAACTGCCGGAAGAAGACGCCAAGAAGTCGGAAGACGAACTGAAGGCCGAGTATCGCAAGATCGCCGAGCGCCGCGTGCGCCTGGGTCTGGTCCTGGCCGAGATCGGTCGCGCCAACAACGTCGGCGTGACGGATCAGGAACTGTCGAACGCCATCATGGCCGAGGCCCGCAACTATCCGGGTCAGGAAAAGATGGTGCTGGACTTCTATCGCCAGAACCCGAACGCCGCCGCCCAGCTGCGCGCGCCGATCTATGAAGAGAAGGTCGTCGACCTGATCGTCTCGGTCGCCGAGGTGAAGGACGAAGCCATCTCCAAGGAAGAGCTGCTGAAGGAAGAAGACGAGGCCTGATCTCGTCGTCTTACGGATCGGTAACTGTCGATCCGGTAGCCATTCAGGCAAATGAAAAGGGTCCGCTTCGGCGGGCCTTTTTTTTGTCATGGAGCGGGGCTGATGGCCTTTCTGAAGATGATGGCGTTGGCGGCAGGCCTGGTTTCGGCGGAACCAGGCCAAGTCGAGCTTCAGGCTGGCGTGGACCCTCAGGCGGCTCAGGTCGATGATGTGGAGGTGGTGGCTCGAATGCGCGCCACGCAGGTGCGGGAGCGAGTGAACGCATTTATCGAAAGCAATATGGCGCCGCCGCATGGACGCCCGCTGGCGCGTTGGAACAAGCCTGTCTGCGTGGCCACCGCCTATTTGAATCCTCAATATGCACAGGCGGTGATTGATCGGGTGGCTGCACGGATCATCGAGGCCGGCGGCGACGTGGCCGAGCCGGGGTGCAAGGTCGATATCATGATTGTAGGCACGGACGACGGGCCGCGCACCGCCAAGGAGTTGGTTAAAGATGATCCACGCGGGTACCGTCCTTCGCGTGGTTCCACCGACCGCGGCGGCAGGGCTTTGCGGCGCTTCCAGGAAGGGGATGCTCCCGTACGTTGGTGGCACGTCAGCCTACCGGTCAACGTCGATACCGGAGAACTGGCGGTGCGCTTGGATGGAGAGGATTATCCGACGAATACGGTGCGTGACGCCTCCCGACTGCGCAGCAATGTACGCGATGATCTGGCGCGGGTGACGGTTATCGTGGATTTCACTCAGACAAGTCAGGTTCAGAGTAGCGCCTTGGTCGATTACATAGCTTTCGTCGCTTTGGCCCAGGTAAATCCAGAAGGTGATTTAGATGGTCAGGACACGATCTTGAACTTGTTCGAGCGACCGACGGAATATGCGGCGATGACCCAGTGGGACAGGGATTATCTTGCTGCTCTATACAGCGTCGTACCTAACCGTCCGAACATTCACGCTCAAACACGTGGGATCGCCAGTCAAGTCATTCGTCAGCGGGAGCATCACTGAACTTGGTCGACGTGTGCTCATGATTGTGATGGAACGTTGATATCCTATTTGAGATAAAACGGGCTAGGGTTGTGCGGGCAGCTGTATGCGAGCGTGCCTAGATAGACCGTCGTCGAGGGGATAGGTGATGAGCGTTTCTGCAATCCTGGCGTCTGTTCTGTTGCTTGCGGGAGCGCCGCAGGCCGCGCCTCAGCCTCGTTCCGACGACCTGACGGAAGTCGAAGCCGTGATCGTGGAGGGGCGAAGGCTGGAAGAGGTGGCGCGCTCCTATGTAGAGCAAGTGTCGGAGCCGCCGCGTGGAGCGCGGCTGGCGCGCTGGAACGAGCCGATCTGCATAAGCGTAAGCAATATGCAGTCCCACTTCGCCCAGTTTGTGATCGATCGTATCGCCATCAACGCCCTAGACGCCGGCGCTGACGTCGCCGGACCAGGATGCCGACCCAATGTTATCGTTCTTGCCACTATCGACGGCTCGGCGTTGGCTCAAAGATTGGTCAGCGAGTTCGGCTTGGGTTTTCGACCCGCAATACAACACACCAACCGATCCCGCGCGGCGCTAAGAGAGTTTCAGAATTCACGGGAACCGGTCCGCTGGTGGAACGTGTCCATGCCGGTTGAAGCCTCATCAGGAGAGATTGCCGCCCGATTACATGGCGATTTTCTCGATCCGGATGGATCAGGCAAGCCTAGGATGGTCGTCGTAAGGGACGGCTCGCGTATTCGTTCGAATATTCGTCACGATATGGCGTGGACCATCGTCATCATCGACATGAGCCGGACCGATGGCGTGACGCTCGGCGTGCTGGCAGACTATGTTTCAATGGTTTCGTTGGCGCAGATTGATCCGGCGGCCGACCTCACCGGTCAACAGACTATTATGAATCTTTTCAGAACGGGCGGGACCATGCGGGGTCTCACATCCTGGGATAAGGATTATTTGGTCGCCCTCTATAGTGCGTCTCCAAATCGCTTCGACAATAGGAGCCAAGAGGCGGCTGTGACGCGAGCTCTGGTTCGCCAGCGGCTCGCCGAGGATGAACAGGACCGCAGGCATGCAACGCCGTCTGACGGTTCCCCGCAGCCTTGATGTATTGTTGGAGGTCTCCACCTTGCGTCGCGGAGCGGTGAACGCGATATGCTAGCATGAAGGGCGCGATTTGAATCGCGACCGCATCATTCGAGAAGGCCTTCATGCGCGATCCGATCGACTACATCTCCAACAACCTGGTGCCGATGGTGGTGGAGCAATCCAGCCGCGGCGAACGGTCGTTCGACATCTTTTCGCGTCTGCTGCGCGAGCGGATCATCTTCCTGACCGGCCCGTTCGAGGACGGTATGGCCTCGCTGATCTGCGCCCAGCTGCTGTTCCTGGAATCGGAAAACCCGAAGAAGGAAATCAGCATGTACATCAACAGCCCCGGCGGTCAGGTGACCTCGGCGCTCGCGATCTATGACACCATGCAATACATCAAGTCGCCGGTCTCGACCGTGGTCATGGGCATGGCCGCCTCGGCCGGTTCGCTGATCCTGACGGCCGGTGAAGCGGGCCAGCGCATCGCTCTACCGAATGCGCGGGTGATGGTGCACCAGCCCTCGGGCGGCTTCCGCGGCACGGCCTCGGACATCGAGCGTCATGCCGAGGACATCATCGCCACCAAGCGCCGCCTGAACGAAATCTACGTCCAGCACACCGGCCGCACCTATGAAGAGGTCGAGCGCACACTGGACCGCGACCACTTCATGACGGCGGAAGAAGCCAAGGCCTGGGGCATCGTCGATCACGTCTATGACAAGCGCACCCAGGCCGACGACGACGGCGTGAAGGCTCCCTAAGCCTTAGGCACCGCTTCGGCTGCGACAATTTGCGAGGCGGGATCCGGCGACGGATTCCGCCTCGAATCGTGTTTGAGACTGGTTATCAGCGGAGAGGGCGCTTCAATGGCGATGCAGTGGAGAGACGACGGCTTCCGGTATGGCGTCGTCACGCGCGTGCTGCACTGGGCGATGGCTCTGCTGCTGGCGTGGCAGTTCACGGGCATGGCGGTGAAGATCATCGTCGGCAAGGCGCCGATCACCGCCTTCTGGGTCGGCACGCACAAAGGGATCGGCGTCATCCTGCTGACCCTGATCGTATTGCGCGCCCTGTGGGGCCTCTACAACATGAAGACGCGTCCGGCGCACGGCGGGGGCTTCTGGGGCCTGGCCGCCAAGGTCTGGCATCTGGCGCTCTACGCCCTGATGCTGATCGTCCCGGCGCTGGCTCTGCTGCGCCAGTATGGATCAGGCAAGCCGCTGGATGTGTTCGGCGTGCGCCTGATCGACGGCGGCTGGGCCGAAGTTCCGTGGATGACCGCACCGGCCAACGCAGTCCACGGCCTACTGGCCTGGGTGCTGCTGGCGGCCATCGCGGGTCACATCCTGATGGTGCTGGTCCACCGCTTCATCTGGAAGGACGGCACGGTCAGCCGGATGATCGGCTAGCCTTGTTCAGCCCGCCGTCATCGCCAGAGTGACGGCGGCCAGGGTGACAGCGGAAGGCGCAATCAGACGTCCAGGTCAGCCTGGGCGAAGCGGGCGTTTTCCTGAATGAACTGATAGCGGGCCTCGGCCTTGCGGCCCATCAGGCGCTCGACCAGGTCCTCGATCTCTTCCTCGCTGTCGGGCAGGGAGACGCGCGCCAGGGTCCGCTTCTTCGGATCCATGGTGGTCTCCTTCAGCTGGGAAGCCATCATCTCGCCCAGGCCCTTGAACCGGCCGATCTCCACCTTCTTGCCCTTGAACACGGTGGCCAGCAGCTCGTCGCGGTGGGCGTCGTCGCGGGCGTATTCCGACAGCGGGCCTGCGCTGATGCGATAGAGCGGCGGCAGCGCCATGAACAGACGGCCCTGACGGATCGTCTCGGGCATGGAGCGGTAGAAGAAGGTGATCAACAGCGCCGCGATGTGAGCGCCGTCCACGTCGGCGTCGGTCATGATGACGATACGCTCATAGCGCAGGTCTTCGATGTTGAACCGGTTGCCCGGCTGAACGCCCAGCGCCAGCGCCAGATCGGACAGTTCGACGTTGGCGCGTAGCTTGTCCGCCGTGGCCGAGGCGACGTTCAGGATCTTGCCGCGCAGGGGCAGGATGGCCTGGGTGGTGCGGTCGCGCGCCTGCTTGGCCGAGCCGCCGGCCGAGTCGCCCTCGACGATGAACAGTTCGGTGCCTTCGGCGGCCTGGCGGCTGCAGTCCGACAGCTTGCCGGGCAGGCGCAGCTTGCGGGTGGCGGCGGCGCGCTGGACTTCCTTGTCCTTGCGGCGGCGCAGGCGGTCCTCGGCGCGGTCGACGACGAAGCCGAGCAGGGCGTTGGCCTGTTTCGGGCTTTCGGTCAGCCAGTGGTCGAACGGGTCGCGCAGCAACTGTTCCGTCAGGCGCTGGCCCTCGGGCGAGGACAGGCGGTCCTTGGTCTGGCCCTGGAATTCCGGGTTGCGGATGAAGACCGAGATCAGGGCGCCCGCATTGGCGATGACGTCCTCGGCTGTGATCTGGGCGGCGCGCTTCTCGTTGATCAGCTCGCCATAGGCCTTCAGGCCCTTGACCAGTGCGGCGCGGAAGCCCGCCTCGTGCGTGCCGCCGTCGGGCGTCGAGACGGTGTTGCAGTAGGAGGCGACGAAGCTGTCGGCGTCGCCGAAGCCGATCGGAGACCAGGTGACGGCCCATTCCAGCGCGCCCGCCTCGCCCTTGCGCTCGACGCGACCGGCGAAAACGGGGGTAACGGTTTCCAGCTCGCCCACGCGCTCGGCCAGGGCGTCGGCCAGACCGCCGGGGAAGTGCAGGGTCGCCTGGGCAGGGGTGGCGTCCGTGATGCGTTCCGGCGCGCAGGTCCAGCGGATTTCGACGCCGCGGAACAGATAGGCCTTGGCCCGCGTCATGCGGAACAGGCGAGCGGGCTTGAAGGTCGCGCCGGCGCCGAAAATCTGATCGTCCGGCTTGAACCGGATCAGGGTGCCCTTCTTTTTCGACGGCCCGACCTGCTGGATCGGCGCCTGCACATGGCCGCGGCTGAAGGACTGACGCCATTCGAACCCGTCGCGCCAGACGGTGACGTCCAGGCTTTCCGACAGGGCGTTGACGACCGAGACGCCGACGCCGTGCAGGCCGCCTGAGGTCTCATAGGCCTTGCCAGAGAATTTGCCGCCCGAGTGCAGCACCGTCATGACGACTTCCAGCGCCGACTTGCCGGGGTGCTTGGGATGCGGGTCGACCGGAATGCCGCGCCCATCGTCGCGTACCGACAGATAGCCTTCGGCGTCCAGATCGACAGTGATCAGCTTGGCGTGCTTGGCGACGGCCTCGTCCATCGCGTTGTCGAGCACTTCGGCGAACAGATGGTGCAGGGCGCGTTCGTCGGTGCCGCCGATGTACATGCCGGGGCGCTTGCGGACAGGCTCCAGCCCCTCCAGCACCTCGATCGAAGAGGCGGAATAGCCGGTGGCGGCCGCCGTCGCGGCGCTGGCGTGGGACGTCAGCTCGACCTTGGGCTGATGCACGGGTGGCGCAGGCTGGGCCGCAGCCGGAGGCGTCGCCGCAGCGGGTGCGGGCGCGGGGGCGGCGGGCTTAGCCGGTTCGGCGTCGTCGAGGTTGGAAAACAGGTCGTCCATCAGGGCATTTTGCGGCGATTCGGGGCAGGGTCTGGTAGGCTTCGAACACGGCGGGGGCAAGGCCCGCTTCAGGCTGTTCGATCGGAAGCCAGGTTGCGCGCCAAAACCGCGACGAACAGGGTCCAGGGCAGATCCTGGTGGCTCATCAAGACGCTTTCCGACACGCTGAGCAACAGGAAGGCGGCCAGATAGGCCAGGCTCAAGTAACCTTCACGTCGCCCCAGGCTATTCAGGCGGAACAGTATCGCAGTCGCCGTCAGAGCTATGACCGCACCCACCAGCCACGTCCCCGTCCAGCCCAGTTGAACGCGCAGGTCCAACCAACCGTGGTGCGCCGAGGGCACGCGCCAGCCGGTCTCGTGGCGAATCCACTCCATCGGTTCGGTATCCAGCACCCAGAAGGCGCCGTAACCATAGCCGAGCCAGGGTCTCTGCGCCGCCATGCGCTCGATCGCGGCCCAGATCTCGGTGCGGCCGGTCAGCGTCGGATCCTTGCCGAACAAGGCCAGAATTTCGACGGAGTACTGACTCCAGACCCACAGGCTGATGACGGCGGTCAGCCCCAGGCTCCATACGATGACGACCCCGAACACCGGCCCCATGCGGGCGATCAGGCGGCACATGGCGATCAGCCCGCCGCCCAGCATGGCCATGATCAGGGCGGTCTTGGACTGCGAGCCCAGCAGGGCCAGCGCGCAGACGCCGATGGCCGCCACGGCGATGCGTCGATCCTGCGGTGCGCCCGCCGCCAGCAGGGCCGAGGCGGCGATCAGGCCGACCGCCATGATCATTCCCATGTGGTTCTTTTCGTACCATAGGCCGCGCCACAACCCGGCGTTGGCGCTGTGATGGACGCCCAGACTCGGAAAGAGGAAGACGGCGATCAGGCTGCCGACGCCGAGGGCAAGGAAGGTCCAGGTCAGCAGGCGCGGCAGTTCCGCGCCCTGGAATGCGACGCCGAGATAGATGGAGAAGCCGCCGGTCAGGGCCAGGGCCAGAACCCGTCGTTGGGTTACGTCCGGCGCTTGCGACCATAGGCCGGACGCCAAGGCCAGGATCACCATCAGCGCGAGCAGGATGAAGGCGGGCCAGGCCGCCGCCATCTGGCGCGCCCGAAACGCCATAAGTCCCAGTATGATCAGATAGACCGGCGGCCAGATCAGTCGAAGCGCCGGAAGTTCTTGCTGCTGAGGTGCAAAGATCGGTCCGATCAGCGCCCCGGTCAGAAGGAATAGGATGAAGGCCGCCGCGACCTGTTCCCAAAGGCGCGGCGCGACTGAGGATGTCTGGGGTTCTGGACGAACGGCGCGCACGGGCGCACCTTCGCGGAACAGGGTTAAGGAAGGGTGGGGCATGGCCGCCAGTCTGATGCGCGTTCGACGGCCCGGAGAGCATGCACGGGTCAGCTTTGTCGAGCTATTCTTCGATCTCGTCTTCGTCTTCGCCATCACCCAGGTCAGCCATCTGCTGCTGGCGCACCTGACGCCGCTGGGTGCGCTGGAGGCGGCCGTCCTGTTGGCGGCGGTCTGGTGGGTGTGGATCGACACCAGCTGGATCACCAACTGGTTGGATCCCGAGCGCGGTCCCGTACGGCTGATGATGTTCGCCCTGATGGCGGCGGGCCTGGTCATGTCGATGTCCCTGCCCACGGCGTTCGGCGACAGGGGACTGACGTTCGCTTGCGCCTTCGCCGCCATTCAGGTGGGACGCAGTCTGTTCACCCTGTGGGCGGTGCGCAGTTCGCCAGCGCAGAGGGCGAACTTCCAGAGGATATCGCTATGGGCCCTGCTGGGCGCCGTATTCTGGATCAGCGGCGGCCTGGCGGAGGGGCAGACGCGGCTGCTGATCTGGCTGATCGCCCTGGCGCTGGAGTTCACAGGTCCGGCTCTGGCCTTCTTCGTGCCGGGCCTGGGACGATCTAGCACGACGGACTGGGACGTCGAGGGCGCGCACCTGGCCGAGCGAGTCGGCCTGTTCGTCATCATCTGCCTGGGCGAGTCGATCATCATCACCGGAGCGACGTTCGCGGAACTGACGTGGACAGCGCCGGTGGTTGCGGCCTTCGTGTCCGCCTTCGCCACCACCATCGCCATGTGGTGGCTGTTCTTCAGCGAGGCGCACGAGGCGGGATCGGAAACCATCAGCCACGCCGCTGACCCCGGCGCCATCGCCCGAAGAACCTATACCTATTGCCCGATCATCGTGGTGGCGGGGATCGTGGTGACGGCGGTCGGCGATGAGCTGGCCCTGGCGCATCCGTTGGGCGTGGCGGGCGCGGCGAGTGCGGCCGTGCTGATCGGCGGTCCTCTGCTGTTCCTGTTGGGCACGGCCCTGTCGGTCTTCAGCATTTGGGGCAAGGTGGCGTGGCCGCGTGTGTTTGGAGGGGCGGTTCTGGGAGTCGTTTTCCTGATCGGGCGACAGTGGTCGCCGCTGGCGCTGACGATGGCGTCGACCATTGTTCTGGTGGCGACGGGGCTGTGGGAGTCCTTCGCCCCGCGAGGACAGCGCGCCTAGGGCGCCTTCTCTACGAAGGTGTCGATGACCTTCTTCTCGCCCGCCTTGTCGAAGCTGACCACCAGCTTGTTGCCCTCCACCGCACGAACGGAGCCATAGCCGAATTTCTGGTGGAACACCCGATCGCCGCGCGCCCAGCCGGACGCTGCCTTGGGATCGGCCGTGGCGATCAGGCGGCCTTCGCCCTCGATCACGGCGCGGCGGGCGTAGGCGGGCTTGGGCGTCTGGGCGGCAGTATAGGTCTGGGCGCGCTTCCAGCCGGGGCTGGAATAGCCGCTGCCGAAGGAGGGGGCCTCGTCCCAGCGGCTCTTGGCCTCCTTCATGCCGGTCGAGGCGCCGTAATAGCCGGTGTCCGACTGCGGCTCGACGTGGGCGATCGGCAGTTCATCGACGAAGCGGCTGGGCAGCTGAGAGGTCCAGCGGCCATAAACCATGCGGTTGGCGGCGAAGCTGATGCGCGCATCCTGCTTGGCGCGGGTGACGCCGACGTAGGCCAGGCGGCGCTCCTCCTCCAGGCCCTTCACCCCCTTCTCGTCGATGCTGCGCTGGCTGGGGAAGACGCCTTCCTCCCAGCCCGGCAGGAAGACCAGCGGGAACTCCAGCCCCTTGGCGCCGTGCAGGGTCATGATCTGCACCGAGCCTGAACCGTCGGCGTTTTCGTCGCGGCGCTCCAGATCCATGACCAGCGAAACGTGCTCCAGATACGCCTGCAGCGTCTCGAACGACTGCATCGACTGGGTCAGCTCCTTGAGGTTGTCCAACCGCGTCTGGCCGCTGGTGCGGTCGGCCTTCTGCATGGCGGTGTAGCCGCTCTCGTCCAGCAGGGTCTCCGTCACCTGCCAGTGCGGCGTGCCCATGGCCATCAGGTCGCGCCAGCGGTCCAGATCACGCACGAAGTTGGCTAGCGGCGTGCGGGTGCGGGCCTGAAGCTCGTCCGTGGTGATCAGATGGCGCACCGCCTGCATGGCCGAGACGCCATTCTCGCGCGCGATGTGAAGGATCTTCTGGACCGAGGTGTCGCCGATGCCGCGCTTGGGGACGTTGACAATGCGCTCGAAGGCCAGATCGTCGTCCTCGGACTGGATCAGCCGCAGATAGGCGTGGGCGTCGCGGATTTCCGCCCGCTCGAAGAAGCGCGGCCCGCCGATGACGACATAGGGAATGGCCAGCATCAGGAAGCGTTCTTCAAACGCACGCATCTGGAATGACGCGCGAACAAGAACGGCCATGTCCTTGTAATTCATGTCCTGCTTGCGCGCAGTCTCGATCTCGTCGGCGATCAGGCGGGCCTCGGCCTCGCCGTCCCAGACGCCGCGCACGCGCACCTTGTCGCCGCTGTCGTCCTCGGTCCACAGGGTCTTGCCCAGCCGGTCCTGATTGGCCGCGATCAGGGCCGAGGCGGCGCCGAGAATGTGCTTGGTCGAGCGGTAGTTGCGCTCCAGCCGGATGACCTTGGCGCCGGGGAAGTCGCGCTCGAAGCGCAGGATGTTGTCCACCTCGGCGCCGCGCCAGCCGTAGATCGACTGATCGTCGTCGCCGACGCAGCAGACATTGCCGGTCGAGGACGTCAGCAGCCGCAGCCACAGATACTGGGCGACGTTGGTGTCCTGATACTCGTCCACCAGAATATAGCGGAACCGGCGGCGATATTCCTCCGCCAGATCAGCATGTTTCGACAGAATGGTGATGTTATGCAGCAGAAGGTCGCCGAAGTCGCAGGCGTTCAGCGTCGCCAGCCGCGCCTGATAGGCGGCGTACAGCGCCGGGCCTTTTCCGTTGGCGAAATCCTCGCCAGGCGGCAGCTTGTCGGGCGTCCAGCCGCGGTTCTTCCAGTGGTCGATCATATGGGCCAGCGACTTGGGCGTGAACCGCTTGGTGTCGATATTGGCGGCTTCTAGAAGCTGCTTCAGCAGCCGCTCCTGATCGTCGGTGTCCAGAATGGTGAAGCTGGACTTCAGCCCGACCAGCTCCGCATGGCGCCGCAGGATCTGCGCCGCGACCGAGTGGAAAGTGCCCAGCCAGCGCAGCCCCTCGGACGAGGGACCGATCAGGTGCCCTATGCGCTCGCGCATCTCGCGCGCGGCCTTGTTGGTGAAGG
Organism: Brevundimonas diminuta 3F5N; assembly: GCF_900163625.1. GTDB lineage: Bacteria > Pseudomonadota > Alphaproteobacteria > Caulobacterales > Caulobacteraceae > Brevundimonas > Brevundimonas diminuta_A. The sequence goes on from NZ_FUIE01000010.1 coordinate 43,292, forward strand.
TGACGACCAGCAGTTCCCACGGCTTGGCCCGTCCGGTCGCCAGAATATGCGCCAGACGGGTGGTCAGGACGCGCGTCTTGCCCGTGCCCGCGCCGGCGAGCACCAGCACCGGCCCCTCGGTCGTCTCCACCGCCTCGCGCTGTTCGGGGTTCAGGCCCGACAGATAGTCGGGCGCCGCACCTTGCGGTGCCTGAGCGCGGGCGAGGTCGGAAATGCGGGGAGCGGGCAGGTCGGTCACAGGGGCGGATACTCGGGCGGCGACGGGGACGGGCGGGCGAGCCGCCGGAATCTCAAAGGGAGAACATAAGCAGCACAGCGGCCAAAGTCAGTCCCATTCGCACGATCTGTGGTTGGAACCGTGAACAGCGAGCGCCGTTTTGCGGCTGACAGGGCAAGCAAGGGAGGAGCGTCTGATGGCGAACAGTTCCAGCGGCGGCGCGAACGTCGGCCTCGCCTTCATCGTGGGCGCCTTGGTGGTGGTTGTCGCTGTTCTGGCGTGGTTTCTGCTCGGGCGAGGCGGGCCGATGCGCCCGGAAACGCCCAACCTGAACGTGGACATCAATGTACCGGCGCCGCGTCTGCCCGAGGCGCCGGACCGTCCCGCGCCGCCCAAACTGCCCAGCCCGACCGAACCGCCGCAGGTGGCCGCGCCCGAGCCCAAGGCATGAGGTCGTGAAGGTCGCCTTGAAGCGGGTCTATGAGCCGCCGTCGGATACGGACGGGACGCGCGTCCTGGTGGATCGCCTGTGGCCGCGCGGACTGAGCAAGGACAGGGCCCGCGTCGATCTGTGGTTGAAGGAGATCGCGCCGACGACGGCGTTGCGGCAGTGGTTCGCCCACGATCCAGCGAAATGGGATGAGTTCCAGCGGCGGTATCGGGCGGAGCTGGAGGTCAACGAGGCGGCTGTGTCCGAGTTGAGGGCTGCGCTCGTCAGCGGCCCGGCGACCCTGGTCTATGGCGCCAGGGATGAGGCGCATAACGACGCCGTCGTGCTGGCGGCCTATCTGTCCGCATCTTGACCCTTTAACCGCTCATCCCGGCCTTCGCCGGGATGAGCGGGGTGTGATTACTTCAGCCGATAGCTGATCGTCGTGACGACCCGCACCTTCTTGTTCGGGCTGCTGGCTTCATCGCCCGTGCCGTCGCGCGACAGGATCTCGAACGAACCCTGACCCGCCGTCTTGATCGGCCCCAGAGGCGCGCCGGAGTCCTTGGCGAACTGTTCGGCGCCGCTGCGGGCGGCGGCGGTGGCCTCGGCGATCATGGCGGGGCGCACGTCGTTCAGCTTGGTGAAGATGTAGGATGGGCCGTTGAAGTCCTGCAGCACCACGCCCTGCCGCACCAGATCGTTCAGGTTGCGGGTCGTGGTCTGCACCCGATCCACGTCCGTGGTGCGCACGATCACGGTCTGGGTCAGGATGAAGCGCGGCCCGCCGGTCTGGCTGGCGTATTCGCGAGAGCGCGTGTCGGCCACGCCCAACTGGCCCAGGTCCACTGCGTCGTCTGGATAGCCCTGGGCCTTCAGGAACTGGCGCACGATGGCCAGATCGCCGTCGATGCGCGCCTGCACCTCCGACAGCACGTCGCCCGAGGCGGTGAAGCGGACCGGCAGGACGGCCAGATCGGCCTTCACGTCCTTTTCCGCTAGGCCGCGCACGGTGACGGAGCGGTCGCCCGCGCGGGCGTTGACCACGCCCTGACCGATCAGGGCGCCGCCGCCGATCAGGCCCACGGCCACCAGTCCGCCGAAGACGGCGGCGGGGATCAGGCGGTTGGCGTTCGTATCGCTCATGACGTCGTCTCTTCTTCTGCGAAGCTGCGGTCGCCGCCAGTCCATTGCAGGGCCAGGATGCGGCAGGCGGAGGCCAGGGGACGACGGCCCCGCCAGTCGTCGATGCGGATCAGCAGGCCGGACCGGCTGAGCGCCAGTTCGGCAGCGATGGCGTCCAGCACGGCCCAGAACTCAGGCTCCAGCGCCACCGAGGTGGCGTGGCCGGACAGCAGCACCGATCGCTTGGCGAGGCCGCTCAAGGCTTAGCGCACGCCTACCATGACGATCTCGACGCTGTTCGGCGCGCCGCGCGTCAGTACCGAATGGCGCGTGTCCGTGGTGAAGCGCAGGGCGCCGGACGGATCGCGGATTTCGGCTCGGGCGGCGTATTCCATGCGGCTGTCGATCTTGTTGTTCGGCACTGACAGGGTGACGGCGTAGGGCGGGCCGCGACCGTCCAGGCGTTGAGTGGTCTCGGCGACGACGCGGGCAGGGGCGTCCATGCGGCTGACGTCTTCGACCCGGACGGTCAGAACGTGGCCCGGCGGCAGCATGATGCGCTCGCGATACAGGGCGCTGACCTGAACTTCAGTCATGTTGTCGGAAGCCTCCGGCAGGGTGGAGCAGGCGGCGGCCATCAGGGCCGGGGCCAGAACGAGGGGAGCGAGGAGCAGGCGCATCAGCGTATCCTTCATGAGCGGCTAGCTTAGCAGAACGCGCCAACGTCACATAAGGCTGCAACAGTTGAGAGACGCCGGGCATAAAGCGGTGCTATCGAAAGTTCCTGTTTCGTTTCGACCGAGTCGCCGGCGTGTCACAGTCTGAATCTCCTCACTCCGAAACCGCGTCGTCACGGTTTTCGTCGCCTGCCATGCTGGCCTTCGGCGGGGTCGGAATCTGCGCCCTGATCTGGGGCACGACCTGGTACGCCATCACCTTCCAGCTCGGCGCCGTCGATCCGGTGATTTCTGTGGTGATGCGGTTCGGCATCGCCTCGGCCCTGCTGGCGCTGATCGTCAAGGCGACAGGCGGGCGGCTGGCCCTGACGCGCAGCCAGCATCTGGCGGCGCTGGGGCAAGGGCTGTTCTCCTTCGCCGTCAGCTACGCCTTCGTCTATGCCTCGGAGGAAAAGATCGCCTCGGCCGTTGTGGCGGTGATCTTCGCCGCCCTGGCCTTCCTGAACCTGATCCTGTTCCGCGTCGCCTCGGGTCAGAAAGCCGCCGGCGCCGCCTGGCTGGGCGCAGGGCTGGGCGTGGTCGGGGTCGGCGTCCTGTCTGCGGGCGAGGTGATGGGCGCAGGCCTGGGCGCCCATGCGGTCGCGGGCGTCAGCTTCGCCGTGATCGCCGTCGTCGCCTCGGCCTTCGGCAACTGGTTCGCCTGGCGCGGACAGCAGGCCGGCTCGCAGGTGCTGCCGTCGACCGCCTGGGCCATGGCCTACGGCACGGGGACGCTGACACTGTACGCCTTGATCACGGGCGTGTCCTGGTCGGTGGCGTGGAGCCCGGCCTATGTCATTTCCTTGCTGTATCTGGCGGTGTTCGGCTCGGTCATCGCCTTCGGCCTGTATTTCACCATCGCCCGCGCGAGGGGATATGCGACCGCCAGCTATATCTCGGCCCTGACGCCGCCGATCGCCATGCTGGTGTCTGTGATGTTCGAGGGCGCGCGCTTCGGCGTCCTGGCCCTGGCCGGCCTGGCCCTGGTGCTGGCCGGGCAGTTGTTCCTGATCCGCGCGCCGAAACGCTCGGCCGCCTGATCAGGCGGCGCCGGTCACGACCGGCGTATCGGCCCGCGCGCCCCATTCGGCCCATGAACCGTCATAGAGCCGAGACGGCCGCCCCAGAACGGCCAGACCAAGGGTCAGGATCGCCGCCGTCACGCCCGAACCGCAACTGGTGATAACGGGCTGGTCCAGATCCACGCCCGCCGCGTGGAAGGCCTCTTCCAGCGCCGCGCCCTGCTTCAGCGTCCCATCCGCGTTCAGCAGGTTGGGGAAGGGAAGGTTGAGCGCGCCCGGCATGTGGCCGGAGCGCAGGCCGGCGCGCGGTTCGGGCGCTTCTCCGCGAAAACGCGCAGCGGCGCGCGCGTCGAGGATCTGCGAGCTCCCGCTCAGGGCGGCCCGCACCTGATCCAGGTCCGCAGTCGCTGCGACGTCGGGACGGGGCAGGAAGCAGACAGGTGCAAGCGCCGTGGAGGGGGTCTGAACCAGGTGACGCCCTTCGGAACGCCATTTGGGCAGCCCTCCATCGAGGACCTGGACCTGATGCGCGCCCATTGTCCGCAGCATCCACCACACCCTTGGTGCAGAACGGATTCCTACGGTGTCGTAGACCACGATGTGGTTGGTCTCGCTCAGTCCCAAGGCGGCCATTCGGGCGGCGAACGCCTCGGCAGAGGGCATCATGTGGGGAAGATGAGAGTTCTGCTCAGAACTGGCTTCCAGATCGAAGAAGACTGCTCCCGGCAGGCGCTGGGCTTCGAAATCAGGCCGTCCGTCCCGTCCGTCGAGATGCCAACTGCCGTCCACGATGCGCAGCTTCGGATCCTCGAGCCGGGATTCGAGGTCAGCAGTAGAGATCAGCGGGGGATAAGCGGTCATATGATCATGCTACCACAATGCGCGAATATCAGGGCCTGTAGCCCCTGTGGTCAGGCGCTGAGTCGCCTTGTAGGTTGCGAAGCCGAGGGTTCGACGCCACCTGTCCGACTCAAAGTCGCGGCATAGGCTCGCGAACCGCCGTTGAAACAAGTCGAAAGCGCCGCCGTGACCTCTCCGAACGCCGTCATCACCCTGTCCGAAGGCCTCAAGACCCCCGTCGTCATCGGCGGCGGCGCCCGCATCGTCTTCATCGCTGGCCCGTGTCAGATGGAAAGCCGCCAGCATGCGCTGGAGACGGCCCATCAACTGAAGGAGATCGGCGAGCGGCTGAACCTCGGCATCATCTACAAGACCAGCTTCGACAAGGCGAACCGCACCAGCGCCAGCGCCGCGCGCGGCATCGGCCTGAAGGACGCCCTGCCGATCTTTGCTGAAATCCGTGAAGTCACCGGCCTGCCGACCCTGACCGACGTCCACTCCGAGGCCCAGTGCGGCCCGGTCGGCGAGGTCGTGGACGTGCTGCAGATCCCGGCCTTCCTGTCGCGCCAGACCGACTTGCTGCTGGCCGCCGCCGCCACGGGCAAGGCGATAAACATCAAGAAGGGTCAGTTCTTGGCTCCCTGGGACATGAGGAACGTCATCGCCAAGGTCACGGGCGCGGGCAATCCTAACGTCATGGCCTGCGAACGGGGCGCCAGCTTTGGCTACAACACCCTGGTCAGCGACATGCGCGCCCTGCCGGTGCTGCGCGAGATCGGCTGCCCGGTCGTGTTCGACGCGACCCACAGCGTCCAGCAGCCGGGCGGGCAGGGCACGTCCTCGGGCGGCCAGCGCGAGTTTGTGCCTGTGCTGGCCCGCGCGGCTGTCTCGGTCGGCGTCGACGCCGTCTTCATGGAGACGCACGAAGATCCGGACAACGCCCCGTCGGACGGCCCGAACATGGTGCCGCTGAGCCAGTTCGAAGCCCTGGCCGCCGAACTGATCGCCTTCGACGACCTGGCCATCAAGCTCGGCCACAAGGGGCCGATGGCGAAGACGGCGTGAATCCGCTAGTTCGGCGTTATGGCTGAACGTTCTCTTGATCTCGGCGCCCTGCAGTCCCTGCTGGAGCGCGTGCGCGACCTGAAGGTCGCCTGCGTCGGCGATCTGATGCTGGATCGCTATGTCTATGGCGAGGTCAGTCGCATCTCGCCCGAGGCGCCGATCCCCGTCCTGCGCGCGCGCCGCACCGTGGCCATGCCCGGCGGCGTGGGCAACGTCGCCCGCAACGTCGCGGCCCTGGGCGGTCAGGCCCGTCTGGGCGCCGTGGCGGGCGATGATGCGGCGGGCGCCGAACTGGCCGAGCTGATCGTCGCCGAGGATCGGATCGAGGACGCCCTAATCCGTCCCGAAGGCGCCGCCACCATCGTCAAGACGCGCTTCGTCGCCGCCGGCCAGCAACTGCTGCGTCTGGACGACGAGGCCGCATTCCATTCCGGCTATGCGGACAAGGCGGTGTTTCAGGGCGCGGGCGCCATCCTGCTGTCCGACTACGCCAAGGGCGTGGTGGACGACGGCGCCATCCAGGCGGCGCTGTGGGCCGGGGCCGAATACGGCGCGCCGGTCATCGTCGACCCCAAGGGCCGCGACTTCGCTCGTTATGGCGCGGTCGACGTCATCAAGCCGAACGCCAGCGAACTGGCGGGCGCCACCGGCCTGCCGACCGAGACCGACGAACAGGTCGAGGCAGCGCTGGCCGCCCTGTTGTCCGCCACCACGGCCAAGGCCGTCATCGTTACTCGCGCGGGCAAGGGCATGACGCTGGCGAAACGGGGCGGCGGCGTCACCCACTTCCCCGGCCGGGCGCGCGAGGTGTTCGACGTCTCGGGCGCGGGCGACACCTGCCTCGCCGCGCTGGGCCTCGCTCTGGGCGCGGGCGCGACGCTGGAACAGGCGGTGCAGTTCGCCATCCTGGCGTCCGGCGTGGTCGTGGGCAAGAGCGGCACCGCCGTCGTCACGCCCGCCGAACTGATCGAGGCCGAGATGAGCCAGCACGCGGCCCTGGCCCAGTCCAAGGTCACGCCGCTGGACGAACTGGCCGATCAGGTCGAGGCGTGGAAGCGTCAGGGCCTGAAGGTCGGCTTCACCAACGGCTGCTTCGACATCCTGCACCGCGGTCATGTCGCCTATCTGGCCCAGGCGCGCGGTTGGTGCGACCGGCTGGTGGTGGCGCTGAACACCGACGCCTCAGTGCGGCGCCTGAAGGGCGAAGGCCGCCCGGTCAATGATCTGGACAGCCGCGCCGCCGTCATCGGCGGTCTGGCCAGCGTGGATCGTGTGACGGCCTTCGACGACCCGACGCCCATCGCCCTGATCGAGCGGCTGAAGCCCGACGTGCTGATCAAGGGCTCGGACTACACCAAGGACAAGGTCGTCGGCGCCGCCGAGGTCGAAAGCTGGGGCGGTGAAGTCCGTCTGGCCGACTTCGCCAACGGCTATTCCACGACGAAAACCATCGAGAAGATGACTGGAGACAAAGCATGACCCCGCGAATGATCGTCGTCACGGGCGGCGCGGGCTTCATCGGCTCCAACATCGTCGCCCGCCTGTGCGAGAGCGGCGCCTGGGACGTGGTCGTCTGCGACCGGCTGGAGACGGCCGACCTCGCCAAGTGGAAAAACATCGCCAAACACCCCATCGCTGACCTGTGGGCGCCCGAAGAACTTTTCGATCAGCTGGAACGCCACGCCGATCGCATCGAGACGGTGATCCACATGGGCGCCATCTCCTCGACGACTGAGCCGGACGCCGACCTGATCCTGCGCACCAACTTCAGCCTGTCGCGCGACATCTGGGACTGGTGCGCGGTGCGCAATGTGCGGATGATCTACGCCTCCTCGGCCGCCACCTATGGCGACGGCGAGGCCGGGTTCGAGGATCGCGACGATCCTGAGAGCCTGAATGCATTGCGTCCGCTAAACGCCTATGGCTTCTCAAAATATCTGTTCGACCAGTATGCCGTGCGCCAGGCTGATCGTGACGAGGCGCCGCCTCAGTGGGCTGGGCTGAAGTTCTTCAACGTCTATGGCCCGAACGAGGGCCACAAGGGCGGCATGAAGTCGGTCGTCGCCCAGATCTGGCCCAAGGTGCAGGCAGGCGAGACGGTCAGCCTGTTCCGCTCGCACAACCCGAACTATCCCGACGGCGGCCAGTTGCGCGACTTCGTCTTCGTCGACGACGTGGTGAACATCATCCTGTGGTTGCTGGAGCGCGAGGATATCTCGGGCGTGTTCAACGCGGGATCGGGCCAGGCGCGTTCCTTCGCCGACCTGGCGCGCGCCACCTTCGCGGCGGCGGGCAAGGAGCCGTCCATCGCCTATATCAACATGCCTGAGGCGATCCGCGACCGCTATCAGTACTTCACCGAGGCCAGCATGGATCGCATCCGCGCGCTCGGCTACGGCGGTCAATCGACGCCGCTGGAAGAAGGCGTGCGCCGCTACGTCCAGGACTTCCTGGCCCAGTCGGACCCGTACCGCTGATGCGGCCGCAGCTGACCTTTCGCCAGTGGGTCGGCTACACGGGCTTTGCGCTCGTTCTTGTGCTGACGGCGGCGGTCGCCGTCTGGCGCGGGGACATCCTGCGCGCTGGCCTGGACCCGCAGATCCCGTTCCAAACCTACAAGCCCCCGGCGGCGCCCGACTACGGGGCCCAGAGCGCCTGGGCGCTGCTGAACGCCCGCGCGCCGGGCGCTGGGCCGGCCCATGTCTTCTTCGTCCACTCCACCACCTATGACGGCGGCAGCGACTGGAACGGGGCCATTGACGACCGCCGGGCCTTGACCAAGCTGCGGACCGTCGTCCTGCCCAACTACGCCGGGCCGTTCGCCTCGGCCGGCGACGTCAGCGCGCCCTTGTATCGCCAGGCCAGCCTCTACAGCCGCCTGACGCTGCGCGAGGACGCGCGAGAGGCGCGGGCCTTCGCCTATGGCGACATCGAGACCGCCTTTGATCATTGGCTGGCGCAGCGTCCAGACGGCCCGATCGTCCTGGTCGGCGTGGAGCAGGGCGCTGATCTGGTCGACCGCCTGCTGCATGACCGCGTGGCCAGGGACGCTTCGCTCAAGGCGCGTCTGGTCGCCGCCTATCTGGTCGAAGGCGTGACGCCGGTCAGCCGCTTCACCCACACGCCCCTGTGCCGCGCGGACGATGAAGTCGGCTGCGCCCTGTCCTGGCGGGCGGTCGAGGAGAATGGCGAGGGCGAGGCCAAGCGCGTCATCCGCCGCGCCCTGACCTGGGACAATCGCGGGGCTCTGATAGAGGCGGAGGGCGCGCCTATCGCCTGCGTCAACCCGGTGACGGGATCGGTCGCTGCACCCGTGTCCGAAGCGCGCGAGAGCCGAGGCGCCACCAACGCCACCAATCTGGAATGGGGCGCGCGACCCGCGCTTCAGCGTCGCCTGGTCGCGGCCGAGTGCCGCGAAGGCATCCTGTGGCGCTCGCGCCTGAGTTCGGAGTCCTTCCGGACGCCGGTGTCCTGGGCCGATCAGCGCCGGATTCCCGCCTACAACCTCTTCTACGCCGACATTGAGGCGGACGTTCTGCGCCGCCTCAAGGCCTGGGAAGAGGCGCGGCCGGCCGCAGCCGCCTGAGGGAACAGCAGGCGGCCGCCGTCAGACCATGCTCACGTTCAGCGCGACCATCAGGGCGTCGCGAATGGCGGCGTCGGTGAAAGGCTTCTGCACCGTGGGATTGCCGCGCCAGTGCTCGGGCAGGCCGCTTTCGCCGTAACCGGTCGAGAAGACGAAGGGGACGCCCCGCGCCTTCAGAGCTTCGGCGATGGGAAACACCTCCTGGCCCGCCACATTGACGTCCAGCAGGGCGGCGTCGAGATCCGTCTCGCTGGTCACGACGCGCAGGCCATCGCCGACGTTCGATTCCGGGCCGATGACGGTGCATCCCATGTCGCTGAGAATGGTCTCCAGCAGCATCGCGACCAGGGACTCGTCCTCCACGATCAGCACGCGGCGGCCTGCAAGCACGTCGGTCATAGGGTTTCCGTTTCCAGGGGCAGGCTGATCTCGGCGCAGAAGCCTTCGGGCGGGTAGGAGAGCTGCACCGTCCCGTGCAGATCGTGGCGCACATTGCGCTCGATCAGGCGGGTGCCGAAGCCACGCCGTTCCGGCTCGGGGATAGGCTCGCCGCCCGCCTCGCGCCAGGTGATCTCGAGATAGGGCGACTTCTGATCGATCAGGCGCCAGTCGACCATGACGCGGCCGTCGCCGCTGGCCAGGGCGCCGTATTTGGCGGCGTTGGTGGCCAGTTCGTGGAAAACCATGCCCAGGGACACCGCGCGCGCCGGCGACAGGGCGACGTGCGGCCCGTTCATCGTCAATCGCCCGATGCCGTGGGCCTGGGTCTCATGCTCCAGCACGGCGCGCAGGTCGGCGCCTTCCCAGTGGCTGCGGGTCAGCAGGTCGTGGGTATGCGACAGGGCCAGGATGCGCGACTGGAAGGCGGCGGCGAAGGAGCCGGGATCCTGGTGCGTGCGCGCAGTCTGCATGGCGATCGACTGGACCGTGGCCAGGGTGTTCTTCACCCGGTGGTTCAGCTCGTCGATCATCAGCTTCTGGCGCTCTGCGGCCAGCACCACGTCGGTCACGTCATGCCCTTGGACGAAGATGCCGACGATCTGGCCTACATCGTCGCGAATGGGTTGATAGGCGAAGTCGATGTAACGGTGGTCCAGCGGACCATCCTGCGCGTGTCGCAAGGCGAAGGCGCGCTGGCGGCCATAGACCGGTTCGCCCGTCTCATAGACATCGTTCAGGAAGTCCAGGTGGCCCTGGTCGCTCAGTTCGGGCAGGGCGTCGCGCACCGGCTGACCCAGAATGTCGCGATGGCTGACCAGGCGATAGCAGGCGTCATTGCAGAACTGGATCATGTGGTCGGGGCCGTTCAGCACGGCGACAAAGCCCGGCGCATTCATCAGCATGTCGGTGAGCTGCTTGCGTTCGGCCTCGAGGCGCTGGTTGTTGGCCTCGATCTTTACGGCCCGTCGGAACACTTCGCCGCCCACCATGGCGTCCAGAGCGGACGACTGGCCCGTCTGGCCGATGGTCTTTTGGCGCAGACGCAATAGGTCGGTCACATCGCTGGTGTGCTGAAGGATGTGGGTGACCTGGCCGTTCTCATTCTTGATCGGTGTATGGGTGCAGCTCCAGAACCGATCATCGAAGACGGGCTCTCCGTCGGGGCCAGGCGTCAGAACGGGGTAGTGCAGGACCGCCAGATGATCTGGCTCGCCCGTGGCCAGCACCTTTTCGAAGGAAGCGCGGAGGCGACGGCCTTCCTCTTCGCTGTCGGGGGCGTCGCCCGGCGCGAACATTTCCATGACGTGATGGCCGATCAACGCCTCGCGCTGGCGATGGGTGACGTCGAGGTAGGCCTGGTTCATGCCGGCGAAGCGCAGGTCGCGATCCAGCAGCATATAGGGATTGGGAGAGGAGTCGAACGCCGCCACCAGATCGATTGTTTTGGCGAGCTTCCGCAAATCCAACCCCTCTTACTGCGTCCCTAACGCAGGATGAGCGGAAAGGGTGCCTGTTTCCTGGCCTGAAAATGCAGCAAAAGTAAAGGTTGAGGGCTAGGCGCTCAGGCGCAGCGCATCAGATAGGGCGTGGTACATCGGCTTGGGCCGGTAATCGACGTCATAAGGCAGGCCGCGGTTGGGCGGAGCGTCCGCATACTGACGTTGCGGCGGCTCGGACAGCCAGGAGTGGCGGTCGCTCAGGCCCCAGGTGACGACGCCGCGCACCTGGGGGAAGGCCAGCATGGTCTCTAGATAGCGACGCGTCTCATCGGCCACCTTCTGATCGCGCGCGGCCGCCGTGCCGTGGAAGCTGGATTCCTTGACGTCCAGTTCAGTCACGGTGATCTCCAGCCCCAGATCCACCAACTGCTGCGTCATGTCGCGCAGACCCTCGGCCGCCAGGGGGCCCTTGGACAGGTCCAGGTGCGCCTGAACGCCGATGCCGTCCAGCGGCGTGCCCGAGGCCCGCAGCCGTCGCGCCAGGGCGACGATGGCCTTGCGCCGGGCCTGGTCCACGGGGTTGTCGTATTCAAAGCCGTAGTCGTTGACGACCAGATGGGCCTTGGGTGCGAGAGCGCGCGCCTCTTCCAGCACGCGCTCGATGTAGGTCGGGCCGAAGGCGCGATGGAAGACGTTGCGTTTCAGGCCGCCGGCGCCGCCCTGGGTGTCGATCGGTTCGTTGATGACGTCCCAGTCGGCGATGCGGTCGCCATATCGCTTGAGCACCCGCTCCAGATGGCCGGACATCAGCGACCAGTCGCGCCGTCGCAGCATTTCCTGCCTGGCCCAGTCCGGCGTGCCCTGGTCCCACAGCAGCGTGTGACCGCGAACCTGCATCCCATGATGTTGCGAGAAGTCGAGCAGGTCATCGACCGGGGCGAAGTTGAACTCCCCCTTGCGCCACTCCAGCGAGTTCCATTTCAGATGGATTTCAGGCGTCAGCACCTGGCAGTCTCGCAGGACCGCGCCGCGCAGTTCGGCGTTCTGACGCAGTTGCTCGGCCCGAACGGCGGCGCCGAAGTATCGGCCCTGTGCGCTGGCGGCGTCAGCGAGCGTGGCGGCGGTCTTTACGGGCGGAGGGTCCAGCGGAAGGCCTTCGCGCACGGGACGCCACGCGGCCAACCCCAGGGCGGGCGCGAGCGCGGCGGCTCCGATGAAGGCTCGTCTGGTGGGTCGCGGCAGCATTCGGCTGCACCTCCTCGAGGAACGCGAGAAGGCTGCCTTACTACGCCTAACTTCTCGTTAAGGCGCAATCTTAAGAGGCGTCAGGGAAAGGAAGTTGGGCGCGAAAATGGTGTTTCCATGAGCTGAGCCGCTTTATCCACGGTCCGCTTCGCCGGCTGCTCTAGAAGCTGCGATAGAAACCGACCCGCAGATAGGCCTGTGAATCTCGCTCGTCGCCGTCGCTCAGGCCGACAGAAACTTGGATTTCTGAGCGATCATTCAACTTGAACCCGGCGACAGGGCCGATGTGATAGGCGTTGTAGTTGGTGTCGCCTTCGGCCGCGACCTCCATGCCCAGGCGCACGCGGCCGGAGGATCCGACCTGATGGGTCAGACTGGCCAGGGCGTTGTAATCGTCCACCTCAAAGCCGTAGGAGCCATACCAGTCGACCCGCCAGGGACCGGCGACATGGCCGCCGTCCAGCGAAATGATGACGCCGCCCTGGCCGCCATCGCGTCGATTGCCGGGATCGGCGGGGCTGAGGTCCGTATCGACATAGCGATAGCCGACGCCGACGCTGCCCCAGGTCGGGCCGTTGCCGAAGCGATAGATCAGCTCGGCCTGGGCGCCGGTGAAATCGGCGTCGATCTCGTTCGGACCCGAGTTGTAGTCGTAGCTGCCGGTATAGACCGACCCTCGCACCGCAAAGCCCTTGGAGTCGACAGAGCCGGGCAGGCCGATCGTCGCCCCGGCATAGGCGCTGTCGGCGACGTCCAACTGGCCGCCCGCGAACACGGTCACATCGCTTTGCGCCGAGGCCGGCGCGGCCCAGGCGACGCCCGCGCACGCCAAGGTCGCCGCCGCCAGGGCGGGCAGGGAAGTCATCGGGCGTCGATGGTGAGGCATGGGTCGGTTCCTTGCGAAGTATCGAACGCGCCAGATGCTGGCGACGCCGGCGGCAGGCACTTCAAACGCATACAGAACAGGGAGCGAGTGCTGTCAGACGACCAACCTTCCCCTGGCCAGTTGTTCCAGACTTTCGGCGCTGCGGTCAACGGGGGCGCGTGCATGGGATACCCAGGCGATCAATTCCTCCATGCCTTGATCCATGGAGCGGCGGGGCGTGAAGCCGAAGGTGCGCTCGATCTTGGAGATGTCGCCGAAGCAGTGACGGATGTCGCCGACGCGGTAACGGTTGAGCACCTCCGGCGCGATATTCTTTCCCAGCAGTCGGGCCAGGGTGCCCGCGATCTCATTGATCGAGACGGGCGCGCCGCTGCCGACATTGAACACGTCCCAGATCTCGCGGTCGTCATCCAGCACGGTGGCGAAGGCTTCGGCCACATCCTGCACATGGACGAAGTCGCGCATCTGCCGACCGTCCTCGAAGACCAGCGGGGGCTGGTCGTTCATCAGCCGCGAGATGAAGATGGCCGCCACGCCCGTATAGGGATTGCTCAGCGCTTGGCGCGAGCCATATGCGTTGAACAGCCGCAGGGCCACGGTGGGGATGCGCAGGGCTCGGCCGACCGACAGGAACATCTCCTCATGGTCGCGCTTGTTCACCGCATAGATGGAGTTGGGCTGAAGCAGCTTCTCTTCCGGCGTGGGGCAGGGCTCCAGCGGCTCTCCATCGACCATCAGATCCCAATGACGCGCCTCCAGTTGGGCGTGCGGACGGATGTCGGTGGTCACATGGGCGCCGGTCGAGGGGCGGACGTAATCCCCCTCGCCATAGATCGACATCGAGGAGGCGACGGCGATCCGTTCGACCGTGTGCGGGCGTTGGGACAGGGTCTCCAGCACGACGGCCGCCGCCATGACGTTGTTGCGGGTGTAGTCGACGATGTTGGTCATGCTCTGGCCGACGCCGACCGAGGCGGCGAGGTGGGCCAGATGGGTCACGCCGTTCAGGGCCGCCTCGAACACCCCGTCTTCCAGCAGGTCGCCCTTGATGCGGCGGGCCCGCGCGTCGAGGTAGACGGGCCACCCGTCCGCATCCAGTTCGGCGTCGCCGTGAACCTGGGGCGACAGACTGTCCAGGACCGTCACCCGATAGCCGCGCGCCAGCATGGCGTCGACCAGGTGCGAGCCGATGAAGCCCGCCCCGCCCGTGATGAGAATGTGCTTGTCCATGATCGTCTGCTTAGTGCTGGTGGTGACGAAGGGCGCCGAACTCATCCAGCTTGGTGCGGACGAGGGTGTTGTTGGCGTCGATCTTCTCGGTTCTCTGCCAAGCCAGGCCGCTGTCCCGCAGATACATGACGAAGCCCAGCGTCAGCGGGATGATCCAGACGCACCACCAGACCATGATGAAGATGGGATTGACCATCAGCATGTAGCCGAGGCGCGCGCCTGCGCCATCCAGCACCAGGTCGGTCCGCCGCCACGTCTTGATGTAGAGGCCGACCATCAGGATCGAGAAGGCGACGATGTTGAAGATCGACAGGATCACCAGCCACAGCGGCAGGAAGTCCGCGCCCTGGAAGAAGCGCCAGGCCGCCCAGACACCCAGGGGGATGCCCAGGGTGTTCACCCACATGGACATGCAGGGCAGGAAGTTCATCCACACGCGGACCCGCTCGCCGAAGCTGAAGTCCATCTCCTTCAGCGGCGTCGTCAGGCTCTGGAAGAAGCCGGCGACCCAGCGCTTCCTCTGCGTGATCCCTTCGCGGAAGGTCTCGGGCACCTCTTCGATCAGGGAGCCTTCAATGATGCCCAGCGTCCGGCCGTTCTTCCAGAACCGCTGGCCGACCTCGGGGTCTTCGATGGCGATCCAGGGGTGGAAGCTGCCCAGTTCGATCAGGTCGTCGACCTTGAAGAACAGGCCTTTGCCCAGCACCCAGTAAGGTTGCTTCGGATCGGACAGATGGCCGTATTTGGCGCCGTCCCAGGTCATGTGGTCGAAGGCGTGGAAGGCGGCGGCCAGGCTGGCGTTCAGATTACCCGCCACATTACGCGCCTGCAGCACGTCGAACCGGCGCAGGCCGATAGCCGCGGCCTTGAAGTGATCCGCCGGGGGGCAGCTGTCGGCGTCGATATAGTCGATCGTCAGCCCGCTCTTGTCCTTATAGGTCTCGGCCACGTGATAGGTGGCGTAGATCAGCTGACGTGTCTTCTTGGGCGGCAGATCCTTGACCCCGGCCCGCTTGCCGTTGTGCCACCAGTAGGCTTTCGGATTCCGGTCCCAGGCGTTCCACACCATGTCCCAGCTGGCGTCGCTGGTCGGCGGCACCGCCAGGATCTCGACAAAGGGAAAGGCCCGGCTCAGCCGTTGCAGGCTGGCGATGGTCTCGGCGTCGTTGCTGTTTGGAATGGCTAGGACGCGATAGCGGCTGGCGGGATAGTCCAGCTTGGCCAGCGCCGTGAAGGTCGTCTCCATGGTGCTCTCCAACTCCCGCAGCACGGGGTAGAGCAGGACGATGAAGGGATGGTCCGCCTCGCTGGCCGGAAGAGGCTCGTTCATGTCCACGCGCTCGACGCGCAGCGAACGGAAATACATCTCCAGCAGGAAGCTGCCGAGATACAGGATCTGGGAAAGAGCGAACAACCAGACCAGCAGGGTCGCCCAGTTTGGATCTTGAGTGTTCATCACGCCGCTCGCCCAGTTATTTGCCCAATAAGTCGGTGGTGGTTGCTCTGTCCTGTGGTGTTCCGTCTGCCCGTCGTTTCACGACGCGGTGGCGCCGCGCGGGACGACGCTTTCGCCTCGAAGTTCGGCGGTGAAATAGGCGATGGTTTGCTCCAGTCCGTCCTGCAGCGGCACCTGGGGCGACCACTGCAGATGGGTCAGCGCTCTGGAGATGTCGGGCTTCCGACGGCGCGGATCGTCGATCGGCAGCGGATGATAGACCAGCCGCGAGCGTGAGCCGGACAGGGCGATGACCCGCTGGGCCAGTTCATTGACCGTGATCTCGCTCGGGTTGCCGATGTTGACCGGCCCGTCGATCTCCTCGTCCGTGTCCATCAGACGGATGAAGCCTTCGATCAGATCGTCGACAAAGCAGAAGGAGCGCGTCTGTTCGCCCGAGCCGTAGATGGTGATGTCGTTGCCCTCCAGGGCCTGAACGATGAAGTTCGACACCACCCGTCCGTCGTCGGGATGCATCCGCGGCCCATAGGTGTTGAAGATACGCACGATCCGCGTGGTCAGGCCGTGCTGCTGGCCGAAGTCGGTCACCAGGGTCTCGGCGAACCGCTTGCCTTCATCGTAGCAGGAGCGGGGGCCGACCGTGTTGACGTTGCCGCGATAGCTCTCCACCTGCGGGTGGATTTCCGGGTCGCCATAGATTTCCGAGGTCGAGGCCTGAAAGAACCGCGCGCCGTCCGCCGCCGCTCGCTTCAGCAGGTTCAGCGTGCCGAGCGCGCAGGTCGTGGCCGTCTTCACCCGGTCATACTGGTAATGAACCGGGGAGGCGGGGCAGGCCAGATTGTAGATCTGATCGAACCGGCCAAGCGCGTCGTCCAGCGGCTCATTGATGTCCTGCGCCACCAGATGGAAGCGATCCGAACTCATCAGATGCGCGACGTTGGCGTGCCGGCCCGTATGAAAATTGTCGATGCACGTCACATGATGACCCGCGTCGACCAGCCGCCCGCACAGGTGTGAACCCAGGAAGCCTGCGCCGCCGGATACGGCGATCCGCTTGGCGGTTTTGGCGTCGTGCTTCGGCGCATAAGAAAAGCGATCGTTTGTCATCGCCTTCAGCCTTGCTGGTTGTTTACAATTTCTTGAACAACGCTACTTGCTTACTGTATTCGCGTGACAGGGGAGATCGCATGACCCCCGACGCCGTCGACAATGGCGTTAACCGTTTGTTAAGAATTGGGTTCCATTTCAGCGCCGCATATGCGCCAAATTTTTGCCCGAATCTGCCGTAGTTGACGGCGAAAGCGGCGTGGCGTGGGGGCGACAGGCCCGACGAACGCTGTATAGCGGTTGGGATCGCCGGGCCTGGGACTTCTGCCTCTCACCCTGAGGCGACGCCATGTAATCATCTGACGCGGCGCGGCGTCATCTTGTCGGAAATACTAGGCTTCTCGCCGCATGGAGACTGGTTCGAAAGGCCGTTCGACGCCTAAGGTGACGCTTCTGGCTTCAAGGGAGCGCGGTGTGACCGTCAGACACTTCTACCTGGCCATGGCGGTGGTCGGCGCCATCGTCCCTTGGCTGCTCTTCGGCTCATTCTTCTTCGAGAACGGGCCGGATGTTCCATTGTTCTTGAAGTCGCTGTTTGCGAACGGCGCCGCTGGCGGGTTCTCCGCGGACGTTCTCATCTCGATAGCGGTCTTCTTGGTCTGGTCGTGGCGAGACGCGTCCAGGAACAATGTGAGGCGTTGGTGGCTGGTGCTTCCGGCGAGTTTCCTGGTCGGTCTCTCGCTTTCCCTGCCGCTGTATCTCTATCTGCGTGAGCGAGACTGACCAGGTTCACGTGAGCCGATCAGGCCAAGACGTATGCCTGGCGCGCAGTCATCAACGTCAAAATACAGGAAAGAGAATGGTGGACGCGACAGGGATTGAACCTGTGACCCCCTCGGTGTGAACGAGGTGCTCTCCCGCTGAGCTACGCGTCCGCCTGGGAACGGGGCGGTCAGTGACTGCGCCGTCGGGAGGCGGGGACATAGCCCGCGTTTCCGACGACGGCAAGCCTCAATTCATCAAATAGCAGCGTCGCTTGCTCAGATTCCCGCCGCCCGCGCGCCTTCCGGCGTTTCGCTGTCCGGATCGCCCGGCAGCCAGGCGACGTGGCCGTTGTAGATGTCCTCGTTCAGGATGCCTTCCTCCTTGGCGACCAGGACCGGCACGACCATCTGGCCGGTGACGTTGGTGGCCGTGCGCATCATGTCGATGATGCGGTCGATGGCGATGATGTAGCCGACGCCTTCCAGCGGCAGGCCCGCCGTCGACAGGGTCAAGGTCAGCATGACGATGCTGGTCCCCGGCACGCCCGCCGTGCCCAGCGACCCCAGCACCGCCGTCAGGCCGATCAGGATGTATTGCGTCACCGTCAGGTCGATCTGGAAATACTGGGCGATGAAGATCGAGGCGATGGCCGGATAGATGGCGCCGCACCCGTCCATCTTCACATTGGCGCCCAGCGGCACGGCGAAGGCGGCGTAGGCCTGCGGCACGCCCAGTCGCTCGACCGTCTGGCGCAGGGTGACGGGCAGGGTGCCCAGCGACGACGAGGTGGCGAAGGCCGTCTGCATCGCTGCGCCCGCGCCCCGGAAGAAGCTGACCACCTTCAGCCCGTGCAGTTTCAGCAGGCCGGAATAGACGACGAAGATGTGGAACAGGCAGGCCGCATAGATGGCGAAGATGAACTTGCCCAGGGGCAGCAGCGCCTCCCAGCCATAGCCGCCGACGACCGAGCCGATCAGGCCGAACACGCCGAAGGGCGTCAGCTGGATCACCCAGCGGGTGATGCGGAAGATCAGGGCCGCGCCTTCATCCACCAGTCGGCGCGCGTTCTGCGCCCGGTCGCCCAGCGCCACCAGGGCCGCGCCTACCAGCGCCGAGAAGAAGATGATCTGCAGCACCTTGCCCTCGGCTAGGGCGGCGAAGGGGTTGGTCGGCACGACGCTCAGAAGCACCTGCAACGGCGTCGGAATCTCGCGCGCCTTCACCTCGCCCAGCGGCAGGTTTGACAGGCCGACGCCCGGATTGATGATGTGGCCGAAGGCGAAGCCGACCAGCACGGCCAGCAGGGAGGTGACGGCGAACCAGACGATGGTCCGCACCCCCAGCCGCACCGCGCCGACCCCTTCGCCCAGCTTGGCGATCGAACTGGCGATGGTGAACAGCACCAGCGGCGCCACCACCATGCGGATCAGGTTCAGATAGACGTCGCCGATCGGCTGCAGCCAGACTGGCGCCTGCTCACGCAGGATCAGTCCGGCGATGATGCCCAGGGCGAACCCGGCGGCGGTGCGTTGCCACAGGGGAATAGCGAAGAAGCGACGGAACATGACGACCCTGGGAGGAGAAACGGGTCGACCTATGTGTTTTGCAGGCGCGAAAACGGCAACAGCAGCAAGGGCGGTTGAGGGTTAGAAGTTCTAATGTCGCCTTTAGCTTTCCTGCGGCTTGCCTTCGCCGGGATGAGCGGAATTGGGGTATTATCCCCGCATCACCTCGGCCAGTGCGTCCTCGAACCTGTCATAGTGGTCGATCATCACGTCGCCGCCCAGTTCTGCGTGCGGCACGTCGTTGTAGCCGAAGCTGACGGCGATGCAGGGCACGCCTGCGTCCTTGGCCGCCTTGGTGTCCGTCGTGCTGTCGCCGACCATGACGCAGCGCGCCGGATCGCCGCCCGCCTTGCGCACGGCCTCGATGATGTGGGCGCCGCTGGGCTTGCGGGCCGAAACCGCATCCGGTCCGGCGACGAAGGCGAAGTGGCGCGTCAGGTTCAGCGCCTCGATCAGCGCCACCGACAGGTCCGTGCGCTTGTTGGTCGCCACGCACAGGATCGCCCCGCGCGCGCTCAGCCGATCCAGCGCCGCGACGCAGCCGTCGAACGGGCGGCTCTCATCGGCGATGTGAGCCAGATAAACCTCGATGAAGCGCTCGAACAGGCCGGGGGCGTGGGCCTCGTCCCAGACGGCTCCCGCTTCCATGAAGCCGTGACGCAGCATGGCCATGGCGCCGTGGCCGACCAGATGCTGGGTCGAGGACAGGGGCACGGGCGGCAACTCATACTCCGCCAGCATCCGGTTCAGCGTGCCGATCAAATCGGGAGCCGAATCCACCAGAGTCCCGTCCAGGTCGAAGGCGATGGTCCAGCCTTCCAGGTCGCGCTCAATGCTCACTCATCTGTCTCCCGGCTCGCGAAGACCCCGGCAATGGGCTAGATCGCAGGCAACGACAAGCCGCCGGATCGATTCATGACCGCACCTCACCCTCGCGCCGCCATCATCCTCGCCGCCGGTCAGGGCACGCGCATGAAGTCGCCCCTGCCCAAGGTGCTGCACCCGGTCGGCGCGCGCGCCATGCTGGATCATGCCATCGACGCGGCCGAGGCCCTGGGCTGCGAGCGCATCGTCGTCGTGGTCGGCTCGCACTCGCCGGAAGTCCGCGCCCATGTCGAGAAACGTCTCGGCGCCGACAGCATCGCTGTTCAGGATCCGCCGCTGGGCACCGGCCACGCCGTGCGCGCCGCCGAGGCCGTGCTGGGCGACTTCATCGGTCAGGTGGTCGTCACCTACGGCGATGTGCCCCTGCTGAAGGCCGCCGACATCGAGCCGGTGTTCGCCGCCCATGAAGGCGTCACCGTCATCGGCTTCGAGGCCCGCGATCCCGGCGCCTACGGCCGCCTGATCCTCGACGGCGACGCCCTGCTGGCCATCACCGAGGCCAAGGAGGCGTCAGCGGACGTGCTGGCGATCACCGCCTGCAACTCGGGCGTCATGGCCGCTCCGGTCGGCCTGCTGTTTGAGCTGTTGGCCGAGGTCACGAACGACAACGCCAAGGGCGAATACTATCTGACCGATGTGGTCGAGCTGGCCCGCAGGCGCGGCGCTCCGACCCGCGCCGTCTTCGCCGCCGAGGACTCGGTCATGGGCGTCAACGCCCAGTCCGAACTGGCCCAGGCCGAGGCCCTGTTCCAGAAGACCCAGCGCGAGCATTTCCTGGCGCAGGGCGTGACCATGAGCGCCCCCGACACCGTCCATTTCGCCTGGGATACGGACATCGGCGCGGGCACGACCATCGAACCCTACGTGGTCTTCGGTCCCGGCGCGGTCGTGGCCGAGGGCGCGCGCATCCGCAGCTTCAGTCATGTCGAGGGCGCCAAGGTCGCCACGAAGGCCGAAATCGGCCCCTACGCCCGCCTGCGTCCTGGCGCGGATCTGGGTGAGGGCGTCAAGGTCGGCAACTTCGTCGAGGTCAAGAACGTCCGCATGGATGCGGGCGCCAAGGCCAACCATCTGGCCTACCTCGGCGACGGCCATGTCGGCGCGAAAGCCAACATCGGCGCAGGGACCATCTTCTGCAACTACGACGGCTTCTTCAAACACCGCACCACGGTGGGTGCGGGCGCCTTCGTCGGCTCGAACAGTTCGCTGGTCGCCCCCGTGACCATCGGCGCGGGCGCCATGGTCGGCTCCGGCTCGGTGGTGACGAAGGACGTCGCGCCTGGCGACCTGGCCCTGGCTCGCGGTCAGCAGACGACCAAGACGGGCTGGGCCGCCCGCTTCATGGAAACCATGCGCGCGAAGAAGGCGGCGAAATCCCAATGAGCGACCTGCAGAAGAAGCACGCCGGCGAAGCCGCCGCCGCCCATGTCGAGGCCGGCATGGTGGTCGGGCTCGGCACTGGCTCCACCGCCGCCTGGTTCGTCAAGGCGCTGGCCGCGCGCAACCTGCCGGACCTACGCTGCGTCCCGACGTCCGAGCGCACCGCCGATCTGGCGCGTGAACTGGGCCTGACCCTGTCGACGCTGGAAGACACGCCCAAGATCGACCTGACCGTTGATGGCGCCGACGAGATCGGCCCCGGTCTGGCGCTCATCAAGGGCGGCGGCGCGGCCCTGCTGCGCGAGAAGCTGGTGTGGGAGGCGTCCGCCCGCTGCATCTGCATCGCCGACGCGGCCAAGGTGGTTCCGGCGCTGGGAACCTTCCCCTTGCCGATCGAGGTCGTCGCCTTCGGCCACAAGACGACCGCCAACCGCATCGCCGACGTTCTGGCCGACCACGACATCGCCTCGCCCGCCCGCGTGCGCGAGGCCGAGCGCGGCCTCATCCGCACCGACGGCGGCAACCTGATCTATGACGCCGCCTGCAAGCTGATCGCGGACCCGGCCCGCCTCGCCGCCGACCTGAAAAGCTTGACCGGCGTGGTCGAACACGGCCTCTTCCTCGACCTGACCGACCTAGCCATCATCGGCACGGATGACGGGTTCGAGACGCTCGCGCCCTGATCCACCCCCAAACTCCGCTCATCCCGGCGAAGGCCGGGATCCAGATTGTAGGGCGCCGCCTCCAAGATTTTGGACGCTGTCCGCCTGCTTCAACAGGCTGACGACGGAGTTTGCATCTGGGGCCCGGCCTTCGCCGGGATGAGCGGAGAGGGGGCATCGCCTTGCCCCCTCGTGCCCCGGCGCCTAAGTCGGGTCAGCGCTGCTGCCCAGCCGCGCGGATTTCAGACCATTCAGACGAATTGGACTCTATTTTTGAGTCTGATCCTGCCGGAGCCCTCGATGACCCAGTACGACTACGACCTCTTTGTCATCGGCGCCGGTTCAGGCGGGGTTCGGGCGGCGCGGCTGACGGCGCTGGGCGGCAAGAAGGTCGCTGTCGCCGAGGAATACCGTGTCGGCGGCACCTGTGTCGTGCGCGGCTGCGTGCCCAAGAAGTTCATGGTCATGGCCTCCGAGGTCAGTCACGCGCTTGAGATCGCCGAGGGCTATGGCTGGTCCTTCGACAATGCGAAGTTCGACTGGCCGACCTTCCGACACGCCAAGGATGTCGAGATCGCCCGCTTGTCGGGCATCTACGCCGCCAACCTGGCCAAGGCGGGCGTTGATCTAGTCCACGGCCGCGCCATCCTCAAAGACGCCCACACCGTCGAGATTCTCGCCAAGGAGGGGGGCAAGGCTCAGACCATCAGCGCCGAGAAGATCCTGATCGCCACCGGCGGTCGCCCGTGGAAGCCGGAAGGTCTGACGGGCATCGAACACGCCATCACCTCGGAAGAGGCCTTCCACCTGCCTGAATTGCCCAAACGCATCCTGATCGCGGGCGGCGGCTATATCGCGGTCGAGTTTGCCGGCATCTTCGCCGGTCTGGGCGTCGAGACGACCCTGATCTATCGCGGCCCCAACATCCTGCGCGGCTTCGACGACGATGTGCGCGCCCACCTGGCGGGCGAGATCGAGAAGCGTGGCGTCAAGGTCATCCTGGGTTGCCAGCATTCCTCGATCGAGAAGACCGACACCGGCCTGGTCAACCATCTCGAAAACGGCATGAAGATCGAGACCGACGTGGTCATGTTCGCCACCGGCCGAGCGCCCCACGTCAATGGGTTGGGCCTCGAAACGGCCGGGGTCGAGCTGAACGACGACGGCGCGATCAAGGTCGATCAGCACTCCAAGACCACGGCCGACAACATCTGGGCCATCGGCGACGTCACTGATCGCATGAACCTGACCCCTGTCGCCATCCGCGAGGCCGTGGCCTTCCATGAAACGGTCTATAGGAACAACCCGCAAAGCTTCGACTATGAAGCCGTCGCCACGGCGGTCTTCACCCAGCCGCCGGTCGGCACCGTCGGTCTGACCGAGGCCGAGGCCCGCCACGCCTGTCCGGGTGAGGTGGACGTCTACGTCACCCGCTTCCGCCCGATGAAATACGCCTTCACGGGCTCGGACGAGCGGGTGCTGATGAAGCTGGTGGTGGATGCAGAGAGCCAGCGCGTGGTCGGCTGCCATATCGTCGGCCCGGACAGTCCCGAGATGATCCAGTTGGCCGCCATCGCCGTGAAGGCGGGCCTGACCAAGGCTCAGTGGGACGCCACCTGCGCCGTCCACCCCACCATGGCTGAGGAACTGGTCACGCTGAAGGAGAAGCAGGCCCCGGCCTCCATGTCCGCCGGGTGAATGTGATCCGGGGCGGCTTGCCAGCCGCCTCATCCGCGCGCCTTATGCCGTCCGAAGGCCCCGAACGGAGCCGCAAGATCAGGAAGTCGCCATGAAGCCGCATCTGCTCGCCGCCGCCGCTGTCGCTGCTGTTCTTCTCGGCGGATCGCCCGCCTTGGCCCAGGATGCGGCCGCGCCGGCCTATCGGGCCGCTGTCGCCGACACCCTGCGTCCGGCCGACGAGGTCGCCCGCGATCCCTTGCGTCATCCGGCCGAGATGCTGGCCTTCGCCCAGGTGAAGCCGGGTCAGCGCATCGCCGACATCCGTCCCGGCGCGGGTTACTTCAGCCGCCTGTTCGCGCGCGTCGTGGGCGAGAGCGGTCACGTCTACGCCTTCGTCCCGAACCGTACGGCCGAGCGCGAGAATCCGCGCGCCGACGCCCTGGTGGCCGCCTATCCCAACGTCAGCCGCGTCAACGGCGATCTGGACGCCATGAGCTTCGACCAGCCGCTGGATCTGGTCTTCATGAGCCAGGAATATCACGACTTCCACATCCCCCGTTTCGGCGTGGACGTGGCCAAGATGAACGCCGACATCTTCAAGGCGCTGAAGCCTGGCGGTCTCTATGTCGTCATCGACCATCAGGCCGCGCCGGGCGCCGCCAACACCGTGGTCGAAAGCCTGCACCGCATCGAGGGCGCCCAACTCCGCAAGGAGGTCGAGGCCGCCGGTTTCGTCTTCGACGGTGAAAGCACGGCCGTCGCCAACACGGCCGACGACCACAGCCTGAACGTCTTCGACGAGGCGATCCGCGGCAAGACCGATCAGTTCGTCTATCGCTTCCGCAAGCCGAACTGAGGCGTCTCGTCTCAAATTGGTGACTGGCGAAGCGGGACGGGCGGCGCTAACCCTCGGCCAAAATCCATAAGGGAAACGCACAGATGACTCGCATCGCCTTCATCGGTCTCGGCAACATGGGCGGCGGCATGGCCGCCAATCAGGCCAAGGCCGGGCATGACGTGGCCGCCTTCGACCTGTCGCCCGCCGCGCTGGAACGCGCCGCCGAGGCTGGGTGCCGCACCGTCGCCTCGGTCGCCGAGGCCGTGAAGGACGCCGAGGTGGTCATCACCATGCTGCCCGCCGGGCCGCATGTGCTCAGCGTCTATTCCGACCAGATCGTCGGCGTGGCTCCGGCCAGCGCCCTGCTGCTGGACTGCTCGACCATCGACGTCGAGACGGCGCGCAAGGTCGCCGGTCTGGCCAAGGAAGCGGGCTACGCCTTCGCCGACGCCCCGGTTTCAGGCGGCACGGCGGCCGCCGACGCCGGCACCCTGGCCTTCATGGTCGGCTGCGACGAAGCCGACTTCGCCCGCGTCGAACCGGCGCTGGACCCGATGAGCCGCATCACCATCCGCGCGGGCGATCACGGCGCCGGGCAGGCCGCCAAAATCTGCAACAACATGCTGCTGGGCATTTCGATGATCGGCACGTGCGAGGCCATCGCCCTGGCCGAGAAGCTGGGTCTGGAGCCGGAACGCTTCTTCGAGATCGCGTCCAAGTCCTCGGGCCAGTGCTGGAGCGTCAGCAACTACTACCCCTGGCCCGGCCCGGTGCCGACCGCGCCGTCGAACCGCGAATACGAAGGCGGCTTCGCCACCGCCATGATGCTGAAGGATCTGAAGCTGGCCCAGGACGCCGCCGCCAAGGCGGGCGCTACGACCCCGCTTGGCGCCCAGGCCGAGGCCCTCTACGCCCTGTTCAACGGCCTCGGCTACGGCGGCAAGGACTTCTCCGCCATGGTCCAGATGTTGCGCGGCCGCATCGATACGCTGGCGCAATGACCGAAGAGCCGCCCCTCTACCACGATGATGTCGCCGGCTATCGCCAGCCGATGGTGACGTCCATCGGCATCATCATGGGCTTCCTCCTGGCCTTCATGGCTAACTGGGCGGTCAGCGAGCAGGAGGGGCGGGTGCTTCAGGATGCGGTGGACTGGCTGGTCGCCGTCACCATCCTGGTCAGCATTTCGCTGATGGTCGTCACCCTGGCTCGCTTGCTCGACAATCGGGTGCGGGAAGGCGTCGGCCGTCGCTATCACACGACCTATCGACTCTACATCGCCTCGATGGCCGTCGGACTGGCGGGACTGATCGCCGCCCTGATCATCTAGGCCGGCTGCTGCTGTGTCGCGCAGTGGATGCCGCCGCCCGATGCGCCCAGTGCGTCGATGTTCAGTTGGACGATCCGGCGTCCCGGATAGAGCGAGGCCAGAATTTCGCGCGCCTCGTCGTCCGCGGCCTGATCGCCAAACTGCGCAGCGATCACCGCTCCATTGCAGACGTAGTAGTTGACGTAGCTGGACACGAAGTCGTCCGACGTTCCGCGAATGTCGATCGGTTCAGGCAGGCGCACGATCTCCAGGGGGCGACCCCGGGCGTCCGTGGCCTGCTGGATGATCTCCAGCGTCTCGTGGGCGGCGGCCGACCAGGGATC
Source organism: Brevundimonas diminuta 3F5N (assembly GCF_900163625.1). Lineage (GTDB taxonomy): Bacteria > Pseudomonadota > Alphaproteobacteria > Caulobacterales > Caulobacteraceae > Brevundimonas > Brevundimonas diminuta_A. Next base: position 69,465 of record NZ_FUIE01000010.1, read on the forward strand.
GTCGGGGTCCATCTCGTCGTCGATCTGGATCAGCACCTGTCCCGGCGCCGTGAACCGCGCCAGGGCGTCGATATGATAGTCGGTGATGTCCTCGCCCTTGATGCCCGGCGCCCAGATCATCTTTGTGGCGCCGACAGCGGCGCCCAGCCGATCCGCGATTTCATCCGCGCTCAGGCCAGGGTTGCGGTTGTCGTTCACCCAGCAACTGGCGTGGGCCAGCATGGTCCCGGCGCCGTCATGCTCCAGACCGCCCTGTTCCCCGATCACGCCGCTGTCGATCAGCGGTAGACCCAGGCGCGCCGCCACGCGCTCGGCGATCAAGCCGTCATTGCGGTGGCGCTGCTTGTTCCCCCAGCCGTTGAAGCGAATGTGAGCGACGGCCATCTGACCGTCGACGCCCTTGACGAAGGTCGGTCCGCTGTCCCGGCACCACAGGTCGTCGGTCGGAATGTCCCAGAATTCGACCGCACTGCTGAACTTCGCGCGATCCAGGCCTCGCGCGTCAGGCGCCGCCATCATGGCCACAGGTTCGTGCTCGCCGATTGCATTGGCGATAGCGAGAATGTTCGCCTGCACGGCGGCCAGGTCGCGCGCGCCATAGACATCCACGCTGACGGGCCACTGCATCAGGGTGCGTTCGTGCTGCGCGCTTTCCATAGGCATTTCATAGCCTGCACGATGGGGCAGGGGCGACGTCGGCGCTGCGCAACCTGTTGTTCCGGCCCCGAGCGCCGCCAGTCCCGTCTGGATCATGTGTCGTCTGTTCATGCCCCTAGACTACGCCTTATGCACGGCTGGACAAAGCGTGGCCGTTGCACATGAATGAGGTCTGAGAATCGTTATCAATTAAGGGGTTGGGACGTTTTGTCCGGCTCCTGACATGGACAAGACCGGGCGGCGCGCGCAATTAGGCCGCGAAAGCTGCATAAGCGAAAGAAGCGCCGCCTTGTTCGACTATAAGTCCGCCTTTCAGAACTCTGTGGAGCAGGTCCGCAGCGAGGGGCGCTATCGCGTCTTCGCCGATCTGAAGCGGGTGCGCGGCCAGTTTCCTCGGGCGATGCGGCGTCGTGAGGACGGCACGCAGCAGGACGTCGTCGTCTGGTGCTCCAACGACTATCTGGGCATGGGTCAGCATCCGGCGGTGATCGACGCCATGCAGGCCGAGGTCGAGAAGACCGGCGCCGGAGCAGGGGGCACGCGCAACATTTCGGGCACCACGCGCTCGGCCGTGGATCTGGAAGCCGAGCTGGCCAGCTGGCACCAGAAGGAAGCGGCGCTGCTGTTCACCTCGGGCTACGTGGCCAATGAGGCGACGCTGTCGACCCTGCAGAAGATCCTGCCGGGCCTGATCACTTTCTCGGACGCGCTGAACCACGCCTCCATGATCGCGGGCATCCGCAACGGCGGCGGCGAGCGTCACATCTTCCGCCACAACGACCTGGAACACCTCGAGGAACTGCTGGCCGCCGCGCCTGCAGATGCGCCCAAGCTGGTCGCCTTCGAGAGCGTCTATTCGATGGATGGCGACATCGCCGACATCGCCGGCACCATCGCCCTGGCGAAGAAATATGGCGCCCTGACCTATCTGGACGAAGTTCACGCCGTGGGCCTGTACGGCGCGACCGGCGCGGGCGTGGCCGAGCGTGACGGCGTGCTGGACGGCATCGACATCGTCGAATGCACCCTGGGCAAGGCCATCGGCGTCATGGGCGGCTACATCGCCGCCGACGCGGTGATCGTGGACGCGGTGCGCAGCTGGGCTTCGGGCTTTATCTTCACCACCAGCCTGCCGCCCGCGCTGACCGCCGGCGCCCTGGCCTCGGTCCGCCACTTGAAGGCGCACCCGGAACTGCGCGACGCCCATCAGGAGCGCGCCGCCACCCTGAAGCGCCGCCTGACCGAGGCGGGCATTCCCGTCCTGCCCAGCGTCAGCCACATCGTGCCGGTTCACGTCGGCAATCCGGTGCACTGCAAGCTGATCTCGGACATGCTGTTGGAAGAGCACGGCATCTACGTCCAGCCGATCAACTATCCGACCGTGCCCAAGGGAACCGAGCGCCTGCGCTTCACGCCCTCGCCCGATCATGACGACGCGATGATCGACAAGCTGGTCGTGGCGATGGACAAGCTCTGGTCCCATTGCAACGTGGCGCGTCAACCGGTCGCCGCATGACGATCGACGCTGAGCTCGGCGAAGTCATCGTCGAGTTCGTCCGCAACGGCCCTTATGTGAAATGCTCAGCCGTCCACGTGGCCACCGGGCGCGAGGTCAGCGCCATGGGGCCGGACAATGAGCCGAAGTCCGTTGAACGGGTCGCTCTGGCCAAGCTGAAGCGAGCGTTAAGCCAGAGATGATCGCTGCTGTCGCTTTCTGACAGCAGTCGGGGCTTATCCTTCGGTATGACGGAGAAGCTCACATGACCCTGACCGCCGCCTGCTATTGCGGAGCCGTGAAGATCGAGGCCCCGGACCTGCCCAGGCAGGCCGCATCCTGTAACTGTACCTGGTGCTGCCGGACCGGCGCGGTCTGGGGTTATTACAGTCCGGAAGAACTGACGATCACTACGACGGGGCCGGTGGGCGACTATGCGCCCAACGGCATGAATCATCATCACTTCTGTGCGACCTGCGGCGGCAATACGCATGGCTTCTCGCCGGATTTCGGCTCTGTCTACAACTCGGACGGGACCCCGAAGGAAGGCCATCAGGCCGGCGACCTCCCCACCACCCGGATCGCGGCGATCAACCTGCGCATGGCGCTCGACCTCGACCTGTCCACGATCCAGGTCGAGCGCGTGGACGGCCGCAACAACTGGTGAGAGAGATCGGTCAGCGTCCGCGATGACGTAGTCGGCGGGCTCGCGCGCCCCTAGATGTTGTGGTGTTCAGCGGCGCGGCCTAGATAGGTTCCGCCGTTTTCGCTTTCAGCCTTCGGGGTGCCGCCTGTGACCGCCTTCACGCACGATTCCTACTTCTCCAAGAGCCTCGCTGACGCCGATCCGGCGATCTTCAAGGGCATTCAGGGCGAACTGGGCCGCCAGAAGGAGCAGATCGAGCTGATCGCCTCCGAGAACATCGTCTCGCAGGCGGTGCTGGACGCGCAGGGCTCGGTCCTGACCAACAAATACGCCGAGGGCTATCCGGGGCGTCGCTACTACGGCGGCTGCGAGTTCGTGGACGTCACTGAAGACCTGGCCCGCGAGCGCGCCAAGGAACTGTTCGGCGCCGCTTTCGTCAACGTCCAGCCCCACTCGGGCGCCCAGGCCAACCAGGCGGTCTTCTTCTCCCTGCTGCAGCCGGGCGATACGTTCCTGGGCATGGATCTGGCCTGCGGCGGTCACCTGACCCACGGCTCGCCCGCCAACCAGTCGGGCAAGTGGTTCCGTCCCGTCACCTACAAGGTGAACGAAGACGACCATCTCATTGATTATGATCACGTCGCCGAAATGGCTCAAAAGGAAAAGCCCAAGCTGATCCTGGCCGGCGCCTCGGCCTATTCGCGCCACATCGACTTCAAGCGTTTCCGTGAGATCGCGGATTCGGTCGGCGCCTATCTGATGGTCGACATGGCTCACTATGCGGGCCTGATCGCCGGCGGCGTCTACCCCGACCCGATCCCGCACGCCCACGTCGTCACCACCACGACGCACAAGACCCTGCGCGGTCCGCGCGGCGGCATGATCCTGTCCAACGACCTGGACCTGGGCAAGAAGATCAACTCGGCCGTCTTCCCCGGCCTGCAGGGCGGCCCGCTGGAGCACGTCATCGCGGCCAAGGCTGTGGCCTTCGGCGAGGCGCTGAAGCCTGAGTTCAAGCTCTACGCCCAGCAGGTCGTGAAGAACGCCCAGGCCCTGTCCGGCGTCCTGATCGAACGCGGCCTGGCCATCGTCTCGGGCGGCACCGACAGCCACCTGATGCTGGTCGACCTGCGTCCTAAGGGCGTGACCGGCAAGGCCACCGAGCATGAGCTCGAGAAGGCCCTGATGACCTGCAACAAGAACGGCGTGCCCTTCGACACCGCGCCCTTCACCGTCACCTCGGGCGTCCGTCTGGGCACCCCGGCCGGCACCACGCGCGGCTTCGGCGAGGAAGAGTTCAAGCAGATCGGTCACTGGATCGCCGACGTCGTCTCGTCGATGAACGGCGGCGATGAAGCCGATCCGGCCGTCGTCGCGGGCGTCGCCGCTCAGGTGCGCGAACTGACCGCGCGCTTCCCGATCTATCGCTAAGAGGCCCATCGGATGAAGTGCCCGTTCTGTGGAAACGCCGATACTCAGGTGAAGGACAGCCGCCCGTCTGATGACGGCGCGGCCATCCGTCGCCGTCGGTCCTGTCCGCAATGCAACGGGCGCTTCACCACCTTCGAGCGGGTGCAGCTGCGCGAACTGGTCATCCTGAAACGGAACGGCCGCCGCACTCCCTTCGACCGCGACAAGCTGGAACGCTCGCTGGGCATCGCCTTGAGGAAACGTCCGGTCCAGCCCGATCAGGTCGAGCTGCTGGTCAGCCGCATCGTGCGCCAGCTGGAAAGCCTGGGCGAGACGGAGATTCCGTCGAGCATTGTCGGCGACTTCATCATGAAGGCGCTGAAGTCGGTCGATGAGGTCGCCTACGTCCGCTACGCCTCGGTTTATAAGGACTTCCGCCACACCAGCGATTTCGCCAAATTCCTCGGCGACGAGGGTTTCGACGAGACCAAGTCCGGCCAGGACTGATGCGCCCGCGCGTCACCCTGAAGCTGGCGACCTCGCTGGACGGCCGCATCGCCACGGCCACGGGCGAAAGCCAGTGGATCACCGGGCCGCAGGCGCGCCAGCAAGGCCACCGCCTGCGCGCGGCGCATGACGCCATCCTGGTCGGGGTCGAGACCGTGCTGGCCGACGATCCCGAGTTGACGGTGCGTCTTTCCCCTTCTCCCCTCGGGGGAGAAGGTGGGCGGCGGAGCCGCTCGGATGAGGGGG
>NZ_FUIE01000040.1 GCF_900163625.1 Brevundimonas diminuta 3F5N
TTTGGCCAAGGGCTCGACCGTGCCGGTTGGCGCGGCGCGCGTTGCTCTTACTGGGCCCCGGCGTCCGCCGGGGTGAGCGGGTTCATTCTTCAGCTCCCCCCGAAGAGGCGGCCTCGGACAGCGCAAGCTGGACGGGGCCGCCCGCCTCGGCTTCAGTGGCCGGCATGAGCGGAACCCTCGACGGCCTGACCATCATCGAAATCGGCGGCATCGGCCCCGCCCCCTTCTGCGGCATGATGCTGGCCGATCACGGCGCCGAGGTGGTGCTGGTCCACCGTCCCGGCGCCGCGCCCGACCCGCGCGATCCCCTGAACCGCAGCCGCGCCCGTCTGGTCGAAGCCGACCTGAAGACGCCCGAAGGCGCCGCCCTGATCCGCGATCTGGCGCGAACCGCCGACGGCCTGATCGAAGGTTTCCGTCCCGGCGTGATGGAGCGTCTCGGCCTCGGCCCCGACGCGCTGCTGGCCGACAATCCGCGCCTCGTCTACGGCCGCATGACCGGCTGGGGTCAGGACGGGCCGCTGGCCCCAGCGCCGGGTCACGACATCGACTACATCGCCGTCTCGGGCGCCCTGCACGCCTTCGGCCGGGCGGGCGAGAAGCCGACCCCGCCGATCAACATGGTCGGCGACTTCGGCGGCGGCGGCATGCTGCTGGCCTTCGGCATGGTCGCGGGTCTGCTGAAGGCCCAGCGCACCGGGCGCGGCGACGTCATCGACTGCGCCATGACCGACGGCTCATCCCTGCTGATGAGCATGATCTGGGGCTTCCGCCAGAATATGCCCGCGCCCCTGCCGCCCAGCCTGGCCTGGCGCGACGAGCGCGGCGTCAACCTGCTCGACACCGGCGCGCCGTTTTACGAGGTCTATGAGACGCAGGACGGCAAATACGTCGCTGTCGGGGCCATCGAACCGGCCTTCTACATCGCGTTGATGCGGCTGACGGGACTGGCCAATGACCCCGATTTCGCCATGCCGTTCGATCCGGTCCAATGGCCGAGGCTGAAGGACAAGCTGGCCGCGGTCTTCCGCACCCGCACCCGCGACGACTGGTGCAGCGACCCCGACGCCGAGGCCGCCTGCGTCGCCCCCGTCCTGTCCATGACCGAGGCGCCCGACCATCCGCACAACCAAGCGCGCGAGGCCTTCGTCACGGCGCAGGGCGTGGTGCAGCCCGCGCCCGCGCCCCGGTTCCGAGACAGCCCGGCGAAGCGGCCGGAATAGGCGCCCTACAAAATCCGCTCACCCCGGCGGACGCCGGGGCCCAGTGCTTTGGCCTCAAACGCAGCGTGAATAGGCCTGCCCCTACCCCCATCCCGTCATCCCCGGTCTTGTGCCGGGATCCAGAACCGCGCACGTATGAAGGCGAAACGCCACGCCTTCGCGCCCAAGCCCTGCGTTTATGGATTCTCGGGACAAGCCCGAGAATGACGAGGAAGATTAAGGGATGCAGGCCAAACACCCCGCCGGAATGAGCGGGGGTAAGGTCACCCCCCGTCCGCCCACACCGTCTTGTACAGATCGAACCGGCGGTCGCGCAGGTTCCGCACCGTTCCTTGCGCCTTGGCCCAGGCCAGGTCGGACAGGTCCAGGTCCGCCACCGTGACCGTCTCGACGTTCTCGCTGGCCTCAGCCGCCACCCCGTCGCGCGCAAACGGGAAGTCGCACGGCGTCAGGATGCACGACTGCGCATACTGGATGTCCATGTTCTCGACGTTCGGCAGGTTGCCGACATTGCCCGACAGGACGACGTAGCACTGGTTCTCGATCGCCCGCGCCTGCGAGCAATAACGCACCCGCAGATACCCCTGCCGGTTGTCGGTGCAGAAGGGCGTGAACAGGATGCGCGCCCCCTCGTCCGCCAGACGCCGCGCCAGTTCGGGGAACTCGGAATCGTAGCAGATCATCACCCCGATCGGCCCGCAGTCGGTCGGGATGGCGTGGACGCGATCGCCGCCCTTGATGTTCCACCAGTGGCGCTCGTTCGGCGTCGGGTGAATCTTCTCCTGCTCATGCACCGAACCGTCGCGCAGGAAGACGTAGGCGACGTTCTGGATCTCGCCGTCCTCGGTCCGCGTCGGGTGCGAGCCCCCGATGATGTTGACGTTGTAGCCGACCGCCAGCTCGCGCATCGCCTCGACGAAGCGCGGCGTATAGCGGGTCAGGGCCTCGATCGATTCCGCCGGCGTCAGCTTCTTCGTCTCCAGCGACAGAAGCTGCAGCGTGAACAGCTCGGGGAAGACCACGAAGTCGGCGCGATAGTCGGACCCCACATCGACGAAGTATTCGACGTTGTCCATGAACTCCTGGAAGCTCTCGACCTTGCGCATCTGCAGCTGGACGGTGGCGACGCGCACCGTCTCCTTGACCGCGAAGGCCGCCCCCTTGCCCGTCGCCTCGACATAGTAGGGGTTGCGCCAGACCCAGCGCGCCGCATGGCCCAGCGACGCCTTGTCCGACGGCAGATAGTTCAGCAGCACCCCCGCCGGCTCGAAACCCGAACGCTGGTGAAAGGCCATGATCGGATCCTTCACCTTGCGGTCGCGCACCGCCTCCACATAGGCGTTCGGGTCGGGATAAGCGGCGCGGCGACGCGCCAGCCCCGGCATCCTGCCGCCGAAAACGATGCCCTTCAGATTCTGCGCTTCGCACAGGTCGCGGCGCGCATCATACAGGCGCTGGCCGATGCGCAGGCGCCGCCGGGCCGGATCGACGCAGACCTCCATCCCGTACAACCACTCGCCCGCCGGATCATGCCGCGCGCCATAGCCGCCGCCGGTGATCTGGTCCCAGGTGTGCGGCCCCATGGCCGAGGCCTCGTCGATGCGGAAGCTGGCGGCGTAGCCGACGATCTCGCCCTCGAACTCGACCACGAACTGGCCGTCGGGATAGGTAGCGATCTGGCCGCGCAGCATCCCCGGCGTATAGGGCGGCATGTCTTTGTAGACCCGCGCCACCAGGGCGTTGATCCCGGCGACGTCGCCCAGGCGGGCGTTGCGAATGGTCAGGACGGCGGGCTTGGCCGGCTCGGCGGGTTGGACGATTTGGGCGGTCTGAAGATCAGTCATGTCCCCCTAACGCGCGAGCTTGGCTGTTGGATCATTTTCATCGCCTTGGACCCACGCGGGGATGGGCGCACAATGGCGTCATGTCCGGCATGGCCCAGGAAATGGCGCAGGAAATCGAACTCAAGTTCCGGCTCGCTCCCGGCGCCGCCGCGCGCCTGGCCGCCCATCCGGCCCTGGCGGGCGAGGACAGCGTTCAGACCCTGCGCTCCGTCTATTTCGACACGCCGGATCAGGCGCTGCGCCGCGCGGGCTGGGGCCTGCGGGTGCGCGCCACGGGGCGTGGCTTCGTCCAGACGCTGAAAGGCCAGACCGGCGGCGACATCCTTAACCGCGCCGAATGGGAGACGCCGGTTCCCAGCGAGGCCCTGGACTGGAAGACGCTGAAGACGACGCCCGCCGCCCCCCTGCTGAAGGGCAGCCGCCGCGCCCTATCGCCCCGCTTCGCCAGCACGGTGCGCCGCCACACCCGGCTGGTCGCCTTCGACGGCGCCGTGATCGAGGCCGCCTATGACGAGGGCGAACTGTCGGCGGGCGACCGCGTCGAGCCCCTGCGCGAGCTGGAGCTGGAGCTGAAGGACGGCCCGCCCCAGGCCCTGTTCGCCCTGGCCCGACGCCTGTCGGCCGACATCGCCCTGGTCCCCCTGTTCGAGAGCAAGGCCGAGCGCGGCTGGCGCCTAGCCGAGGGAACTGAACGCGCGCCCCGTTTCGCCCGCGCCGATCCCCTGCCTCGCGCCCTGTCGGCCGAGGCCGCCTTGCGCCGCACGGCCCTGGCCGCCCTGGGCCAGGTCTCCGCCAACGCCGAACTGCTGCGCCGCGTTCGGCGGCCCGAAGCCCTGCATCAACTGCGGGTGGGTCTACGCCGCCTGCGCGCCGCCCTGTCGGTGTTCGCTCCCCTGCTGAGCGAAGACGTCGCCCCCGTCGTCGCCGAGCTGAAATGGCTGGCGCATGAGACCGACGCCGCGCGCGACCTGGACGTCTTCATCCGCGACGTCTTTCATCCCGCCGCGCTCGAGACGCCCGCCCCCGACCTCGCCCCTCTGGGCCTGCGCCTGCTGGCGGCGCGCAGCGGCGCCTACCGCCGGGCCATGGCGGCGATCGATTCGCCGCGCTACGCCGCCCTGATGCTCGAGACCCTGACCTGGATCGAGATCGGCGCCTGGCGGACCGATCCCGATCCGGTGCGCGCCTGGCGTCGACAACGGCCCGTCGCCAAGTTCGCCGCCGAGGCCTTGCAACAGTTGAACCGACGCATACGGCGCGGCGGCCGCCGCCTCGACCAACTGGACGCCGCAGGTCGGCACCGTCTGCGCATTCGGGTGAAGCGTCTGCGCTATGCGGCCGAGTTCTTCGCCGGCCTGTCCGAGCGCCCCGGCCGCGAGCGGCGTTTCCTCAAGGCCCTGGAGCGGGTGCAGGACGCCTTCGGCGCCCTCAACGACCTGGCCGTGGCGCGCGACCGCATCCCCGCCGAAGCCCGGCTGACCTCGCCCGAGATCGCCTTCGCCGCTGGTCGCCTGATCGGCCGCCGCGAACAGAGCGCCGCCGTCCTGCACGCCGCCTCAGACCGCGCCTTCGCCCGCCTGGCCCGCGCCCGACCCTTCTGGCGCGGCTGAGGCGTCACGACAAAACCGGTCGCATCGTGATAAATGTTCTCGTTCAGTTCACGAGAACATCTTGCGAACAAGAACAAACCATGTCCATAGTCCGTCTCAACGAGGGAGCGGGTCCGTGGCGGGTCTCTCCCGAAGTCAGATGGGAATCATGGCAAGGGAGAGAAAACCAATGTCACAGGCGGCACTGAAGCTCGTGGGTAAAGAAGACGGCGACAAACAACGCGCTCTAGAGGCGGCGATCGCGCAGATCGATCGCGCCTTCGGCAAGGGCTCGGTCATGAAATTGGGCAAGGCCGGCGTAGTGGCCGAGATCGACAGCGTCTCGACCGGCTCGCTGGGCCTCGACATGGCGCTGGGCATCGGCGGCCTGCCGGTCGGGCGGGTGATCGAGGTGTTCGGCCCGGAATCCTCGGGCAAGACGACACTGGCCCTGCACACCGTGGCCGAAGTCCAGAAGAAGGGCGGCGTGGCCGCCTTCGTCGACGCCGAGCACGCGCTGGACCCGGTCTACGCCCAGAAGCTGGGCGTCAACCTGGACGATCTTCTGGTGTCGCAGCCCGACACGGGCGAACAGGCGCTGGAGATCGTCGACACCCTGGTGCGCTCGGGCGCCGTGGACATCGTGGTGGTCGACTCGGTCGCTGCGCTGACGCCGCGCGCTGAAATCGAGGGCGAGATGGGCGACAGCCTGCCCGGCCTTCAGGCCCGCCTGATGTCGCAGGCCCTGCGCAAGCTGACGGCCTCGATCTCCAAGTCGAAGTGCATCGTCCTGTTCATCAACCAGATCCGTCACAAGATCGGCGTCATGTACGGCTCGCCGGAAACGACGACGGGCGGCAATGCGCTGAAGTTTTACGCCTCGGTGCGCCTCGACATCCGCCGCACCGGCGCGATCAAGAACCGCGACGAGGTCGTCGGCAACACCACCCGCGTCAAGGTGGTCAAGAACAAGGTCGCCCCGCCGTTCCGCGAGGTCATCTTCGACATCATGTACGGCGAAGGAATCTCCAAGATCGGCGAGATCATCGACCTGGGGGTCAAGGCCAACATCATCGAGAAGTCGGGCTCCTGGTTCTCCTACGACTCCACCCGCATCGGTCAGGGCCGCGAGAACGCGAAGGAGTTCCTGAAGAACAACCCCGACATGGCCCTCGCCATCGAGAAGGCCGTCCGTCAGTCCACGGCCAAGATCGCCGACGACATGCTGGGCGCCCCCGAACCCGACGAGGGCCAAGATCTGGAGGGCTGATCCGTCCCGCCACACTTAAACGCCGTCATCCTCGGGCTTGACCCGAGGATCCAGCGGGCGCCGCCCTCTGCCTTAACGGCGGGCAGATCAGCGCCCTGATCGGCCAAAGCTTCTCCGTTCGCCGCCGCGCGACCCGCCTACCGACCCCGCGCGGCCGGTCGGACGGAGACCGGCCCGCCCGACCTGCTTCGGGCGGGCCTCTTTTTTTACCCGCTCAAGACGCCGCCCCCTCTCCCGCTCATCCCGACGGACGCCGGGATCCAGTGAGAGCACCGCACGCATCGCCACCCGTTGCCCCTCGCGCCCCGAAGCCAAAGCACTGGATCCCGGCGTCCGCCGGGATGAGCGGAGATTGAGAGACGCCCGTCAAACGCGTTTCTCGGCCCAACGGCCTTGTTTCTCCTCGGCGCCTACGGGCAGTGTCCCCGCGACCCCACGGAGCCTCCCCATGACCGTCATCGCCACCGCCGACCTCTGCGACGCCCATCCTGACGTGGTGAGGGTCTGCCAGACTCCCTTCCGCAGCTTTGGCCAGGTCACGACCTTCCACGGCCCGATCCGCACCCTCAGCGTGCTGGATGACAACGCCCTCATCCGTCAGACGCTGGAGCGACCCGGTCAGGGCGCGGTTCTGGTGGTCAACGGGGGCGGCTCGCTGAAGCGCGCTCTGGTCGGCGACAATCTGGCGAAGCTGGCCATCGACAACGGCTGGGCCGGGATCGTCGTCCACGGGGCCGTGCGCGACACCGCCGTCATCAACACCATGGACATCGGCGTCAAAGCCGTCGGGACCATTCCCTTGCGCGCCGACCGCGACGCCATCGGCGAGATCGACATCCCTACCGCTTTCGGCGGCGTCATCTTCACGCCCGGCGATTGGCTCTACACCGACGAGGACGGCCTGATCATCGCGCCGCATCCCCTGCACGTCTAAGGCGCAAAGCGTTCTCCCGAACACGCCGCTCATGGACGCCACAACAACGCTTCGCCATGGTGCACGAATGAAATCGCGCGCTCTCTCCATATCGCTGGCGGTCATGCTGACGGCTCTGCCGCTTTCCGGATGCCTGACGCTCGCCGCCGTTCATCAACTGCACGAGCAGCGTGAGTTCGAACGCCTCAGCGTCTTTGACGCCAAAGCGCACGATTGGGCCCTGGCTCCCGGCGCACCGATCACGGGACGTCTGACCCTGACAGCCAGCTATCGCCAAGGCTACGGCGGAGTTGTCGAACCTATCCCGGACGAAACTCTGACATGCGAACAACTGTCCGTTCGTCTGATCCCCGACACGCCGCACATGCGCCGGCTGCTGGAACGGCAACACCGCCTTGTCGTCACGGAACGCGGCGATTGGCGTGACGGCTTCAGCGACCAACCAGAGCGGTGGTCGTGGCCCGAAGCCGCATCGGCGTCCTACATACGCGAAACGGCTTGCGGGGCGGGTGGCGCCTTCAGCTTCCCTTCCGTCCCTGCAGGGCGCTACCTGTTGCTTGCACAGCTGCATCCGACAGCTGAACGCACGCCTCTCGTCCAGAACGACATCGTGTTGAAGCCCGTCACGGTAGAGGCAGGTGTTCCGCTCGACGTCCACATCCGCTCACGCAGCGCCCTGCACGGCCCGTTGACGCCGCACTGAGCCTGACCTCCGCCTGGGTGATGCGTTCGGCGCAAAATCCCTATATGACGCCGGTTCCGATACTTCCTCCCGCGCGCCCGAGTTCCAGAGCGATACGCCCATGACCAGCCTGAAGCAGATCCGTTCCACCTTCCTCGACTACTTCGCCGCCGACGGCCACGAGAAGGTGCAGTCGGCTCCGCTCGTGCCGCAGAACGACCCGACGCTGCTGTTCGTCAACGCGGGCATGGTGCCGTTCAAGGACTACTTCACCGGCGCCGCCACCCCGCCCTACAAGCGCGCCACCAGCTCGCAGAAATGCGTGCGCGCCGGCGGCAAGCACAACGACCTGGACAACGTCGGCTACACCGCGCGTCACCACACCTTCTTTGAAATGCTGGGCAATTTCTCGTTCGGCGACTACTTCAAGGACCACGCCATCGAGCGCGCCTGGACCCTGCTGACCAAGGAGTTCGGCCTCGATCCCAAGCGCCTGCTGGTCACCGTCTATCACACCGACGACGAAGCCTTCGACATCTGGAAGAAGATCACCGGCTTCTCGGACGACAAGATCATCCGCATCCCGACGGCCGACAACTTCTGGGCCATGGGCGACAGCGGCCCCAGCGGCCCCTGCACCGAGATCTTCTACGACCACGGCGACCACATCTTCGGCGGCCCTCCCGGTTCGCCGGACGAAGACGGCGACCGCTTCGTCGAGATCTGGAACAACGTCTTCATGCAGTTCGAGAAGGAGAACGACGAGATCGTTCGCGAACTGCCCAAGAAGTCGGTCGACACCGGCATGGGTCTGGAGCGCATCGCCGCCGTGCTGCAGGGCGTCCACTCCAACTATGACGTCGACCTGTTCAAGAGCCTGATCCACGCCTCGGAAGAGCTGACCTCGACCAAGGCCGAGGGCGAGCGCGCCCCGTCGCACCGCGTCATCGCCGACCACCTGCGCTCGACCGCCTTCCTGATCGCCGACGGCGTGACGCCCTCGAACGAGGGCCGGGGCTATGTCCTGCGCCGCATCATGCGCCGCGCCATGCGTCACGCCCACCTGCTGGGCGCGTCGGACCCGCTGATGCACCGTCTGGTGCCGACGCTGGTTCAGGAAATGGGCGAGGCCTATCCGGAACTGGGCCGCGCCCAGGCCTTCATCGAGGACACGTTGAAGCAGGAAGAGATCCGCTTCCGCACCACCCTGGGTCGCGGCATGAACCTGTTCGATCAGGCGACCAGCGACTTCAAGGCCGGCGACATGCTGGACGGCCAGACGGCCTTCACCCTGTACGACACCTACGGCTTCCCGCTGGACCTGACGCAGGACGAGGCCCGCCGTCGCGGCTTCAGCGTCAACGTCGACGGCTTCGAATCCGCCATGGCCGAGCAGCGCGACCGCTCGCGCGAGCACTGGAAGGGCTCTGGCCAGACGGCCTCGGCCGGCGCCTGGCTGGCCCTGCGCGATCAGCACGGCGGCACGGAGTTCACCGGCTATGAGTCCGAGACCGGCGAAGGCAAGGTTCTGGCCATCGTCAAGGAGGGCGCGGAAAGCCCCTCCGCCGCGACCGGCGAGACGGTCGAGGTCCTGCTGGACAAGACCCCCTTCTACGGCGAAGGCGGCGGTCAGGCGGGCGACAAGGGCGCCTTCGTCTGGAGCGGCGGCGAAGGCCGCGTTCTCGACACCAAGAAGCACGGCGGCGACCTGCACGTTCACACGCTGGAAGTGACCAAGGGCTCGCTGGCGACCGGCGCGGTCGTGACCGCCACGGTCGCGGAAGGCTCGCGCCCGACCACCCGCGCCAACCACTCGGCCGCCCACCTGTTCCACGCCGCCGTCAAGAACGTGCTGGGCGCCCACGTCGCCCAGAAGGGCCAGATGGTCGACGCCGAGCGCATGCGCTTCGACTTCAGCCACAACGCCCCGATGACGGACGAGGAGATCGCCCGCGTCGAGGACGAGGTGAACGCCGTCATCCGCCAGAACGTCCCCGTCACCACCGAACTGATGACGCCCGACGCCGCCATCGCGGCGGGCGCCGTGGCCCTGTTCGGCGAAAAGTACGGCGATGAAGTCCGCGTCCTGACCATCGGTCGCGCCCTGTCTGGTCCGGGCGCCTATTCGGTCGAACTGTGCGGCGGCACTCACGTCTTCCGCACCGGCGACATCGCCCTGTTCAAGATCGTCTCGGAAGGCGGCGTGGCCGCCGGCGTGCGCCGCGTCGAGGCCCTGACCGGCGAGGCGGCCCGCCGCTTCCTGCTGGATCAGGCCAACGTCGCCCGCCATCTGGCCCAGGGCTTCAAGATCCAACCCGCCGAGGTTCCGGCCCGCGTCGAGGGCCTGCAGGCCTCGGTCAAGACGCTGGAGAAGCAGGTCGCCGACCTGAAGAAGCAACTGGCCCTGGGCGGCGGCGCAGGCGCCAATGCCGCGCCCGAAGAGATCGGCGGGATCAAGCTGATCGCCCGCGTTCTGGATGGCGTCGACGGCAAGGGCCTGCGCGGCGTGGCCGAGGACTTCAAGAAGCAGATCGGCTCAGGCGTCGTCGCCCTGGTCGGCGTCACCGACGGCAAGGCGGCCATCACTGTCGCCGCGACGCCGGACATGGCCGGCAAGGTCAATGCCGCTGATCTGGCCCGCGACGCCGTCATCGCCATGGGCGGCAAGGGCGCAGGCGGCAAGCCCGACTTCGCCCAGGGCGGCGCCCCGGACGGCTCCAAGGCCGAGGACGGCCTGAACGCCATCCGCGCCGCGCTGAAGGGCTGATCGCCCCGACAGGCTGAAACAGGAAAGGGCGGCGCATTCGGTGCGTCGCCCTTTTTCTTTCCTCCCCATGCAATGGGGAGGGGGACCGCGAAGCGGTGGAGGGGCTTTACGGCAGCGGAACCAAGCAGCCCCTCCGTCTCGTCGGCTGCGCCGCCCATCCACCTCCCCATTTCATGGGGAGGAGAAGCCTACTCCGGCGCGCCCAGATCGATCGCCGCCAGCTTCCAGCCGAACAGGTTGCGACGCTTCATCAGCAGGGACACCGCTTCGTTCGGCTGGTCGTCGCGCGTCAGGGTGACGGCGAAGGTGTCCAGGTCGCGATAGCCCCACGACTGGCGCACCCGGTCATTGTCAGGCTTCGCTTCCTGCTCGGTTTCGACCGAGAGGGCGGGCTTGGGCGAGCGGCCCTCCTGCACCATCATCGAAATGGCCTGGGGGGTCACGAAAGCGTCCACCGCCCCGCCGACGATGGCGGGCGCCAGCAGCATCCCCAAGCCCGACAGACCGCTGTCGGCCATGCGCGGATCGTTGCGCATCTCGGCCATCATGCGGGCGTTCAGCTCGTCCTTCAGGCTGGCGCGGAAGGCGGGAAAGTCCACCTGGCGCTCCAGCCCCTTTTCATCCCCAGCCTTCGCCGCCTGCACCAACGATCGCGCCGCCAGCAACGGCGAAGCGGCGTAGGCGACCACAAAGACAGCGGCGGCAGCCACCCCCAGACGAATGATCAGTTTGCGGTTCATCGGCCCTCCCCTGCCTTACGAACGCGACGAGACGACGACGAAACAGCGTCAAAATCCCCAAGAGTATTAGGGACATGGTTCGTGGGCGGGTTCAATGCGTGTTTTCACGCGGCTCCGTCCCCCTGTCCCCACGCCGACGCAATAAGCGCCCAGCAAAAAGGCCCGCCAGATTGCTCCGACGGGCCTTGATGCCATGCTGAGCTAAACTCAGCCGATGCCCGGCAGGGCCTTCTTCAGGTTCTCGGACACCTTGTCCAAGAAGCCTTCGGTCGTCAGCCAGGACTGCTGATCACCGACCAGCAGGGCCAGATCCTTGGTCATGAAGCCCGACTCGACGGTCTCGACGACCACGCGCTCCAGGGTATCGGCGAACTCGGCCAGCTCGGTGTTGCCGTCCAGCTTGGCGCGGTGCTTGAAGCCGCGGGTCCAGGCGAAGATCGAGGCGATCGAGTTGGTCGAGGTGGCCTCGCCCTTCTGATGCTGGCGGTAGTGACGGGTCACGGTGCCGTGGGCGGCCTCGGTTTCCATGACCTTGCCGTCCGGCGTCATCAGCACCGAGGTCATCAGGCCCAGCGAGCCGAAGCCCTGCGCCACGATGTCCGACTGCACGTCGCCGTCGTAGTTCTTGCACGCCCAGACGAAGCCGCCCGACCACTTGATCGCGGCCGCGACCATGTCGTCGATCAGGCGGTGCTCATAGGTCAGGCCGCGCTTCTTGAATTCCTCGGCGTAGTCGGCGTCGAAGACTTCCTGGAAGATGTCCTTGAAGCGGCCGTCGTAGGCTTTCAGGATGGTGTTCTTGGTCGACAGATAGACCGGGTAGTTGCGGTTCAGGCCATAGCCGAACGAGGCGTGGGCGAACTCGCGGATCGAGGCGTCCAGGTTGTACATGCCCATGGCGACGCCAGCGCCCGGCGACTTGTAGACCTCATGCTCGATGATCTCGCCGTCGTCGCCGACGAACTTGATGGTCAGCACGCCCGGTCCCGGCATCAGGAAGTCAGTCGCCTTGTACTGGTCGCCGAAGGCGTGACGGCCGACGACGATCGGCTGGGTCCAGCCCGGCACCAGACGCGGCACGTTCTTGCAGATGATCGGCTCGCGGAAGACCACGCCGCCCAGGATGTTGCGGATGGTGCCATTCGGCGACTTCCACATCTTCTTCAGACCGAATTCGGCGACGCGCGCCTCGTCCGGGGTGATGGTGGCGCACTTCACGCCGACGCCGTGCTTCTGGATGGCGTGGGCCGCGTCGATCGTGATCTGATCGTCGGTGGCGTCACGGCTTTCCATGCCGAGGTCGTAATAGTCGAGTTCGAGGTCCAGGTACGGGAAGACCAGCTTGTCCTTGATCATCTGCCAGATGATCCGGGTCATTTCGTCGCCGTCGATGTCCACGATGGGATTGGCGACCTTGATCTTGGCCATGCTTACGCCTCTGTCTCTCAATCAGGGAAGGAATTCGGTGCAGGGGATATAGCGACCCCAGCGCGCGGGCGCAAAGGGGACGAAAGCCGCAAGGCCCGAACGTCAGGCCGGAACGAAACAGCGGCTCGGCCGCTAGGCTTTTTCACGGCTACGCTTGAGGCCGCCGGTCGATCAAAAACGCATGGAACGCCTGATGACGCTTCGCCGCCTGCGGTTCGCCGCCTCCGTCGCCCTCCTCCCCCTGACGCTGGCCGCCTGCAAGGGGCGTGAGGCCGCCGCCACGCCCGAAGCGCCAGCCGCGCCCGCCCCTGCTGAAGCCGCCGCCACGCCCGCCGTCCAGGCCGCCGCCGCCAATCCGCCCAGCGTGACGCGCGAGTTCCGCGACTGGACCGCCACCTGCGACAACACCAACCACTGCGTCGCCTTTGGATCGGGCGAAAACCGGATGGGCTTCGTCCTCGTCTCGCTCGCGCCCGGACCGGACGCCCGGCCCATCGTCCACATGGGCGGCTGGGGCCTGGAGGACGGCGAGGGCGACGTCTACGCCGAAATCGACGGCCGCCGTCACGCGGGCCAGAACACCAAGATGGACGAGGAAGGCGACGTCATCGCCTTCAGGACGCCCTCGGCCCAGTTGATGCAGGGCCTGGGCAACGGCTCCTTCATGGCGTTGAGGCGCGGCGACAAGCAGATGAAGGTCAGCCTGGGCGGAGCCGCCGCCGCCTTCCTGTGGATCGACGAACGTCAGGGGCGGCTGGGCACGACCACCGCCCTGATCCGCCGCGGCGATCGCCCGGCCTCCAGCGTGCCCGCAGCCCCCGCCGCGCCACGCGTGACGATCGCCGCCGCCGCGCCGCAGAACGGCCTGGTGCACGACGACCTGTCGCCGGCGCTGCTAGCCCACCCCAAGGTGAAGGAATGCCTGGCCGAAACCCGCAAGGGCGAGCGGTTCGAACCGGACGTCGAGGTCGCCCGCCTGGCCTCCGACAAGCTGCTGTGGAGCGTGCCGTGCGGCGAGGGCGCCTATAACTTCACCCAGGTCTATTTCATCACCCCGGCGGACAGGAGCGCGCCCCAGCCGGTCGTCTTCCCCACGGCCACAGGCAGCCACGACGAACTGGTCAACAGCCGCTATGACCCCAAGACCCGCACCCTGTTCGCCTTCGGCCGTGGACGCGGGATCGGCGACTGCGGCCGCATGGGGACCTGGGCCTGGACCGGCGAACGCTTCGCCCTGCTGGACGAGAAGGAAATGCCCAGCTGCACCGCCGTGCCGCAGGATCTGTGGCCGACCACCTGGCGCGCGGCCAGCTAAGGGCGCAGCGAGCGCAACCGGCTTCGTAAAAACTTGAACCGGCCGCTTTAAAACCCGCTCATCCCGGCGGACGCCGGG
>NZ_FUIE01000013.1 GCF_900163625.1 Brevundimonas diminuta 3F5N
CGTAACTAACCCAAGGACTCTGGTCGCCGCTGGATGAAAACTCAGGGGCACGTCAAAGGGTGAAACGGGACCGGGACCGGGACCGGGACCGAGCCCCAACTCCATGCCCGCTCGAAGGTCCGCGGCGGCTCGCCCGACCCATGGCGGTCTCCTTGTGTCGTGGCTTCCCAGCTGCCGCTCCGAATGCCTCCTAAGAGTCAGGGGCGGCGGTTGCCGCCAGGAGTCGCGGAAGCGCCAGCAGCAGACATTCACCACAGGCCCAATAGCTGACCTTACAGACGGTCCGCCGCCAGACCGCTATCGACCGGAGCAACGATGACGGACCAAAGCAATCGCTCGCCGTGGCGGTCGCAGCTCGCAATCTCGCGCAGATTGGCAGCCTGATGGGCGTAGAAGTGCTGTCCTGAGTTCATAAAGGAGCAGGCTAGCCATCTGACCTGCGATACGGGTTATATATCATGTCCTCAAAGACAGGAGCCGCTTGAGGTTAGCGATGAGCAGCTCCGCGACGACATCCTCGCTACGTTCCAGGAGTAGAGCGAGCTTAGAGATCGCCGTGCGGACATCCGAAGGTTTGGCAGGACGTTCACCCAGAGCTGTGAAGGGCCCGTCGGTCTCTGTCAGAAGACGGTCAAGTGGTAGGTTTTTGACCAGCGCAGCGTGCTTTGGATTAGCCAGCATCTCGTGGTTCACAGAGAAATAGCACCCCATGTCGACAGCTCTGCGGGCTTCGGACGCCGACCCGGTGAACCAGTGCATTACGGCCGTGCCCTGCTGAGGCGGCAGGTGCTGTTCAATCATATCGAGAACAGCTTTGGCGGAGCGGACGCTATGAATCGTGAGCACCTTATCGCCAGCCCGTGCGCAGGCGGTCAGCACCCGTTCAAAAACTTCCTTCTGGGTTTCGAATGATCGGTAAAAACGCGGCCCCGCATCCAGTCCCACTTCGCCGACATATCGTGTTCGCGGGAGCAACTCCTCCCAGAGCGCTATTTCGCTGGCCCGCTGAGCTACTAGCTGAGGATGTAATCCCAATGCTGCCCGGACGTACTTTGTGTCCTTCGTTAGCTCGTGATTTCTCGGCCAAGCCTTCGGCGTCGTGGTCACGGCCAAGGTGAAGACCCGATCAATTTCGCATTCTGCGATCGCGCCGGGGTGATCTCGGTAGAGGTCGAGATGGCAGTGGAAATCTATCAGCGCGGGATCAGTCATAGTTCTTCACTAGCCGGGAACGGTTTTCACGCCACGCAGCAATTCGCCTACCTCGGCGAGCCCGCGACGATAAACACCAGCATGTCCGTCCAGCCGGCTCGGGTCATCTGTGAGCGGGCCAGGCTTGTGAATCAGCAGTTTTGCGAGGTCAGGCCGTGCTTCCAGTCGTTCGATCGCAAGTTGGAACGATCGGACCTGCACGCCCTCGGCGGTCTTCGTGTTGAGGGGCTTAGCTTTCAGGTCAGGGACGCCGTAGGTGGTCGTATCCGTCTTCGGCAGAGACGCCCTGCGGATGAGGCACGGCAGGCAATAGCCGCAGTGGCCTTGCGGCTTCTTGGACCATCGTCCCTTGCTGGGGGACGAACAGGAAAGAGACGCCGGAGCCAGCTTCTTCAACGTCGCAGCGCCAGCGCATGAACGTACCATCTCACCCTTAGTCTTATCCCAGTAGGGATTGTCGACTGATGCCGGGATACCAAGGGCGCCGAGAAGTTCGTTCCAGCGAGCCATATAGAAGGGATGCGTCGTACGCGTACTGAGTGCCCCCAGCCTGAGTGGATCTAAGGGGACGTTGAGCGCGATCAGCCCGTTCTCTGGCACCTTGAGGATGAAGGGCTTTCCTAGAGCCGTGCCTGCCGCGATGCCGATTGAGAAGAACAGGAAGGAGCGACCCCGAGTGGTCTCTTCGGACGCGACGTCCTCGACCAAGCCTTGGCCGAATGCCATCCACATGCGTAGACGATCGAAGGAGGCTTTCGGATAAGCCGCTTTGAGGCCGTCGAAACATAATTCCTGGGACTTGCTGACGAGCCCTTCTCCCGCGTGACTGACCAAGAGCGGGGAGCCTTTCGTCTCCAAGGTGTCGATCGCACCGATGAGGCTATCTAACCCTCCGGAAAAGAGACTCACCCCATCAAACGGTGGCGGGATGAGGCTCGCATCCATGGGTGGGACGATGTCTTCAAACCCTTTTGGACGTGCCCTGAAACCGATCTCCCAACGGTCCCCGGTGAGGAAGTCGAGCGCGCGCTTCAGGATACCGCTCGCTGCTTCCCATCGAGCGGGATCGCTGACGGGGATTACCAAACGGATTTGGCGCGTCCATCCGTCTTGGGATTCTGATGCCCTCGAAATGCGCGTGTCGGCCGCATGGACGTGGGCGGCCACCACGAGAAGATCGGCGCCGAGTTCGCTCGGGCGGAGCTCCAGCGATCGCAGATCGTCGAAGGTCCGGCTGATACCGTAATCGATCCGCTTCCCGGTCACGAGCTGGAGCATGGAAACATTTTCATCGCGTGCGTTCGGGACGGCAATTTTGTCGTCTGCGCCGAAGCGGCCTACCAACAGATGTCGGCTCATTTGTCAGCCTCCGCCTCACCGAGTGTCTGAAGTATTCCGAATGCTGATTGGTAGACGCCCGTGACAAAGGCCAAGGTCCTCTGCATCGTCAGGGGCTGGTTCGTATTGAGCTGCGCCGCGTTCAGGGCGTCGCTGACGCCGCGCTGGATGAAGTCTCTGAGCTGCGCCTGCACTCGGTTCGCCGCATCGATGTCGGCTGGCATCCGTACCGTTTTTAGGCCGATGTCGTTGCAGAGACGCGCTTCGATGGCATGGGTTGCGTAAAGCTCGAAGACGGTCTGAATTTGCTCGGCCGTCAGGCCATCGATGTCGGTGACGCCGGCTTGCGACAGATCCGCGATCGTCTCGATGAAGGCATCACGCGCGATACCTTCATCGATCGTACCTCCGGCAGGACAGACATAGTCTGCCAAGCCGATGAAGATCTCTTCGATCGGACGTCCTGCTAAGGCTTCTAGGTTGAGCGCTCTGAGGGCTTCGCGGGCGCCATCCGTCCTGGCGCTGTCGAGGAAGTTTACGAGACGCGCAGCCGAACTACGGGACGAGCCCATACGGGCGGCGGCAGTGTTGGCGCCCCCGGCCGAGGTCGAGACATATTGGGAGACGGCACGCCCCAAGCTGCGCCGATCGGAGCCACCCGAACGGGCGTACCTCGTGAGATTGCTCCGCGCACCCTGGTAGCGATCAGAGGGAGCGAGCTTTGGTGTCGGTTGTGTCGCGGGGGCGGCCGGTACGGACTGGCCCGCTGCACCGTCCGCCGGTTGTGCTCCATCGGCCGGTGCGGTTCCCGCAGCGGGGGCTCCATCATCTAGCCAGCTAGGAACTAGTGGCGTCGCTCCAGATGCGCCGCCGAATGAACTCGACGTCCCCACTACCGTGGCCCTCCTTTGCGCGTGCGCGTTGCCGCCGTCGCCGCAGCTTTCAGCATCGGCGACTTCGAACTCGACCAGACATCCAAGAGCTTCTCGAACCTGCCGACAGCGGCTGCATCCGTGATCACTGCATCCCAGCCACTCGTCACCCATGGGCCGGTGCGATCCGCGGGGAGTGCTTCAAGCAGATCGAGGAGATTACTTTGAAACGCGGGGTGCGCGCGTACCAAAACGCTGAGGCCGTCGATACCGGGAGGGTTTTGTTCGAATGAGTCGCCGCCAACGATACGGCCGCGCAGGGCTTCAAATACTTGGCCCGCCTCGGCGGAGACCAGCTGCTTGAGTTCGCCTTCAAAGGCTTGCACCTGCATCTTCGGCCCGAGCAGTTTTTCGACGACGCCGGCGAGCCGTCCCAACGCGGACGCGGCACCGAAATAATCCTTCCGGTCTTTAGTCACGAATAAATAAGGCCGAAGATCGAGCTGCCCGAGCTCGGGGGGCATCGCGGCCCAGGAGCGAATCGCTTCAGCTCCTTTCCATTCGGCCAAGGTCGGACTATCAGCCGATTTCGCGGGTGCCTTCGCCGAGCCGCTAACTTTACTCTTCTTGTCCGCCTCCGATTTGTCGGTTCGAACGTCCGCTTCCAATGCGGCGAGGTCTTCGCACCGACCTTGGGGATGTTGCGCGGCGGCGCTGGCGACTTGATCGAACATGCGCGACATGAACCGTTCCGCCAGCATGAGCTTGGCGAGGACAGGTAGTTTGACCTCGTCGCCGAAGCCGCGTGCAGCCGCTGTCCTATGGCGCAGGAGAAGGCTGTTCAGGAACCGCTTTATCTGTCTCGGATTCCCTTGTGTCCCACTCGCCAGCACGGGTCCGATCTGATCACTCAAAGTGAGCGCGTTCTGGGCCTTCGGGAATTTCTCGCCGAGCGCTGTCTTGACCGTTTCGGCATCGAGCCCGGTGGATTCCCATGGCTTTTTAAGGATAGCGCGAGCGGTATCGATCAGCTTCCGATAAGCCTCATCATCGTCGCCGAGTTCGGCCCCGATTAGGAGGAGCGTGACATAGATCCTAGTTTCCGTTTCCCCAAGTGCGGGGATGCGGAAGGGGATTTGGATGAGCTTCTCGAGATAGTTACGCGCATAGTCGCGCGGCCCGGTCGTGTCGGGCAGTTCTGGAAAATGCTTCCGTACGGAGTATTCGATCATCGCTTCATCGGCGGCGACGATGAATGCTGTGCGATCCGTGAAAACGAACAGGCGGACGGCTTCCAGTGTTTCGATCG
Source organism: Brevundimonas diminuta 3F5N (assembly GCF_900163625.1). Classification (GTDB taxonomy): domain Bacteria; phylum Pseudomonadota; class Alphaproteobacteria; order Caulobacterales; family Caulobacteraceae; genus Brevundimonas; species Brevundimonas diminuta_A. Next base: position 4,732 of record NZ_FUIE01000013.1, read on the forward strand.
CGGTATCGGGAAGGCACCGATCAAGGTCATCGATCAGCACGACCAACTGATCGATTCCGGCCTTAGTGAGCAGGCCGTCGAACGCTTTCCGGAAGGCCTCGATTTCCTCCGGGACATTTTTGGACTCGCCAGGTTTGATCAGACCTTCGATGCCTTCGACGACTTTATCGTAATTTTCCTGGGTCGCGAGTTTCGACGGATCGGCGAAGATGCCCTTGATCGTGCCTACGACCGCGCCGATCTGATCGGGTGTGGGGACGCCGGTCATGGCGGTAAAAGCCAAACCGCCCGTATGACGTGCGACCTTCAGCCAGTCGATGCGTTTGAAGATGTCTTTGACGGCGTCGCCTGCTTTTGTGAGCGCGGGGCGCTTTTCGACTAAGGCAGTGACGATCCCCTCGATCAGCGCGATTTTCGCGTCTTCGAAGCCTTGGAATCGCCAGCCGTTAAATTTGATGCAGAGGACATCGCCTTCCGGGGAAAGGCCGGTTTCGATCATCTCCAGGATGCTGGATTTACCGGCGCCCCAATCTCCGTGAACGCCGATGGTCATCGCGCGATCAGGTTTTTCCCGGAGCAGTTCGATAATCGTCTTCGCGATCGCCTCGTTATTGAGGAGATCGACCTTGGTCTCATTGTCCGCAAGTATCACTATTTCCGTCCCACCTGCCGTTCACGTCCGCCCTCTGTCCATGATGGTCGTGGCGTTGCGCCAACTCGGGATGAGTTTGGGGGCAGAGGCGCTCGCGTACCAGAGGTATGGCTAAGCTACGCGACCTATCTGTCGTTGCAAAGAACGAAGATCTCGCCCGCATGCGAGCGCTGGCATTAGGTGGCCTGCCTGATAGCAGACCTTCCCAATTGCAGCTTCGAGTCAGGAGCAGTCCTTAGGATTTAGGGTGGCGGCCACTCGGTAGAGATCGCGGCTCAGCCTCCCCCTGCTCAGGCAGAACGAAAAACGCCGAAACGGACACCCCCAGTACGCCCGCGAGTCGATCCAGCAGATCGACCGACGCATTGCCCAACTGGCGCTCGATCTCGCTCAGATAGGCACGATCAATGCCCGCGTCAGCGGCCAATCGCTCCTGTGAGATGCCGCGCTCGGTTCGCAGCTTCTTGAGATTCCACGCCACCAGCGCCCGTCCGTTCATGGCGGCAGGCGACAGCTTCACCGCTCGTTAAACCACGGGATATATCCTACAGATTAAATCTGGAGGGTTCTGATGAGGAAGATCGTCTTCGCCATTTCGGTTCTGACTGCGGTCGTTGCGTTCGGAGGCGCCGCATCTGCACAATCCGACGCCTGCTCGACGAATGGCGGCTACCCGCCCGGCAGCCCCAATGCGGTGATGGCGCGGATGCGGAACATCGCCAGCGGCGCCTATGCGGCCTGCGTCGAAGCCCAGCGCGCCCGTACGCCGCCCGTGAACTGGACGCCGACGCGTATTCGCGCCGCCGCGCGTCAGGCGGTCACGGACAAACTCCGTGATCCGTCGTCAGCCCAATTCCGAAATGTGCGCCGCATCGAGCACTCCAACGGCTCGACCATGTTCTGCGGCGAAGTGAACGGACGGAACGCCTATGGCGGCATGTCGGGCTTTCAGCGGTTCGAGGCCGGCGTTGGGACGACAGGGAACGCCACAGCCATGATCGACGGCGGCGAGGAACTGAACTCCGCCTACTTCGAAGGCGCCTGGAACCAGTTCTGCGGCCGCATCGCCGGCACGCCGGTTCAGTTCTGACGGAGGGGGACGGTCGTGGGAATGAAGTCGATGTTTTCTAAGGCTACGGTCGTCGCTACCATGGCTGCACTGGCCGGTTGCGCCACCCCGCCGCCGCCGGAGGTACGGATGATCCCCACCGCCGACCACGGCGTGGGCGTGCGCTTCTCGCGCGGCAACGCCCTGATGGTGTCGAACGGGCCGTCCGGCGCGATCATGCTGCTGCCGGTCCGCTACAACGACACCCAGAAGTTCTACTTCTCGATCGCCGCCTTCAACACCTCCGGCTATCCGATCAACATCGGCTCGGAGGACGTGCGCCTCTATCTGGATGGGCAGCCCTACAGCGTCCAGGACTTCGACTACCTGCGCCACACCGCGCGCACGACCGCCCAGCGCGAGATGAACCTGGCCTGGGCCGACGCGGCGGTGGAGTACTTCCTCACCCTCCAGGAGATGGAAGACCACCCGCGCCGCCACGACATCGCCTACCGCAGCGCTTCGGGGCAACTTCAGGCGTCACACGACCACATTCAGCGACGCCTGCGCCAGACTATCTCCACCCTGGGACGCACCATGCTGGAGACGACGACCATCGACCCCGGCACGGCCCACGGCGGCGCCATCCTCGCGGAGCAGATCGTCATCCCCGACGGCACGGTGCGTGACATGGTCATAGAGGTGCGCTTCGGGGGCTTCCCGCACCGGTTCCGATTGAACCTAGCGCCGTCAGGCACCTATGCCCCGACGCCGATCGACATCCCGGCTGTCCCCGCCCAAGTCACGCAGGAGCTGATGCGCACCCGCCAGACCTGGCACTGGACCGACGGCCCGCCGCCATCGCCGGCGATCTTCAAGGGCATGCCGGTAATCGAATAGGCAGAAGCGCGACCCGAGTCAGTTGGGCGAAACAGGAGTCGAATTTCATGAAATTCGACAATCATAGGGAAAAGTGGCGCACCCGACAGGATTCGAACCTGTGACCTCTGCCTTCGGAGGGCAGCACTCTATCCAGCTGAGCTACGGGTGCGTTCGCGGCGCCAGGGCCGGACGGCGGTGCTTACAGCATGGGCTGGATCGCCTCAATCCCTGAATCTCGGCGCGACGTCCCTTCTTGGCGCATGGCGCGCGACGGCCTAGCGTGTCGGTTGGAGAGAGAGAGCATCCATGCGCGTCACCACCATCGCCGCCCTGGCGGGCGCCGCCGTCCTGCTGGCCGCCTGCGCGGCGTCATCGAAGTCGGGCGGCGATAGCCTGGACGCCATGGCGCGCGACTACGTCGCCCTGACGCTGGAGATCGGCGAGCGTGAGCCGGGCTATGTCGACGCCTATTACGGTCCGGCCGAATGGGCCGAGGCGGCCAAGGCCAATCCGCGCGCCCTGCCCCAACTGGCCGAAGGCGCGGCGGCCCTGAGCCGGCGCCTGGAGGCTCTGCCGGAGCAGGGTCTGGACGCCCAGAGTCGCCAGCGCCGCGCCTATCTGCTGGCTCATGTCTCGGCGGCCTCGGCGCGGCTGCGGATGCTGCAGGGCGAGAAGCTGGGCTTCGCCGACGAGGCCGAGGCCCTGTTCGGGGTGCGGCCGGAGCTGCGGCCGCTGTCGTCCTATGACCCGGTGCTGGCGCGCATCGACGCCCTGGTCCCCGGCGAAGGGCCGCTGGCCGAGCGGGTCGCCGCGTTTCGCGCCCGCTACGTCATCCCCAAGGACCGGCTGGATACGGTGATGCGCGCCGCCATCGCCGAGTGCAAGGCGCGCACAGAACGCCACATCACCCTGCCCGCCAGCGAAACCTTCACGCTGGAGTTCGTCAACGACAAGCCGTGGTCCGGCTATAACTGGTTCAAGGGCGGCGCCTTCAGTCTGATCCAGGTGAACACCGACCTGCCCATCTACATCGACCGGGCCGTCGATCTGGGCTGTCACGAAGGCTACCCCGGCCACCACGTCTACAACGCCCTGCTGGAGCAGACCTTCGTCAAGGACAAGGGCTGGGTCGAGATGAGCGTCTATCCCTTGTTCAGCCCCATGTCCTTCATCGCCGAGGGCAGCGCCAACTACGGCATCGACCTGGCCTTCCCCGGCCATGAGCGCACCGAGTTCGAGGCGCGCGTCCTCTATCCGCTGGCGGGGCTGGACCCGGCGACGGCCGAGGCGCAGACGCAGCTTCTGGCCCTGACGCGCGAACTGGCGCGGGCGGAATATACGGTGGCCGACGACTACCTGGCCGGGCGCATCGACCGCGAGACGGCCCTGGACCAGTTGCAGAAGTACAACCTCGTCGCGCGTGACCGGGCGGCGCAGCGACTGAGCTTCATCGAGACCTATCGCTCCTACGTCATCAACTACGGCCTGGGCCGCGACATGGTGCAGACCTGGGTCGAGCGACAGGGGCCTAACCACTGGAAGACGACGGAACGGCTGCTGGCCAGCCAGACCCTTCCGATCGACCTCGACTGAGGCGGCTCGCAACCCACAGCGGGCCAGCAACGTTAACGCCAAGGTTCAAATCTCAGAGGGGCTTTCACCCATGCGTATTCGTATCCTGACCATCGCCGCCGCCTCGGTCCTGGCGCTCGGCGCCGCCGCCTGCACCCAGGCTGAACAGCAGAAGGCCGAAGCCAACGCCGAAGCCGCCGGCGACAAGGCCGCAGACGTCGCCGCTCAGACGGGCGAGGTCGTCGAGTCGGGTGCCATGAAGGCCGCTCAGGCGGTCGAGGAAGGCGCGGGCAAGGTCGCCGACAAGCTGGAAGACAAACAGGCGCAGGCCGCCGCTGAAGGCCGCCCCGGCGCCGTCGACCCGGCCACGGACACGCGGGTTCCGGCCAAGAACTGACCTCGCGCCTCTCCCTCCCCGTCTCGGGGAGGGAGGCTGAGGCCGTGAGGCCGAAGCCGGGTGGGGGCGGCAGGGCTATTCAGGTTCGGTGGCTAGCATCACCTGCCCCTCCCCCCCCGGTCGCTGCGCGACCACCCTCCCCAGGACGGGGAGGGAAAAAGCCTGCTCTCTATTTCTCCGCCAACAGGTGGTCGACCAGGGCCTTGGCCTCGGCGCTGGCCCAATCGGCCTCGCCGGTCAGGACGGCGCGGACCCGACCCTGACGATCCAGCAGAATGGTCTGGGGCATGGCGCCCTTGCCCGGAAACTCGAAGGCCAGCTGGAATTTCGGGTCGATGTAGAATTCCAGCGGCGCGTTCTCGGCGATGAAGGCCCGCGCCTCGCCCGCCGTCTTCTCGACATCCATGCTGACGGTCACGACGGCGAAGTCTTCGCGCGCCTTGTAGTGGTCGGCCAGGGCCGCCAGGGTCGGCATCTCGATCTTGCAGGGCGCGCACCAGGTGGCCCACAGATTCACTACCGTCACCTTGCCCGCGAAATCGGCCAGGCGGACGTCGCCGCCCTCGGCGTTCTTGAACACATAGCCGGACACGGCCTGAAACGCGTCTTGCGACACAGGCGTCTGAAGCGCGGTCAGCGATCCCTTGGCGAAGACCGCCAGTTGCGGATCAAGGGCCTCGGCGGCCACAGACGCGGACTCTTTGCCTCCGCCCTTCTGATTGACGTATAGCAGCGCCGCGCCCACGCCGATTACGCCAACAAGGGCGAACGTCGCCACGCCCGCCCAAGTCCGCCCAGAGCCGCTCATGTCCGATACGCCTTCCAAACCAAAATCTGACGTTCCTCCGCAGGGAGGATCTGAGGGGCAGTCTCTATGGGGTGGACGCTTCAGCGCCAAGCCCGCCGACATCATGCAGGCCATCAACGTCTCGATCGGCGTCGATAAACGCCTGTGGGCGCAGGATCTGGCCGGTTCGCGGGCCCATTGTCGCATGCTGGCCCAGCAGGGCATTATCGCGCCGACCGACGCCGAGGCCATCCTGGGCGGGCTGGACGTCATCGAGGGCGAGATCCGGGACGGGACCTTCCCCTTCCGCGACGCCTATGAAGACATCCACATGAACGTCGAAGCCCGCCTGTCGGAGCTGATCGGCGAGCCGTCGGGACGTCTGCATACGGCGCGCAGCCGCAACGATCAGGTGGCGACAGACTTCCGCCTGTGGGTGCGCGACGCCTGCGACCGCACCGTGGCGCAACTGAAGGATCTGCAGGCGGCCCTGCTGGACCGGGCGGAACAGCACGCGGGCGACCTGATGCCCGGTTTCACTCACCTGCAGACGGCCCAGCCGGTGACGTTCGGCCACCATCTGATGGCCTATGTCGAGATGTTCGGCCGCGACGCCGGCCGCTTCGCCGACGCGCGCGCCCGCATGAACGAGAACCCGCTGGGCGCCGCGGCGCTGGCCGGCTCGCCCTTCCCCATCGACCGCCACATGACGGCGCAGGCGCTGGGCTTCGACCGCCCGATGGCGAACAGCCTCGACGCCGTGTCGGATCGCGACTTCGCGCTGGAAAGCCTGGCCGCCGCCTCGATCGCGGCGGGCCACCTGTCGCGTCTGGCCGAAGAGATCGTGGTGTGGATGACGCCAATGTTCGGCTTCGCCACCCTGCCCGACGACCTGACCACCGGCTCGTCCATCATGCCGCAGAAGCGCAACCCCGACGCGGCTGAACTCGTGCGCGCCAAGACGGGCCGCATCAACGGCGCCCTGATCGCCCTGACCACGGTGATGAAGGGCCTGCCGCTGGCCTATTCCAAGGACATGCAGGAGGACAAGCCGCCGGTGTTCGAGGCCTTCGACGCGCTGGATCTGGCGCTGACGGCCATGACCGCCATGGTCGCCGTGATCCGTCCCAACACCGAGAAGATGGCCGCCGCCGCGGGCGCGGGCTTCTCGACCGCCACCGATCTGGCCGACTGGCTGGTGCGCGAACTGAACCTGCCCTTCCGCCAGGCGCACCACGTCACCGGCGCCGCCGTGAAGCGGGCCGAGGCGCTGGGTCTGGGGCTGGGCGAATTGCCGCTGACGGAATTGCAGGCCCTGGATGGCCGGATCACCGAAGGGGTGTATGAAGTGCTGACGCCCGAAGCCTCCTGCGCCAGCCGCCAGAGCTTCGGCGGCACGGCGCCGGAACAGGTCCGCGCGCGCATCGCCGACTGGAGAAGCCGCCTGTGAAAAAGACCCTGATCCTGGCGGGGGCCGCCGCCCTGCTGCTGTCCGCTTGCGGCCGCATGGCCGATCTGGAGCCGCCGCAGGGCGCGACGCCGAAGAAGCAGACCGAGCGCGCCATCCGCGACAAGTCGGCCGACCACCTGCCCGAACCGGCCATGCAGAACCTGCCGCCGCGCCAGATGCCTATCGACAACGGCACGTCCGACCCGTTCGGCAAGCCGCCGCCGATGAACTGAGCCTTCGCTCCGCCCCTCTGACTGGACTCCCCGCCGGTGCACCATTTCGATCTCAAGGACGGCGTCCTGTACGCCGAGGGCGTCTCGCTGGAGGCGCTGGCGGAGACGGTCGGCACCCCGACCTACGTCTACTCCTCGGCCACGTTGCGCCGTCACTACGGCCTGCTGCGCGAGGCGTGCGACGCGCATAAAGGCGCGCTGGGCGGAGATGGGGGCGACGCCCTGATCGCCTTCGCGGTCAAGGCCAACTCCAACCTGTCGGTGCTGGCGACCCTGGCGCAGTTGGGCTGCGGCGCAGACACCGTGTCCGAGGGCGAGATCCGTCGCGCCCTGGCGGCCGGCGTTCCCGCCGAGCGCATCATCTTCTCGGGCGTGGGCAAGACCGACGCCGAACTGGCCTTCGCCATCGACGTCGGCGTACGCCAGATCAACGTCGAATCCTCGGCCGAACTGGACCGGCTGATCGCTGTCGCTTCGACCAAGAACGCCGCTCCAGCCATCGCCATCCGCGTGAACCCCAAGATCGGCGCGGGCGGCCACGCCAAGATCACCACCGGCGGCGCAGGCGACAAGTTCGGCGTGCCGGTCGAGGAAGCGATGGCTCTCTACGCCCGCGCATCAAGTTCGCCCCACATCACGCCCGTCGGCCTGGCCTGCCACATTGGCAGCCAGATCACCGACCTCAGCCCGCTGGAAGCCGCCTTCCGCGTGCTGCGCCAGATGACGGAAAGCCTGCGCGCCGACGGACACAGCGTCACCCGGCTCGACCTCGGCGGCGGCCTGGGCGTGCCCTATTACGGCGATGCGGCGACGCCCTCCCCGGCCGACTATGTGGCCATGGCCGCCCGCGTGCTGGACGGGCTGAACGTCGAGGCCGCCTTCGAACCGGGGCGCCTGATGGCCGCCAATGCGGGCGTGCTGCTCAGCCGCGTCATCCAGGTCAATGAGCGGACGGATGGGCGCCGCTTCCTGGTGCTGGACGCGGCGATGAACGACCTGATGCGCCCGGCCCTCTACGACGCCTTCCACGACCTGAAGCCGGTGCGGCCTGTAGCGGGAGAGGCCCTGCCGCACGACGTCGTCGGCCCCGTCTGCGAGACCGGCGACACCTTCGCCCGCGACCGCGACCTGCCGCCGCTGAAGGCGGACGATCGGGTCGTCTTCATGAGCGCTGGAGCCTATGGCGCGGTGATGAGCAGCGAATACAACACCCGCCCCCTGGCCGCCGAAGTTCTGGTCGACGGTGATCGATACGCCGTCATCCGCCCGCGCCCGACCTATGACGAGATGTTCGCCCGCGAACCGATGGCGGACTGGCTCTAAGCTTCAGTCCAGCGCGCAGATATCCGGCAGGCCACGCATGCCGCCCGCGTGGTCCAGGCCGTAGCCGACCAGGAAGCGGTTCGGCGCCTCCCAGCCGACGAAGTCGGGTTCCGGCGCGCGGGGCTTGGGCCAGGGCTTGCGGGCGAAGACGCAGGTCAGCACCTCGGCGGCGCCCGCCTCCTTCGTAATCCGCACCGCCTCGGCCAGAGACAGGCCGGTGTCGAACACGTCGTCCAGAATCAGCACCTTACGCCCGTCGAGCGAGCGCTGATAGGGGGCGCGGACCTCGATCCGGCCCCGGCTGGTCTGCTCATCGCCGTAGGAGGCCAGCCACAGGGCGTCGAAGCGGACGTTGCGCCCCTCGCGCGCCAGGGCGCGGGTCAGATCGGCGGCGAACCACAGCCCGCCGGTCAACAGGACAGCGGCCACCGTCTCATCGTCGACATGGGGGGCGATGCGACGCGCCAGATCGGCCACGACGGCCTCGATCTCGGCCTGGGACAGAAGAACCATGGGGGCGGGGGTTGCTTGGGTGTCAGCCATGCCCCGGCGATACCGCCTGGACGGGGGCGGAGTCGAGAGGCGAACACGCTCAGCGGCGCAGGCCGCCGTCCTCGCGCACGGCGCTGTCCTCAGCGCGCGGCGTCGCTGAACCGGCCTTGGAGCGCGCCTGAACAACGGGCCTGGGCGCGTCTTCAAGCAGATAGTCGACGCTCAGTCCCGCCACCCGGCCCTGCGGATCCGGAATCACGACGGCGAAGCCCTGAACCTGCCCCGGCAGGATGGGCGGCCCGTCCAGACGCACGACGCGCCGGATCACCGTCGCGCCCTTGGCGTCCTTGAGGACCACGACCAGCGGGGGCGGGACGACTTCGATGTCGCGAATATTGCGCAGCGCGCCCGAAACCAGGGTGCGGCCGGGATCGTGCGGCGTGGTGCGGCCTCGCAGCGCCTCGACCTCAAGGCCGACCGTGTTCACCTCCAGCCCCAGCCACTTGTAGACTCCCGCCGCCGGCGGGAAGGCGCGGGCGATCTCCTCGCGGAACAGGACGCCGCCGGTCAGCAGGCCCAGCACCACGGCGGCCGCCGCCGCCCAGGCCGCCCCGGCCGCCGCCGCCTGACGCACGCGGCGCTTGCGTTCGGCCTTGGCGCGGAAGGCGCGGGGCAGTTCCGGCGCCGGGGTCTCGGCGAAGGTGTCGTAGTGCGGCGCGGCCTCGGCCTCAGCGACCGGAGCGGCTTGCGGCTCCAGTTCCAGAGGCGCGTCTTCCAGCGTCGCGCGCCAGTCATGACCGCACGCCTTGCAGCGCACGCGACGGCCGTTCGGGCCGATCGCCTCGTCGGAAACGAAATAGCTAGTGGCGCAGGCGGGGCAGGTCAGTATCATGTCGGCTGACTGCGAGGCTTATCGCCCCCTCCTGTCGCGGCGTAACGCCCCGGTCCAATACGAAACTCGATGCCCGATCCGATCCGCCGCGCCGCCGACCCAGACTCCGCGCCTGACGCCGTCCGCCTCAGGGGCGTGGGCTTCGGTTATGCGGGCAGGCCCGCCGTGCTGCGGGACGTTAACCTTACACTGCCAAACGGCTCTTTCCACTTCCTTACCGGACCGTCCGGAGCGGGCAAGTCTTCGCTGTTGCGGCTGCTGACGCTGGCGGCGCGGCCGCAGGCGGGGCGAATCAGTCTGTTCGGCCAGGATGTGACCCATCTGCCCCGGCGCGAGGTTCCGGCGCTTCGCCGCCGAATGGGCGTCATCTTCCAGGACTTCCGCCTGCTGGACCATCTGTCGGCCTTCGACAACGCGGCCCTGCCGCTGCGTCTGGCGGGCGAGCGTCCCGGCGATTACGCCGCCGACGTTCAGGAAATGCTGCGCTGGGTCGGTCTGGGCGCGCGGCTGGACGCCCTGCCGCCCACCCTGTCTGGCGGCGAGAAACAGCGGCTGGCCATCGCCCGCGCCGTGGTCGCGCGTCCACGCCTGATTCTGGCTGACGAACCCACCGGCAGCGTCGACCGGCCGATGGGCGAGAAGCTGATGCGGCTGTTCCAGTCGCTGAACAAACTGGGCGCCACCGTGCTGATCGCCAGTCACGACGAGGCCCTGGCCGAGCGCAGCGGCGCGGCCGTGCTGCGGCTGGAAGGCGGCCGACTGGCGCAGATCGCGCCCAGCCCGGCGCCCGCCGAGCCGGAAGGCCTCGCATGATCGGCCGCTTCCGCAGCGCCCAACCCGAACTTCTGCCGCGCGAGGCGGGCGGCGAGCGCTGGCTGGTCGTCGTCATCGCCGTGCTGTGCTTCCTGGCCTCGATCGCCGCCGTCGGGGCCCTGGCCGCCGACCGGGCCGCGCATGGCTGGGCGCGGCAACTGCGGGCCGAGGCGACCGTGCAGGTGCGCCCGCGCGTGGACGAGACCGGCCCAGCCGCCGCCGCCCGCGCCGCCGAGACCCTGGCCGGCGTCCCCGGCGTGGCCGAGGCCCAGGCGATGGACCGCAAGGCCGCCGAGGCCCTGCTGCGTCCGTGGGTGGGCGAGGCGGCCCTGCCCGACCTGCCCCTGCCCTATCTGGTCATCGTCCATCTGGACCCGAAAGCGCCCGCCAGCGCCCCCAGCCTGAGCCGCGCCCTGGCCGAGGCCGGGCTGGACGCCACCGTCGATGACCACAGCCTGTGGCGCGGCGAGGTCGAGCGCTCTGCGGGCCTGATCACCGCCCTGGCGGGGGCGGCCTTCCTGCTGATCGCAGCGGCGACGGCGGCGGCCATCGCCTACGCCACCCGCGCGGGCATGGCGGCCCAGGCGGCGGTGATCGAGACGCTGAGCCTGAACGGCGCATCGGACGGCGCCATCGCCACCCTGTTCCAGAAACGCTTCGGCTTGCTGGCGGCGACGGCGGGCGCCAGCAAGGGACAGGCGATCAGCACTGACAGATCGACCCA
>NZ_FUIE01000043.1 GCF_900163625.1 Brevundimonas diminuta 3F5N
CGCGTAAACTGCGCGGCTAAGCGCCTCTCCCCGCTCATCCCGGCGAAGGCCGGGACCCAGATTGTAAGGCTCGCCATCTGCCGTTGCGGCTCCGGTGGGCCTTTCTAACCAACCGCCAGGTTTGCATCTGGATCCCGGCCTTCGCCGGGATGAGCGGATTTTAGGGGCGCCCAGCCTGTGGAAATCGGGGGCAGACGGCGTGCAAGCGCCTCTGCCCGTTGCCCCCCGCGCTCAATGCGCTAGTGTTCCTGCCCATATTTACGGCGACGCTGCTTCGGTGGGGTCGCGACCGGGCGAGACCAAATGCAGCTGACCATCGAACGATCCGCGCTTCTTCGGGCCCTGGGGCACGTCCAGAGCGTGGTCGAGCGTCGCAACACCATTCCGATCCTGTCCAACGTGCTGCTGAGCGCCGGGCGCGACCGCCTGTCGTTCGCGGCCACCGACCTGGACATGGAGATGGTCGACGAGGCTCCGGCGCAGGTGAACGTCGAGGGCCAGATCACGGCCCCGGCCCACACCCTGTACGAGATCGTGCGCAAGCTGCCGGACGGCGCCGAGGTATCGCTGACCTATTCGGGCGACGATCCGCGTCTGGTGGTGGCGGCGGGCCGCTCGCGCTTCAACCTGCCGGTGCTGCCGGCGGGCGACTTCCCGGTCATGTCGACCGAGGCGTCGGGCGCGCGCTACACCCTGCCCAAGGAAGACTTGGCGCGTCTGATCGACAAGACGCGCTTCGCCGTCTCGACCGAAGAGACGCGCTACTATCTGAACGGCCTGTATCTGCACACCGTGGCTGACGGCGGCATTCCGTTGCTGCGCGCCGTGGCCACCGACGGCCACCGTCTGGCCCTGGCCGAGACCCCGGCGCCGGAAGGCGCGGCGGGCGGCCCCGGCGTCATCGTGCCGCGCAAGACGGTAGATCAGGTCCGCCGCCTGCTGGACGACGGCGCCGGCCCGGTCGAGGTCCAGGTCTCGGCCCAGAAGATCCGCTTCGAGTTCGGCGAGGCCAGCCTGACCTCCAAGGTCATCGACGGCGCCTTCCCCGACTATCTGCGCGTCATTCCCAAGGGCAACGACAAGCAGGCCGACATCGACAACGCCCTGTTCGCCAAGGCCGTCGACCGCGTGGCCACCATCTCGGCGGAAAAGAGCCGCTCGGTGAAGCTGGCCTTCGACAATGACCGGGTGAAGCTGACCGTCCGCAACATGGAAGCCGGTCAGGCCGAGGAAGAGGTCGAGATCGGCTATTCCGACGAGCCGTTCGAGATCGGCTTCAACGCCCGCTACCTGCTGGACGTCGCCGGCCAGATCACCGGCGAGACCGCCCACTTCAAATTCGCCGACCCGGCCAGCCCGACCCTGGTGCTGGACCCGGCCGACGTGGGCGTGCAGTACGTGCTGATGCCACTGCGGGTGTAACCACACCGCTCACCCCGGCGGACGCCGGGGTCCAGTGAGAGCCGCGCCGGGAGGTTGGATGTTTTTCTACACCTACATCCTGGCCGGTCGCCGCAACGGCACGCTTTACACCGGCTCCACCGACGATCTGCTGAAGCGGGTCGTCGAGCATCGCGAGACGCTGCGCGGCGGTTTCACAGCGAGATATGATGTCTCTCGCCTCGTCTGGTATGAGCACCACGGCACGCGCGACGAAGCCTTTCGTCGTGAGCGCCAGATCAAGGAATGGCGCCGTGAATGGAAGCTAGACCTGATCGAGCGGATGAACCCGGCTTGGGATGATCTGCTGCCGACACTGCTTTGATGCGTGCTGAGCCTATGCCCCGCTCATCTCGGCGGGCGCCGAGATCCAGTCCTTTGGTTGCAAGCGCGCAGAGCGTGGTTCGTACTGGGCCCCGGCGTCCGCCGGGGTGAGCGGTTTCTTCTTCAGCGCCCCTACGCCAAATCGGTGTATCTGCTGATCAACGCATGATCACCTCCCTCGCCCTCACCGACTTCCGCTCCTACGCGGGCGCGACCCTGCCGATTTCCGGCGGAACCGTCGTGCTGCATGGGCCGAACGGGGCGGGCAAGACCAACCTCTTGGAAGCCATCAGCCTGCTGACCCCCGGTAAGGGGTTGCGCGGGGCGGCGGCGGCCGAGATGGGGCGGCGCGAGCCGGGCGAGGCGGTCGGGCGGCCTTGGGCCGTGGCGGCGACGCTGCAGGCAGCCGACGGCGACGAGGCGCGTCTGGGCACCGGCGTGCAGACCATGGGGCCGTCGGCGCGGCGCATCGTGCGCATCGACGGCGAGACGGCGCCGCCGGGGCGGCTGCTGGATCATTTGCGCCCGGTCTGGGCCACGCCCGAGCAGGATCGGCTGTTCTCGGACGCGCGGGCCGAGCGGTTGCGGTTCTTTGACCGTCTGGTCTTCGCCGCCCATCCTGACCACGCGGCCGTCGTCTCCACCTATGAGAAGGCTCTGCGCGAGCGGCTGCGGCTGCTGACCGACGAGACGCGCGCGGCCGATCCTCTGTGGCTCGACGCCCTGGAGGCCCGGCTGGCCGAGAGCGGCGCGCGGGCGGCGATGGCCCGCGCCGGGGCGCTGAAGGCGCTTCAGGCCGGGATCGACGCCCGCGCCGACCGTCCCTTCCCTCAGGCCGATCTGGGCCTGGCGGGGCCGGCCGAAGAGATGGCGGCGGCGGGGGCGGATGAGGCCGACATCGTCGAGGCTCTGGGCGAAGGCCTTATGCGCGCCCGCGCCCGCGACGCGGCGGCGGGTCGCAGCCTGTTCGGGCCGCACCGCTCGGACCTGACGGCGCTGCACCGCGAGAAGAACCGGCCCGCCGCCGAGGGGTCGTCCGGCGAGCAGAAGGCCCTGGTGCTGAACCTGATCCTGGCCCAGGTGGCGCGTCTGGCGGATCAGCCCGCGCAGCCCGTTCTGCTGCTGGACGAGGCGCCGGCCCACCTGGACGAAGCCCGCCGTGCCGCCCTGTTCGACGAGATCGAAGCCTTGAAGCTTCAGGCCTTCATGACGGGCACGGAGCGGCCGTTGTTCGCGGCGCTGGAGGGCCGAGCGCAGTTCGTGGCGGTGGAAGGCGGCGGGCTGGCGGGATGAAGTCGCGCGGCCCTCTCCCTCCCCTTTATGGGGAGGGTGGCTGAGGCCGTTAGGCCGAAGCCGGGTGGGGGCGGCAAGGCAAATCGAGCGCTGAGGCCAGGATCGCCCAGCCCTCCCCACCCGGTCTCCGCTTCGCTCCGACCACCCTCCCCATGAAGGGGAGGGAGAGGGGCTTAAAGGCTCGCTTTTCCCGTCGAATTTCCTATATATCTGAGACTTCGGGGCGCGCTGATTTGCGCCCCTGAGACGGGCGGCCGCAGGGTCGCCTCTTCCCTGTCCGCCTGCGGACCCTGAGCCGACGTTTTCATGACCGAACAGACTGCTCCCTCGCCCGAATACGGCGCCGATTCCATCAAGGTTCTCAAAGGCCTGGACGCGGTGCGCAAGCGCCCCGGCATGTATATCGGCGACACGGACGACGGCTCGGGTCTGCACCACATGGTCTATGAGGTGGTGGACAACGCCATCGACGAGGCCCTGGCCGGCCACGCCGACCTGGTGACGGTCACCCTGAACGAGGACGGCTCGGTCACCGTGACCGACAACGGACGCGGCATCCCGACCGCCATCCACGCCGAGGAAGGCATTTCCGCCGCCGAGGTCATCATGACCCAGCTGCACGCGGGCGGTAAGTTCGACCAGAACTCCTACAAGGTGTCGGGCGGCCTGCACGGCGTGGGCGTCTCGGTGGTCAACGCCCTGTCGGACTGGCTGGAGCTGGTCATCTATCGCGACGGCAAGAAGCACAGCGTCCGCTTCGAGCGCGGCGAGACCGTGCGCTCGCTGGCGGTCATCGGCGAGGCGCCGATGCGCGAGGACAAGGGCCGTCTTCTGACCGGCACCGAGGTCACCTTCTATCCGTCGGTCACGACCTTCAGCCACATCGACTTCGATCTGAAGACGCTGGAGCACCGCCTGCGCGAGCTGGCCTTCCTGAACTCGGGCGTGGTCATCAAGCTGTCGGACCATCGCGGGCCTGAGCCGATCGAGATCATGCTGCACTATGAGGGCGGCGTCGAAGCCTTCGTGCGCCACCTCGACAAGTCCAAGACCCCGATCCTGAAGGACGTCATCGTCATTCGCGGCCAGAAGGACGGCATCGAGCTGGACCTGGCCCTGTGGTGGAACGACAGCTACCACGAGACCATGCTGTGCTTCACCAACAACATCCCGCAGCGGGATGGGGGCACCCACCTGTCGGCCTTCCGCGCCTCGCTGACCCGCGTCATGAGCAGCTATATCGAGAGCTCGGGCCTGGCCAAGAAGGAGAAGGTCGCGCCGACCGGCGAGGACGCCCGCGAAGGTCTGACCTGCGTCCTGTCGGTCAAGGTGCCGGACCCCAAATTCAGCTCGCAGACCAAGGACAAGCTGGTCTCGTCCGAGGTGCGCCCGGCGGTCGAGAACCTGTGCTCGGAAGGCCTGTCCGAGTGGTTCGAGGAACACCCGGTCGAAGCCAAGCTGATCGTCTCCAAGATCATCGAAGCAGCGTCCGCCCGTGAGGCCGCCCGCAAGGCGCGCGACCTGACCCGCCGCAAGTCGGCGCTGGAGATCAGCTCCCTGCCCGGCAAGCTGGCCGACTGTCAGGAACGCGATCCGGCCAAGTCCGAACTCTTCATCGTCGAGGGCGATTCCGCAGGCGGCTCGGCCAAACAGGCGCGCAACCGCGAGAACCAGGCCGTCCTGCCCCTGCGCGGCAAGATCCTGAACGTCGAGCGCGCGCGCTTTGATCGGATGCTGTCGTCGGACCTGATCGGCACGCTGATCCTGGCGCTGGGCACCGGCATCGGCCGCGACGACTTCAACGCTGACAAGCTGCGCTATCACAAGATCATTCTGATGGCCGACGCCGACGTCGACGGCGCCCACATCCGCACCCTGCTGCTGACCTTCTTCTATCGTCAGATGCCGGAGCTGATCGAGCGTGGCCACGTCTACATCGCCCAGCCGCCGCTCTATAAGGTCTCGAAGGGCAAGCAGCACCGCTACGTCAAGGATCAGGCGGAGATGGACGCCTATCTGATCGAGGAAGGCAGCGCCGACGCCGTGCTGGAACTGGCCTCGGGCGAGGTGCGCGCCGGCATGGACCTGCAGGAGCTGGTTCGCGAGGCCAAGGGCTTCAAGGCGCTGGTCGACCGGCTGGCGACGCGCGCCCCGGCCTTCGCCATCGAGCAGGGCGCCCTGGCCGGTCTGTTCAACGAAAACGCCGGCGAGCTGGCCGACCGCGCCGCGCGCGCGGCTGAACGGCTGAACCTCTACGCCGAGGAAGGCGACGGCCCGTGGAGCGGCGAGCTGGCCGCCCAGGGCGGGGTGGCGTTCAACCGCGTGCGCCGCGCCGTCAGCGAGACCATCGTGCTGGACGAGGTGCTGGGCCGCTCGCTGGACGCCCGCCGTCTGGCCGAACGCGCCGCCGCCTTCGACGGCTTGTTCTCGGCCCCGGCCGTCTATCGCCGCAAGGACAAGACCACGACCATCCGCGGCCCGCTGGACCTGCTGGCGGCCGTGCTGGACGCAGGGAAAAAGGGCATCGCCATCCAGCGCTACAAGGGCCTGGGCGAGATGAACCCGGAACAGTTGTGGGAGACCACCCTGGACGCCAACGCCCGCACCCTGCTGCAGGTCAAGGTCGAGCACGGCGACGACGCCGACGACCTGTTCGCCAAGCTGATGGGCGACGTGGTCGAGCCGCGCCGCGAGTTCATCCAGGACAACGCCCTGGACGCCGCCGTCGACGCCTGATCGCGCGGGCTGCGCGCGGCGCCGTCAGGCGCCGCGGCGGTCCTGCTCGACCCGGTTCCGGCCGTTCTGCTTGGCGCGGTAGAGGGCGTCGTCTGCCGCCTTCACCAGATAGT
This sequence comes from Brevundimonas diminuta 3F5N, assembly GCF_900163625.1. Classification (GTDB taxonomy): domain Bacteria; phylum Pseudomonadota; class Alphaproteobacteria; order Caulobacterales; family Caulobacteraceae; genus Brevundimonas; species Brevundimonas diminuta_A. The sequence goes on from NZ_FUIE01000043.1 coordinate 5,907, forward strand.
TCTCGTCCGGGTGGCCCTGATGCGCGGCCACGCCTATCGAGGCCGTGATGTGGAACGGGCTCAGGCCGCCCGTGGTGATGGCCTTGGTCGCCAGGGCCAGGCGCATCCGCTCGGCGATGGTCGCGGCCTGGTGCAGGCTGGTCTCGACCAGGACCACCAGGAATTCTTCGCCGCCGTAGCGGAAGACGAAGTCGCTGGGCCGCACGTTCTCGGTCACGGCCTCGGCCACCTGGCGCAGCACCTCGTCGCCGACCGGGTGGCCGTGCGTGTCGTTGATCCGCTTGAAGTGATCCACGTCCAGCAGCAGCACCGACAGGGGCGTGTGGTTGGTGTTGGCGAAGCCGATCTCGCGGCTGAGGATCGACGACAGGAAGCGCCGGTTCAGGGCGCGGGTCAGCGGGTCGCGGCCGCCCTCCATGCCCGCCAGGCCCTGGAACATCTCGTTCAGCAGGAAGGCGACCTCCTCGACGGCGGCTTCCAGCGCCTTCAGGGGCGCGGCGAGGTCGGCCGGGGCGGCGTCCGGCGTGAAGCGGGGCAGCAGCTCCCTGTCGATCCGGTCCATGGCGGCGTTCAGCCGCGACAGGTGCGGCGAGCCATCGAACAGGAAGTCGGCCCGATGGCGAATCCACAGACCGAACGGCGAGGCGCCCAGCGCGCTCGCCCCATCGACGCCGCCTGATCCCAGGATGCGGAACAGGGTCTTCTGGCTCCATTCCATCAGGCCCGCGCGCTGGCTTTCGCGTTCGAAATGGATGTCCTGATCCAGGGAGAACAGACGATAGGCTTCGTCCAGACGCGCCCGGTTGCTGGCGCCCTTCTCATAGGACTGGCTCATCAGGCGAAGGGCGTGGTCGATGCGCTGGTCCGCCAGGCGCAACAGGTCGAAGGCCGCCGGATCGCCGGCCAGATCATCCGCCAGCCGCGCCTTCAGCACAGCTGCTCCGGCCATGACCAGGTGCATGGGAATCTTGATACGGGCGTGGACCTCGCCGATCTTGGTCTGACGGGCGATGAAGGCGGCGTCACGCGTGTCCAGGTCCGGGGCGAACAGGGCGATCAGCCAGCCGCGGAGCGAGGGGCTGAGCCGCTCCTGAACGATGGAGTGATGCAGGAAGGTCTGGGCGTCCGGGTCGTTGAGCAGCACCTGATAGAAGGCGGCCACCATGGCGTCGGCGTTGGCGCTGAGCAGAGCGCGCAGGCGCTCCAGACTCTGCGGATCAAGAGAGGGTTCTGGAACGCGGGACGAGGCGGCGACGGCGGGCGTCGGGTTGGGCAAGGCGGCGACTCTGACTGTTTACACTACAGGTTCGGCCGCCCTGGAGCGTCGCCTCAGGCGCTGAGGATGGAGCAAGGCCCGTCCGAACCAGGGACGTGCGCCCCCAAGCTAGGCGATAGACGCCGGACCCCGCCCCGGCAAGGGGCGGGCCGCCTCACGGCGCCGCCTTAGCGCGGGCGTCCCGCCTCGATGAAGGCGCGGATGGACGGATAGATGCTGGTGCTGCGCTGGCCGTCGCACAGCATGTCCTTGATGTAGGAATCCAGAGAGTTCTTGGCGATGGCGTCGAAGTCGTAGCCGTCGTCGATCCGCTCCTGCTCGGCGCCGTCGGGCCCGTAGAGAACCTCCACCCCCGGCTTGGACTGGTTGGCGCTGCAGCGGATGCTGATCTGGCCGGCGGAATAGGACAGGTCGTCGGTCGCGCCCGCCGCCGGTACGCGCGCCAGCAGCGCCGTGCGCGCGCTGTCGGCCTCGGTGATGGAATCCACGTCCAGCATGAAGACCGTGGCCGAGCTGCGCGAGACGACGTGCCAGCTTTCGGCCAGGGCGGGTGAAGCGGCCAGAGCGGCGACGGCGGCTATGGCGATAATGATTGGTTTCATAGCATCCTCCCCAGGAAGGAACCGAGTTCACTCCTGTTGGAGAAAAAACACAATGGCCCAGCCGTGCGCGCGCCCCGGTCGAGGTTTCGCCGTTATCGACCGGCAGGCTGGCGTCATGCGCCAATCGCTCCGTTTCAGTGTCTTGTCCGCCGTTTTGGCCGGCGTCTTGGCTGGAGTCGCCCTGCCGGCGGGGGCGGCGGCTGCGCCGACCGAGCCCGCGACGCCCGCCGCCGCGCCGTTCCAGTCGTCACGCATCCTGGTCGAGACGAAGGGCCAGGGACCGGACGTCGTGCTGATCCCCGGCCTGGCCTCGACCTCGGCCGTCTGGGCGCGCACGGCGGCGGCGCTGGAGGGGCGCTATCGGGTGCATCTGGTGACGGTGCGCGGCTTTGGCGAAACGGCGCCCGGCGGCAACGCCGAAGGGCTGGTCGGCGCGCCGACGTCCGCCGAAATCCGCCGCTATATCGAGGAGCAGGGCCTGCGCCGTCCGGCCCTGATCGGTCATTCCATGGGCGGTCAGGTGGCGCTGCGGGTCGCCGCCGACGCGGGCGAGCGCATCGGCAAGGTCATGGTGGTGGACGCCTCGCCCTTCTTCCCGTCGCTGATCAGCCCCGGCTCGACCGCCGCCGATGTCGAGCCGCTGGCCCGCATCGCCTATCAGGGGCTGATGCTGCTGGGCGACCAGGCGTTGCGGACCCAGGCCTCCTCCATGGGGCTGGAGCTGGGCGGGGCCGCCGATAACCTGCTGGGCGGTCTGGGATGGCAGGGCGGCGATCGCCGCGTGCTGGCCCAGGGCCTGTATGAGGTGATGACCACCGACCTGCGTTCGCGCCTGCCGCTGATCGAGGCGCCGGTCACCGTCGTCTACGGCTGGAGCCCCGACGACAAGAGTCCGCGCAGCCATGTCGACGGCCTGTTCCGCGCGGGCTACCGCTCCCTGCCGCACCCCGCCGCCTTCGAGCGGATCGAGGGGGCCGAACACATGGTCATGATCGACCGCCCCCGTCAGTTCCAGCAGGCGGTCGAACGCTTCCTGCGCTGAGGCGTCAGTTCGGCTGCAGCCGACGGATCGAGGCCAGCAGGGCCGCGTCGTCGCTCATGTCGCCTTCGATGACGTATTGGGGGCGCTGCGGCTCGTTGTTGCCGCGTGCGCGGCCGCGATAGACCTTCATCGGCACGGCGATCTCGGCCAGGCCGCTGGGCAGGGTCGGCTCCCTGATCTCCATGTAGACGGTGTCGGCCGAGGTTTCGCGGCCGACCTGGACGGCCCCCACGGTCTTCCACAGATCGACGGCGTCCAGGCAGGCCGAACCGCAGCTGGAGTCGGTCAGGACATAGACCCGGCCCGCCATCAGTTGCGGCGTGGGCGACGCCGGAGCGGCGTCGGCGGGCTCATCATTGGCGCTGCGCCAATAGACCTGGCCCGCGGCCTTCGCCGCCTTCATGCCGTTGATGGCGTCTTCGGCCCAGGCGATCAGCTCGGGCTGGCCGTTCGTGGCGCGCAGCTTGTCGAGGAAGGCGGATATTTCGGCGATGTTGCCGTCCGAGGCGCGCCAGTCGACCCCTTCGATCGCCGGTTCGGGATGGGCCGCCATCCAGTCGTCGCCCCACAGGACCTGGGCCATCAGCTGGCTCCAGTGCGAGGAGCCGCCGCCGTTGCCGCGCAGGTCCAGCACCACATAGGGGGCGGCGCGCAGGGCGTCCTGCTTGGTTTTCATGTCGGCGACCAGGGCCGTCAGTTCGGCGTAGGCCTCGCCGGCGGGGTCGCCGTTGAAGGTGGGGGTTGAGATCCAGAAGCCGCCGTCGTCGAAATGCTTCAGGGCGAAGTCGGGCCGGGCGCCCGGCATCAGCCGGGCGCGGCGGTCGCTCAGATCATCCGGCGCGGGACGCCAGTCAAGGGCGTAGGTCTTGGTCGCGCCGCCCGCCTCGAAACGGCAGGTCTTCATCTCTGTCTGCCACGGGTTCTCTGAGCTCAGGAACATCCAGTCGCCGAAGCGGGTCTTGATCGCCTCCAGGAACCAGCGGCCCCGGAACTGGCCGATGCGCTGTTCGGCCAGGGTCGCGGCGTCCACGCCGTCGCAGTCGATCAGCCGGGCGCCCAGCGGCGGGGCGGCGTCGTCGCCTTCATCGCGGTCGGCGACCACCTGATCGGCGCCGCGATAGGCGGTCAGAAAGCCGGGCCAGCGGGTCGGGAAACCGAAGTCCCTCTGGGTCAGGCGGATCTGAACGTGGCCGTCCTCGAAGCTGGCGACATAGGCGCGCATCGCCCACCACCAGCCGCCTCGATCCGTGGTGGTCTTGGCCCGCTCCAGCGCCGTCGCTAGCCCCTGATCCAGGCGCGCGCGGAAGCCGGGATTGAGCGGGTCATGCACGCCTGGGTGGCTATCGATCATGATGTCGTGCAGGCCGGTCGCGTCCTGAACCAGGGCGGCGGACCAGTCGCGCGGCTGGTCCATCGGTCCGGATGCTGTATTTGGGGTTTCCTGCGCCTGAACCGCGCCCGCCATCGCCAGGCAGGCGAAGCCTGCGGTCAACATTCGGTTCATGAGCATCCCCTCGTCATCCTCGCTGAAAGAGGTGACAGGCGGAGAAATGACGCGCCAGTTAAGCTTTGGTCATGGAAACCGTCAGGCGGCGGCCTCCAGCGCCTCCAGCACCGCCGGGCCGTAGCGGTCCAGCTTGCCCGCGCCGACGCCGGGAATGACGGCCAGCTGGTCCAGGCCGCGCGGCTCCTGAAGGGCGATCTCGACCAGGGTCTTGTCCTGGAAGATGACGTAGGGCGGCACGCGCTGCTCGATGGCGCGCTCGCGGCGCCAGGCGCGCAGGGCCTCGAAGCGGGCGCGCACATCGGCGTCCAGTCCCTCGACCGCCAGATTGCGCCCGGCGTTACGGCGCGGCTTGTCCTCGGCCACGGCGCGGGTCGGCGGCTCCTTGACCCGCACCACCCGTTCGCCGCGATAGACGGCGCGCACGGCCTGAGGGTCGCCCAGGCGAACCAGAGGCTTGCCGTCGTTGGGATCCTCGACCAGCAGGCCTTCGAACATCAGATGGTCGATGACGTCGCGCCAGCCGACCAGCGACAGATCGGCCCCGACGCCCCAGGTGGACAGGCCCGCCTCCCACGGCTGGACGTCCTTGGTCCGGCCGGTCAGGTGGTCGATGACGCGCGTGCGGCCGAACCGCTCGCCCAGCCGCTGCACCGCCGCCAGCGCCTTCTGCGCGGGGACGAGGGCGTCGAAGGTGGCGGGCGGGTCGCCGCAGACGTCGCAGACGCCGCAGGGCTCGGCGTCCTGCTCGCCGAAATAGCGACGCACGGATTGCGGGCGGCAGGTTGCGCCGTCCAGCATGGCGAACAGCTGGCGCACCTTGCGGGTCTGGACCTGCTTGACCTCTTCGGCCATCGGGCGGCTGTCGAGACGGCGCAGGGACCAGGCGATGTCCGACGGGCCGTAAAGGGTGATGCCCTCGGCCGGTTCGCCGTCGCGTCCGGCGCGGCCGATCTCCTGCCAATAGGCCTCCAGCGAACCCGGCGGATCGGCGTGGATGACGAAGCGCACGTCCGGCTTGTCCACTCCCATGCCGAAGGCGATGGTGGCGACCATGACGGCGCCGTCCTCGGCCAGAAAGCGCTCCAGTCGCCGGTCGCGTTCGCGCGCGTCGAACCCGGCGTGATAAGCGATGGCGTTGGTCCCGGCGTCGCGCAGCGCGTCGGCCACCCGCTCGCAGCCGTCGCGGCTGCCGCAATAGACCACGCCCGAGCGGCCGCGCCGTTCGCGCACCAGTTCGACCACGCGGGCGTCGGTGCGGGCGCGCGAGCCGTTGACCTTGCGCTCAGCGGTCAGCTGCAGGTTCGGGCGGGCGAAGCTGTCGACGAAGACGCGGGCCTCGCCCAGCTTCAGCGAGGCCAGGATGTCGTCGCGCGTGCGGGCGTCGGCGGTGGCGGTGACGGCGATGCGGGGCACGCGGGGGAATATCTCGGCCAGACGGCCCAGGGTGCGGTAGTCGGGGCGGAAGTCGTGGCCCCACTGGCTGACGCAGTGCGCCTCGTCGATGGCGATCAGGCTGATCGGCAGTTCGGCCAGACGCTCCAGCATGGACCCCGACGCCAGTCCTTCGGGCGAAACATACAGCAGGTCCAGCTCGCCCGACCGCGCCGCGCGCCAGACGGCGGAACGCTCGTCCATCGTCAGGCCGGAATCCAGCCGGGCGGCCGCCACCCCCTGCTGTTTCAACGCCTCGACCTGATCGGTCATCAAGGCGATCAGCGGCGAGACGACCAGCCCCACGCCCTCGCGCAGGATGGCGGGCACCTGATAGCAGACGCTCTTGCCGCCGCCGGTCGGCAACACGGCCAGCACATCGCGTCCGGCCAGCACTTCCTGGATCACCGACGCCTGAAGCCCGCGAAAATCGGCATGACCCCACACGCGTTCCAGCAGGGTCCGCGCCTCGTCCAGCGTGGGCGAGGAGTCAGCGAGCGGGGGGAAGTCCAACATGGCGGCCGTTGTGCCGTATTCGGCCGGGGGTGTCACCCGCTTCTCCTCCCTATTGCGGAGCAATGGGGAGGTGGATCGGCGGCGATAGCCGTCGAGACAAAGGGGCTGCGTGGCTCCGCTGCCATGTGTGTCACCGCGGCCAAGGCCTGGCTCGCCATAAGCCCCTCCACTACTTCGTGGTCCCCCTCCCCATTCGCTTCGCGAACAGGGAGGAAAAAGATATAGCGCCTTCATGACCACGCTTCTTTATGGCCGCCCGCCCGCGGTGTTCGATCCGCCCTCGACGGCGACGCAGACCTCGCCCCTGATCCCCGGCTCCACGGCGCTGGAGACGGTTGCGCCCGGATCAGCCGACGGGGTGATGCTGTATGCCCCGCCGGGCGCGGTGGAGCGTCGCTATACGCTGGCGCTGGCGCTGAAGGCGCTGAAGCCCGGCGGGCGGCTGGACGTCATGGCGCCCAAGGACAAGGGCGGCTCGCGGCTGGGCAAGGAGTTGAAGGCCTTTAGCCTTGAAGTCGCCGAGACGGCCAAGGCCCACCATCGCCGCTGCATCGTCATTCGACCGGAGGCGGCCGAGGGGCTGGACGCCGCGATCGAAGCGGGCGCGCCGCGCGTGGTTCCGGGGCTGGAGGCCTGGTCGCAGCCGGGCGTCTTCGCCTGGGATCGGATTGATCCGGGCACGGCGCTGCTGGCGCAGGTGCTGCCGCCGCTGAAGGGGGCGGGCGCCGATCTGGGGTGCGGCTTCGGGGCGCTGTCGACGGTGGTGTTGCGGTCGTCCGGCGTGACGGCTTTGCGGCTGGTCGACATCGACCGGCGCGCGGTCGAGGCGGCGAAGCGCAATGTCGAAGATGCGCGGGCGACCTTCGATTGGGCCGACGTGCGGACGCTGGAGGCGGCGGGCGATCTGAACTTCATCGTCAGCAACCCGCCCTTCCACGACGGCGGCGACGAGGACCGGCGGCTGGGGCAGACCTTCATCCGCAAGGCGGCCGAGATGCTGAAGAAGGGCGGGACGGCCTGGATCGTCGCCAACCGCCACCTGCCCTATGAGGCCGAACTGGACGCCGCGTTCAAGCGCGTGCGGATGGTCGTGGATCAGGGCGGCTACAAGGTTTTCGAGGCGGTGAAGTGATCCCACCCTCAAGTAGCCCGAAGGGCGATAGGGCATGAGCAAGAAGATTCCGACATCCCGCGTGGACAAACTGCTGGGCTCGATGGGCTATGGCTCGCGGGCCGAGATGGCGCGGCTGGGCAAGGCGGGCGGCATCGTGCTGGACGGCGCCGATCTGACCGATGTGTCGAAGCGCATTCCGGTGACGCCCGATCTGCCGAGCCGCATGGAGATCGACGGCGAGGCGCTGGACCCCGTGGCGGGGCTGGTCGTGTTGCTGAACAAGCCGCTGGGCATGACCTGTTCGCACAAGGAGGACGGGGCGCTGGTCTATGACGTGCTGCCCGACCGCTGGCGGCGGCGCGACCCGGCGATTTCAACCATCGGGCGGCTGGACAAGCAGACTTCGGGCCTGCTGCTGCTGACGGACGACGGCGACCTGCTGCATCGGGTGATTTCGCCCAAGCGGCATGTGGCCAAGGTCTATCGCGCGACGCTGGCGCGACCGCTGAACGGGACGGAAGGGGCGCTGTTCGCCTCGGGCGAACTGGTGCTGGAGGGCGAGGACAAGCCGCTGGCGCCTGCCGTGCTGGAGGTCGTGTCGCCGACCGAAGCCCTGCTGACGGTGACGGAGGGCCGCTATCATCAGGTGCGCCGGATGTTCGCGGCGGCGGGCAACCACGTCGAGGCCCTGCACCGCGAGCGGCTGGGCGGGCTGGCGCTGCCGGACGATCTGGCGCCGGGCGCTTGGCGGCTGCTGAGCGAGGCTGAGATCGCTTCGATCTTTGTCTCTTAAACTCCGCTCATCCCGGCGGACGCCGGGATCCAGTGAGAGCTTCACGCGCCGCGTTTGCCGCCAAAGAACTGGGCCCCGGCGTCCGCCGGGGTGAGCGGGGAGAAGAAGGGCGTGCTTGACCTCTTCCTCATGCTCGCGCACCTGCCTGTCTCATGACACTGACCAAGATCTGCGGCCTGACGACGCCGGACACGCTGGATGCGGCGCTGGAGGGCGGGGCGGCCTTTGTCGGGGCGGTGGTGTTTCCGAAGAGCCCGCGTCACATCCCGCCGCTGCACGCCGCGACCCTGTTCGACCGTGCACGGGGCAAGGCGAAGGTGGTCGCCGTCCTGGTCGATCCCGACGACGCCCTGTTGAGCGAGGTCGCCCTGATCCTGCGGCCCGACTTCATCCAGTTGCACGGCCAGGAGACGCCGCAGCGCGCGGCCGAGGCGCGAAGGCTGACGGGAGCGGGGATCATCAAGGCCCTGCCGATCCGGGATGAGGCCGACTTCGCCGATGTCGCGGACTGGACCGGCGTCGCCGATCATCTGCTGTTCGACGCCAGGCCGCCCAAGGGCGCCGATCTGCCCGGCGGGGTGGGGGCCTCGTTCGACTGGACGCTGATGCAGAACCGGACGCTTCCGGCAAACTGGTTCCTCGCCGGAGGGCTAGATCCGCAAAATCTCACCGAGGCGGTGCGGATTTCAGGGGCGCCGATGGTTGATGTGTCCTCTGGCGTTGAAAGCGCGCCGGGTGTTAAGGACCGGGCTCTGATCAAAGCTTTTCTGGACGCCGCATCGCGGTCCTGATTTCGTCGCCTTCCTCCCTGAAGATTTTCGTGTGCCGGATATCGTGAACGCCTCCCTGTCGAATTCCTACGCCTGGCCCGACGCCGAAGGGCGCTTCGGTCCCTATGGCGGCCGCTTCGTGCCCGAGACCCTGATGCCGCTGATCCACGAGTTGGAGGCGGCCTATGCGGCGGCCAAGGCGGACCCGAGCTTTCAGGCCGAACTCGACGGCTATCTGGAGCACTACGTCGGCCGCGCCAGCCCGCTCTATTTCGCCGAGCGTCTGACCGAGCATTTCGGCGGCGCGAACATCTGGCTGAAACGCGAAGACCTGAACCACACGGGCGCGCACAAGATCAACAACTGCATGGGTCAGATCCTGCTGGCCCGCCGCATGGGCAAGACGCGCATCATCGCCGAGACCGGCGCCGGTCAGCACGGGGTCGCCTCGGCCACCGTCTGCGCCCGCTTCGGCCTTCCCTGCACGGTCTACATGGGCGCCGTCGACGTGGCGCGGCAGCAGCCGAACGTCTTCCGCATGAAGCTGCTGGGCGCGGAACTGACGGCGGTGACGGCCGGGGCGGCGACGCTCAAGGACGCCATGAACGAGGCGATGCGCGACTGGGTCACCAATGTCGCTGACACCTATTACATCATCGGCACGGCGGCGGGCCCGGCCCCTTATCCGGCCATGGTGCGCGATTTCCAGTCGGTGATCGGCAAGGAGATCAAGGCCCAGAGCCAGCGCCAGATCGGCCGCCTGCCCGACGCCGTCATGGCCTGCATCGGCGGCGGATCGAACGCCATCGGCGCCATGCACCCCTTCATCGCCGACGAGGGCGTGCGCCTGATCGGCGTCGAGGCCGCTGGCCACGGTCTGGACACCCCTGCTCATGCCGCCAGCCTGAAGGGCGGGCGCTCGGGCGTGCTGCACGGCAACCGCACTTATCTGTTGCAGGACGCCGACGGCCAGATCCTGGAGGGCCACTCCATCTCGGCCGGTCTGGACTATCCGGGCATTGGTCCGGAGCACGCCTGGCTGCATGACCTCGGCCGGGCCGAATATCTGTCGAGCACGGACGACGAGGCGCTGGAAGCCTTCCAACAGCTGTGCAGGCTGGAAGGCATCATTCCGGCGCTGGAAGCCTCGCACGCCCTGGCGCGCGCGGGCGAGGTCGCCAAGGACATCGGCAAGGGCGGCGATCTGGTGATCGTCCTGTCGGGCCGGGGCGACAAGGATATCAACACCGTGGCCCAGCACCTGGGCGTGGAGCTGTGATGATGAAGACTTTGCTGATCGCCGCCGTCGTGGCGGCCGTGTCGCCGACTCTGACCCTGGCGCAGAACAACGCCGCGCCTGCGCCCCAGACGTCTTCTGGCCAGGCGCCCGTACAGACCGCGCCGACGATCCCGCCTGGTCCAGCGGCCACGGGAATGCCGGTCCTGCCGCCGGCGACGGAGGCGGCCGACTGCGGCGGCCTGTTACGCACGGCGGCCTTCTGCGTGACGGCGCAACTGGATCAGATCGGCGCCCTGGCCGACGCCTATACCGAGCATCTAGCCACCCTGAACTGGCTGGCGGCCGACGGCGACGACAACCGCGTCATCTTCGTGCGTCGCCGCGACGGCGGCGGCTGCGACGGCCTGCAGATGGTCGCCTTCTACGATGAGACCAAACCGGCCGAGGCGACCGCGCTGGGCTATCTGGGCTTCGCCGTCATTCCGGGCGACGTCTGCACGGCGGCGCCCGCCGCTCCGGCGGCGACGCCTTCGGGAGGTTCGGCTCAGTGACGACCGCCCGCATCGACGCCCGCTTCGCCAAGCTGAAGGCCGAGGGCCGGGCCGGTTTCGTTCCCTATGTCATGACCGGCGATCCCAGCCGGGATGAGGCGCTGGAGATCCTCAAGGGCCTGCCCGCCGCAGGCGCCGACCTGATCGAGCTGGGTCTGGCGTTTTCCGATCCGATGGCCGAGGGGCCGCCGATCCAGCGCGCCGCCTTGCGCGGGCTGAAGGCGGGGATGACCCTGCGCGGCACGCTCGATCTGGTCGCCGACTTCCGCAAGACGGATCAGGACACGCCGCTGATTCTGATGGGCTATCTGAACCCGGTCGAATCCTACGGCTATGAGGCTTTCGCCCGCGATGCGGCCGAGGCCGGGGTGGACGGCATTATCGTGGTCGACTGCCCGCCGGAAGAGGCGGCGCCTCTGCTGGCGGCTTTGAAGGCGGCCGATCTGTCGCTGATCCGCCTCGCCACGCCGACGTCTGACGACGAGCGGCTTAAGGTCATCGCCGAGGGCACTTCGGGCTTCGTCTATTACGTCTCGGTCGCCGGGGTGACGGGGGTGAAGGAGGCTGTGGCCGCTGATGTGGCGCCCGCCGTCGAGCGCGTCCGTCGCGCGGCCAACCTGCCCGTCGCCGTCGGCTTCGGCGTGAAGACGCCCGAGCGCGCCGCCGAGATCGCCCGCGTCGCCGACGCCGTGGTCGCCGGCTCCGTCTTCGTCGACGAAGTGGCCGCCGCGCTGGCGGCGAACGAACCGGCCGTTCCCCGCGTTCTGGCCAAGGTGAAGGCCCTGGCCGATGCGGTTCATGCCGCCCGCACTAGTGCTTCCGTGACGGAAACCGTTTAAAGGCCCCGCCCATGGTCGATAAAAATCCCGAGAACAAGGCTCGCGGCGGCTGGCTGTCGCGTTTCGCGCCCGGCGTGCGCAAGATCGTCAGCCCGCGCGACACCCCGGACAATCTGTGGGTCAAGGATCCCGACACGGGCGAAATGCTGTTCCGCTCGGACCTGGAGGCGGCCCTGTGGGTCACGCCGTCGGGCCGTCACATGCGGATCAACGCCCCGACGCGCCTGAAGGCCACCTTCGACGACGGCCTGTTCGAGAGCATCGACACGCCGGACGTGCCGGAAGACCCGCTCAAATTCTCGGACGGCAAGCCCTATCGCGATCGTCTGTCGGCGGCGCGCAAGGCGGCGGGCCGCAAGGACACCATGGCCATCGGCTACGGCCGTATCGGCGGCGCGCCCGCCGTGGTCATCGTCCAGGACTTCACCTTCATGGGCGGTTCGCTGGGCATGGCGGCGGGCGAGGCCTTCATCGCCGCCGCGCGTGAAGCGGTGAAGCGCAACGTTCCCCTGGTCTGCTACACCGCCGCCGGCGGGGCGCGGATGCAGGAAGGCGCCCTCAGCCTGATGCAGATGGCCCGCACCACCCTGGCCGTTCAGGAAGTGAAGGCGGCCAAGCTGCCCTACGTCGTGGTGCTGACCGACCCCACGACGGGCGGGGTCACGGCCTCCTACGCCATGCTGGGCGACGTTCACCTGGCCGAGCCGGGCGCCCTGATCGGCTTCGCGGGTCCGCGCGTGATCGAGACCACCATCCGCGAGAAACTGCCGCCGGGCTTCCAGCGCGCGGAATACCTCAAGGACAAGGGCATGGTGGACAAGGTGGTGTCGCGCGGCGACCTGCCGACCACGCTGGGCCAGATCCTGTCCATGCTGATGGGCGGTACGGCCCAGAAGAAGGCTGCCTAACCGCAGGCTTTTCCCATGGACCCGATCTCGGAACGCCTGCGCGCCCGGCATCCCCAGCGCATCGACCTGTCGCTGGACCGGATGCGGGCCTTGTGCGCCGCGCTCGGCGATCCGCAGGACAAGCTGCCGCCGGTGGTCCATGTCGCGGGCACCAACGGCAAGGGATCGACGGTCGCCCTGCTCCGGGCGATTGCAGAGGCGGCGGGCCTGCGCGTCCACACCTATACCTCGCCGCATCTGGTGCGCTTCAACGAGCGCATCCGGCTGGCCGGGACGCTGATCACGGATGAGGCGCTGAACGCCATCCTCGACCGGGTCGAGGCGGCGATGGCCGACACGGGCGGCCAGGCGACCGTGTTCGAAAGCACCACGGCGGCGGGCCTTCTGGCCATGAGCGAGACGCCCGCCGACCTGGCGATCATCGAGGTCGGCCTGGGCGGATCGCTGGACGCGACCAACGTCATCGCCCGGCCCCTGCTCAGCGTCATCACCCCGGTCGATCTGGACCACGCCGAGTTTCTGGGCACGACCATCGAGGGCGTGGCGGGCGAAAAGGCGGGCATCCTGAAAGCGGGCGCACGCGGCGTCGTGGCGCGTCAATCCGAGGCGGCCATGGCGGTGATCGAGCGCCGCGCGGCCGAGGTCGGCTCGCCCCTGACGGTCATGGGCGTGGACTTCGACGCCTGGGCCGAACGCGGCGGCCTCGTGTTTCAGGATCAGGAGCGGTTTCTCGACCTGCCCGCGCCAGCCCTGCCCGGCGCGCACCAGTTCGACAATGCGGGCGTGGCGATCGCCGCCGCGCTGGAGCTGGACCTGCCCGAAACCGCCATCGCCGAGGGCCTGAAGGCCGTGCGCTGGCCCGCGCGGATGCAGCGGCTGACGGCAGGCGCCTATGCCGATAAGGCCCAGAAGGCGGACGCCGAACTGTGGCTGGACGGCGGGCACAACCCCCACGCCGCCCGCGCCCTGGCCCGCGCCCTGGCCGATCGTCAGGCGCGCGCGCCGCGCCCCACGGCCCTGATCGTCGGCATGTTGGCCAACAAGGATGCGGGCGGTTTCTTCGAGGCTTTGAAGGGGATCGACGCCCAGGTCTTCACCGTCGGCTTCGACGGGACGGCCGCCGAACCGGAGGCTCTGGCCGGCGTCGCCCAGGGACGCGGCTTCGGCGCCATGGCGGCGGGATCAGTGGACGCCGCGCTGGACCGCGCCCTGGCCCTGGGCGCCGGACGGGTGGTCATCTGCGGCTCGCTGTATCTGGCGGGCGAGGTGCTGGGCGCCAGCCGCGAGACCTGGCCGGTCTGAAGCAAAACGCCGCGCCTCTCCCTCCCCGTCCCGGGGAGGGTGGTCGCGAAGCGACCGGGTGGGGAGGGCCAGGTGATTAGGGCGCGACGTGAGAAGGCGTGGCGCACGAGGCGCGGAGGCCTCCCGCGCCTTTATCGGAAACGATCTGCCTTCACCCCCACCCAACCC
>NZ_FUIE01000029.1 GCF_900163625.1 Brevundimonas diminuta 3F5N
GAGGCCGTGTAAAAACGTGCTGAGCGACGGTGGGGCGGAGGTTGAGACGAAGCGCAGGACGCCTCCTGCTCAGGCTCTGATGGCTTCCATCAGCGGCTTGGTTCCCAGCACCGCCATCACTCGCTTCATATTGTAGGCCAGGATGTGGAGGCTGATCTCGGTTTTCACGTTGGGCAGGCGCTTCATCAGGAAGTGGGTGTGGCCCATCCAGGCTTTGATCGTGCCGAACGGGTGTTCGACCAGGCTTCGCCGTTCGCGCATGGCTCGAGGCCTCAGATCCATCCGGGCCTGGAGCGCATCGATCACCGCTTCATGCTCCCACCGCGTGACCTTTCGTTCGACCGCAGGCGTGCACTGAGCCTTGATGCTACAGCCTGAACAACTAGCCCGATCCCAGTATCGATGCAGCGTCATGCCCTTCTCGACGACGGTCATGTGGTACGGAAGCAGGGAGCCGGCCGGGCAGCGGTAGACGTCTTGATCTGGCAGATAGACGAAGTCCTGCTTGCCGAAGCGGCCTGCCGCCTTGGCTCCTGAGGTCTGGGGCTTGGGCACGAAGGACGTCACACCCAGGGCCTCGCAGGCCAGGATTTCCTCGCCGGAAAAGTAGCCCCGGTCCGCCAACACTTCGAGCGTCTCGACGCCCATGGCGTCCTTGGCCTGACCGGCCATGTTCGCCAACTGCTGCCGGTCCGAGCCGGTCATGATCACCTCGTGGGCGACGATCAGGTGATGCTCGCCTTCGACTGCGGACTGAACGTTGTAGCCAACGATGCCGCTGCCTCGGCCGGATGTCGCCATGGCGCGTGCGTCGGGATCGGTCAGGGAGACCTGACCGTCAGGCGCCGCCTCGACCTCGGCCTCCATGGCCTTCAGCATCGCCATCTGGGCGCGCAGCCGCTCGACCTTCTCGACCAGTCGGTCGGACCGGGCATCCACGGCCTCGCCTTCATGACGATCCGCCGTGTCCAGGTCCTGTAGATAGCCGGCGATGTGCTCAGCGACCTGCTCGATCCGCCGCTTCACCTTGGTGGCGGTGAAGTTCTTGTCGCGGGTGTTCACCGCCTTGAACTTGGAGCCATCGATGGCGACCAGGGCCGCGCCGAACAGGCCCAGCTGGCGGCACAGGACCACGAACTGCGCGCAGGCCGCCTGGATCGCCGAGCCGTTCTCGCGGCGGAAGTCGGCGATGGTCTTGTGATCCGGCGCCAGCCGCCCCGTCAGCCACATCAGCTCGACATTGCGCTGCGCCTCGCGCTCCAGTCGCCGGCTCGACTGCACCTTGTTCAGATAGCCGTAGACGTAGAGCTTCAGCAGCATGGCCGGATGATAGGCCGGTCGGCCCGTCGCCGCTGGCGTCATGCCCTCGAAACCCAAGCCCGCAAGGTCCAGCTCATCGACGAAGACGTCCACCACCCGGACTGGATTGTCCTCGGCCACATAGTCATCGAGACACTCGGGAAGCAGCGTGGGCTGCCGGCGATCTGCACCCTGAACGAAGCGGCTCATACCCACCTCCTGACGACCTCAGGAGGCTACCCTAATTCGCTCCATACCAAGGCGTTTTCACACAGCCTCG
>NZ_FUIE01000030.1 GCF_900163625.1 Brevundimonas diminuta 3F5N
CGACGGCGGTTCGCAGGTCACGTGCGATCATTTCACCCGCTCATCCCGGCGGACGTCGGGATCCAGTGCTTTGGCTTCATCGCGCAACCCTATATTGATCCCGCAGGCTGTAGGGTCAGTGCCTGTGGCTCTCACTGGATCCCGGCGTCCGCCGGGATGAGCGGAAAGATTGATGGCGAAGTCCAAGACGCATTCCTTCCACGCCCCGCGCAGCCACGGCTTCGTGCGCGTCGCCGCCGCGACCCCGGTGGTTCATGTCGCCGACCCGGCCGCCAACGCCGAAGAGCACGAACGGCTGATCCGTCAGGCGGGCGAGAAGGGCGTGGACCTGCTGGTCTTCCCCGAGCTGTCGCTGAGCGCCTACGCCATCGACGACCTGCATATGCAGGCGGCCCTGCTGGAAGAGGTCGAGCGCCAGATCGCGCGGCTGTCCGAGGTCGCGGACGAGGCTGGCGTCATCGCCGTGATCGGCGCGCCGATCCGCAACGGCGACGCCCTGTTCAACTGCGCCGTGGTGCTGGGCGGCGGCGAGGTGCTGGGCGTGGTCCCCAAGACCTATCTGCCCAACTATCGCGAATACTATGAGAAGCGCTGGTTCGCGCCCGCCGCCAGCCGTAGCGAGGACGCTGTCGTCCTGAACGGCGAAAGCATCGATTTCGCGCCGGGCCTGATATTCGAGGCGACCAACCGCCCCGGCTTCGTCTTCGCGGTCGAGATCTGCGAGGACTTCTGGGCGCCGCAGCCGCCGTCGACGCGGGCGGCGCTCGCGGGGGCGCGCATCCTGTGCAACCTGTCGGCCTCCAACATCGTCATCGGCAAGGCGGACGAGCGCGCCCTGCTGTGCGCCAGCCAGTCGGCGCGCACCCTGTCGGCCTATGTCTTCGCCGCCTCGGGCTGGGGCGAAAGCACGACCGATCTGGCATGGGACGGTCAGGCGACGATCCACGAACTGGGCGCCCGTCTGGCCGAGGGCGAGCGCTTCGCCCTGCACAGCCATCTGACGATCGCCGACGTGGACGTGGACCGCATCGGGCTGGATCGACTGCGCAACGGCACCTTCGCTGACTGCGCCCGGCTGGAAGGCGAGGCCGCGACGGTGGTTCCGTTCGAGGCGGGACAGGGGCCGACCGACGCCCTGATCCGTCCGCTGGACCGCTTCCCCTTTGTGCCGGACGATGCGGCACGCCTGGATCAGGACTGTTTTGAGGCCTTCAACATTCAGGTTCAGGGCCTGATGCGGCGGATGACGGCGACCGGGTCGAAGACGCTGGTGATCGGCGTCTCGGGGGGGCTGGATTCGACGCAGGCCCTGCTGGTCGCCTGTCGCGCCTTCGACCGGCTGGAGCTGCCGCGCACCGGCATCCTGGCCTTCACCATGCCGGGGTTCGCCACTTCGGACGGCACCAAGTCGAATGCCTGGGCGCTGATGGATGCGGTGGGCGTCACTGGCGCCGAGATCGACATCCGTCCCGCTGCCGAACAGATGTTGCGCGACATCGGCCACCCCTTTGCCGATGGCCAACCGGTCCACGACATCACCTTCGAGAATGTGCAGGCGGGTCTTCGGACCGACTATCTGTTCCGTCTGGCCAATCAGAACAACGGCTTCGTTCTGGGCACCGGCGACCTGTCGGAACTGGCGCTGGGGTGGTGCACCTATGGCGTCGGCGATCACATGAGCCACTACAACGTCAATGGCGGGGTGGCGAAGACCCTGATCCAGCACCTGATCCGCTGGGTGGCCGGGCGCGGTCTGGTGGGGGAGACGGCGACCCCGACCCTTCACGCCATTCTGGCGACGGAGATTTCGCCCGAACTGGTTCCTGCGGGCGCCGACGGAGCGATCCAGTCGACGCAGAGCATTGTCGGCCCCTATGCGCTGAACGACTTCTTCCTGTTCTACATCAGCCGGTTCGGCCTGAAGCCGTCCAAGGTCGCCTATCTGGCCCATCAGGCCTGGGGCGATGCGGCGACGGGAAGCTGGCCGCAAGGCCTGCCGCAGGGCGAACGGGTCGCCTATGACCTGCCGACCATCAAGGGCTGGTTGCGGAAGTTCCTGATCCGCTTCTTCCAGACCAGCCAGTTCAAACGCTCGGCCGTGCCGAACGGGCCGAAGGTGGTCACGGGCGGGTCGCTGTCGCCGCGCGGCGACTGGCGGGCGCCGTCGGATTCCTCGGCGCGGGTGTGGCTGGACGAACTGGACGCCAATACGCCGGACTGATGCGCGCGAGGGTTGAAACGACTCGCCTGGGGTTTACGCGTCTGCGGGACGCGGGTTAGCGTTTCGACCTCCCCGCCCTCTGTGAGCCTGACACACCCGGTCGTGCGGGAGAGCCCGGATCTGTCCGGGTCAGCCTTGGGCTGAGCGTTCGGGGTTGAAGAAGGATACGCCATGCGTTTTGCAACGGCCGCCGCCCCGACCGCCATTCTGGCCGCCCTGTTCCTGACCGCCGCGCCCGCTCTGGCGCAGGACGCCGCTCCAGCGCCCGCCGCCGCCCCTGCCGCAGCCGGTGAACCGACCGACGCCGAACTGAGCCAGTTCGCCGCCGCCATGAAGACGGTCCAGAGCGTGGCCGCGACCGTCCAGAACGGAACCCCGACCGAGGACCAGCAGGCCCAGATGGCCGCCGCCGTGCAGAACTCGGGTCTGGCCGTTGAACGCTTCAACGCCATTTCGGCGGCCGTTTCGGCTGACCCGGTGCTGCAGGCTCGGGCGGCTGTGGCGGGCGCGACGCCGTCCGCGCCCGGCTCGGTCGGGGCCGGCGTCACCGACGCCGAAGCCGGTCAGTTCGCCGCCGCCATGGGCGAAATCTCGGGCATCGCCCGCGCCCTGAACGGCGCCCAGCCGAACGCCGAACAGCAGGCTCAGATGGCCGCCGCCATCCAGAACTCGGGCCTTGAGATCGAGCGCTTCAACGCTATTTCCGCCGCCACGGCGCAGGACGAGCATCTGCAGGCGCGCATCGCCCTTGCCCAGACGCGTCAGGGCGAATAGGCCCATGGGAGGCGGGCTGTCGCGGAAGCGGCGGCCCTCTCTCTCTTTCAGGCAGGATCGACCATGACCGACGACGTGACCAAGGACTCCAACGGCAACCTCCTGGCCGACGGCGACAGCGTGACCCTGATCAAGGATCTGAAGGTCAAGGGCTCGGGCGGGGTGACGCTGAAGCGTGGAACCCTGGTCAAGAACATCCGTCTGACCGGCGACCCCGACGAGATCGAGGCCAACGTCGAGAAGGTGCGCGGCCTGGTCCTGCGCACGGAGTTCGTGAAGAAGGCTTGATGCTGAGCCTACCGCGCTTCGCGCTGCTTGAGGCTCATTTAAGCGGGCCTATCGCGCTTCACGCTACTTGAGGCCGTGAGCGGGTCGACCGGGCCTTGTGCTGCTTGGGCCCCGGAGGGCTGCCTCAGCCCACGCTCGCCAGGAATTCGAAGATGGCGGCGCGCGCCTCGGGCTCGTCCAGCATGGGGGCGTGGCCGACGCCGGGAACCTCGACATAGGCCATGGCAGGGGCGGCCTTCTTCATCTTGTCGGCGATGGCGGGGCTGAGCAGGTCGGATGTTCCGCCGCGCACCAGCAGGGTCGGCTTCTTCCGCGCCAGCGCCCGGAACGCGGGCCACAGGTTGGGAACCAGGGCCTTGGACCCCGCCGCCTTGATCGGCGCGGAGATATCCGGGTCATAGTCCAGCACCGGCGCGCCCTCGGTCCCCTCGCGGAAGACGCGGCGGGCGAAGGCGGCCCAGTCGGCGTCCGTATAGTCGGGGAAGGCCGCCTCATTGATGCGCCGGGCGTAGGCCGTGGCGTCATCCCAGCTCTCGATCACGACGGGCTGGCCGGTATAGGCGGCGATGCGGGCCAGACCTTCGGTCGCGACCTCGGGGCCGACGTCGTTCAGGATGGCGGCGGCGATGGCCTTGGGCTTGATGGCGGTCAGCGCCAGGGTGATCAGCCCGCCCATGGAGGTGCCGAGGAAGACCGCCTTCTCGATCCCTGCCTGCTCCATCAGGGCCACGACGTCCTTCGCATAGACGTCCGGCGTATAGGTCATGGGGTCGGGCGCACGATCCGACCGGCCGCGCCCGCGCACGTCGATCGCCAGGACGCGGCGACCGCTGTGGGCGATCAGACCCGCGATGACGCCGAAATCGGCGCTGTTGCGCGTCAGGCCGTGGATGGCGATGACCGGCAAGCGCGCCGGCCCCTCGGCCGGGGCGTAGTCGCGGGCGTAGAGGCTGAGGCCGTCCGGCGAGGTCCAGCGCCGCTCGACAAAGCGGTCGGCCAGCGGGGTGGTCATCGGCATGGATCGTCTCCGAACAGCAGTTCCGTTCGAGCGACGTTAATTCATCGATTGCGGAATAGCGATCAGCCGGGCGGCAGATCGCGGATGAATTGATCGAGATCGCCCTGGGTGAAGCGATGGCCCGCCACGCCCGCGCGCCGCGCCGCCTCCATGTCCGAAGGCTGGTCGCCGATCATCAGCGAGCGGGAAAGGTCCAGGTCGTGCTCGGCGGCGGCCCTCAGCAACATGCCGGGGTTGGGCTTGCGGTCGGGGTGGTCGGGGTGGCGATAGCGTTCGTCCGCCGCTTCTGAATGGAAGGGACAGGCGTAGACGGCGTCGATGCGCCCGCCGCCTTCGGCCAGCCGCTCGATCAGCCGACGGTTGAAGGCGTGCATGGTCTCTTCGCTGAACATGCCGCGCGCCACGCCCGACTGGTTGGTGACGATGACGGTCATGTAGCCCGCCTCGTTCAGCCGCTTCACCGCCTCGGCGGCGCCGGGAATCAGCACCAGTTGATCGGGCCGGTGCGGATAGCCGCTGTCGACGATCAGCACGCCGTCGCGGTCGAGGAAGGCGGCGGGGCGCTGGGTCATGCGGGCTCCGTCAGCAGGGCCGAGAAGGCCGTCATCAGATGGTAGAGGCTGGAGGCGGGAACGGCGGCGTCCTGGGGCCGTCCCTCGGCGTCAAAGGCGTCGATCCACAGGCCTTGTGTCTCTGTCGCCAGATGGGTCTCGAACAGGCGCTCGATCAGCCTGGCCGCCCTGACGTGTTCGCCGCGCGCATGCAGGGCGCGCAGAAGCTCGGTCTGGGCCCACAGGCGCACGCCGCCGTCGCGGATCTGGCCGATCCGGTTGATCTCGCGCACGGCCAGTCCATCTGCGCGGACCCCGCAGGTCAGGGCGCTGGTGTAGAGGGCGCGCGCGGGGGAACTCAGGTCCGGCAGGCCTAGGCGGGCGGCTTCGCCCAGCAGCCAGACCCATTCCATGTGGTGTCCCGGCTCGATGCATTGGCCTTCGGAGCCGGGGCGCGGGCTCCAGTCGGTCTCGTAGAACTCGCCCAGCATCAGATGTTCGCGGTCGAAGAAACGTCGGTTGAACAGCTCCAGCACCGACCGGGCCGCCGCCTCGAAGGCCGGGTCGGGCGCCGTCGCCTGCCAGGCCAGCAGGGCCTCCAGCATGTGCATGTGCGGGTTCTGGCGACGCGGCAAGACCGGGGGCAGGGCCTCCTGCCAGCCGCCGTGAACGGGATCGGCCATCTGCGCCTGGATGGCGGCCAGGGTCTCGAGCGCCAGCGGCCGCGCCCGTTCGTCCTTCAGCACGCGGTGCGCGCCGGCCAGGGCGAACAGGACGAAGGCCAGGTCGTAGAGATCAGGCGTGGCGTCGCTCACGGTTCCCGCGTCGTCCGTGGCGCGCACCCACAGGCCGTCGTTCCGGCGGTTGCTGCGGATCAGGGCGTCCAGCGCGGCGCGGGCGACGGGTTCGGCCTCGATCCAGCCCAGCGCGGCGGCCTGGATGAAGACATAGGTCTGTCGCGCCTGCACGCGGGTGCGGCGGGGGACGCCTGTGACTGGCCGTCCATCGAGGTCCAGCTTCTCGAAGAAGCGGCCATCGCCGTCGATTCCCGCCGCCGCCCACAGCGGCAGGGCCTGGCCGAACAGCCAGTCATGGACCCGGTTCCTGGCGGCGGCGTCGAAGCTCATGGGTCCGGCTTAGGCGGCGCTCCGGCCTTTGCCAAGTCGCCGTTTCGTTGCATCCGGCAACGCGAAGTGACTCGGGGGGGTTTGTTCAGCACCCCGCCGCTTTGCTAGGACGCAGACTGACACAGACGACCCGCCTTCGCGTCCGCGCCCCGGAGCCTTGGACTTCCGCCCGCGCCGGCCCCATCGAGAGAGCGACATCGCAATGACCATTCCCTTCATCGACCTTCAGGCTCAGCGCCTGCGCCTCGGCGGCAAGATCGAGGCCGCCGTTCAGGAGGCCGTCGTCGGCGGCGCCTGGGTCATGGGCCCGCAGGTGCGCCAGTTCGAGGCCGACCTGGCCGCGTTCGGCAAGGCCAAGCACGCCCTGGGCTGCGCCAACGGCACCGACGCCCTGGCCCTGCCGCTGATGGCCTGGGGGATCGGGCGCGGCGACGCCGTCTTCGTCCCCAGCTTCACCTTCGCCGCCACCGCCGAGGTCGTGCCTTGGTTCGACGCCGAGCCGGTCTTCGTCGATGTGGACGCGGACACCTACAACATGGACCCGGCCGCGCTGGAGCGCGCCATCGAGGGAATCAAGGCCGAGGGTCGCCTGACCCCGCGCGTGGTCATCGCCGTCGACCTGTTCGGCCAGCCCGCCGACTATCCGGCCATCAAGGCGGTCTGTGACAAACATGGCCTGAAGCTGATCTCGGACTCGGCCCAGGGCTTCGGCTGCACCATCGACGGCGCGCATCCGCTGAAATGGGCCGATGTGACCACCACCAGCTTCTTCCCGGCTAAGCCGCTGGGCTGCTACGGCGATGGCGGGGCGGTGCTGACCAATGACGACGAACTGGCCCAGCTGATGGATTCCATCCGCGTCCACGGCAAGGCGGTCGGCGTCGACCTGAAGGACCGGACCTTCGACCACGACCCCAAATATCTGAATATGCGCGTCGGCCTGAACAGCCGTCTGGACACCATCCAGGCCGCCGTCCTGATCGAGAAGCTGAAGGTCTTTGCGCAGGAGATCGAGTGGCGCAACGCCGCCGCCGCCCGCTATAACGAGGGCCTGAGCCCCCACGTCGCCAAGGTGCCGGACGTCCCGGCGGGCAATGTCTCCAACTGGGCGCAATACACGGTCGAGCATTCGGACCGCGACGCCTTGGCCGCGCATCTGAAGGATCAGGGCGTGCCGACGGCGGTCTATTATCCGATCCCGCTGCACCTTCAGCCCGCCTATGAGCACTATCCGCGCGGCGCGGGCGGCTTGCCCGTCACCGAGCGGCTGAAGGACGTGGTCGTCAGCCTGCCGATGCACGCCGATCTGGACGCCCAGACGCAAGACCGCATCATCGCCGCCGTCGCCAGCTTTAAGGCCTGATCCGCATGACCCTCCAGCAGACCCCTCTCAAGATCGGCGTCGCGGGCGCCGGCGTCATGGGCCGCAACCACGCCCGTGTCCTGGCCGAACTGCGCGACGTCGAGCTGACGACCGTCTTCGATCCCGACGCCGTGACGGCCGAGGGCGTGGCCGCCGCCTATGGCGCGACCGCCGTGACGACCGCCGAGGCCTTCGTCGCCGCCGGCCTGGACGCCGCCGTCATCGCCACGCCGAACCGCTATCACGCCGAACTGGGCGTGGCCCTGCTGAACGCTGGCGTCCATGTGCTGGTTGAGAAGCCGATCGCGGCCACAGTGGCCGACGCTCAGGCCATGATCGACGCCGCCAAGGCCAATGACCGAGTGCTGATGGTCGGCCATGTCGAGCGCTTCAACCCGGCGGTCGAGACGGTCAAGCGCGCCATCGACGGCGACGAGATCATCTCCATCCAGATCACCCGCGTCGGCCCCTTCCCGCCGCGCATGGGCGAGGTCGGGGTGGTCATCGATCTGGCGGTGCACGACATCGACATCATCCGCCATCTGACGGGGTCGGAGATGACCGAGGTCCAGTCGCTGTTAGGCCACACCCACGCCTCGCGCGAGGACTCGGCCCTGCTGCAGTTCCGCATGGACAATGGGGTGATCGCCCACATCACCACCAACTGGGTCACGCCCTACAAGACCCGCGTCCTGCAGGTGGCGACCAAGAACCGCTTCATCGTCGCCGACCTGATCACCCGCCAGGTGACGGAATTCTTCGGCCAGCAGCCGGACGGCTCCTATTCGACGCGGATGCTGAACGCCTGGCCCGCCGAGCCGCTCAAGAAGGAGCACGAGGCCTTCGTCCACGCCATCCGCACCGGCGAGACGGCGGCCGTCAGCGGCGAAGACGGCCTGCGCAATCTGGAAGTGGCGCTGAGGTGTCTGGGGGAGTGAGCGAGAGGCTCTAGGCCTTCACCACCTGCATTGTCAGCCATTCGGCGATCAGGGCGGGCTTGTCGCCGCCTTCGATCTCGACGGTCAGTTCGTGCTTCAGCAGCCACCGGCCGCCACCCTTGTCCTCAGCCGACAACAGCTTGAAGCGGCCGCGCACGCGCGACCCGGACGACGCCGGGGCGAGGAAGCGCAGGCGGTCGAAGCCGTAGTTCACCCCCATGACCAGATCGTCCAGCGGGGCGACGGCGTCCATGCTCATGGCCGAGGCGAGGCTGAGGGTCAGGAAGCCGTGCGCAATGGTTCCGCCGAAGGGCGTCGCCTTGGCGCGCTCGGGATCGACGTGGATGAACTGCTCATCCTCGGTCAGTCCGGTGAAGGCGTCGATGCGCGCCTGGTCCAGCGCAAACCAGCGGCTGACGCCGACCTCCTGACCGATCTGGGACTGTAGTTCGCTGGCCTTGCTCATGTGACGCCCTCCCGTTCGCGCCAGCCTTGCGCGGGGAGGGGGTGGAAGCAAGACCTACCCCTCGAAGCGTCCCTCGATGATGGCGCTGAACAGGCCGGGGTCGACGTTGCCGCCCGACAGGACGATGCCGGTGGTCAGCCCCCTGGCCTCGACCTTGCCTGACAGCAGCGCCGCCAGGGACACGGCGCCGCCCGGCTCGATAACCAGCTTCAGCCAGCGGAAGGCGAAGCGCATGGCCTCGGCCACTTCGGCGTCGGTGACGGTGGCGGCGCCCACCAGACGCCGGTTGATGGGCCAGGTCAGTTCGCCCGGCATGGGCGCCATCAGGGCGTCGCAGATGGAGGGCGCACCCTGCGGATGGCCGATGCGCGCACCTGCTTCCAGCGAGCGGCGGGTGTCGTCGAAGGCGTCCGGCTCGACCACGATGACGCGGGTGGCGGGGCTCTGTTCGGCCATGACCAGATTGATCCCGGCGATCAGCCCGCCGCCCGAGGCGCCGCACAGCAGCTGATCCATCGGCACGCCCGCCTGTTCCAGCATCTCCAGCCCGACGGTGCCTTGGCCCTCGATGATGAAGGGATCGTCGAACGGCGGGACCAGCACCGAGCCGCGCTCGGCCGCAATCTCGGCGCCGATGGCCTCGCGGCTCTCGGTCCAGCGGTCGTAGAAGCGCACCTCGCCGCCGAAGGCGCGCACGCCCTCGACCTTCACCGCCGGGCTGTCGGACGGCATGACGATCAGGGCGGGCGTCCCGACGGCCCTGGCTGCGGCGGCCACCCCCTGCGCGTGGTTGCCGGAGGAATAGGCCACGACGCCGCGCGTCTTCTCTTCGTCCGTCAGGCGGCTGATGCGGTTATAGGCGCCGCGGAACTTGAAGGCGCCCGCCACCTGAAACGTCTCGGCCTTTATCAGCACCCGACCGCCGACAGCCTCGTTCAGGGCCGTATGCTCGATCAGCGGCGTGCGGACGGCGGCGGGGGCGATCTGACGGGTGGCGTCGACGACGCCTTGGAAACTGGGCGTATGCATGGCTTCCCTCTTACGTCGCGGCGCAGGCTCTGCATAACTCACATCATGCAAGCAAATATGATCCTCGCCATCGACCAGGGCACGACCTCGACGCGCGCGATCGCGTTTGAAGTCTCGTCTGAGGGTGATTTCCACGCTGTCGCCGTCAGTCAGATCGAGCTGGCGCAGCACTTCCCGCAGTCGGGCTGGGTCGAGCATGACGCGGCCGAGGTCTGGCGCGCGACGCTGCAGACCTGTCGCGAGGTGGTGCGCAAGGCGGGCGGCGTCGGGCGCTTCGCCGCCATCGGCATCACCAACCAGCGCGAGACCTCGGTGATCTGGGACGCGGCGACCGGCGAGCCGCTGCACCGCGCTATCGTCTGGCAGGACCGGCGCACGGCTGAGGCGACGGGCAAGCTGGCGGCGCAGGGGCATGAGGCGAAGGTTCAGGCGGCGACGGGCCTGATCCTCGATCCCTATTTCTCGGCGTCGAAATACGCCTGGCTGCTGGACGCCGTGCCTGGCGCGCGAGAGCGGGCGGCGCGCGGCGAGGTGAAGCTGGGCACGATCGACGCCTGGCTGATCTGGAAGCTGACGGGCGGCCAAAGCCACGTCACCGACGCCACCAACGCCAGCCGCACCAGTCTGATGGACCTGACGACCCGCGCCTGGCGGCCGGACCTGTGCGACCTGTTCGGCGTGCCGATTGAGGCCCTGCCGGAGATCCGCGACTGCGACGCCCTGCTGGGGACGGCGGATCCGTCGCTGTTGGGGCGCGCCCTGCCCATTCACGGCTCGGCGGGGGATCAGCACGCGGCCCTGGTCGGCCACGGGGCGCTGACGGCGGGGGACGCCAAGATCACCTATGGCACCGGGGCCTTCCTGGTGGCCAATGTCGGTGGGGCGCCGGTGACCTCGACCTCGCGCCTGCTGGGAACGCTGGGCTATGCGGCGGGCGGCGAGGCGGCCTATGCGCTGGAGGGGTCCATCTTCTCGGCCGGGTCGGCGATTCAGTGGCTGCGCGACGGGCTGAAGGTGCTGTCGGATTCGCGCCAGTCCGAGGCCATGGCCCAGACGCTGAAGGACAACGGCGGGGTCTATCTGGTTCCCGGCTTCACCGGACTGGGCGCGCCGTGGTGGGAGCCGGAGGCGCGGGGCACGGTCGTCGGCCTGACCCGCGACAGCGGACCGGCGCACATGGTCCGCGCCGCGCTGGAGAGCTTGGCCTATCAGACCCGCGACCTGCTGGACGCCCTGACGAAGGACGGGGCGCCGCCGCTGAAACGGCTCAAGGTCGATGGCGGCGTCACCGCCAACGCCTTCGCCATGCAGTTCATCGCCGACATCTGCGAGGTCGAGGTCGAACGTCCCGCCTTTCAGGAGATGACCGCCATGGGGGCGGCGCGGCTGGCGGCCTATGGCGTCGGTCTGACCGAGGCCCTGTGGACGGCGCCGGCCGAGGCGCCCGCCGTCTGGACCCCGCGCATGGGGGCCGAGGAGCGGACGCGGCTGCTCAAGGGCTGGCGCGGCGCGGTCAGGGCCGCCATCATCGCCGCTCAGCCGGAGGAGGGGGAATGACCGAGGCCGTGGATTCACAGGCACTGGACGCTCAGGCCGCGTTTTCGGGCACGCGCGAGGTGGACGACCGTCATCGGCTGGATGAGGCGGCGCTGGACGCCTGGCTGGCGGCCAACGTCGAGGGCTACGCCGGGCCGCTGACGATCCGCCAGTTCAAGGGCGGCCAGTCCAACCCGACCTATGAGCTGACCACGCCGGGCCGGACCTATGTGCTGCGCCGCAAGCCGCCGGGCGCGCTGCTGGCCAGCGCCCACGCCGTGGACCGGGAGTTCGCGGTCATCTCGGCCCTGCACGCCGAGGGTTTTCCGGTCGCGCGGCCCTATGCTCTGTGCGCGGACGATAACGTCATCGGTTCGATCTTCTATGTCATGGAGAAGGTCGAGGGCCGCATCTTCTGGGACTTGAAGCTGCCCGGCCTGACGCCGCCGGAGCGCCGCGCCATCTATGACGCCCAGGTCGATACGCTGGCGGCCCTGCACCGGCTGGAGCCGGAGGCCGCAGGCCTGGCCGACTACGGCAAGGCGGGGAACTATTTCGCGCGCCAGGTGGGGCGCTGGAGCAAGCAGTATCGCGCCTCCGAGATCGCGCCGATCGCGGCCATGGACCGGCTGATCGCCTTCCTGCCCGACAGCCTGCCGCCGGAGGGGCCGACGCGGATCGTGCATGGGGACTTCCGCCTCGACAATCTGATCCTCGATCCGGCCGAGGCGAAGGTGCGCGCGGTGCTGGATTGGGAGCTGTCGACCCTGGGCGACCCGATGGCGGACTTTTCCTATCTGCTGATCGCCTGGGTGATCCCGGCGTCCCTGCGCAACGGCCTGGCGGGGGCGGACCTGAAGGCGCTGGGCATTCCCTCGGTCGAGGAGACGGTCGCCCGCTATGCGCAGAAGACCGGCACGGCGGCGCCGGAGAACCTGGACTGGCTGTTCGCCTATAATCTGTTCCGGCTGGCGGCCATCTGTCAGGGCATCGCCGGACGGGTGCGCGACGGCACCGCCGCCAGCGCCCACGCCAAGGCCATGGCGGCCCAGGTCGGTCCGCTTTCGGACGCGGCCTGGAGCTTTGCGTGCAAGGCGGGCGCCTAGCGGAGCTGTACGGAAACAGTTTTTGTTACGGATCGATTTGTGAAACGCTCTCGGAAGGCCTACCTTCCCATCAGGAGCAAGAACCCTGATGTCTGACAGCCAACGTTTCCCCGTCGCCGCCCACGCCCTGGCCTATCTGGCCCACAAGGGCGCCTATGCGGCGACCGAGGCCGAGCCGAGCGCCGTCCTGGCGGCCTCGGTGCCGACCAATCCGGTGGTGATCCGCCGGGTTACGGCCCTGCTGGCCAAGGCGGGCCTGATCGCCACGCGCCCCGGCGCGTCGGGCGGATCGTGGCTGCTGCGGCGGCCCGAGGATATTCGCCTGGATGAGGTGCTGAAGGCCGTGAACGGCTGCGCTCAGCTGGGCTCGCCGCCCGCCGGGGCCAAGGGGTGCCCGGTCGGCGAACACATTCCGCGCCAGGTGGCCAAGGCCCTGACGGCGGCGGATCAGGCGGCGGGTGCGGCCCTGTCGAAGATCACCATCGCCGACCTGCTGGCCGAAGACCCGGAAGTGCTGCGCCCGTTCGCGCCGCATCCGTGCTGCCCCAACGCCGACGCGGCCTGACGAGGCGTCCTTGGGGGAGGGGCGCCGCACCGTTCTGATCACCGGGGCTTCGGCGGGCATCGGCGCCGCCCTGGCGCGCGTCTGCGCGGCGCGAGGCCATGACCTGATCCTGACCGCCCGGCGCGAGGCGCCGCTTCACGCCCTGGCCGAGGCGCTGGCCGCCGCCCACGGCGTCGCCGCGAGCGTCGTCGTGGCCGATCTGGCCGAGCCGGAAGCGCCCGCGCGTCTGGTCGAGGCGATCGCGGCGCGCGATCTGAGCGTCGACGGCCTGATCAACAATGCGGGCTTCAGCCGCACCACGGGCTTTCTGACGACCGATCCGGCCGATCACGCCGCCATGATCCGGGTCATGCTGACGGCGCCGGTCGAGCTGTCGCGCCTGGTGCTGCCGGGCATGGTCGCGCGCGGCTGGGGCCGTGTGCTGAACGTGGCCTCTCTGGCCGGACAGATGCCGGCGACCGGCGGCGACACGCTTTACGGCCCGATCAAGAGCTTCCTGATCAAGGCGTCGCAAGGGTTGTGGCTGGAGACGCAAGGGACCGGCGTGCACGTCACCGCCCTGTGTCCCGGCTACACCTATACCGAGTTCCACGACGTCAACGGTTCGCGCGATCAGGTCTCGGCCGCCTATCCCAAGTGGATGTGGATGGACGCCGACCGCGTGGCCCGCATCGGCTGGGATGCGGTCGAGGCCAATCGGCCGCGCGTGACGCCGGGCGCAGCCAACAATGTGCTGGCGGCGCTGGGCGGACTGCTGCCCGACGCCCTGGCGCTGAAGATGGTCGGCGGCCACGCCAAACGGCTGGACCGCCTCTGAAGCTCTAGTGTCCGCCGGAAGGGTAGGGGGTGGTGACGCCTGCGCTGAACATCCCCGGCAGGGCCTCGCCCAGACCCATCAGGATGAACTGGATCGCCAGGGCGCACAGGATCAGGCCCAGCACGCGGACTACGATGGCCATGCCGACATCGCCCAGGATGCGGCTGATCGGGCCGGTGGCGGCGAAGCACATGAAGGTGACGACGCAGGCGGCGACCATGGCGGTCAGCGACGCCGCCGTGCCCGCCGCGCCCAGTTTCTGGGCCTCGCCCGCCTGGATGATGATGGCCGAGATGGCGCCCGGTCCGATCATCAGGGGAATGGCGAAGGGCACGATCAGGCGCTTGAACCGGCGCTTGGCGTAGCCGCGCACGTCCTGGGCGTCGGTCGCGGCGTCGGCGTCGGCGAAGATCTTGAGGAAGTCCTCGCGCGCCATGTCCAGGCCCAGCAGCAGCAGCAGGATGCCGCCCGCGATGCGGAAAGCGGCCAGAGAAATGCCGAAGAACTGCAGCAGGCCAAGGCCCGTGAAGAAGAAG
Organism: Brevundimonas diminuta 3F5N; assembly: GCF_900163625.1. Lineage (GTDB taxonomy): Bacteria > Pseudomonadota > Alphaproteobacteria > Caulobacterales > Caulobacteraceae > Brevundimonas > Brevundimonas diminuta_A. The sequence continues at coordinate 14,336 of NZ_FUIE01000030.1, forward strand.
AAGCCGAGGAAGACCGCCGCGAAGGCGCAGATCATGGCCGAGACGGTGATGCGCTGACGCAGGGAGGCGCCCGCCGTGGCCGCTGCGAAGATCGGCACATTGCCGATGGGGTCCAGCAGGGCGAACAGCGCCACGAACAGGTTGACCCCCAGATCGACCGCGTTCATTGCTTCATCCCGCCCTTAAAACCCGCCGCGCGACCGCGACCCCTTGTCTCACCTATCGGGGCATCCGCGCGCGCCTGCAAGCCGCCGAGAGCCGGAAATGTCGCAAGATCGCCCTAATCGCCCCTTCGACCCGCGCGTCATCTGCGCCCTGGACGTGCCGACGACCGATGAGGCCCGCGCCCTGGTCGCGCGGATCGGCGATGCGGTGGGCTTCTACAAGGTGGGGCTGCAGCTGTTCGCTTCGGACGGCATGGGTCTGGCGCGCGAGTTGAAGGCGTCCGGCGCCCAGGTGTTTCTGGACTGGAAGCTGCACGACATCGGCGCGACGGTGGAGAAGGCGACGGCGGTGCTGGCCAATGCGGGCTGCGACCTGCTGACCGTTCACGCCCGGCCCCAGGTGATGGCGGCGGCGGCGCGCGGCGCGGCGGGCTCGGATCTGAAGATTCTGGGCGTCACCGTCCTGACCAGTCTGACCGACGAGGATCTGAAGGCGGACGATCACAGCCTGTCGGCGGCGGAACTGGTAGAGCAGCGGGTGCGTCAGGCGCTGGAGGCGGGCATCCACGGCGTCGTCTCCAGCCCGCATGAGGCGGGCCGGGCGCGCGAGATCGCGGCGGCGGCGGGACGCGAGGACTTCCTGATCGTGACGCCGGGCGTGCGGCCCGCCGGGGCGGCCCTGGATGATCAGGCGCGCGCTGCGACGCCGGCCAGCGCGCTTGCGGCGGGGGCGACCCATCTGGTCATCGGCCGTCCGATCACCGCCGTCGCCGATCCGCGTGCGGCGGCCCAGGCGATCACCCAGGAGATCGCCCTGGTCTGAGGCCTATGGGCTTGATCCTGAAGGGGATCGTGCTTCACGTGAAACAAGAAGGGCGGCGTCTGCGGGACGCCGCCCTTTTTCGTATTAGCCGCGTTCGCCGCGTTCCTGGCGGTAGGGCCGCTCGGTCGGAGACGGCGGCGCAGGCGGGGCGGGCGGAACGGCGTAATAGCCCTGGTCGAAGTTCACGACCGGCGGGGCGGTTTCGACGCGCGGCGGCTCGACGTAGACGTTGGGGCGGGCCACCTCGACCTGGGCCGGGGCGACGCGCACGTCGGCGGCGGCCACATGGACCGGCGGCGGCGCCACGTGGACGCGGGCCGGTTCGACGTAGACCGGGGCCGGCTGCACATAGACTGGCGGCGATTCCACATAGACGGGCGGCTGCGAGACGTAGACCGGAGGCTGGCTGACGTAGATCGGCTCGGCGCGATAGTGCACCGGCTGCATGGGCGGGGGAGGCGGGCCGCAGCGACCGCAGTCGTATCCGCCCTGGTAATAGCCCTGCTGGTAGCCGCCCTGATACTGACCTTGATATTGGCCGCCGTAGCCGCCATAGCCGGCGCGCGCCCAGGGGTAGCGGCCGTAGCCGTCGACCGGATAGCCGAAGGGCATGGAGCGGGTGACGCCGGAATAGGCGTAGCCGCCATGCTGGATCGGCGGCTGCGACGGGGCGATCACGACCGGCGGACGAACCCCGGCGCCGCCGTAGCCGTAACCATAGCCGTAGCTTTCGATCGGGCCGTAGCCGCCCTGCCAGCCGGTGTCGCTATACCAGGTCTGGGCGCGGGTCTGGACGACGGGGCCGCGGGCGTAGCCGGCGGCGGCGTTATATCGGGCGCCGGCCTGATGGGCCTCGGCCGCTCCGGCGATGAGGACCGCCGCGCCTGCGGCGGCGTAGAATAGAGCCTTCATGGCTGCGCTCCTTGTTTCGGCCGCAAAGGTTAATGCGGATCTCGCCAGAGCGTTCACTATTCTCCCATCAAGGGAACCGGGGCTCTTTCCTCCCCATGCAATGGGGAGGGGGACCGCGTAGCGGTGGAGGGGCTGGGGCGGCGGAGGTCGACTGCATTTCAAGGTCGACGACAGTGGCGCCCAGCGGCCCCTCCGTCTCGTCGGCTACGCCGCCGATCCACCTCCCCACGCTGTGGGAAGGTGGATCGGCGCAGCGAGCGGTAGCGGCGAAACCAGCTCAAGCAGCGAGCCGCCGCGCGGCGAGCGGTAGCGCTCTAAAAGTCCACCGCCAGGCCCTTCTTCTCCCAGTCGCCGAAACGGGTCGGCTCCGGCCCCTTGCGGCCGCCGACCTCGTTCGGAAGCGCAGCGGCTTCCTCGGCGGCGCGGCGTTCGGCGGCTTCCAGCAGGGCGCGACGGGCGGCCTCGTTCAGGGGGCGTTCGGGCGTGGCGTGGGGCACGTCGGCGTTGAAGGCTTCCTCGGGGGAAGGTTCGAGCTGATGTTCGGTCGGGGGGGTGGGCTGTTCGGTCACAGGTCGCCTGCCTTGAGAGCGGGGATACTGCGGCTCAAATAGACGTTCCGGCTGAACACGCCACCCCTTGAAGTCCGATAGCGCGACCGAAACCCCGCATGAACCATCTGAAGACATTCGCCCTGCTGGCCGTGATGACCGCCCTGTTCATGGGGATCGGCTATCTGATCGGCAAAGGGCCCGGCATGGTCATCGCCCTGGTCGTGGCGGCGGGGATGAATCTGTTTTCCTATTGGAACGCGGATAAGATCGTCCTGAAGATGTACCGCGCCGAGCCGGTGGACGAGACCCACCCCAACGCCGTGGTGCGCGCCTATGTCGCCGACGTGAAGCAGATGGCGAAGGATGCGGGGATGCCTCTGCCCAACATCACCATCATCCCGAACGATCAGCCCAACGCCTTCGCCACGGGCCGCAACCCCCAGAACGCGGCGGTGGCGGCGACGACGGGTCTGCTGGACATGCTGACGCGCGAAGAGATTCGCGGCGTGATGGCGCACGAACTGGCCCATGTGAAGAACCGCGACACCCTGACCATGACGGTCACGGCGACGGTGGCGGGCGCCATCGCCATGCTGGCCAACTTCGCCCTATTCTTCGGCGGCGGCGACGACCGCGAACGGCCGGGCGGCATGATCGGAACCATCGCCCTGATGCTGCTGGCGCCGATGGCGGCGGGGCTGGTGCAGATGGTCATCAGCCGCACCCGAGAATACGAAGCCGACCGCGTCGGCGCCGAGATCGCCAACGACCCGCAGGCCCTGGCTTCGGCCCTGCAGAAGATCGAGGCCTATGCGCGCGGGGCGGTCAACGCCCCGGCCGAGCGTAACCCCGCCACGGCCCATATGTTCATCATCAATCCGCTGAACGGGAAGGGGGCGGACAATCTGTTCTCGACCCACCCGGCTACCGGCAACCGCGTGCGCGCCCTGATGGAGCTGGGGGCCAAGATGGGCATGGGCGGGCGCGTGCGGTCTGCGCCGGCCTTTGTCGCGCCTGCGCCCGCTTCGTCCGGCCTTTCCGCCGCGCCGATCCGAGGGACCAGCGTGCCGACGACCGACGACGCCCCCGCCGCGCCGCCGCGCGGGCCGTGGGGCTGAGCTTTCCGCGAAAGCGGCCCTTTGCGTGCGCGGGCTTAAGCCGCTAGAGCGAAATCGGTTCAGTTGGACGAGTGTCCAACTGAACACAGATATTCGCTCCAAGCATAATTCTGGACCATTGTTCTGGGTTCAGTCGATTTCGACTGAACCGAAAATGGTCTAGAGCGCGCGCCATGACCGACGAGACCGACCCCAAACCGTCCGACGCCGATCGTCCCGAATGGGCCAAGGCGCATGGCCCGCTGCGCTCTTTCGGACGCATCAAGTCGCGGCCGATCAAGGCGAAGCAGGCGGCCCTGTTCGACACCCTGATGCCGCGTATCGCCGTGCCGGACCCGGCCAAGGGGCCGATCGACCCGCTGGCCCTGATGCCGGAGGCGAAAGCCGCCTGGCTGGAGATCGGTTTCGGCGGGGGCGAGCATCTGGCGGCCCAGGCGGCGCGTCACCCCGAGGCGGTGATGATCGGCTGCGAGCCCTTTTTGAACGGCGTGGCTTCGGCCCTGCGTCACGTCGAGGAAGGCGGGCTTGAGAACGTGCGCCTGCACGCCGACGACGCCCGCGCGGTGATGGCGGCCCTGCCGGACGCCAGTCTGGACCGGGTGATGATCCTGTTCCCCGATCCCTGGCACAAGGCGCGCCACAACAAGCGCCGCTTTCTGCAGGACGAGACGGCGGTCGAGATCGCCCGCCTGCTCAAGCCGGGGGGCCGCGTGCGCTTCGTCACCGACTGGCTGGACTACGCCGACTGGGCGCTGGAGCGGCTGGCGCGCACGCCGGGCCTGACGCGCGTTGAAATGGGCGCCGACTGGTTCGCCCCGCCCGAAGACCACGTCGTCACCCGCTATGAGGAAAAGAAGTTGGGCGACACCGACCCGATCTTCCTCGAGTTCGTGCGGAACTGAGACGATGGACGAGCGGCGGTCAGTGTCTGAAACGGCCGACCCTCGCTGGCCCCAGCTTCTTCTTTGCGTCGTGCTCGCGCCGGTGTTGTCGGCGATTTTTTACGGCCTGGCGGGGCGTCTGGCTAATGGCTCAGATACATTGATGATGCTGTCGCCGTTCGTGTGGATGTTCGTGCTGTTTTATGGCCTTGTCCCGTCCCTGCTGTTCGGGAGCCTGGGCTGCATTCTGGCCGAGCGCTTCCTGTCGACGGCGTCCGTGACCGCATGGAGCGTGGCGGGCGCTCTGGCCGCTTCGGCCTATGTGGCGGCGTCGCTGGGGGCGACGGGCCTGGGTCTTGAGGCGGTGGGCTTTTTCGCGCCCTGGCAGATTGTCGAAGACGGCAAGGATGCACTGGGCATGGGCGGCTGGGCCGCGCCGCTCTGCATCATCCTGGCGGGGTTCGCCGCCGGGGCGCTCTATCGCCGGCTGTCCAGGCCGCGAACGGCGAGGGCGTCGGCAGGGGGCTGACACGGCCCCTGCTTTGGCCTATATGACCGCTCACATCGTTAGACCGACGTCCAACGGCGTCGTATCAAGCGGCGGCCCGGACGGACCGTCGCTTTTGTTTTTGGAGTAGCCGTTTGCGGGCCAAGACCGCCGAAGACCGTGCTCTGCTTGAGCTGATCGACCCCGTGGCCGAGAGCCTGGGGCTGGCGGTCGTGCGCGTGCGCCTGATGGGCGGCACCCTGCGTCGCCGTCTGCAGATCATGGCTGAGCGCAATCTCGATCACGACATCTCGGTCGAGGAATGCGCCCGCCTGTCGCGCGCCGTGTCCGAGGTGCTGGACGCCGCCGACCCGATCTCGGGCGAATATCTGCTGGAAGTCTCGTCGCCCGGCATCGACCGGCCGCTGACGCGCTTGATCGATTTCAGCCTGTTCGAAGGCCTGGAAGCCCGCCTGGAAACCGACCGCATGGTCGAGGGCCGCAAGCGCTTCAAGGGCATTGTCGCCGGCGTCGAGGGCGAGAACATCGCTATCGATCTGGACGGCGAGGACGAGACCGCCCTGATCCCCTTCGCCTGGCTGGCCGACGCCAAGCTGGTGCTGACCGATGAATTGCTGAAACGCGGCGCGGCCCTGCGCGCGGCGCGCGGCGAACCCGAAGACGACGGCCTGCCTGAGGGTGCGCCCGACGCTGAACAATCCAACTCCGACTCCACTAAGGACGACGCCTGATGGCCGTGACCGGAATCTCCGCCAACCGCCTGGAACTGCTCTCTATCGCTGACGCCGTCGCGCGCGAGAAGAACATCGACCGGGAGATCGTCATCGAGGCGATCGAGGAAGCGATCCAGAAGGGCGCCAAGTCGCGCTATGGCGCTCACCACGACATCCGCGCCAAGATCGACCACAAGACCGGCGAGCTGAGCCTGACCCGTCACGTCACCATCGTCGCCGACGACTGGCAGCCGGAAGACGAGCTGGAAGAGTTCAACGACAGCGCCATGGTGCGTCTGCGCGACGCGCTGAAGCGCGACGCCGAGGCCGAGGTCGGCAAGGAATACGTCGAGATCCTGCCGCCGTTCGAGTTCGGCCGCGTCCAGACGCAGATGGCCCGCCAGGTCGTGACCGGAAAGGTCCGCGAGGCCGAGCGCGCCAATCAGTACGAAGAGTTCAAGGATCGCGTCGGCGAGATCGTCAACGGCACGGTCAAGCGCGTCGAATACGGCAACACCATCGTCGATCTGGGCCGCGGCGAAGGCATCATGCGCCGCGACCAGTCGATCCCGCGCGAAGTGTTCAACGTCGGCGACCGCGTCCGCACCTACATCTATGACGTGCGCCCGGAAGCCAAGGGCCCGCAGGTCATGCTGTCGCGCGCCCATCCGGGCTTCATGGCCAAGCTGTTCGCCCAGGAAGTGCCCGAAGTCTATGACGGCGTGATCGAGATCCGCGCCGCCGCCCGCGACGCCGGTTCGCGCGCCAAGATGGCCGTCCTGTCGAACGACAGCTCGATCGATCCCGTCGGCGCCTGCGTCGGCATGCGCGGCTCGCGCGTTCAGGCGGTCGTCGCCGAACTGCAGGGCGAGAAGATCGACATCATCCAGTGGAACGACGACGAGCCCACCTTCATCGTCAACGCTCTGGCCCCGGCTGAAGTGGCCAAGGTGGTGCTGGACGAAGAAGCCGACCGCGTCGAAGTGGTGGTCCCGGACGAGCAGCTGTCGCTGGCCATCGGCCGTCGCGGCCAGAACGTCCGCCTGGCCTCGCAGCTGACCGGCTGGCAGATCGACATCATCACCGAGTCTCAGGACTCCGAGCGTCGCCAGCGCGAGTTCGCCGAGCGCACCGCCCTGTTCCAGGAAGCCCTGGACGTGGACGAGACCATCGCCCAGCTGCTGGTCACCGAAGGCTTCGCCACGGTCGAGGATCTGGCCTTCGTCGAGCCCTATGAGATCTCCGAGATCGAAGGCTTCGACGAGGATACGGCCGAAGAGCTGCAGACCCGCGCCCGCGAGCACCTGGACCGTCAGGCGGCCGAGCTGGACGCCAAGCGCGTGGCTCTGGGCGTCGAGGACGGCGTGCTGGAAATTCCGGGCGTGACCGCCGCCATCGCCGTCGCCCTGGGCGAAGGCGGGGTGAAGACGGTCGAGGATCTGGCCGACCTGGCCACCGACGAAATCCGCGGCGGCTATGAAGTGCGCGGCGGCGAGCGGGTCAAGGTTCCGGGCGTGCTGGAAAGCTTCAACCTGAGCCAGGAAGACGCCGAAATGCTGATCCTGCAGGCGCGCGTGGCCGCCGGCTGGATCGACGCCTCGGAACTGCCTCAGCCGGAATACGTCGAGGAAGAGACGCTGGAAGGCGACGTCGAGTTCGACGGCGAAGGCGAAGGCCAGGAAGAAACCCCGGCGGATGACGCCGACGCCGACGCTGATGCTGATGCAGAGGTCGTTTCCGACGACCTCGACGATCAGTCCCGCGACATGTGATGGGAGCCGCAGCTGTCCATGAGGTCGTCCGAGACGTTGATCGATAGAGATCGTCAGGACCTGGCGTCACGCCAGGTCCTCGATGAATCTCGCCTGATCCGTTTTGTCGGCGGCCCGGACGGCGCAGTGGCGCCCGATCTGGGGCGTAAGCTTCCGGGGCGCGGCCTGTGGGTCGCGGCCGACCGCGCCTCGCTTGAGGCTGCGATCAAGAAAAACCTGTTCGCGCGGGCCGCCAAGGCGCCGCTGAAGCCCGCCGCCGACCTGCCTGATCTGGTCGAAAGCCTGTTGGTTCGGCGCTGTCTGGACCAGCTGGGGCTTGCCCGGCGCGAAGGCGTGCTTATCTCTGGCTTCGAGAAATGCGCTGCGGCGATCCGCAGCGGCCGCGCCGCCTGGCTGATCGAAGCCGCTGACGGCTCGGCCGATGGGCGCGGCAAGCTTCTGGGCCTCACCAGACACGCCTCGCCCGCCCCCGAAATCTGCGGGGCTTTCAGCGCGGACGATTTGAGTTTGGCCCTTGGGCTGGAAAATGCGATACACGCCGTCCTGCTGCGAGGCGGGCGGGCTGATCGTTGGACCCAGGAGGTTCAGCGGTTGGCGGGATTTCGACCTCTCTGTCCCCAGAGCTGGAACCGGGCGGGGCCCGAAAACGGCGCAGAGGACGACCGGGGCGGCGCCCCGGATGGAGAGCCTTAGGGTTTCGGCGGTTGCGGGCCTGTTTCCGATATGACGGAGGCGGGGCCGCATTCTGCTATGGGTGCACAAGATAGAGACGAAGGCGGAATTCTCCGCCCTGAGTAAAGCGACCGGATGAGCGACGAAAACAACAATTCCAACGACGGCAAGACTCCTGCCAACACGCCTTCGCAAACGGGGCCGCGCGCTCCGTTGAGCCTGAAGCCGCGTGCGGCGGGTTCGGTCTCGACCGGCACGGTGAAACAGAGCTTCAGCCACGGCCGTTCCAAGACCGTCGTCGTCGAGACCAAGCGCCGCGCCGGCCCGCAGGGCGGGCATCAACGTCCGCAGGGCTTCGACGTCGCACGTCCGCGCTCCGAAGGCGGCGCGCCGCGTTCGTCTGCGCCGCGTCAACCGGCCGGCGGCGCCCTGTCGCCCGAGGAACAGGAGGCGCGTCGCCGCGCCATCGCCCTGGCCACGCAACAGGCCGCCGAACGCGAGCGCAACGCTGTCGCCGCCAAGGCCGCGGCCGAAGCCGCCGAGCGCCAACAGGCCGCCGCCGCCGAAGCCGCTGCGGCCAAGGCTGCTGCCGAAGCCGCCGCCGCCAAGGCCGCCGCTGAAGCTGCCCGCGTCGAGGCCGCCAAGCTGAGCGCCACGGCTCCGGCTCCCGCTGCGGCCAAGCCGGTCGCGCCCAAGGCGGAAGCGCCCAAGGTCGAGGCTCCGAAGGTCGAAGCCAAGCCTGAGCCGGCCAAGCCTGCCGCCCCGGCCGCTCCTGCGGCTCCGGCCGCGCCCAAGCGCCCGGCCGTCAACTTCGGCCAACGCGCGCCCAAGATCCCGACCGGCCGCGCGCCGTTGGAGCGTCCCGCCTTTGGCGGCCGTTCGGCGCGCGAACAGGCCATGGGCGACGGCGAGCGTCCGCAGACCCGTGAACAGGCGCCGCGTGAAGGCGGCCGCGAGGGCGCCGAGCGTCCTGCACGTCCGGCCCAGACTGTTCGCTATTCGGCGCTGAACCCGCGTCCGGCGCCCGGCGCCCGCGCCGGCGCGCCCGGCGCGGCGCGTCCTGGCGCCCGCCCGGCTCCGAACCAGCCTCCGGCCCAGCCCGAAGTGGCGCGTCCCAGCCGCGCCGGCGGCGGCTTCGCCCGCCCGGCGACCGGTCGCGAGGACGATCGCGAGAAGCGTTTCGCCGACAATGCGCCCGGCAAGGCCGTCAGCCGCACGCGCGGCGAGCCCAAGCGCCGCGAAGGCCGCCTGACCATCCATTCGGTGGCGGGAGGCGACGAGGACGCCGTCGAGCGCATGCGCTCGCTGGCCTCGGTGCGCCGCGCTCGCGAACGCGAGAAGGAGAAGCGCCGCGGCGGTTCGACCGAAACGCCCAACCGTCCGCGTGAAGTGGTCATTCCCGACACCATCACTGTCGGCGAACTGGCCAACCGGATGGCCGTGCGCGGCGTCGACATCATCAAGTTCCTGATGCGTCAGGGCCTGATGATGAAGATCAACGACGTGATCGATTCCGACACCGCCGAACTGGTGGCCGAGGAATACGGCATGGCCGTCAAGCGCGTGTCCGAATCCGACGTTGAAGAAGGCTTCATCGCCGACGCCGACGACGCCGATGCGGGCGAGATCCGCGCCCCGGTCGTGGCCATCATGGGTCACGTCGACCACGGCAAGACCTCGCTTCTGGACGCGCTGCGCACCACGGACGTGGCGGGCGGCGAGGCCGGCGGCATCACCCAGCACATCGGCGCCTATCAGGTCCGCCTGGGCGACGGTCAGCGCATCACCTTCCTGGACACGCCGGGCCACGCGGCCTTCTCGGCGATGCGGGCGCGCGGCGCCAACGTCACCGACATCGTCGTCCTGGTCGTGGCGGCCGACGACGGCGTCATGCCGCAGACGGTCGAGGCCATCCAGCACGCCAAGGCGGCGGGTTCGCCGATCATCGTGGCGGTCAACAAGATCGACAAGCCGGACGCCAATTCCCAGAAGATCGTCAACGAGCTGCTTCAATATGAAGTCATCTCCGAGAGCCTGGGTGGCGACACGCAGATCATCGAGCTGTCGGCCAAGGAAAAGATCAACCTCAACGGTCTGACCGACGCCATCCTGCTGCAGGCCGAAGTCATGGACCTGCGCGCCAACGCCGATCGTTCGGCCGAGGGCGTGGTCATCGAGGCCAAGCTGGACAAGGGCCGCGGCCCGGTTGCGACCGTCCTGGTCAAGCGCGGCACGCTGAAGCGCGGCGATATCGTCGTGGCCGGTTCGGCCTGGGGCAAGGTTCGCGCCCTGCTGAACGAGCGCAACGAACAGCTGCCTGAAGCCGGTCCGTCGGTTCCGGTCGAGATCCTCGGCCTGGACGAGGCGCCGTCGCCGGGCGACGTCTTCGCCGTGGTGGAAACCGAGGCCCGCGCCCGCGAACTGACGGAATACCGTCAGCGCGTGAAGCGCGAGAAGACCCAGGTCTCGGGCGGTTCGCTGTCGCTGGTCGACATGATGTCCAAGCTGCAGTCCAAGAAGGTCTCGGAACTGCCGGTCCTCATCAAGGCCGACGTGCAGGGCACGGCGGAAGCCATCGTCAGCTCGCTGGACAAGATGGGCAACGACGAAGTCCGCGCCCGCACCGTCTATTCGGGCGCCGGCGGCATCACCGAGAGCGACGTCAATCTGGCCAAGTCGGCCGGCGCGCCGATCCTGGGCTTCAACGTCCGTGCGTCGAAGCAGGCCCGCGATCTGGCCGAGCGTGAAGGCGTCGAGATCCGCTACTACTCGATCATCTACGACCTGCTGGACGACATTAAGGGCGTGCTCTCGGGCATGCTGGCGCCGCTCCAGCGCGAAACCTTCCTCGGCAACGCCAAGGTTCTGCAGGCCTTCGACATCACCAAGGTCGGCCGGGTCGCAGGCTGCCGCGTCACCGAGGGCGTGGTCCGCAAGGGCGCGCGCGTCCGCATCATCCGCGACGACGTGGTGGTGCTGGAACTGGGCGTGCTCAACACGCTCAAGCGCTTCAAGGACGAGGTCAACGAAGTGCCTTCGGGTCAGGAATGCGGCATGCAGTTCGCCGGCTTCCAGGACATCAAGGAAGGCGACTACATCGAGTGCTTCACCGTCGAAGAGATCAAGCGCACCCTGGACTAGGACGCTTGAGCCTCACGGCTTGAAACAGAGAAGGGCGCGGTTTCTACGGAAGCCGCGCCCTTTGTCTTTGGGTGCTGCGGCCAATTTCCGCTCATCCCGGCGGATGCCGGGACCCAGTTCTTTGGCTACGAACGCGCGGTGGACCCCAAGCTTTGGCAAGGGTGAGTGTGCGGCTCTCACTGGATCCCGGCATCCGCCGGGATGAGCGGGGAAAGGGCTCAGCCCTCGACGGCGGACCGCAGCGCGCCGTCGGCGAAGGTCAGGATGAAACGCAGGACCGGCGCGGCGTCGTCGGCCTGAAGCTCGACTTCGAGCCGTTCGCCGCTCAGTTCGGCCGTCAGCTTCACCTCGTCCTCGCCCAGCCAGGCGCGGCCGGAGACCTTCTGATAGGTCTGCTCCAACTCCAGGCGGCACGGCGTTCCATCGGCGCGGGTCCAGTCCCATCGACCCGCGACGGGGGCCGGAACCGTCCATTTGTAGATATAGCCGTCGATAACTTTGACCCGCTCATCAGCCTGCCAGTCGCCCATGTCGAAGGCGTGGGAGACGATGCGGGCGCCGGGCTTCAGCTGGCTGAGCAGGCGCGGACGAAGCTCCACATTGATCGATTGCAGCAGATAGAGGCTGACCACGGTGGCCGGACGGATATCGACGGCGAAGAGGTCTTCCTCGATGAAGTCGACCAGATGCTCGACCCCGGCCCAACCGGCGTACTCTATGGCGTCGGCGATCCGCACCGGGTCGATGTCGACGCCGACGCCGCGCGCGTCGCGATCACGAGCGGCGGCGATGACGATGCGCCCGTCGCCTGAACCGAGGTCGTACAGCCGGTCATTGGGGCCGACGCCCGCCAGGCTCAGCATGGCCTCGACCGTATCCTCCTCGGTCGGGACGAAGGGCACGGCGAGATAGTGGTCCGGGTCCAGGGCGTAGTTGTCGATGTCGAAGGGGTCTCTGAACACGGTCTTGGATCATGCAGCGGGGGAGGGGGCGCCATCATGACGGATCGACCGCCGTCTTTCCACTGGATGGGACCGGGCGGATGGGGCCGGGTGGATGGGATTGGGCCGGTCGTGCGCCTGGGCCGCATTGGAGGCTTCATCTGAAGCCCGCTTGGCCTTAGGGTTCGGCCCAATCGCGTCGGGGGGCGCTAATGAATGGGCCGCCATGCCTCGTCCTAGTCTGTCTATGCTTCTGATCGTCGCCAGCCTGGGCGCCCTCGCGACGCCGGCGCTGGCCGACACCCGGTTCCTGTCCTTCGACGCACGCGACCGCGCCACCCAGACCCTGACGCGCGGGGTGACGCTGGAGGTCGAGCGCGGCTGGTTCGGCGCCACCTCGGTGAAGAACCTGTTCTCCTCGACCTCGCGCGGATCGGCCCGGTTCGCGCGCGGCGGACCGGACCAGGTGCGGCGCGTCCTGCCGCAAGGGGCGGCGGACGGCGGAGTCTACAGCATCACGACCGACGGCGACGGCCGCGCCCTGTCGCGCGCCCTGTGCCCCGGTTCCGAGGAAGCCTTCATCGTCGTCGGACGGGTGCGCGCCGGTCACCCCCTGACGATCGAGACGGTCGGGCGTTGGGCTGACGGCCAGTACCGTCACTGCGTGACCCTGAACTACGACTATCGCGGCGAGTGGGCGACGATGCAGGGCTCTTCGCCGGCTCGCGACGTTCCCGCCGCTTTCGGGACCAACTAGGGGAGCGGCGCAGGGGTGTTGATCCGCTGGAGCCTCGCTGTCCTGATCGGCCTGCTGGCCGGGGTATGGACGGCCGAGCGGCCGGGCGACCCCGCCCTGTTCCCCGCCGGAGCGTCGGAGGCGACGGTCGTCGTCCACCTGCTGGACAACGGATTTCACACCGACCTGGCCGTGCCGCGCGCGGCGCTGGCGGAGGGCGACGACGCCCTGGCGCGGGCGGTGCGCGCCCTGCCGTCGGGCGACTGGGTGCGGGTCGGCTGGGGCGACTCCGTCTTCTATGTCGAGCAGGGACCGATCAGCGCCCGATTGCCCGACGGGGCGCGGGCCTTCTTCAAGCCGGGCGGCAATCCGTCCGTGGTCATGCTGGACCCTGACCCGATCGATCCGGCGCTGTTTCCCGAGCCGGGGCGGGCGACGATGCGCCTGTCGCCCCAGGGCTTCGCCGCCTTGCGGGCGCGAGTGGCGGCGTCGTTGCGGCTGGATGACGGAGGCCAGGCTGTGGTTTCGGCGCAGAGAGACGGCGACGACGCCGTCTTCTACGCCAGCCGCGAGACTTTCTGGGCCGGACATCTGTGCAACCACTGGACGGCCGAGGTGCTGAACGCGGGCGGCCTGTCCATGCCGATGGCCCGCAGCCTGACATCGAGCGCGGTGATGCGGGCGGCGCGCACCGCCGAACAGCGCGCGGCGGAACTGGACTTGAACGACGCAGGCGACTAGACCCCGCCCCTTCGCGTTCAAGAGCCGGCGTCCGATCCCCGGCGGCGCGAGCAGGAGGAGCCTACGATGGCCCGCAAGCAACACACCCGCAACGCCAGCGGCCCGATGGGGCCGTCGCAGCGCCAGCTGCGCGCCGGCGAACTGATCCGCCACGCCCTGGTCGACGTCATGCGCGAGCATGAGATCCACGACGAGGCCCTGGTCGGCGTCTCCGTCACCGTGACCGAGGTGCGGATGAGCCCGGACCTGCGCCACGCCACCTGTTTCGTCGAGCCCCTGGGCGCCGGCGTCGACGCGGCCGAGACGGCCGGGCAGGAGAGCGCCATCATTAAGGCGCTGAACGAACACGCCAAATTCCTGCGCGGTCAGCTGGGCCGCCGCATCGACATGAAGTTCACGCCCGACCTGAAGTTCCGCCACGACGAGAGCTTCGATACGGCCAGCCACATGGACCGGCTGTTCGCCGATCCGCGCGTGCGCGCGGATATCGAACAGGCTGACGATCAGGGCGAAGACTGAGTTATGGCGCGACGCAAGAAGGGCGACCTCGTCAACGGCTGGGTCTGCCTCGACAAGCCCTATGAGATGGGCTCGACCGAGGCGGTGACGAAGATCCGCCGCCTGTTCAACGCCCAGAAGGCGGGCCATGCGGGGACGCTGGACCCGCTGGCCTCGGGCATTCTGCCCATTGCGCTGGGCGAGGCGACCAAGACCGTGCCCTTCATGATGGAGGCGCAGAAGGTCTATCGCTTCACCATCCACTGGGGCATTTCGACCGACAGCATCGACCGCGAGGGCGAGATCATCGCCCGTTCGGAGGTGCGTCCCTCGGTCGAGGCGGTGACGGCGGCACTGCCGTCCTTCGTCGGCGAAATCGACCAGACGCCGCCGGCCTTCTCCGCCGTGCGGGTCAACGGCGAGCGCGCCTATGATCTGGCGCGGGCGGGCGTGGAGGTCGAACTTCAGTCGCGCCGCGTGACCATTCATGAGGCGGCGGTGACGGGCGCGCCCGACGCCGATCATGTCGAGATCACCATGCGGACCGGCAAGGGCGTCTATGTGCGTTCACTGGCGCGCGACCTGGCGATCATGCTGGGTGCGGAAGGGCATGTCTCGGACCTGCGGCGCGAGCGCGTGGGGCCGTTCTCGATCGAGAACGCCGTAACGCTGGATTTTCTGGAAGACTTGGCGCATAAGGGCGCCGCCTTTGAGGGCTTGCTGCCCGTTTCGACCGCTCTGGACGACATCCCGGAGTTGGCCGTGACGGATCAGGACGCCCTCTCTCTGAGGCAGGGACGGCCGATCGTTCTGCTCCCCCGACAGATTGAAACGCTCAAGGCCCGGCTCACCGCCGGCTCGCGGCTGGTTTCGGTCTTCGAGGGCAAGACATTGGTCGCGCTCGGCAATCTCAGGGCCGGTCGGCTTGAACCCGACCGTGTTTTCAACCTCCCCTGACGCAGGCTTACACGCTTGCCGATAGGACACCCAACGCCCTCAAACAGCGAGCCTCCGCGAGGCGAGCGATAGGGCAAGAAAGGACTCTCGATGTCGATTACGGCTGAACGTAAAGCTGAAGTCATCGCCGATAACGCTCGCTCGACGGGCGACACTGGTTCGGCTGAAGTGCAGGTCGCGATCCTGACGGAACGCATCGCCAACCTGACCGAGCACTTCAAGACCCACAAGAAGGACAACCACTCGCGTCGTGGCCTGCTGAAGCAGGTTTCGCAGCGTCGTCGCCTTCTGGACCACCTGAACAAGACCGACAGCGCCCGCTATCAGGCGCTGATCGCCAAGCTGGGTCTGCGTCGCTAAGGCGCGCCCGGTTGCGGATCGGATAATTCCACGAGGCGCGGGCGGACACGTCCGCGCCTCGTTCCGCTCCTAGACTATGCTTTCCCGTGCGCCGCGGGTCTTACCGGCGCAACCGACGCGAGGGCCTGAAATCCGGTCCTCAATCACCCGTCCGGCCGCGATGATGCGGCCTGGCTAATGGGGACCGCAGGACTGAACGGCCTGCCGCTCCGCACACCCCCGACGGGAATACGCCCGCGGGAGACGAAAGAAGAATAATGTTCGACATCAAACGCAAGACGATCGAGTGGGCCGGACGCCCGCTGACGCTGGAAACCGGCCGCATCGCCCGTCAGGCTGACGGCGCCGTGCTGGCGACCTACGGCGAGACCGTGGTTCTGGCCACCGTCGTCTATGGCCGCCAGCCCAAGCCGGGCCTGGATTTCTTCCCGCTGACCGTCAACTACCAAGAGAAGACGTTCGCCGCCGGCAAGATCCCGGGCGGCTACTTCAAGCGTGAAGGCCGCCCGACCGAGAAGGAGACCCTGGTCTCCCGCCTGATCGACCGCCCGATCCGCCCCCTGTTCGTCAAGGGCTTCAAGAACGAGACCCAGGTCATCGTCACCGTGCTGCAGCACGACCTTGAGAACGATCCCGACATCCTGGGCATGGTCGCCGCCTCGGCCGCCCTGACCATTTCGGGCGTGCCCTTCATGGGTCCGATCGGCGCCGCGCGCGTCGGCATGATCGACGGCGAGCTGGTGCTGAACCCCGCCATCGACACCCTGGGCGAAAGCGCCCTGGACCTGGTCGTCGCCGGCACGCAAGACGCCATCATGATGGTCGAATCCGAAGCCAAGGAGCTTTCGGAAGAGAAGATGCTCGAGGCCCTGATGTTCGCGCACGCGGGCATGCAGCCGGTGATCGACGCCATCATCGAACTGGCCGAGCACGCCGCCAAGGAGCCGTTCGACTTCCAGGCTGAAGACCACTCGGACGTCGTCGCCTCGATCAAGAAACTGGTCGGCGAAGACATCAAGGCCGCCTACGCCCATCCGGGCAAGTACGAGCGCCGCTCGGGCGTCGACGCGGCCAAGAAGACCGCCGCCGCCGCCCTGGTGAAGACCGACGAAAACCCCGACGGCGTCGACTCGTCGAAGTTCTCGGCTGCGTTCAAGGAATGTGAAGCCGACGTCCTGCGTCGCGACATCATCGAGAACAGCCACCGCGTCGACGGCCGCGCCCTGGACAAGGTCCGCGCCATCGTCTCGGAAGTCGGCGTCCTGCCGCGCACCCACGGTTCGTCGCTGTTCACGCGCGGCGAAACGCAAGCCCTGGTCGTCGCCACGCTCGGCACCGGCGAGGACGAGCAGTACATCGACAGCCTGACCGGGACCTATAAAGAGTCCTTCCTGCTGCACTACAACTTCCCGCCCTATTCGGTCGGTGAAGCGGGCCGCATGGGCTCGCCGGGCCGTCGCGAAATCGGTCACGGCAAGCTGGCCTGGCGCGCCATCCGTCCGATGCTGCCGACCCGCGAGGACTTCCCCTACACCATCCGTCTGGTGTCGGAGATCACCGAGTCGAACGGCTCGTCCTCGATGGCCACGGTCTGTGGTTCGTCGCTGGCCCTGATGGACGCCGGCGTGCCGCTGGTCCGTCCGGTCTCGGGCATCGCCATGGGTCTGATCCTGGAGCCGTCGGGCGAGTTCGCCATCCTGTCGGACATTCTGGGTGACGAAGATCACCTGGGCGACATGGACTTCAAGGTCGCGGGCACCTCGGAAGGCATCACCAGCCTTCAGATGGACATCAAGGTCGCCGGCATCACCAAGGAGATCATGCAGCAGGCCCTGACGCAGGCTTCGGCCGGTCGTCTGCACATCCTCGACGAAATGTCGAAGGCGATGGAAGCGCCGCGCGCCGAACTGGGCGAGTTCGCGCCCAAGATCGAATCCATCAAGATTGCGGTCGACAAGATCCGTGAAGTGATCGGTTCGGGCGGCAAGGTCATCCGCGAGATCGTCGAGAAGACCGGCGCCAAGGTCGACATCGGCGACGACGGCACCATCAAGATCGCCGCCAACGAGCAAGAGAAGATCGAAGCCGCCAAGGCCTGGATCCAATCGATCGCCTCGGAGCCGGAAGTCGGCACCATCTACACCGGCAAGGTCGTGAAGGTCGTCGACTTCGGCGCCTTCGTGAACTTCTTCGGCGCCAAGGACGGCCTGGTCCACGTGTCCCAGATCGCTCTGGAGCGCGTCGCCAACCCGGCCGACGTCCTGTCGGAAGGCCAAGAGGTCAAGGTCAAGTTCCTGGGCTTCGACGATCGCGGCAAGACCAAGCTGTCGATGAAGGTCGTCGATCAGGAAACCGGCGAGGACATCACCGACAAGATCAACGCCGAGCGCGCTGAACGCGGTGAAGCCCCGCTGTCGGAAGACACCGGCGGCCGTCCCAAGGGCGACCGCAACGGCGGCGACCGCGGCCGTCGCCGTCGCGACTAAGCCTCGACGTCATCGCTGAACTGAAGAAGGCCCCGGCGGAGCGATCCGCCGGGGTTTTCTTTTGGGCGCTATCGCTTGCCGCGGGGCGGCTCGCTGCTGGAGCGTGTCTTCTCCCTCCCCGTCCCGGGGAGGGTGGCCGAGCCCGTCTGGGCGAGGTCGGGTGGGGGCGACGAGGCTGTTCAAACGCTGAGGCCAGGATCGCCAAGCCCTCCCCATCCGGTCTCCGCTTCGCTCCGACCACCCTCCCCGGGACGGGGAGGGAGAGGCGCGGCGTGTCGAGTCAGCCCTGGCACTCTTTCGGCGGGGTTTCGCCGTCGCGGGTCCACATCGCGCAGGAACGGTCGATCTCGCCCTGGATCAGGTCGCAGGGGTTGGAGGCGTGGCAGGGCGGGCGTGTGGCGGGGCTGACGGCGATACAGCGCTGGACAAGACGGGCGGAGGCCGCTTCGCCCAGGGCCTCAACGCAGGGGCGTTCGTCGAGCGGAACCGATTGGGGCGCCATGTCCGGGCCTTCGGGCAGGCGGGCCTCGGGTTCGCGGGCCGGGGAGGGCGCTGGCGTCGGGACCGGCGCGGGGGCTGGCGGTTCAGGCCGCGGCTGGCAGGCGACTAAAAGCCCGCTCAGGATCAGGCAGGCCAGAAGGGACGGTCGGGTCATGTGCGAGCTTTCGGATCGGGGTTCGCCTTAGCAACGACGATGGTCCCGATCCGGCTCCAGCAAAAGCCTTATCGGCGCGCGGCCTCCACGGCGGCGCGCTGTAGGGCGAACAGTTCGGTGCAGCCGATCTCGGCCAGTTCGAACAGGCGGTCGAACTCGGCCCGGCTGAAGCCGCGCTTCTCGCCGGTGGCCTGGATCTCGACGATCTGACCGGCGCCGGTCAGGACGAAGTTGCTGTCGGCCTCTGCGGTGGAGTCTTCCTCATAATCGAGGTCCAGCACCGGCAGATCCTTGAACACGCCGCAGGACACGGCCGCCACCTGGTCCAGAATGGGGTCGGTCGTCAGCACGCCCTCGTCCTTGAGGTAGTTGAGGGCCGAGGCCATCGCCACCCAGGCGCCGGTGATGGAGGCGGTGCGCGTGCCGCCGTCAGCCTGGATCACGTCGCAGTCGATCAGCACCTGGCGCTCGCCCAGCGCCTTCAGGTCGACCACGGCGCGCAAGGAGCGGCCGATCAGGCGCTGGATTTCCTGGGTGCGGCCCGACTGTTTGCCGGCGGCGGCTTCGCGGCGGCCGCGGGTGTGGGTGGCGCGGGGCAGCATGCCGTATTCGGCCGTGACCCAGCCCTGGCCGGTGTTGCGCATCCAGCCCGGCACCTTTTCCTCGATCGAGGCCGTCACCAGCACCTTGGTATGGCCGAAGGACACCAGGCACGAGCCCTCGGCGTAGCGGTTGACGCCGGTTTCCAGCGTGACGGTGCGGAGTTGTTCGGGGGTGCGTTCGGACGGGCGCATGGGAATTCCTTGGAAGCGGGATGGCGCGTGCTTATCCTGAAACCATGAGCCTGTCCCGCCCTGACCCGTTCGTGGTGTGTCTTCGGTCCGTCCTGACGGGGCGGAGGGCGGCGCCATGAGCCTGCTGCACCCTTCGCCGGGCCTGGCGACGCTGGATGCGCGGGCGCGCGACATCTTCCGGCGCGTGGTTGAGACCTATCTGGAGACGGGCGAGCCGGTGGGGTCGCACACCCTGTCGCGCGCCGGACTGGACCTGTCGCCCGCCTCGATCCGCAACACCATGCAGACGCTGACGCAGGCGGGGTTGCTGGCCTCGCCGCATTCCTCGGCCGGGCGGGCGCCGACCCATGCGGGGCTGCGGCTGTTCGTGGACGGCCTCTTGGAAGTCGGGGACATCGGTCAGGAGGAGCGGCGCGAGATCGACGCCCGGCTGGCGGTGCTGGGCGCCAAGGGCGGCGGCCGCAATGTCGAGGAGGCGCTGGATGCGGCCTCGTCCCTGCTGTCGGGTCTGGCGGGCGGGGCGGGCATCGTCGCCAGCCCGGTGCGCGAGGCGGGGGTGCGCCATGTCGAGTTCGTGGCTCTGGGCGGCGGGCAGGCGCTGGCGGTGCTGGTCGCCGACGACGGGGTGGTCGAGAATCGGCTGATGAACCTGGCGCCCGGCGTCACCCCCTCGACCCTGCAGGAAGCGTCCAACTTCCTCAGCGCGCGGCTGAAGGGGCGCCCGCTGGCCGAGGCCCGGCATGAGATGAAGGCCGAGATGGAGGTCGCCCGGCGCGACCTGGACGCCGCCGCCGCGCGCCTGGTCGAGGACGGGCTGGCCGCCTGGAGCGGCGGCGCAGGCGGCGCGGGCCATGACCGCAACCTGATTGTGCGGGGGCGCGGCAATCTGTTGCAGGACGCCCGCGCGGCGGAGGATCTGGAGCGGGTGCGCGTCCTGTTTGACGATCTGGAGCAGAAGGAACAGCTGATCGGCCTGCTGGACGACGTCGGCGCGGCCCAGGGCGTACGCATCTATATCGGCGCGGAAACGCGACTCTTTTCGCTTTCGGGTTCCGCCGTGATCGCGGCGCCCTATATGTCGGGCCGGCAGCGGGTGCTGGGCGCCATCGGCGTCATCGGGCCCGCGCGGTTGAACTACGCCCGTGTCATACCGTTGGTGGACTATACCGCCCGGGTGCTGGGCCGGATTCTGGACGGACAAGAGACGTGAACGACATCAACGACGAGACGCGGGATCAACTCGAGCAGGACATCCACGAGGCTGACCTCGCACCTGAAGGCGACGAGACCGCCGTGGTCGACGCCCTGATCGCCGAGCGCGATCAGTGGAAGGATCGCGCCCTGCGCGCCGTGGCCGAGGCCGAGAACGTCAAGCGCCGCGCCGAGACGCAGCAGAACGACGCCCGCGCCTACGCCATCCAGCGCTTCGCCAAGGATCTGCTGGGCGTGGCCGACACGCTGGAACGCGGCCTGGCGACGGCACCCAAGGACGCCGACGGCCCGGCGGTCGCCATGCTCACGGGGCTGGAGCTGACGCAAAAATCCCTGCTGTCGGCCTTTGAGGCCAACGGCCTGACCCGCGTCGATCCGGCGCCGGGCGACGCCTTCGATCCGCACCTGCATCAGGCGATGATGGAGCAGCCTTCGGACACCGTGCCGGGCGGCGCTGTCATCCAGACGCTGCAGCCGGGCTACGCCCTGTTCGGCCGCACCGTGCGCGCGGCCATGGTGGTGGTCGCGGCTAAGGGTTCGGGCCCGGCGGCGGGCGGCGCCTATGCCGACCCCAATACGACCGGCGGGAATTTCGACGCCAAGGCCTGAGCGGCTTTTACGCGCTGAAACGACGACGGCCCGGCGCAGACGCGCCGGGCCGTTTTCTGTTTGCCTGTATAGACCGCTCGCCGGCCGGGGGTGAGCGGGTGGAGAGGTCAGCCTTTCAATCTCGAGTTGAACAGTTCGAGCAGCCGCCGCCAGCCGTCCTTCGCGTCCGCCTCGCGGTAGGAGGCGCGATAGTCGGCGTGGAAGCCGTGCGGGGCGTCGTCGTAGAGGATGATCTGGCTGTCGGTCCGGCCGGCGGCCTTCAGGGCGTCGTTCATCGCCTTGACCGTATCGTTGGGGATGCCGCTGTCCGCGCCGCCGTAGAGGCCCAGCACGGGGGCCTTCAGCTCGCTCGCCAGGTCGATGGGCCAGGGGCGGCCGGCCGCCTTCTGTTCGTCGGTCGCCGTGGCGGCGGGGGACAGGCGGCCGTACCAGGCGACCCCCGCGTCCAGCGCCGGGAAGCGGGCCATGGCCTGCCACACCACTTTGCCGCCCCAGCAGAAGCCGGTGATCCCGACCCTGTCGGCCTTCGCCCAGGATTGCGCGCCGATCCAGTCCAGCCCGGCGCCGATGTCGCCCATGACCTGGTCGTAACGGGCCGCGCTGACGATGCGCATGATGGCCTGCATGTCGCTGAGCGGGGCTGGGTCCTGGACGCGGACGAAGAAGGCGGGCGCCACGGCCGCATAGCCGGCCTTGGCCAGGCGGCGGCAGACATCGCGGATGTACTCGTGCACGCCGAAAATCTCGGACACCACGATCACGACGGGAAAGGGGCCAGAGCCAGCGGGGCGGGCGACATAGGCGGGCAGGGCGAAGCCGTCGGGCGCGGGATAGGTCACGTCCTGCGTGACCAGGTCCGTCGCATCGGTCGCGATCGGCTGGGCCGACTGGCTGAGGGCGGCGGGGGCGTAGGCGGCGAAGAACAGCCCGCCCGCTGTCGCCACGCCCAGGCTGCGGCGGCTGGGGGCGATCTGGTCGGGGCTCAGGCCCTCGGGCCGGGTGATCAGGGTCATCGCGGGTCTCCGGTCGGCGCTGTGGAAGGCGTGACAGTGCCCCGGCTTTTTGCGCGCCGTCGAGTCTTTCCGCCTAACCTGCGACCCGCAGGGTCAGGTTGACCCGTCCCCCGCCCGGCAGCAGCCGCGACGAGCCCGCCAGAAGCCGGTCGACGCCGTGGCGCGCCAGCCGCGCGGGTCCGGTCAGGGCGCAGATGTCGCCGGAAGCCAGGCGCACGCTGCGGGTCGCGCCGCCTTCGGCCGGGCCGATGCGGAACACCGCCGTGTCGCCCAAGGAGATCGACAGCACGGGCGCTGTCAGATCGCGCTCGTCCCTGTCCTGATGCAGGCCCATCTTCGCTTCGCCCTGATAGAGGTTGACCAGGCAGGCGTCCGGCGGGCTCGGCCAGCCGGTCAGCGCGTCCCACAGGCTCAGAAGCCGGGGCGGGATGGCGGGCCAGGGGGCGCCGGTCGATGGGTGGGTCGGCTGATAGCGATAGCCTGCGCGGTCCGACACCCAGCCCAGGGCGCCGAAATTACTCATCCGCACCGAGAACGGCCGCCCGCCGGGCGTCGTCGGGCGATAGAGGGGCGCCGCCTCCAGCCCCCGCCGCACCTCGGCCAGCAGTTCGGCCTGTTCGGCAGCGTCCAGCAGACCGGGCCACAGGCGAAAGCCGGGCAGGGCGGTCGGCGCCTCCCTCATCTCTTTTCTGGACGGTTGCAGGGGGTTTTGCGGGATCATCGGCCGAATTTAGCGGCGCCGCGCCGCCTTGTCCGCCATAAGGCGCGGAATCGGCCCGGAACCGGGCGGAAGGCCTTGCAGCCCCTGCGGTCTTTCCCATATCCGAGCCAACCCGGCGATAACCCCCAAATCCTTAGGGGCTTGCCCGCCGACCCCATCCACCGCCGAACCGGGCGTCGTCCGGCGCGGCATGATTTCAAAAGCCCATCTGGGGGCGGTCACGCGCGGCGCTTGATCCAAGGCCGCCGCATCGCCCGCCGCAAGGAGTGAAAAGACAAGCCCATGGCCAAGATCATCGGCATCGACCTCGGCACGACCAATTCGTGCGTCGCCGTCATGGACGGCAAGAACCCCAAGGTCATCGAGAACGCCGAAGGCGCCCGCACCACCCCGTCGGTGGTCGCGATCCAGGACGGCGGCGAGATTCTCGTCGGCCAACCCGCGCGCCGCCAGGCGGTGACCAACCCCGCCAACACCTTCTTCGCCATCAAGCGCCTGATCGGCCGCAATTTCGATGACCCGGTGGTGGCCAAGGACAAGGGCATGGTGCCCTTCGAGATCGTCAAGGGCCCGACCGGCGACGCCTGGGTTCAGGCCCACGGCAAGGACTATTCGCCCCAGCAGGTCTCGGCCTACACCCTGGGCAAGATGAAGGAGGCCGCCGAGGCCTATCTGGGCGAGAAGGTCACCCAGGCCGTCATCACCGTTCCCGCCTATTTCAACGACGCCCAGCGTCAGGCGACCAAGGACGCCGGCAAGATCGCCGGCCTGGAAGTCCTGCGCATCATCAACGAGCCGACCGCGGCCGCCCTGGCCTACGGCCTGGAGAAGAACGACGGCCAGAAGATCGCCGTCTACGACCTGGGCGGCGGCACCTTCGACGTCTCCATCCTGGAGATCGGCGACGGCGTGTTCGAGGTGAAGTCGACCAACGGCGACACCTTCCTGGGCGGTGAAGACTTCGACATGCGTCTGGTCGACTACCTGGCCGACGAGTTCAAGAAGGAGCAAGGCGTCGACCTGCGCTCCGACAAGCTGGCCCTGCAGCGCCTGAAGGAAGAGGCCGAAAAGGCCAAGAAGGAGCTGTCCTCGACGACCCAGTACGAGGTCAATCTGCCGTTCATCACCATGAACGCTTCGGGCCCGCTGCACCTGAACATCAAGCTGTCGCGCGCCAAGCTGGAAGCCCTGGTCGACGACCTGGTCCAGCGCACCATCGAGCCCTGCGCCAAGGCGCTGAAGGACGCGGGCCTGAAGGCCTCGGACATCGATGAAGTGGTGCTGGTCGGCGGCATGACCCGGATGCCGATGGTTCAGGAAGCCGTGAAGAAATTTTTCGGCAAGGAGCCGCACAAGGGCGTGAACCCGGACGAGGTCGTGGCTCTGGGCGCCGCCGTTCAGGCCGGCGTGCTGCAAGGCGACGTCAAGGACGTGCTGCTGCTGGACGTGACCCCGCTGACGCTGGGTATCGAAACCCTGGGCGGCGTGTTCACGCCCCTGATCGAGCGCAACACGACCATTCCGACCAAGAAGGCCCAGGTCTTCTCGACCGCTGACGACAACCAGTCGGCCGTGACGATCCGCGTCTTCCAGGGCGAGCGCCCGATGGCCGCCGACAACAAGGTGCTGGGTCAGTTCGACCTGATGGGCATTCCGCCCGCGCCGCGCGGCATGCCGCAGATCGAGGTCGCTTTCGACATCGACGCCAACGGCATCGTCCACGTGACGGCCAAGGACAAGGCGACGAACAAGGAACAGTCGATCCGCATCCAAGCCAACGGCGGCCTGTCGGACGCCGACATCGAGAACATGGTCAAGGAAGCCGAGGCCAACGCCGCGGCGGACAAGGCCCGCAAGGAACTGGTCGAGGCCCAGAACGGCGCCGACAGCCTGGTCCACTCGACCGAGAAGGCCCTGGCCGAGCACGGCGACAAGATCGACGAAGCGACCAAGGCGACCATCCAGTCGGCCCTGGACGATCTGAAGTCGGCCAAGGACGGCACGGACCCCGAGGCCATCCGCGAGAAGACCAACACCCTGGCGCAGGCTTCGATGAAGCTGGGTGAGGCCATGTACGCCGCCCAGCAGGGCGGGGCTGACAGCGCCGCCGAAGGCCAGCCCGCCGACGACGGCGTGGTCGACGCCGAGTTCGAGGAAGTCTCGGACGCGGACGAGAAGAAGGACGCCTAAACCGGCGCCTCGCTGATGTTCGGCCCCGCTTGCCAGACGGCAGGCGGGGCCGTTTCATGAAACTTGCATCATTCGACCGGGCGCCCATGTCATCAGGCAGGCCGTCGGTCATCCGCGAACGGAACGCCTCCAGATCAAGAGAGGCCGAACAGCACCCTGGCGCGGCGGGAAAGTAAGAGGACGAACGCCTGATGGCGCAACGTGACTATTACGAGATTCTGGGAGTCGAGCGGACGGTCGACGCCGTCGTGCTCAAGAGCGCCTATCGCAAGCTGGCGATGGAGCACCATCCGGATCGCAACGGCGGCTCCGAAGAGTCTGTGGCCCGCTTCAAGGAAATCTCCGAGGCCTACACCGTCCTGTCGGACGAGCAGAAGCGTGCGGCCTATGACCGTTTCGGCCGCGCGGGCGTGGGCGGCGGCGCGGGCGGCGGCAATCCCTTCGGCCAGGGCGGCGGCCAGGGCTTCCACGACATCAACGACATCTTCTCCCAGGTCTTCGGCGACGCCTTCGGCGATGCGTTCGGCGGCCGGGGCGGCGGGCGCCAGCAACAGAGCGGCCCGCGTCGCGGTTCGGACCTGCGCTACGATCTCGAGATCACCCTGGAGCAGGCCTACAAGGGCGCCGAGGTCGAGATCGCCATCCCGACCCTGATGAGCTGCGAGGTCTGCGACGGCTCGGGCGCCAAGGCGGGAACCAAGCCGACCATCTGCTCCACCTGCGGCGGCGCCGGGCGCGTGCGCCAGGCCAACGGCTTCTTCCAGGTCGAGCGCACCTGCCCCCGCTGCGGCGGTTCGGGCGAAATGATCGCCGATCCCTGCACCACCTGCCGCGGCCACGGTCAGGTCCGCAAGACCCGCAAGCTCAGCCTGAAGGTTCCGGCGGGCGTGGACGACGGCTCGCGCATCCGCCTGTCGGGCGAGGGCGAGGCGGGCCAGCGCGGCGGGCCGCGCGGCGACCTCTATGTCTTCCTGTCGGTGCTGCCGCACGAACTGTTCGAGCGCGACAACCTGGACCTGCTGGTCACGGTGCCTGTGCCGATGACGGTGGCGGCCCTGGGCGGGGCTGTCGATGCGCCCTGCCTGATCTCCGAAGCCTGCGACGGCAAGTGCAAGGCTCCGGTCGAGGTGCCTGCCGGCGCGCAGACGGGCAAGACCGTCCGCATCAAGGGCAAGGGGATGCCGCATCTGAACGGGCGCGGCCGTGGCGATCTGGTGGTCGAACTGTTCGTCGAGACGCCGACCGACCTGAACGCGCGCCAGAAGGAGCTTCTGGCGGAACTGGCGGCCTCGCTGGGCGAAAGCCAGACCCCTCGCAACACCAGTTTCGCGGGCAAGGCCAAGCGCTTCTGGGCCGACATTCTGGGCGGCGACGCCGATAATCCGAAAGAGACCGCGTGAGCGACATCTTCCACGCCGGCATCTCCGGCGCCCGGGGCCGTATGGGCCGCGCTGTTTCGCAAGTTCTGGACGCCCGTGAGGACGTGGTGGTGGCTGCGCGCTTCGACCGCGGCGAGACTGTCGATCTGAAGCTGTGCGACGTCATCATCGACTTCTCGACGCCCGAGGCCTCGGTCGCCCTGGCCAAGGCCTGCGCTGCGGCGGGGGGACCGGCCCTGGTGGTCGGCTCAACCGGCCTGACGCCGGAACAGGAGGCCGAGATCGAGGCCGCCGCCGACAAGATCGCCATCGTCATGAGCGGCAATTTCTCGCTGGGCGTGAATATCCTGATCGGCCTCGTCGAGCATGCGGCCCTGCGGCTGGATGCGCGCGACTGGGACATCGAGGTGCTGGAGACCCACCACCGGCGCAAGGTCGACGCCCCGTCGGGCACCGCCCTGATGCTGGGCGAGGCGGCCGCCAACGGCCGTGGTCGCGATCTCAAGGATGTGCGCAGCGCCCCTTATGACGGCATCACCGGCGCGCGTGAGCCGGGCAAGATCGGCTTCGCCTCCCTGCGGGCGGGCGGGGTGATCGGCGAGCACACCGTCATGTTCGGTTCGGAAGATGAGATGCTGACCCTGTCGCACTCGGCCATGGACCGCAGCTTGTTCGCCAAGGGCGCCGTGGCCGCCGCCGCGTGGGTGCGCAACCGTCGCCCCGGCCTTTATGACATGCAGGACGTGCTGGGTTTCCGCCAGGCATAATGCCTGGAGGCACTGACGCGCCCGCGCTATCGCTCGCCGCGCGGCGGTTCGCTGCTTGAGCGCGAATCTGCTTTTCGTCAGGCGGGTTCGGCCAGCAGGGCGCCCATCGCGCCGCGCCAGGCGGTCAGGTCGTCGGAGCGCTGCGCGATCAGGCGGCTGAGGACGCCGCACTGAGCTTGCGCCGGGGCGGTCATGCCCCAGGCAGGGAAGGCGCGGCGTTCGATGCGTCCGCGCGCCATGACCTCGATCTCTTCATGCCGCTCGTCGAAATGCAGATGCAGCATGAGGATGTCGAGCGCGGTGGGCGAGCCTTCCAGGCACTGAACGAACACGCCGTCCTGCAGCGCTAGCGCCCCCGTAACGCCGTTGCGGGCGTTCAGAAAGGCGGCGACGTGGACGATGTCGACCATCGCCGCCGCCTCGTCGTCCG
This sequence comes from Brevundimonas diminuta 3F5N, assembly GCF_900163625.1. Lineage (GTDB taxonomy): Bacteria > Pseudomonadota > Alphaproteobacteria > Caulobacterales > Caulobacteraceae > Brevundimonas > Brevundimonas diminuta_A. The sequence continues at coordinate 42,080 of NZ_FUIE01000030.1, forward strand.
GGGCCAGTCGCGAGCGGCTGCAATAGACGAGTTGGTCCAGCGTGTTCATGACGCCACGCTAGGGCCTTATCTCCGAGGATGAAAGTGAGGCTTTCGTCAACGCCCGGTTGAGCCGAAGCCGCCGGCGCCGCGCGTGGTCTCATCCACCGCCTCGACCTCGACCATCCGGGCCTGCTCATAGCGGGCGATGACCATCTGGGCGATGCGGTCGCCGCGCTTGATCTCGAACGGCAGTTCGCCGTGGTTGATCAGGATGACCCCGACCTCGCCGCGATAGTCGCTGTCGATGGTGCCCGGCGAATTGGGCGCCGAGATCCCATGCTTCAGCGCCAGGCCCGAGCGCGGGCGCACCTGGGCCTCATAGCCCGGCTCCAGCGCGATCTTCAGCCCGGTGGGGATCAGCTTGCGCTGACCCGGCTCCAGCACCACGGTCTCGCCTTCGCCGATGGCGGCGCGCAGGTCCATGCCCGCCGAACCGGCGGTCTCATAGGCGGGCAGGGCCAGACCCTCGGCGTGGGGCAGGCGTTCGACGCGGATGGTGGTCATGACGGGGAGGTCTCTTCTAGGCCTTGAAGTGATCGGCGATGCGTTGGGCGAGCTTCCTCGCCACTTCGGTCTTGGACTGGCGCGGCCACGGCTCGTCGCCGTTTTGCGTGAACAGGGTCACGGCGTTGCCGTCCGAGCCGAACACCTCGTCAGACACGTCGTTGCCGACGATCCAGTCGCAACCCTTGCGCGACAGCTTGGCGCGGGCGTTGGCTTCCAGATCGCTGGTCTCGGCGGCGAAGCCGACCACCAGTTTCGGGCGGCGCGGGCCGGGGGCTGAGACGCCCGCCAGGATGTCAGGATTTTCGATCAGGGCCAGAGACGGCGGGCCGCCGGGCGCCTTCTTGATCTTGCCGGAAGCCACGCCGTCCACGCGCCAGTCGGCGACGGCGGCGCTCATCACGGCGATGTCGGCGGGAAGGGCGGCCTCGACGGCGGCCTTCATCTCGGTCGCGGCCTCGACCCAGACGCGGGTCACGCCGACGGGCGCATCCAGCGCCACCGGGCCGGAGATCAGCGTCACCTGCGCCCCCAGCTCGGCCAGGGCGGCGGCGACGGCGTAGCCCTGCTTGCCGCTGGAGCGATTGGTCAGGCCGCGCACGGGGTCGATCGGCTCGAAGGTCGGTCCGGCCGTGACCACGGCGGTCTGGCCTGTGAGCGGCCGTCCGTCCGGTCCGGCCAGCAGGCGGGCGATGGCGTCGAAGATGATCGGCGGCTCGGCCATGCGGCCCGGCCCGAACTCGCCGCAGGCCATGATGCCGTCGTCCGGCCCGACCACGGCCATGCCGTGGAAGCCGTCGAAGCTCTTCAGCCGCTCGACATTGGCCTGCACCGCCGGGTGCAGCCACATGCGGACATTCATCGCCGGGGCCAGCAGCACCTTCTTGTCCGTGGCCAGAAGCGTGGTCGAGGCCAGGTCGTCGGCCATGCCGTTGGCCGCCTTGGCGATCAGCCCGGCCGTGGCGGGCGCCACCACCACCAGATCGGCCCAGCGCGACAGTTCGATATGGCCCATGGCGGTTTCGTCTTCCGGCATGAACAGGTCCTGCCGCACCGGATGGCCGGTCAGGGCCGCCAGCGACATGGGGGTGACGAACTCGGCCCCGGATCTGGTCAGGACGGTCATCACTTCGGCGTCCGCCTTCCTGAGCAGGCGGATCAGCTCCAGCGCCTTATAGGCGGCGATGCCGCCGCCGACGATCAGCAGGACCTTGCGGCCGGAAAGCGAGGGTGCGGTCATGCTGGAATCTGTAGCCGCGTCGCGTGACGGCGTCGAGACAAAGCCGTCTGGCTAGCGTCCGCGCAAATGGAACATTGTCAGAACAAAAATCTTGTGCCTAACTGTGTTCGACGAGATGCGGGGAGGGTTTCCATGCGGATGCGGGTGACGGCGGTGCTGGCCGCGACGGTGCTGGCGCTGGCCGGGTGCGACAACGGCGGCTCGGCGGTTGAGACACGCGAGAGAAGCGCGGCGGAGCCGGTGGGTCTTCTGGCGGCCGAGGCGGTCGAAGATACGGTCGACGCCCCGGTCGAGGCGGCCAAGCCGCCCGTCACCGCCAACCGGCGCGAGACCGCCGACGCCAAGGTGCAGAGGCTTTATGAGCGCAACGGCGCGGCCTTCGGCGCCAAGTCGGCCGACGACTACCTGCAGAAGGTGCGGGCCTTCACCGAGGAAACGCCGAAGGGAACCGAAACGGTCAAACGACCGAACGGCGACACGCTCTTCTATCAGGCCTCGACCAACACCTTCGCCGTGGTGGACCGCAACGGGGTGCCGCGCACCATGTTCAAACCGGACGACGGTCCGACGTATTGGGCCGAACAAAAGGAGCGGGCCCCGACCTTCGGCCAGCGTCGCAACGCGTCACGCTCCGCCGAATAGCGGGGTGGTCTCAGACTTGATCGAACGTCAGGGGCGCGCCCCAGAATTGGGCGACCAGATCCGACTGCGGGCCGGGCGTGCCCGTGGTCAGGAAGTCGCGGCGCGACGAAGAGCCGAGGTCGTATTCCGGGTGGCGGTCGAAATAGCGCTCCAGCGAGTCGGCCACGGCGGCGGGCTGGCTGATGACCTGGACGCCGGGCGGCAGGGCCTGGGCGAACAGGTCGGCCACGATCTCATAGTGGGTGCAGCCCAGGATGGCCTTGTCCGGGTGGCGGCCGATGCGGCGGCGCAGGGCGTCGACGTGGTCGTCGACCACCACCTTCAGCTCCTCCGGCGGGGCGCCCAGCTCGATCAGACCGGCTAGACCGGGGCAGGCCTCGGTGAAGACGGCCAGGTCGTCGCGGCGCTTGTCGATCTCGATCTCATAGACCCGGCTCATGGCCGTGGCGGCGGTGCAGAAGACGCCGGTGATGTCGATCGCCTCCTTCTTCTCGCCTTCCAGCCGCCCGTTGCGCTCGGCCTCAAAGGACCAGGGCAGGCCGGTGGCCGCCTCGATGGTCGGGACAATGATGCCCAAGACGTTGACCGGGCGGCCCAGCTTTTCGCGCATGGCCGGGATCCAGGTCTGCTGCAGGCGGCGCAGGGCGATGGCCGAGGCCGTGTTGCAGGCCAGGACGACCACGGAGGCGCCCGCCTCGAACAGGCGTTCGCAGCCGGCGCGCGTCAGCGCGACGATGTCCTCGCCGTTACGCCCGCCATAGGGAGCGTGGGCCTGGTCGCCCAGATAGATGAAGTCCCGCGTCGGAAAGCGGGTCGTGAGTTCGCGGTGGACCGTCAGGCCCCCCACGCCGGAGTCGAAAACACCTATCGCCATGCAGCGGCCTTTAGCCTCGCGGGGTTTCGCCGTCCAATAGTTAGGACTAAACCGGATTTATGCGACGTCGGGGGCCGCTGCGCCGAAGGACGTCCGAAACAGCTATGGTTGGGAGACCTGGATGCACAGACGCCATCTTCTCATCGGGGGCGCGAGCCTCTTCGCCCTGTCGGGCTGCGCCTCGGCCGGGGCCGTGGAGAGCGCCATGAGCGGCGCTGTCGCCGCCCTGACGACCGCCGATGAGGCCCGCATCGCCCGCGCCGTCCTGCCGGCGACCGCGCCGCGCGCCGAGCTTTTGCAGCCCTGGACCGGCCCCTATGAGGGCGTGCCGCCGTGGGACAAGGTGACGGCGCCCAAGATGCGCGAAGCCATCCTGGAAGGCATCGAACTGCAACGCGCCGACATCGCCGCCGTCGCCAACAACGCCGAAGCTCCGACCTTCGCCAATACCTTGGCGGCGATGGAAATGGTCGGCGAACCGCTGGACCGCGCCCTGAACGTGTTCAGCGTCATGACGTCGAACATCGGCGGCGAGCAGTGGGACGTGCTGGAGACCGAGCTGTCGCCGATCCTGTCGGCCGCCTCGGACGAGATCACCTTCAACGAGAAGCTGTTCGCCCGCATCAAGGCCGTGGCTGACGGCGCTGACGCCGCGGGCCTGAACGCCCAGCAGAAGCGTCTGGCCGAGCGCAGCCGCGACGCCTTCGTACGCAACGGCGCCGCCCTGAACGCCGCCGGCAAGGCCGAACTGGGCCGCATCAACACCGACCTGTCGAACGCCTTCACCGGCTTTGGCCAGAAGGTGGTCGCCGACGAGAACACCTGGACGGTCATCGCCAATGAGGCCGGTCTGAAGGGCCTGCCGGACTCGAACAAGGCCGCAGCAGCCGCCGCCGCGCGCACGCGCAACGTTCAGGGCTGGGTCATCGTCAACACCCGCTCCAGCGTCGATCCCTTCCTGACCTTCGCCGATGATCGCGCCCTGCGTCAGCAGGTCTGGACCAAGTTCGCCAAGCGCGGCGACAACAACGACGCCAACGACACCAAGTCGACCATCGCCCGCATCGTCGCCCTGCGTCAGCAGCGCGCCCGCCTGCTGGGCTTCGGCAACCACGCCGAATGGCGCATGCAAGACACCATGGCCAAGACCCCGGCCGCGGCGATGGACCTGATGCAGCGCGTCTGGGCCCCGGCCAAGGCACGCGTCGCCGAGGAAGTCGCCGACATGAAGGCGATCGCCGGTCACGACATCGAGCCGTGGGACTACCTCTACTACGCCGAGAAGGTGCGTAAGGCGAAGTACGACCTCGATCAGAACGAGCTGAAGCCCTACTTCGAACTGCATGCTGTGCGCGCGGCGTCGTTCTACATGGCGGAGCGCCTGTACGGCTTCGTCTTCAAGCCGCTGCCCAAGGGAACCGTCTCGACCTTCGAGCCGGACGTGACCACCTATGAGGTCACCGACAAGGCCACCGGCAAGCTGATCGGCCTGTTCTACGCCGACGACTTCGCCCGTCCGGGCAAGCGCTCGGGCGCCTGGATGACCACCTACCGCTCGTTCTCGCAGCTGACGGGTTCGAAGCCGATCCTGGCCTCGAACAACAACAACTTCGTCAAGGCGCCGGACGGCCAGCCCCTGCTGATCTCGCTGGACGACGCCGAGACCCTGTTCCACGAGTTCGGCCACGCCCTGCACTACTTCTCGTCGGTGGTGACCTATCCCTCGTTCGGCAACACGCCGCGCGACTTCGTGGAGTATCCGTCGCAGGTGCACGAGCATTGGGTGCTGAGCCGCCCGATCCTCGACGGCTATATGAAGCACGTCGAGACCAAGCAGCCGATGCCGCAGGCGCTGGTAGACAAGATCGAGGCCTCCTCGACCTTCAACCAGGGCTACGCCACGGTCAGCTATCTGTCCTCGGCCCTGGTCGACATGGATCTGCATACGCAAGCCACCCCGCCGACCGATATCGACGCCTTCGAGAAGGCCTCGCTGGGCCGTCTGGGCATGCCCAAGGAGATCGTGATGCGGCACCGCCTGCCGCAGTTCAATCACCTGTTCACCTCGGACGCCTATTCGGCCGGCTACTACTCCTACCTGTGGTCGGAAGTGATGGACGCCGACACCTGGGCCTACTTCGAAGAGTCGGGCGACGTCTTCAACCCGGACATCGGCGGCCGCTTCAAGTCGATCATCCTGGCGCCGGGCAACACCACGGATCGCGGCGACGCCTATCGCCAGTTCCGCGGCCGCAACCCGGACGTGGCGGCCCTGCTGAAGGTGCGCGGCTTCCCGGTTTCCTAGTGGCCTATCGGCCTTCGGCCTCATCTTGAGCGCCCCTAACGCGCTTCGCGCTGCTTGAGGGGCGTTGAGCCCGTTAGGCGCTGAACATGGAAAGGCCCGGTGGAGAAATCCGCCGGGCCTTTTTCTTTCCCGCTCATCCCGGCGGAGGCCGGGATCCAGTGCTTTGGCTTAGAGCGCGATGTGGCGTAAGCCTTGGCTGTGTCACGGGCTGCGTCGGGTCGAGAAGGCTGAGCCTTCTGATCGCGGCCCAGCAAAGAAGGAGCGCTCATGAGCGTCGTCGCCTCCTACGTCTACAAGGACGGCAAGCGGGTGCGCGACGCGCCGCTGACGGATCAGGGCCTGGCCCTGGCCAAGGGCGAATACCTGTGGATCGGCCTGCACGAGCCGTCGGACGAGGAGTTCGACGTCCTGGTGCGTCGCTTTCACCTGCATCCCCTGGCGGTCGAGGACGCCCTGACGGCGCACCAGATCCCCAAGCTGGAGGTCTATGGCTCCGAACTCTTCATCGTCGCCCGCACAGCCCAGGCCAAGGGCGACCGCATTCTGTACGGCGAAACCCACGTCTTCGTCGGCCCCAACTACGTCATCACCATCCGTCACGGCTCGGCCCGCGCCCACACCCAGCTGCGCGCCCAGCTGGAAGCCTCGCCGCACCAGTTGAGTCATGGGCCGGACTTCATCCTGCACGGGGTGCTGGATTTCATCGTCGACGGCTACATCCCCATCATCGACGCCATCGAGGACAAGGTGCTGGAGATGGAGCAGGTCGCCCTCGACAGCTTCCTGTCGCGCGCCGACATCACCCGCCTGTTCCAGCTGCGCCGCGAGCTGCTGAAGTTCAGCCGGGTGCTGGGGCCGATGGAGGAGGTCTGCGTCAAGTTGCAGTCGCTGGATCTGCCCTGCATCGACCGCGAGGTGCGGCCCTATTTCCGCGACGTGGCCGACCATGTGCGGCGTGTGTCCAGCCGGGCGGCGGGTCTGCGCGACATCCTGGCCTCGGTGTTCGAGGTGTCCAATCTGCTGGAGCAGCAGCGTCAGGGCGTCATCACTCGCAAGCTGGCCGCCTGGGCCGCCATCCTGGCGACGCCGACGGCGGTGGCGGGCATCTACGGCATGAATTTCGACTACATGCCCGAGCTGCGCTGGACCTATGGCTATCCGGCGGTCCTGGCGTTGATCGTCGCCATCTGCATCGGCCTGTACGTCACCTTCAAGCGGACCCGGTGGCTGTAGTCAGCCGCTGTTCCTGAGGCCCGCCGCCACGCCGTTGATGGCCAGAAGGATGCCGTTGCTGACGCGCGGGTCGTCGTCGCCCGCCCGACGCCGGCGGATCAGCTCGATCTGCACATGGTTCAGCGGCTCGACATAGGGCATGCGCTGGCGGATCAGCCGATCCAGTTCGGGCTGGCCGCCCAGCAGGGCCTGCTGGCCGGTGATCGACAGGACGGCCGCGACGGTGCGGTCCCATTCGGCGCGGATGGCGGCGTAGATGCGTTCGGCCAGGGCGGGGTCGGGGACCAGTCCGGCGTAGCGGCGCGCGATGGCCATGTCGGCCTTGGCCATCACCATCTCCATGTTCTGGACCACGGTGCGGAAGAAGGGCCACGCCTCGGCCATGGCGCGCAGTTCGGCCGGGTCTTCGCCCTGAACCGCCGAGCCGAAGCCGAACCAGCCGGGGAGCATGACCCGCGACTGCGACCAACTGAACACCCACGGAATGGCGCGCAGATCCTCGATGGCGGGGGAGGTGGTGCGGCTGGCCGGGCGCGAGCCGATCTTCAAGTCGGCGATCTCGGCGATGGGGGTGGCGGCGCGGAAATAGTCGACGAAGCCGGGCGTTTCATAGACGAGGGCGCGATAGGCCTTCATCGAGGCCGCCGACAGGCGCGCGGCCGTGGCCCCGTGCTCGGCGCTGTAGCTCGCGTCGGACTGCGGTCCCAGCGAGGCCAGCAGGGTCCCGCAGGTCAGGGCGTCGAGGTTGCGCTGCGCCACCTCCGGCTCGCCGTATTTGTTGGCGATGACCTCGCCCTGTTCGGTGACGCGGATGCGGCCCGCGACGGTTCCGGCGGGCTGGCCCAGCACGGCCGAGAAGCTGGAGCCGCCGCCGCGCCCGACGGCGCCGCCCCGGCCGTGGAACAGTTGCAGCCGCACCCCCGCCGCGCGCGTGACCTCCAGCAGGGCGCGCGAGGCTTCGTGCAGTTCCCAGCCCGAGGTCAGGTAGGAGCCGTCCTTGTTGCTGTCCGAATAGCCGATCATCACCTCCTGCACTCCGCGCGCTTCGGCCACGGCGAGGGCCGAAGGTTCGGCGAGAACGCGCTCCAGCGTGGCGCGAGCGGCGCGCAGGTCGTCGATGGTCTCGAACAGGGGGGCGGCCTGAATGGGACAGGCGCCGGGGGCGGCCGGGTCGTAGAGGCCGACTTCCTTGAGCAGAAGATAGACCTCCAGCATGTCCGAGGCGGCGTCGGTCTTGGACACGATGTGAGTGCGGATCGCCTGCGGACCGAAGATTGAAAGGGCCTCGGCGGCGGCCTGAAGGATGGCGCGCTCCTTCAGCGTCTCGGCCGCATAGTCGGCGTAGGGCGAGAAGAGGGGGCGGGGGCTGGCCAGTTCGCGCGCCAGCACGGCCAGGCGTTCGGCTTCGTCCAGAGCGGCGTAGTCGGCGCAGACGCCCGCGACCTTCAGCAGGTCGGCGACCACGCGCTGATGCACGTCGGAGTTCTGGCGCAGGTCCAGCGTCGCCATGTGGAAGCCGAACACGTCCGCCGCCGTGATCAGCCGCGCCAGCCGATCGTCGGCGAAGACGGCGCCGTGGGTCTGAACCAGGCTGTCATGCAGGATATTCAGATCGGCGCTGAAGACGCCGGGACCGTCGTAGGGCGGGACGTCGAAGCGGGCCGGGCGCGGCGTCGGCTCGCCGGTCAGCAGCGGATAGGCGGCCGACAGGCGGGCGTAGATCTGGCTGAGCGCCAGACGATAGGGCTCGTCCGCGCGCTGGATGGAGGCGTCGCCGGACCCTTGCGCCAGGGCGGCCAGTTCGGGCGTGACGCGGGTCAGGTCGATGGACAGGCTGAGCTCGGCGCCCAGGGCGTGCACCTCGTCCAGATAGAAGCTCAGCGCCGCGCGGGCCTGGCTGCGGAAGGCGGCGCGCAGGGTCGTGGCGTCGACATTGGGATTGCCGTCGCGGTCGCCGCCGACCCAGGAGCCGATGCGCACGAAGGGCGCCAGGTCCGGCGCGTCCAGCAGGCGACGCCATTCGGCCAGCTGGGCCGGGGCGACACGCAGGAAGATGCGCTGCAGCCAATCGACGATGGTGTCGATTTCGTCCTGCACCACCAGGGCCGAGGCGCGGGTCAGCCGCGTGGCCCACAGGATGACGATCTGGCGGCGCAGGGCCGCCTTCAGCGTCTCGGCGTCGCAGGCGATTCCGTCGCGGTCGCAGCCGTCCAGCAGCTCGCCCACCGCCGTGGTGCGATCGATGACGCTCTTGCGGCGCACCTCGGACGGGTGGGCGGTCAGCACCGGCGAGATCAGGGCCTGAGCCAGCAGGTCGCGCACGGCGTCCCTGTCGACGCCCGCCTCGGCCAGACGCTTGAGCGCGCCTTCGGGGGTGTCGGCCCGTTCGCCCGCCTCCGCCTGGGCCTGGGCGCGGCGCTTGCCCGCCCGGTCCTCGGCGACATTGGCCAGCAGGGAGAAGGCGGCGAAACCATGCGTCAGGCCGATGGCCTGATCCAGCGACAGCTCGCCCAGCAGCCGCTCCAGCTCCGAGGCGTCGTCCGAGGCCGGGTCGCGGTGATAGGCCACCGAGGCCTGCCGCACCGCCTCGATGCGATCGTAGAGATCCTGGCCGCCCTCGTCGCGGATCACTTCGCCCAGCAGGGCGCCCAGAAGCCGGACCTCTGCGCGGAGGCGATCATGGGGAAAGTCGGGAGCCTGGGTCATGGTCGTCTCTCAGCGGGGAGGCCGGACAGGAACCGTATCAGTGGAATCCGAGCGCGCCAGTCCATGCTGCAACGCAGAAACCCTTTGTGTGGTCGCCTTTCGTCGCGAGAAACGGAGTCGACATCACCTTGCTTTTCCGCCATAAGCCGCGACTTCCGGCGCAATTGAACCTGCGCCTCCACCATCACGACCCCTGATTGTCTTCAGGACGAGGATGGAGAGGGCCTCTGTCGACGTGATCGTTCGCAGAGGTCGCCCGCCTATGGGCGTTTCTCACGGAGGCTTAAGGCCCAGGCGCATGAAAGGGTTTGAATGTTCGAGGCTCTGAACGAGCGACTGACAGGCGTCTTCGACCGGATCACCGGGCGCGGCGCCCTGTCCGAAAAGGATGTCGAGGAGGCCCTGCGCGAGGTCCGCGTCGCCCTGCTCGAGGCCGACGTCGCCCTGCCGGTGGTCAAGGACTTCATCGCCCGCGCCAAGACGGCCGCGACCGGCGAAGACGTCATCCGCGCGGTCAAGCCCGCCGATCAGGTCATCAAGATCGTCTATGACGGCCTGGTCGACATGCTGGGCGGCGAAGAGCCGGTTCCGCTGAACACCAATGCGACCCCGCCCGCCGTCGTGCTGATGGCCGGTCTGCAGGGTTCGGGCAAGACGACGACCTCGGCCAAGCTGGCCCTGCGTCTGTCGAAGTTCGACAAGAAGAAGGTCATGATGGCCTCGCTGGACACGCGTCGTCCGGCGGCCATGGAACAGCTGGCCACCCTGGGCCAGCAGATCGAGGTCGCGACCCTGCCCATCGTGGCAGGCGAGAGCGCGGTCCAGATCACCCGCCGCGCGCTTCAGTCGGCCAAGCTTCAGGGCTTCGACGTCCTGATCCTCGACACCGCCGGCCGCATCACCCTGGACGAAGGGCTGATGAATGAGGTGGCCGAGGTCGCCGAGATCGCCCAGCCGGTCGAAACCCTGCTGGTCGCCGACAGCCTGACGGGTCAGGACGCGGTGCGCACCGCCGCCGCCTTCCACGAACGTCTGCCCCTGACGGGTCTGGTGCTGACCCGCGCCGACGGCGACGGGCGCGGCGGCGCCATGCTGTCGATGCGCGCCGTCACCGGCCTGCCGATCAAATATCTGGGCGCGGGCGAAAAGGTCGATGCGCTGGACGTCTTCGACGCCCGCCGCGTCGCCGGCCGCATCCTGGGTCAGGGGGACATCGTCGCCCTGGTCGAGAAGGCCGCGGGCGAGCTGGACCAGGCCAAGGCCGAGAAGATGGCCCGCAAGCTGGCCAAGGGTCAGTTCGATCTGGACGACCTGGCCGGTCAGCTGAACCAGATGAAGAAGATGGGCGGTCTTCAGGGCATCATGGGCCTGCTGCCCGGCGTGGCCAAGATGAAGGCCCAGATGGCCGAGAACAACGTCTCGGACAAGCTGATCGACCGCCAGCTGGCCGTCATCTCCTCGATGACCAAGGCCGAGCGCAAGAAGCCGGACCTGCTGAACGCCAGCCGCAAGAAGCGCGTGGCCAAGGGCGCCGGCGTTGACGTCCAGGACATCAACCGCCTGCTGAAGCAGCATCGGCAGATGGCCGATATGGTCAAGTCGCTGTCCAAGGGCGGCGGCAAGAACCTGCAGAAGATGGCCTCCATGATGGGCGGCCTGCCCGGCATGGGCGGCGGCGGTCCCGACATGAACCGTCTGAAGGCGCTGGGCGGCGGCAAGATGCCGGAGCCCTCGGCCGATGAAATGAAAGCCATTCAGGACCGCCTGGCGGGTCTGGGCGGCGGACAACTTCCGGGAGGCCTTCCGGGTCTGCCGGGCTTCCCCAAAAAGAAATAACGACCTTCTGGAAAGAGACTGAAAATGCTGAAGATTCGTCTGGCCCGCGGCGGCGCCAAGAAGCGCCCCTACTACCACATCGTCATCGCCGACTCGCACAGCCCGCGCGACGGCAAGTTCATCGAGCGCGTCGGCAGCTACAACCCGATGCTGCCGAAGGACAGCGCCACCCCGCGCGTCGTCCTGAAGCAGGAGCGCATCCTGGAATGGCTGGTCAAGGGCGCTCAGCCGACCGACCGCGTCGCCCGCTTCCTGTCGCAGGACGAAGTTCTGGGCGCCAAGGTCAAGTGGACCCAGGGCAACAACCCCAAGAAGGCCGAGCCGGGCAAGAAGGCCCAAGAACGCGCCGCCGAGCGCGCGCAGCGCGAAGCCGACCGCCTGGAAGCCGAAGCCGCCGCCAAGGCCGAGGCCGCTGAAGCCGCCGCCGCCGCCGCTGCTGCTCCGGCCGTGGAAGAAGCGCCTGCTGAAGAAGCTCCTGCGGCTGAAGCGGCTGCTGAAGTCGCCGCTGAGACGACCGAAGAGCAGGCCTGAGCCTTATCTCTTCATCCGGCCATGGCCGGTTGAAACGGGAAAGCAGCGTCCTTTCGGGGCGCTGCTTTTCTGCTATCTGGACCCATCGCATCGGCAAACGGAGCCTGGTCATGAGCAGCGAAGACAGACTGATCCTGGTCGGCCAGATCGGCGGCGCCTTCGGGGTGAAGGGCGAGGTGCGGATCAGCGCCTATACCGCCGACGCCATGGCCCTGGTCGGCTATTCGCCGCTGCTAGGCGCCGACGGAAAGCCCGTGCTGACGTTGATTTCCGCGCGGCCGGACAAGGCGGGCGTGGTGGCGCGGGTCAAGGAGATCGCCACCAAGGAAGAGGCTGACGCCCGGCGCGGACAGAAGCTGTTCGTCACCCGCGACGCCCTGCCTGAGCCGGACGAGGACGAGTTCTACCTGACCGACCTGGTCGGTCTGGAGGCGCGCGATCCGGCCGATGTGGTGCTGGGCAAGGTGAAGTCGGTCCAGAATTTCGGCGCCGACGACATGCTGGAGATCGCCCCGGCCGAGGGCGGCCCGACCTGGTATCTGCCCTTCACCCGCGAGGCGGCGCCGGAACTGCACATCAGCGAGGGCTGGCTGCGCATCGTCCGCCCGACCGAAGTGAGCGACCGCGACGAAGACTGAGGCGTAGACATTCGCCGCATCAACGGTTGCGGATTGCGGCGACGTTTCCAACATGAATGGGGTCACACCAGCCGGAGCGCCCCATGGCCGACCTGTCCGCCTTTCCCGTCACCCGTCAGTTTCCGCCGCAGCATCCCGACCGGCTGCAACTTTATTCGCTGGCGACGCCCAATGGGGTGAAGGTCTCCATCCTGTTGGAGGAGCTGGGCCTGCCCTATGAGGCGCACCTGGTCGATATCAGCAAGGACGAGACCTGGACGCCCGAGTTCCTGTCGTTGAACCCCAACGGCAAGATTCCCGCCATCATCGACCCCGACGGTCCGGGCGGAAAGCCGTTGGCCCTGTTCGAGTCGGGGGCCATCCTGGTCTATCTGGCGGAGAAGGCGGGACGCTTCCTGCCGACCGATCCGGCGGCGCGCTATGAGACGCTGCAGTGGGTCTTCTTCCAGATGGCGGCCATCGGTCCGATGTTCGGCCAGGTCGGCTTCTTCCACAAATATGCGGGTCGCGAATTCGAGGACAAGCGGCCGCGTGATCGCTACGTCGCGGAATCGCGCCGTCTGCTGGGGGTTCTGGAAGGGCGGCTCGCCAATAAAGGGGGAGAGCCCCGGACCTGGATCATGGGCGACGACTACACCATCGCCGACATCGCCATCTTGGGCTGGGTGCGGAACCTGGTCGAGCATTATGGCGCTGGCGAACTGGTTGGCTATGCGGACTTTCCGCGCGTGGCGGCCTGGCTGGCGCGCGGGCTAGCCCGACCGGCTGTGCAGCGGGGCCTGAGCGTCCCGGCATAGCCGTAAGACGAGATTGCGGGGGCGGGCGGTGCGCCGCGCCCCCGCGCACGCTCAGACTTCTTCGGTCGGGGCGTCGCCGACGTACTTCTTGATCGACTCGATGGCGCGTTTGGCGCCCGACTTGTCGGAATAGCCCTCGGTCGAGAAGATGATCTCGGAGTTGTATTTGAACCGGACGCGGAACTCGCCGGCCTTGTCCTGATAGACTTCGAACTTGTGCGCCATGATCGTCTCGCTCTGACGGCCGCCAGTCGGCCAAGGCGAAGAAGCTGCCACGGCCTCGCTCGGGCCGTAAAGGGCGCGAAATGTAAAAGGCCGTGAGGCGCTCAGCCGCGCGCGGGAATCCAGCGTCGCGCCGCCAGGGCCAGGAAGCCGACCGCCAGCCCCCAGAAGGCCGAGCCGACGCCGAATAGAGCCACGCCCGACGCCGTGGCGGCGAAGGTCAGGACGGCGGCCTCGCGATCCTTGGCCTCGCCCATCATGGCGCCCAGCGATCCGGTCAGCGGCGCGATCAGGGCCAGGCCGGTGATGACGGCCAGCGCTCCGGTCGGCATGGCGATGAACAGGCCCGCCAGCGGCGCCGCGAACAGGGCGACGACCAGGTAGAACAGGCCGTAGATCACGCCCACGGTCCAGCGCTTCGTCGCATCGGGATGGGCGTCCGGTCCGGTGCAGATGGCGGCGGTGATGGCGGCTAGGTTGACGCCGTGCGCCCCGAACGGCGCCAGCAGGGTGCTGGTCAGACCGCCCCAGAAGATCAGCTTTCCGGCGGGCGGTGCGTAGCCTGCGGCCCTCAGCACCACCAGTCCGGGCAGGTTCTGCGACGCCAGCGTCACCAGATACAGCGGCAGGGCCAGGCTGACCGCCGCCTTCCAGTCGAAGGCGGGCATGACCGGCGACAGGGCGCCGAACAGGCCGGTTCCCTCGGGCAGGGCGACCTGACCGCGCACGGCCAGCACGGCGAAGGCGGCGACCAGAACGGCGGGCAGGGACCAGGCGGGCGCCAGTCGACGCATGACCAGAAAGACCAGCAGCAGCCCCGCCGCCAGCATCAGATCGGTCGGAAACACCAGGAACAGCTTGAGGCAGAAGGGCAGCAGCACCCCCGCCAGCATGGCCGAGGCGACGGCCGCCGGAATGCGCTCGGCCAGCCGGCCCAGCGCCGGGACCAGTCCGGTCAGCACCATCATCAGCCCGGCGATGACGAAGGCGCCCACGGCCGTCGACCAGCCGAGGCCGAGCGTCGAGGCCGCCAGCAGGGCCGCCCCCGGCGTCGACCAGGCCAGCACCACGGGCATCTTCAGCCGCCAGCTCAACACCGCACCGGGCAGGCCGATGCCCAGGCACAGGGCGGTGACCATGGAGATGATCTGGCCGGGCGACGCGCCCATGGCCTGTCCCGCCTGAACCACCAGCGCGACTGTGCCGCCGAAGCCGACGACGGTCGCCACGGCGGCGGCCGAGAAACTGGCGGGAGGAGGCAGGCGCACGGAACTCATGCGCTCAAGCTAGGCCGGGCGGCGGGAGCCTGAAAGCGGAAATACGCCTTTCGCCGCTCATCCCGGCGGACGCCGGGACCCAGTAAGAGCCAAGGACGCGCACCTCAGATCAGCGCCTCAATCCCGGCGGCGTGGATGAAGCCAAAGCACTGGGTCCCGGCGTCCGCCGGGATGAGCGG
>NZ_FUIE01000073.1 GCF_900163625.1 Brevundimonas diminuta 3F5N
CTGGGTCCCCGCCTCCGCGGGGATGAGCGGAGAAGATTGTGAAAACCCTGTTCCTGTCAGCTGCCTTGCCTGTCCTGATCCTTGCTGCCGGTCCGGTGCTGGCCCAAGGCGCGCTCGCCGACCCGGCGGCCGCCTCCGCGACGACCCCGCCGCCGCACTTCCCGCGCGACCTGTCGCCTGAAGGGGTCAAGGCCGCCGACGACCATCTGGCGCTGGAAGAGGTGGACGGCGCCGAGGCCCGCGCCTTCGTCGCCGCCTCGAACGAAAAGGCCCTGGCCGCCCTGACCGGCGACCGCCGCTACGAGCCCTTCCGTCAGCAGGCCGAGGCTATTCTGACGGCGACCGACCGCATCCCCGGCGTCAGCTTCCTGGGCGAAGGTCTCGGCAACTTCTGGCAGGACGCGGCCAATCCGAAGGGCGTCTGGCGCCGCACGACGCTGGCCTCCTATCGCACGGCCCAGCCGCAGTGGGAGACGCTGCTGGACATCGACGCCCTGGCCAGGGCCGAGGGCAAGGACTGGGTGTTCAAGGGCGCCAACTGCCTGGCGCCGGACGAGACGCGCTGCCTGATCAACCTGTCGGACGGCGGCAAGGACGCCGTGACGGTGCGCGAGTTCGACCTGACGACCAAGCGGTTTGTCGACGGCGGGTTCGTCATCCCCGAAGGCAAGCACCGCATCAGCTGGCTGGATCGCGACACCCTGCTGATCGCCACCGACTTCGGTCCCGGCAGCCTGACGGAGTCGGGCTATCCCTACATCGTCAAATCCCTGACGCGCGGCCATCCGCTGGCGCACGCGACCGAAGTCTATCGCGGCCAGCAGGGCGACGGCGGCTACGGCGTCTCGCCCATGGTCTTCCGCGACAAGGCGGGCGCGGTCGAGGCCGTGCTGTTCAGCCGTCCGCTGGACACCTTCCGCTCGGAAATCTGGGCGCTGGGCGCCGATGGCAAGCCGCACAAGCTGAACCTGCCGGAACGCGTCGCCGTTGAAGGCGTCATGGGCGGCAATCTGGTCTTCTCGCCCGATCAGGCGTGGAGCTTCGACGGTCAGGACTATGCCGCCGGTTCGCTGCTGTCCCTGCCGCTGGGCGTGCTGGGGCCGGTTCGGCTGGATATCGCCATCGGCGCTGAGCGGGCGACCATCTTCACGCCGACGCCGCGCCAGTCGCTGCAGAACGTGACCGTCCTGTCTGACAGCATCGTCGCCGTCATCGCCGACAATGTCGTCGGCACGCTGAAGCGTTTCACCCCGACCGCGACCGGCTGGGCCGTGACCGGGCTCGCCGTTCCCGCCAACAGCGCGGTGAGCTTGGGCGACAGCTCAAAGGGCAAGGGCCAGGTCTTCGTCTCGACCCAGGGCTTCCTGACGCCGCCGACCCTCAGCCTCGCCGACGTCTCCACCGGCGCCCTGACCGAGTTGAAATCGGCCCCAGCCAAGTTCGACGCCTCGACCCATGTGGTCGAGCAGTTCGAGGCGACCTCGACCGACGGGACGAAAATCCCCTACTTCGTCACCCGGCCGAAAAACCTGGCGATGGACGGGACCGGCCCGACCATCCTGTTCGGCTACGGCGGCTTCCAGGCCAGCTTCCCGCCCGCCTACAAGCCCGAGATGGGCAAGCTGTGGCTCGAGAACGGCGGCGTCTTCGTTCAGGCCAACATCCGTGGCGGCGGCGAGTTCGGGCCGCAATGGCACCAGGCGGCCTTGCGCGAGAACCGCCAGCGCGCCTTCGACGACTTCGCGGCCGTGGCCCGCGATCTGGAGCAGCGCCGCATCACCAGCCCGCGCCATCTGGGCATCTACGGCCGGTCGAACGGCGGGGTGCTGACCTCGGTGTCCATCACCCAGCATCCGGATTTGTTCAACGCGGCGGTCATCGAAAGCCCGTTGATCGACATGCTGCGCTATCAGGAGCTGCCGGCGGGCGCCTCGTGGATGGGCGAATACGGCGATCCGCGCATTCCGGGCGACGCCGAGTTCATCGCCCGCTACTCGGCCTATCAGCAGCTGCGGCCCGAGGTGAAATATCCGCGCGTCTATATCACCACCAACACGCGCGACGACCGGGTGCACCCCGGCCACGCCCGCAAGTTCGCGGCGCGCCTGGGCGATCAGGGCCACGACCATCTCTATTTCGAGGACACGGCGGGCGGCCACTCCAACGACGCGGATCCGGTGGCCAACGCCCGCCGCTGGGCGCGTCACTACGTCTATCTCAGCCAACAACTGATGGACTGAGGGCGTTCTTTGGCGCGCTATCGGCCTTCGGTCTGCTTGAGCGCGAAGGCCGATAGGCTGCGTATAACGCCGCTCACGCATTTATGAGCGGCGTTATCGGGCCGAAAGGATAGGATCGCCGCCATGATGGCACGGGGCCTGTTCAGGTATGGGATGACGGCGGCGGTCGTGGGCGCGGGCCTGCTGGCTGTCGCCGCCGCGCCTTCGCGCCCGCGCGAGCGCGACGCCCCGGTCCAGCCGGTGGTGGTCGAGCTGTTCACCGCCCAGGGCTGCGCCGGATGTCCCGACGCCAATCGCACGGTCGAGACGGTGGCCGAGGATCCGGGCGTGATCGTTCTGACCTACGGCGTCGACTACTGGGACTATCTGGGTTGGTCCGACACCTTCGCCCGCCCGGAATTCGCCGAGCGTCAGCGCGCCTATCGCCAGGCCCTGAGGCTGCGGAACGTCTCGACGCCGCAGGTGGTGATCGATGGGCGTCGCCATGTCTCGGGCGCCCGTTCGCCGGAGTTGAAGGCGGCGGTCGAGGCCGAGGCGCAGGGTCGGGGCTGGCCCCCTGAGATCGAGTTCCGCGAGACCGGCGACCGCGTCGGCATCGGCTCGGGCCGTCCGCCGCGCGGCGGGGCCGAAGTCGTCGCCGTCGTCTATCGGCCGGGCCAGCAGACGGTCGAGGTCAAGGGCGGCGACAACCGCGGCCGGGCGGTGACCCACGTCAATGTGGTGCGCGAAGTGCGCCGCCTGGGCGACTGGAATGGGCGGCCCGTGCTGTTCCCCCTGCCCCAGGATGCAGGGGTCGACGAAGGGGTGGTGGTGCTGTTGCAGGCCAAGGACGACCGCCGCATCCTGTCGTCCGCCGCGCGTCCGGAAACGGGGCGCGATTGAACCGCTGACGGAAAAGGTCTAAAGGCCCGCCGCTCTTGATGGGCGCGCGCCTCCTCGCGCGACCCGGAGAACATTGCATGGTCGGGGATACGCCCCGCGGCGACGCCGCGCCAACCGCCAACGCCTCCTCTCCTGTAAACGCCCAGACTCCGCCTTCCGGCGGGGCGGACGGTCATGGCGGGGGCAAAGCCAGCCACCGCGCCCTGATCCTGGGCGCCATCGGCGTGGTGTTCGGCGATATCGGCACCAGCCCCATCTACGCCCTGCGCGAGGCGACGGCCCACGCCCAGAAGGGCGTCGGCGGCGATCTGGCGATCATAGGCGTGGTGTCTCTGGCCTTCTGGGCGCTGATGGTCGTCGTGACGTTCAAATACGTCATGTTCCTGATGCGGGCCGACAACAAGGGCGAGGGCGGCACCCTGTCGCTGATGGCCCTGGCCCAGCACGCCATCGGACGGCGCAGCGCCTGGCTGTTCGTCCTGGGCGTCTGCGGCGCGGCCCTGTTCTACAGCGACGGCGTCATCACGCCCGCCATCTCGGTCCTGTCGGCCGTCGAAGGCCTGCAGGAGGCGCCCGGCCTGAACGGGCGGCTGGACCCCTTCATCCTGCCGCTGGCGGCGGGCATCCTGATCGCCCTCTTCCTGGTCCAGTCGCGCGGCACGGCCGGCCTGGCCAAATTCTTCGGCCCCATCACCCTGATCTGGTTCCTGTCGCTGGGCGTTTTGGGCGTGGTCCATATCTTCGACGACCTGTCGATCCTGAAGGCCCTGTCGCCCTACTATGGGATCAAGCTGCTGATCGCCGACGGCTTCCTGGGCTTCGTCATCCTGGGCAGCGTCTTCCTGGCCGTGACCGGGGCCGAGGCGCTGTATGCGGACATGGGCCATTTCGGCAAGGCGCCGATCCGCCAGAGCTGGCTGTTCATCGTCCTGCCGTGTCTGACGCTCTGCTATCTTGGTCAGGGCGCCTTCCTGCTGTCGCACCCCGGCGCGGCGAGCAACCCGTTCTGGAACATGGTGCCGCAGTTGGCCTACTGGCCCATGCTGATCCTGGCCACGGCGGCCACGGTGATCGCCAGCCAGGCGATGATCACGGGCGCCTTCTCGGTCACGCAGCAGGCGGTCCAGCTGGGCCTGCTGCCGCGCATCGACATCCGCAACACCTCCGAGACCCAGGCGGGTCAGATCTACGTGCCCGCGATCAACAGCCTGCTGCTGGTCGGGGTGCTGTTCGTCCTGGTCAGCTTCCAGTCGTCGCACAATCTGACGGCGGCCTATGGCGTGGCGGTGACGGGGACCATGATGGTCAACACCCTGATGGCCTTCACCGTCGTGCGTCACAAGTGGAAGTGGTCTTGGTGGGCCATCCTGCTGACCCTGGTGCCGTTCGGCTTCATCGACGCGGTCTTCCTGACCTCCAACCTGCTGAAGATTCCGGCCGGGGCGTGGATGCCGCTGGTGCTGGGCGGCGGCTTGGTCATGCTGATGTGGACTTGGGTGCGCGGCTCGCAGATCCTGGCCGACAAGACGCGCAAGGACAGCCTGCCGCTGACCGATCTGATCGAGATGCTGCGCGCCCGCCCGCCGCACCGGGCGCCGGGTACCGCCATCTTCCTGACGTCCGACCCGGACGTGGCGCCGGTGGCCCTGATGCACAATCTCAAGCACAACAAGGTGCTGCACGAGAAGAACATCATCCTGACGGTTCACACTTCGGACCGGCCGCGTGTGCCGGACCTGCAAAGGGTGGCGGTCGAGCCGATCAGCGATGATTTCAAGCGACTGACCCTGACGTTCGGCTATATGGAGACGCCGAACGTGCCGCGTGCGCTCGGCCTGTGTCGCAAGCAGGGGCTGAAGTTCGACATCATGTCGACCAGCTTCTTCCTCGGCCGTCGTTCGGTCGTTCCTTCCGCCCGCCAGGGCATGCCTCTGTGGCAGGACAAGCTGTTTATCTTCCTGATGCGTAACGCCGCCAATCCGACCGACTTCTTCCGCATTCCGCCCGGCCGCGTGGTCGAACTCGGCACCCAGGTGTCGGTGTGAGCGGGGGAACGCCCAAGGGCAAAAGCTCTGCCGCGCGCGGCCGCCGCATCGCCGAAAAGGCGCGCGGCCCGCGTCGTGAAGCGGCCCCGCGCCCGATCGCGGACGACCCGCACGCCGACATCGGCGTCGAGGCGCGGCTGGTGGCGGGCGTCCTGCTGAACGCGGCGCTGGAGAAGCGCACCGGCCTGGACGAGGCCCTGTCGCAGTCGCCCGCGCGCGATCTGCCGCCGCAGGATCGGGCCTTCGCCCGCGCCGTGGCCATGGCGGCCCTGCGCCGTCTGGGCGAGATCGATCAGATTCTGGAGCGCCGTCTGCAGAAGGCGCCGCCGCTGGCGGTGCTGACCATCCTGCGCGTCGCCCTGGCCCAGACCCTGGTGCTGGACACCCCGGCGTTTGCGGCGGTGTCGACGGCGGTCAAGCTGGCCGAGCGCGACGCCAAGACCCGGCCCTACAAGAATCTGGTCAACGCCGTGCTGCGCGGCGTCGGCCGCGACGGTCCCGGCCTGACGACCGCCGAGTCCAACCTGCCCGACTGGCTGGCCCAGCGCTGGAAGGCGACCTATGGCGAGGCGGCCCTGATCGGCCTGGCCCTGGCCACGCGCGAAGAACCCGCGACAGACCTGACGGCCAAGCCCGGCGTCGACCTGGCCGAACTGGCGGCGTCGGTTGAGGGCGAGGCCCTGCCCGGCGGCACGGTCCGCACCGGCAAGCGCGGCGACGTCGCCGCCTGGCCCGGTTTCGAGGCCGGCGACTGGTGGGTGCAGGATGCGGCCGCCGCCGTCCCGGCGCGCCTGCTGGCGGTCAAGGCGGGCGAGACGGCGCTGGACCTGTGCGCCGCGCCGGGCGGCAAGACGCTGCAACTGGCCGCGGCCGGGGCCGAGGTCGTCGCCCTGGATCGCTCCGAGGCGCGGCTGAAGCGCCTGCGTCAGAATTTCGAGCGCATGAACCTCAAGGCCGAGGTCGTCGCCGTTCCGGCTGAAGACTGGGAAGACGACCGCACGTTCGACGCGGTCCTGCTGGACGCGCCCTGCACGGCCACCGGCACCTATCGTCGCAATCCGGAAGTGCTGCGCGCCACCCGCCCCGCCGACGTGGCCAAGCTGGCTGACGTGCAGCATCGCCTGCTGGATGCCGCTGCTGAGAAGGTGAAGCCGGGCGGGCGCTTGGTCTACTGCGTCTGCTCGCTGGAGCGCGAGGAGGGCGAGACGCAGGTCATCGCCTTCCTGCGCCGCAACCCGGCCTTCCGCACGGTCGCGGCGGTCCCGGCTGAGATCGGCGCCCCGGACGAGGCCCTGACCCCCGAAGGCTGGCTGCGCATCCTGCCGTCGCAATGGGCGGAAAAGGGCGGTCTGGACGGCTTCTTCGCCGCCAAGCTGGAGCGGATCGCGGACTAGTCGTTTCGCTCAAGGACGACGACGGCGTCGGGGAGCCAGGCGCGCTCTCCAGCCGCCGTCTCGCAGAACAGGAAGCCGCTTTCGCTGTGGATCAGCCGGAGGCGGTCTCCTGCGCGGACGGTCAGTTCGAGCGCGTTGAAATCTCGGATCAGGCGCCAGCCGGAGGTCGTGGGCTCGCACCAGCCGTCGGGCGTCCAGCCCGCGCGCCCATCCGCGCCGACGCACCAGGTCCACCCCATGAAGTCCGTCGGCATGGAGCCGTCCGAGACCGGAACCACGGCGTCGCCTGCCCGCGCGTCGATCGGATCCTCATAGGGCCGATCATAGTCGGCGACGGCGCGGACGTAGGTTTCAGGCGGAAAGACATACAGCATGTCAGTCCTCGTCGTCCTCGATGGCGTGGATCTGGTCGTCGTCCAGGCCCAGGTGGTGGCCGATCTCGTGGATCAGGACGTGGGCGATGATCTCGGCCAGGCCGACATCGCCGCGCTCGCACCATTCGTCGAGGATGGGCCGGCGATACAGGAAGACGCGCGACGGCTCGGGCGCCGGACCCATGGCGTCGCGTTCGCCGATGTGGACGCCGGAATAGAGGCCGGTCAGCTCGAACGGGTCTTCGATTTCCAGATCGCGCAGGATCTCCTCGTCGGCGAAGTCGTCAACGCGGATGACGACGTCTCCCGCCGCCTGGCGGAACAGGTCGGGCAAGCCGGCAAAGGCCTCTTCGGCCAGGCGGGCGAAATCGTCGAGCGAGGGGGCGATCTGGTCGGTCCAGGGCGTGGTCATGTCGGGGATATCGCCCGCGTCGGGCTGGGCCGCAATCGCAGAGGCGGCCGCGCGTGCATGGGCCGCATCGCAATTCGCCCAATCAGAGTATGGTAAACGCCGAATCGGCCTGACCTGACGGGCGGCCGATGCTTGGATCGGATTTTCTGGGGAAGGCATGGCCGAGGCGGATCTCGCGGCCGACATCGCCTTTGCGGCCACGGCGGGCGCGGCGGGGCTGGCGCTGGCGGTCAGCGTCTGGGCCTGGCGCCTGCGCGCCCGGCTGGTCGCGCGCGAGGGCGAGGTCGAGGACGGCCTCGCCGGCGCTCGCGACCAGGCGGAGGCGGGGGCTACGGCCCTGATGGCGTTCGACGACGTGCGTCTGGGCTTGCGCCCCGATGGCGAGATCGAGAGCGTCTTCGGCGCCGCGGACGTGCTGGCGGCTCTCGCGCCGGGCCAGGACGCGGCGGGGGCGGCCGACGCCATCCTGTCGGCCCTGAGACAATCGCACACCGGCCGTATGGAGGCCCTGATCGGCGCCGGGGAAGCGTTCGAGACCCTGCTGGAGACCACTGACGGAACCTGGGCGGTCGAAGGGCGGGCGCACGGCGGCGGGGCCTGGCTGCGGCTGTCGCGCCTGGGCGGCCCTGATACGGGCGGCGAGGCCGGGCCGGGCGCTCTGGCCGAGCAATCCCCCGCGCCGACCTGGGTGGTCGACGGGGCGGGCCATCTGATCTGGGCGAACAGCGCCTGGCTGCTGGAGACGGGCGCCGAGACGCTGGACGAGGCGCGCAGCCGGAACCTCAGCTTCGACCGGGGCGCAGACGCTGTGGTGGCCGAGGCCCTGCGCCTCAACGCGCGCCAGGAAGGCTTCCGCTGGACCACCGCGGGCGGGCGGCGCCGGGCGTGGAAGATCCTGGCCGAGCCGCTGGCGGGCGGGCGCGGCGCCGTGATCGCTTTCGCCATCGAGATGACCGAGGCCGAAGAGACGCGCGACACCCTGCGCCGTCACGTCGAGGCCCATGACGAGACGCTGAACCACCTGGCCGACGCCGTGGCCATCTTCGGCCCGTCCAAGCGTCTGGCCTTCCACAACACCGCCTTCCAGTCGCTGTTCGGAGTCGATCCGGCCTGGCTGGACGAGCGCCCGACCCACGCCGAACTGCTGGACCGGCTGCGCCAGAAGCGCCTGCTGCCCGAGGTCGTCGACTATGCCGCCTGGAAGGCCGAGGAGCTGGACTTCTACGGCGCGGCCCAGGCCTCGCCGGACGACAGCTGGTCCCTGCCCGACGGGCGGACGCTGCGGGTGGTGCGCCAGCCGCACCCGTTGGGCGGCATCCTGCTGATCTTTTCGGACATCACCGGCGAGCTGCAGTTGCGCAGCCGCTATAACGCCCAGATCCAGGTCCAACGCGCGACGCTGGACAAGCTGAACGACGCCGTCGCCGTGTTCGGTTCGGACGGACGACTGCGGCTGCACAACGAAGCCTTCGAAAGCTTTTGGAACGTGGCCGGCGAGCGGTTGATGGAGGCGGGCGACTTCGACGCCGTGGCCGCCCTGTGCCGTCCGGTCCTGCCCGACGCCGCCCTGTGGCTGGGGCTGAAGGCGCGTGTGGCCGATCCCGACCCGGAGAGCCGCGTGGCCATCTCCGGCGAAGGGCGCACCGAGGATGGCCGCATCGCGGCCTGGCAGACCCGCCCTCTGCCCGACGGCGCCACCCTGGTCGCCTTCTTCGACGTGACGGCCCGGCGCGAGCTGGAGCAAGCCCTCGCCGCCAAGGAGGCCGCCCTGGCCGAAAGTCAGGCGCTGAAGCGTGAGTTCGTCGGCAGCGTCTCCTATGAGCTTAGGACGCCGCTGACGACCATCGTCGGCTATTCGGAACTGCTGGAGGCGATGGGCGACCTGCCCGAGCGCAGCCGTCAGCACGCGGGCGCCATCCGCGTGGCGGCCAGCCATCTGGCCCGCTCCATCGACGACGTGCTGGACATGGCCCAGATCGACGCGGGCGAGATGGAGCTGACGCTGGGCGACGTGCGGGTCTGCGACCTGCTGGACGAGGCGGCGAAAAAGATCCGGGCCAAGGTCGAGGGCCGGGGCGCCACGCTGAACCTGGCCTGCCCGACAGGGTTGAAGCCGATCCGCGCTGACGCCCGCCGCATCGCCCAGGCGGTCGACCACCTGCTGGAGAACGCCTGCCGCGCCGTGTCCGAAGGCGGCGCGGTCAGCCTGACCGCCGAGGCTGGGCCGGGCGAGGTGCGCATCCGCGTCGAGGACACCGGCCGAGGCATCCCCTACCATTTGCAGGCCCACGTCTTCGACCGCTTCGTGCGACGCGAGCGCGGCGGGCCGGGCGTGGCCCTGGCCCTGGTCAAGGCCCTGGTCGAGCTGCACGGCGGCTGGGCCGAGGTTCAGTCGGAACCGGGCAAGGGCGCGGCTTTCATCCTGCACCTGCCGGTCGAGGCCACGGCGCCGACCGCTGCGCCGGAACTGCTGCTGGGCTGATCTTGGCCGTCCAGTCGTGCTAGAGGGCGTGTCCAAGCCTTCCAGGACGTCCTCATGGCCGACACGACCCGCCCCCTGCTCAAGACCGCCGTCATCTATGATTTCGACGGCACCCTGGCGCGAGGCAATATGCAGGAGGTCAGCTTCATCCCCTCGATCGGGATGACGCCGGCCCAGTTCTGGAACGAGACCGTCCGTCCCCGGACTATCGCCTCGGACGGCGACGGCATCCTGATGTACATGCAGATGATGCTGCTGGCCGCGCGCGAACAGGGCGCCCCGGTGACGCGCCAGACGCTGCGCGACCACGGCCGCGACGTGGCCCTGTTCGAGGGCCTGCGCGATCGCTCCTGGTTCGACCGGATGAACGCCTTCGGCGCCCAGTTCGGGCTGGAGATCGAGCACTACATCATCTCGGCGGGCCTGACCGAGATGATCGAGGGCTGCCCCATCGCCGAGGCCTTCACCCACGTCTTCGCCTCGAAATACGCCTATGACGACGAGGACGTGGCCGTCTGGCCCGCCGTGGGCGTCAACTACACGACCAAGACCCAGTATCTGTTCCGCATCAACAAGGGGGTGCACAACCACTGGGAGGATGAGCGTATCAACCGCTTCATCCCGGATGAGGAGCGCCCCATCCCCTTCGACCGCATGATCTTCCTAGGCGACGGCGACACCGACGTGCCGACCATGAAGATGATGCACACCAAGGGCGGCTTCTCCATCGCCGTCTACGACCCCGACAGCACCCCGCGCGACCACGACAAGATCCACCGCCTGATCTCGGAGGACCGGGTCAACTTCGTCGCGGCGGGGGACTATCGCGAGGGCTCGCCCGTCGATCTGATCGTCAAGGGCCTGATCGGCCGCATCGCCGTCAACTACGGCCGGATGCCGGCGGACTGACCTTCATCCTTCTCCCCTTGAGGGAGAAGGTGGCAGGCGGAGCCTGACGGATGAGGGGTGTAAGCGCTCAGGCCTGAAAATTTGGTCTTCTGCCGAGCCTCAACAACTCATCCAGGCGCTGACACCCCTCATCCGAGCGCCTCCGGCGCCCACCTTCTCCCTCAAGGGGAGAAGG
>NZ_FUIE01000033.1 GCF_900163625.1 Brevundimonas diminuta 3F5N
GCGTGAACTGGCCAGCCGCATCGATCACCTGTGGGCCATCGCCGAGCGGCGTCGCCCCCACCCGGCTTCGGCTGCGCCTCAGCCACCTCCCCATGAAGGGGAGGGTGAGACGGGGCGCACGGGTTTGGCCGCCGCGCCTTTCGGCGGGCGGTTGGAGGGCTGGGCGGAGCGCCGGGCCGACGCCCGGAGTGAATGTGTGTGTACCGTTTCGACGTAGGCTGACGCTCCGCGCGGACGGGCTTCCACGAGCTCGGGGCAGGCGCCGGTCTTATCGGCTACCCCCGGCGCCCGCGACGGGCGGGGGCCTGCTTGCGACAGGCCTCCCGGAACGGTCCGCGTAACCCCCGCGACCCTGGCCGAGACCTCTATGGGGGACGGGTCGAACGCCCCGTCGCTAGGTCCCGTCGGCTCCTTGTCTGGTGCGGCCTGCCGGTCATCTTGAGTGACCTATCGCCCTTCGGGCTACTTGAGGTCGATTTGACCTTCGCCCGTCAGGTTGTGGCAAGCCGGGCGACAGCACCGGCGTTCGCCCGCTGTGCCGCCCTTCGCATCCTGAACCGCGCAGCGAAGCCCGCCGCGACCTGTCCGCTGGGCTATAGCCCTTGACCGGAGACCGCGACGGACGCCGCGCGGCCCGACAAGGACCCCGCTCCATCCGCTCCCGCCGCCCGCAAGGTCGCAGGCCTCACGAGCCCTCCATGCGACGGAACGAGCGCAGGGTGGCATGGGGGCGAACTAGGGCGGGCTGAAAGGGGATGGCGGAGGAGGAAGGGCGGGAAATTACCGGGATTGGGACGGTGAGGAGTGTGCTTTTTTCTGCATTAACTTTGCCATCATCTGTGGGACGGAGGAGGCCAAAAATGGAAAAAATCACGCTGTCTAGGGTGCGATAAAGGCGCGTATTGGCAGTAATTATCTATGAGTATCCGGTACTCTAGCTCTGATGCTCGAGAAAATTCGTTTAAGTAACTGACTTTATAGATCCTGTTTTCAATCTTTTTCATCTCGACCAAATTTTCATCAGTTAGATGTTGTGCGATGAAATTTATAAGTTTTTCGCCAGGCTTGGCTTTCCAGGCGTTTAGTCGCCGTAGGGCTCGAAGTAGGTTTCCTGTTGGGGATGGGTTTGGTTCAAGATTGATGTCGATGCTGTTTTGAGTAAGGAGCTCAAAATATCCATCGGAACAGTGTATGGTTCTATTCCATATATTGTATATTACAGAATCCGTATCAAAAAATGTTGCCTTAGTTACATCTTCTAGTGAATTTATAGATGTGTGTCCCGCTTTTAGCGCCCATGTAGTTTCTAGAGCCCAGAAATCAACTTTCCATCCAGGGGTATCTGCGCCAAATCCACCGAAACGGTTGGGCTGCGCTGAAAGTTTCTTGGCGAGATTTGCTACCTCATCCGCGGGGGCGTCTATTACAATGTCGACGTCTGAGCAAAAATTTGCGCCGCCTTGCCGGGCCACGTCTCTAACCATGCCGCCGACGATTGCGATGTTTTCAAATGATGCAAAGTGTTGGCGTAGCGTGTGTCGGAGGGCCTCTGATCGCTCGGTCTGGCTGTGCCAAAGCAAGTGATCGAGGCGTCTCTTAACTAGGCGGCGGTTTTGGGTGAGGGACGTCACGTCATCTCTCGGAGGCGGGTCCAGAGGTTGAGGGCGAATGTGTCGGTCATGCCTGAAACCATATCGGTCAGCAAGCGTAGCTCTCGGTAGCGAACTAGATTCCCTTCTTTGCTCGTTTCCGGCCGTGGGTTGGCTGCCGCATCCTTGTAGTTGGGGCTGATAAGCGAGAAAATGTAGGCGGCTCTCGGGTGGGTTCGCCTTGAGAGGATGTCGTTAGGGTTTTTTCTGGTTGTGATGGCGTCCCAAAACCACGTCATGAGATCTGTCAGCGCTTGGGCACCTAGTGCTTCGGCACGCAGAAGGTCTGCGTGGCAAAATGCATAGTCTCTTGCGACTTTTTTTAACGTATCGCATAGGGGGTCGTCTTCCATCAATGGTATTTGATGGGTGTATTTATTTATATTATCGAGATTAGTTACAAATTTGTTGCTTGCGTTGTCCACTAAGCTGTCAATAAGTGCGGCCCTAAGGTAGCTGATCTTAATGTCGTTGATTAGGTTTCGATCTTTATTAAGGGCGTCGGTCTTTTCGAATGATTTTTCTATTACACTTATAGTTTTTTGACTTATTTTATCATTTTTTTTGAGAATGGTGAGTACATCGTTAGGGGATATTACGCCTTTTTTCATGGCGTCATCGGCATCTAGGACAGAGTAAGCAATATCGTCGCAGGCCTCCATTATCCATGTGAGCGGATGGCGCTGTCCTTCTTTTATTCCGGTCGCAGACCTTGCCCATTCTACAATATGATATTCTGAAGCGAAGTATCCGTACTTCTTAGAGATAGGATTGTCCGGCTTTCCATAGTTGGAAGCCGGAAATGGGTATTTAAGAGCGGATACGATGGTAGCGGCGGTGAGGTCCAAGCCGAGGTCGTGAACGTGTGTCTGTAGGCGGGTAAGCAGTCGGATAGACTGAGGGTTGCCGTCAAACTGGAGAAATTCAGCCCGTAGGTTTTCGGGGATCATCGGTATGCGCGCGCAGCGCGTATCATCCAGATTAACAAATATCCACTGTCTGTCAGCAAACCATCTTGCGATCGCCGTCTCGCCTTGATGGCCGAATGGAGGATTTCCCAGG
Source organism: Brevundimonas diminuta 3F5N (assembly GCF_900163625.1). Lineage (GTDB taxonomy): Bacteria > Pseudomonadota > Alphaproteobacteria > Caulobacterales > Caulobacteraceae > Brevundimonas > Brevundimonas diminuta_A. The sequence goes on from NZ_FUIE01000033.1 coordinate 2,712, forward strand.
TCGTGGCATATGCTAATCGCCTGCAGGATCGGCGCGACTACATCGTGGAAGTCGGCCGAAAAGGCTTCTGCACATTGAGCGTGGATTTTCGCCCCGATTGACCGCGCAAGATTTGCGACCTCATGGGAATGGGTTAGGCGCGTCCGAACTCCGTCGTTAAGGTCCATCGGCCAAACTTGAGTTTTGTCTGACAGGCGACGTACTGGAGTCGAAAAAAGTAGACGATCAAAGTCTCGTTGGTGCTCGCTGCGATGGGCGTTTGTAGCTTCGCCGCTATTATCTGTCTCGCTGGGCGTAGACGCATGCAGCGTATTGTTGCGTGGGTAACGCGCTTCGGACCAGATCGTGGGTTTCATGAAGTTCTCAATCTCGACAGTTGCGGCTAAGCTAGCGAAGTATCGTCGATGTGTGAATGCCTCCTGCGGGGCCTGCTTGAGGGTGGCGGCCGGCGTGTACTCCTGCCTGCTGCCCCCTCTATCGCCCCTTCCTGAACGCCTCCGCCTTTTCGGCCGCCGCCTCTTTCCGCCAGCGTTTGGGGGCTGACTTGTCGACGTCTTCGCCCGCGCCTGTCAGGGCTTCGTTGGCGAATTCGAGGTCGAGGAGCTTCATCTTCTTGATCTCGTCGCGCAGGCGGGCGGCTTCCTCGAACTCGAGGTTGGCGGCGGCGTCGCGCATCTTGCCTTCTAGATCCTTGAGCGCGGCCTGGAAGTTGGAGCCGACGAAGGGCTTGGCTTCCTCGGCGACGCCGGGGCGGGTCAGGCGGTCCAGGTCGCGGGACTCATAGGGGCTGTCGAGGATCTCCTTGATGTCGCGCTTGACCGTCGCGGGCGTGATGCCGTGTTCGAGGTTGTAGGCCTGCTGCTTCTCGCGGCGGCGGTCGGTCTCGGCGATGGCGCGCTCCATCGAGCCGGTCATGCGGTCGGCGTAGAGGATGACGCGGCCGTCCACGTTGCGCGCCGCGCGGCCGATGGTCTGGATCAGGGAGGTTTCGGAGCGCAGGAAGCCCTCCTTGTCCGCGTCGAGGATGGCGACCAAGCCGCACTCGGGGATGTCCAGGCCCTCGCGCAGCAGGTTGATGCCGATCAGCACGTCGAACGAACCCAGGCGCAGGTCGCGCAGGATCTCGATCCGCTCCAGCGTGTCGACGTCGGAGTGCATGTAGCGGACGCGCACCCCTTGCTCGTGCATGTATTCGGTCAGGTCCTCGGCCATCTTCTTGGTCAGGGTGGTGACCAGGGAGCGGTAGCCCGCGCGGGCGGTGGCCTTCACCTCGTCGATGACGTCGTCGACCTGGTTGCGGGTGGCGCCGGAGACGGGACGGATCTCGACCGGGGGGTCGATCAGGCCGGTGGGGCGGATGACCTGTTCGGTGAAGACGCCGCCGGTCTTGTCCAACTCCCAGGCGCCGGGGGTGGCCGAGACGAAGACGGTCTGGGGCCGCATGGCGTCCCATTCCTCGAACTTCAGCGGGCGGTTGTCGATGGCGGAGGGGAGGCGGAAGCCGTACTCGGCCAGGGTCGATTTGCGGCGGTAGTCGCCGCGGAACATGGCGCCGATCTGGCCCACGGTGACGTGGCTCTCGTCCACGAACAGCAGGGCGTTGTCGGGGATGTATTCGAAGAAGGTCGGCGGCGGCTCGCCCGGCGCGCGGCCGGTCAGCCAGCGGCTGTAGTTCTCGATGCCGGCGCAGGAGCCGGTGGCCTCCATCATCTCCAGATCGAAGCGGACGCGCTGTTCCAGGCGCTGGGCCTCCAGCAGCTTGCCGTTCTCGACCATCCAGTCGAGCGTCTCCTTCAGCTCGGCCTTGATGCCGGTGATGGCCTGGTTCAGCGACGGGCGCGGGGTGACGTAGTGGCTGGCGGCGTAGACGGTGACTTCTTCCAACTCGGCGGTCTTCTTGCCGGTCAGGGGGTCGAACTCCTGGATCGACTCCAACTCGTCGCCGAACAGCTGGATGCGCCAGGCGCGGTCTTCCATGTGGACGGGGAAGATCTCCAGCACGTCGCCGCGCTTGCGGAACATGCCCCGCTCGAAATTCAGGTCGTTGCGCTTGTATTGCAGGGCGATGAGGTCGGCGCGCAGCTTGGCCTCGTCGATGGTGTCGCCGACCTTCAGCGAGAAGGTCATGGCGGTGTAGGTCTCGACCGAGCCGATGCCGTAGATACAGCTGACCGAGGCGACCACGATGACGTCGTCGCGCTCCAGGATCGCGCGGGTGGCCGAGTGGCGCATCCGGTCGATCTGCTCGTTAATCGAGCTGTCCTTCTCGATGTAGGTGTCGGTGCGCGGAACGTAGGCCTCGGGCTGATAGTAGTCGTAGTAGCTGACGAAATACTCGACCGCATTGTCGGGGAAGAAGGCCTTGAACTCGGAATAGAGCTGGGCCGCCAGAGTCTTGTTGTGGGCCAGGATCAGGGCCGGACGCTGGGTCTGTTCGATCACCTTGGCCATGGTGAAGGTCTTGCCCGAGCCGGTGACGCCCAGCAGCACCTGCTCGCGGTCGCCCTCGGCCGCCTGGGCGACCAGTTCGGTGATGGCGGCGGGCTGGTCCCCAGCGGGCTGGTAGCGGGTCTCCAGCCGGAAGGGGACGCGCTTCTTGTTGGTTGGCCGGTCGGGGCGGTGGGGAACCCAGTCGGCAGGGGCGGCGGGCGCCTCCTCCGGCGTCAGGCGCGGGCCGCTCACAGGCGCGAACATCGGCGCGCGGCCGTGGTCGAAGGCGACGGGCGCTTCACTCAGGCCCGGATTGGGCGTGTGGACGGGTTTGCTTGGTTTCGCGGGAGAACGGGCCATGAACATCAAGGTAATGCGCGCACGCGCAAGGCGCTAGGGCGTGGTGAAGCGGGGAGGGCGCCTAAATCCGTCTTCTTGCTACCACAGGTTGATCTTCACTCCGCCATGCTTTGGCTCGAGCTTCGCCTTAAGTGAGGCGAATTCGGCTTATTTGGAACATAATTGGGCAAAATGTGGTAAAAAGGGACGGAATAACGGTGCGAACTCGGCGTTTGCGCGTCAAAAATGCCTCATAATTTGCCCTAACAATGATTTTTTGAAAGAAATAGGTTGATGCTGTGACGAGCCAGCCATAGCCATTGAACCAGCCAAGAAGCGTAATGACGAACATTGGTTTTCAGCGTCGTTCATAGAACGGCGTGATGTTCAGTAACAATTAACAGGTACACAGAGGCTTATGCGCACTCGTAAAGACTACCTGCTGGGCACGACGATGGCGGCTGGCGCTGCTGCACTGTCGATGGCCATGCTTATTCCGGGGACGGCGCTCGCTCAAAGCGCTTCGAATACTGACCAGGAAGCGACCCAAGTCGACGAAATCGTCGTCGTCGGCTCGCGCATCCGTCGCGACAACTATAACGCGCCTTCGCCCACTCAGGTTGTGACGCGCGAAGAAGCGACGCTGCAAGGCTTCGCTTCGACCACGGAAGCGCTGCAGAGCACGGCCGTCACGGGCGGCACCTCGCAGATCAACAACTCGTTCGGCGGCTACGTCACGGACGGCGGCCCCGGCGCCAACACCATCGGCCTGCGTGGCCTCGGCCCGAGCCGCACCCTGGTGCTGCTGAACGGCCGTCGCGTTTCGCCCGCCGGTTCGCGCGGCTCGGTCGGCTCGGCCGACCTGAACGTGCTGCCGACCGCCATGATCGACCGCGTCGAAGTCCTGCGCGACGGCGCCTCGTCGGTGTACGGCTCGGACGCCGTGGCCGGCGTGGTCAACATCCAGACCCGCAAGAATTTCGAAGGCCTGATCCTCGAAGCTCAGCGCAACGAGCCGCTGGAAGCCAACGGCAACGGCGGTTCGACCCGTCTGTCGCTGACGGGCGGCACGCGCGGCGATCGCTGGCGCGCCGCCGGCTCGATCGAGTACTATCAACGCGACGAGCTGACCCTGCGCGACCGTGAGTTCACGCGCTGCCAGACCGATGGCCGTCGTCCGACCGCCGCGGGCGCCAGCCGCGACTACATCGACCCGCTGACCGGCGAGTCGAAGTGCTATCCGATCACCTCGACCGGCTCGAACGGTTCGTCGATCAACACGATCGGCGTCGGAGTCGAAGGCCCGCTGAACAGCGCCGGCAATCGCACCTTCCGCGAAATCGCCGGCACGGCCGCCACTGGCGCGCGTGCAGGCCTGTTCAACCGCTTCCGTCCGAACTCGGGCGTCACGACTGGGCCGATGGCCGGGTTCGAAGGCGTCGGCGGCACGGGCGTGAACCTCAACGTTCGCGACACTTTCGATGACCGTATGCTGAACCAGTCGCTGGTTTCGCCGGTCGAGATCGTGACCCTGTACGGTGAAGGCGGCTACCAGCTGAATGCTCTGGGCAACGCCGAACTGTATGGCGAATTCCTGATCAACAACCGTGAGTCGTCGCAGACGGGTTACCGTCAGTTGACGCTGGACTACGCCAAGGGCAGCCCGCTGATCCCCGCCGGCGACCTACGCAACAGCGTCTTCTCCGCTGACCAGGGCCTGAACCAGGGCCAGGACATCGGTGTCCGCGCCTTCATCGGCTTCGGCAACGACCGCTCGCACCAAGAGCAGCGCTTCAACCGCAACGTCGTCGGCATCAAGGGGGACTTCTTCATCCCCGATTGGCGCTACGACCTGTCGGCCAGCTATTCCAAGTCGCGTTCGGAATACACGAGCCAGCAGTTCCTGCAGGATCGCATGATCGCTAGCCTGGACGTGGTCGAAACCGCGCCGGGTCAGTTCCAGTGCCGCAACCTGGCTTCGAACCCGGGCTGCGTCGCCGCGCCGGCCCTGAGCTCGCAGACCATCGGCGGCGTGCTGCCGAAGACCTGGGTCGACTACGTGTTCCGTCCGGTCAAGGGCGTCACCGAGTTCGAAGAGAAGATCGTCAGCTTCGGCGTCGATGGTCCGCTGTTCGATCTGCCGGCCGGCAAGGTCATGGGCTTCTTCGGTGCGGAATGGCGCGACTCGGAAATCGATGACACGCCTGCGCTCGATTCGATCAACGCCAACCTGTACAACTACTCCAGCTCGCAGCCGACCCGCGGTTCGGACTCGGTCTGGGAAGTGTTCGGTGAAGTCGAAGCGCCGCTGCTGCGTGACGCGCCGTTCGCTCAGGAGCTGACGCTGAACGCTTCGTTCCGTTACACGGACTACGATTCGTACGGCGACGACACGACCTATAAGGTCGGCCTGGTCTATCGTCCGATCGACATGCTGACGTTCCGCGCCACCTATGGCACGTCGTACCGCGCGCCTGCGCTGTTCGAACAGTTCCTGGGCGCCACGTCGGGCTTCCAGAACGCGAGCGCTGACCCGTGCAACAGCTATGGTGCAGAGGGCGTCAACGAGAACCGTGTCGCCAACTGCGCCTCGCAAGGCCTGCCGGACAACTTCCAGGCGACCAGCAGCGTGGCGGTTTACAGCGTCGGCGGTGCGGCCAACAACCTGGAAGCTGAAACCTCGACCAACCTGACGGTCGGCATGGTTCTGCAACCGACCCTGCCGGAAGGCTGGGGCGACCTGGCTTTCGCCGTCGACTACTATGAGATCGAAGTCGAAAACGGCGTGGCGCGTTATGGCGCTTCGAACATCCTGTCGGAGTGCTACGACTCTCGTCCGGAAGACTTCGCCAACAAGACCGGCATGTGCGGCTTGATTTCGCGTGACGCGGCCAAGAACAACCAGCTCACGGTCGAGAACGGCTACGTCAACCTGGCGACTGACGTCGTCAAGGGCCTGGATTACACCTTGCGTTATCGCAAGGATGTCGGACCGGGCACGGCGCTGTTCAACCTGGCGATCACTCAGTACACGGAAATCTCCAGCAAGCTGTTCGCGGACGACCCGCTGGAAGACGACAAGGGCATGATCAACAACCCGGAATTCACCGGGAATGCTGACGTCTCCTATGCGTGGGACAAGTGGCGCGTGCGCTATGGCGTCGAGTGGATCCAAGGCACGGACAGCTACGACTACTATGGTCTGGATCCCGCCACGACCCAGTACGACCTCGATGTGCCGGACTACTGGCTGCACAACGCCTCGGTTCAGTACACGGCTGAAGGCTGGACGGTGACGGCCGGCGTTCGCAACCTGCTGAACGAAGATCCGCCGACGATTTCGTCGGGCGTGTACAACCGGGTCGGCAACGCCCCGCTGTACTCGGGCTACGACTACTTGGGCCGGACGGCCTTCGTGAACCTCACGAAGTCCTTCTAAGCCTGACCTGATTTCAGGTTGAGGAGAGGGCGGCGGGCTTCGGTCCGCCGCCTTTTCTGCTTTTGAAACGGCAGTTTCTGGGTTGTGCGAAGCGGGGCGGGTCGCCAAGCTCCGCGCCATGAGTGAGCTTCGCGACGTCTTCATCACCGGGACCGGCGCTATCCTGCCCGGCGAACGGATCGGCAACGATCGGATGGAGGACTTCATCGGCCGCATCGGCGGGCGGCCGTCCGCCGTCGGGCGACGCGCCCTGCGCTGGAACGGGATCGAGGGGCGGCACTACGCCCTGAACGCCGACGGCGCGCCGTTGCACTCCAACGCCTCCATGTGCGCCGGGGCGGTGCAGGCGGCGTTGGATGGGGCGGGGCTGAGCCTCGGAGATTTGCAGCATCTGGGCGCAGCGGCGACGCAGGGCGACTATCTGGTGCCCGGTCACGCCAGCGCGGTTCAGGCCGAACTGGGCGCGGGGCCGCTGGAGGCGTTCAGCTATCAGTCCGTCTGCGCCAGCGCCCTGATGGCGGCCAAGGGGGCGTGGTTGAGCGTGCGCGCGGGCGAGGCGGATGTGGCCGCCGCCTGTGCGGGCGAGTTTTCCTCGCGCTGGTTCCGCCCTCATTTTTATGAGGGCACGGCGCTGGTGGATGAGAAGGGGCGGGCGCGGATCGAGGCGGACTTCCTGCGCTTCACCCTGTCGGACGGGGCGGGCGCCGTGGTGATGGAGCCGAGGCCGAAGCCCGACGGTCTGAGCCTGAAGGTCGAGTGGATCGACATGACCTCGCTGGCCGGGCGTTTCGATCCCTGCATGTGGGCCGGATCGACGCCCGAAGCGCGCGCCGACATGACCAGCGCCTGGAGCCACGCCGGACCGGCGGCGGCTCATGCGGCGGGGGCAGTGGCCTTGTTGCAGGACTTCGAGCTGCTGAAGATCGTCATTCGCGCCTGGATCGGCGTCTGGCTGGAGAAGGTGGACGCCGGGCGGATCGTCCCGGATGAGGTCGACCATCTGCTGTGCCATTACTCCGCGCGGTCGCTGCGTCAGGAGATCGTCGGCCTGCTGGAAAGCACCGCCGCCATGATCCCCGAAGAGAAGTGGTTCACGACGTTGGCCGACAGCGGCAATGTCGGCTCGGCCTCGATCTGGGTCATGCTGGACGCCTTCCTGAAGTCGGGACGCGGAAAGCGTGGAGACAAGGTGCTGTGCATCGTGCCCGAGAGCGGGCGGGCGATGATCGGCTTCATGATGCTGGAGATTGTGTGATGGCGGAACAACTGGCCGAGGCGGCGGTGGCCGATACCCTACGGAAGCTGGCGGTCGTCTTCGCTGACTTCGAGCAGCGGCTGGAGGCGACGCCGCTGATCCGCAAGCTGACGCGCGGGCGGTTCGAGGTCGCCGACTACCACGCCTTCCTGATCAACCTGCGCCAGCAGGTGAAGGACGGGGCGCTGTGGATGAGCCGGGCGGCGTCCAACATCGGCGAGAGCCATCTGGAGCTGCGCTCGACCCTAATGCGCCATGCGGTGACGGAGCATCGGGACTTCCGCCTGCTAGAGGCCGACTTCGTGGCGGCGGGCGGGGCGCTGGAGGACATTCAGTCGGCGCCGAAGAACGTCGGGTCCGAGGCCCTGTCGGCATGGATGTTCCATGAGGCGTCGAAGCCCGATCCCTTCGGCCTTCTGGGCGCCATGTTCATCATCGAGGGGCTGGGCTCGATCAAGGCGCGGCCGTGGGGCCTGAAGGTGCAGGAGCGGCTGGAGCTGCCCGACGAGGCGGTGCGCTTCCTGCTGTATCACGGCGACAACGACGCCGAGCACATGAAGGAGTTCGAGGAGATGCTGGGCATGGTGCTGCCCGATCCCTTCATCGCCGAACGCATTGTCGTCACGGCCAAGGTGACGGCCCGCCTCTACGCCCTGCAGATCGAGGAGATCGCGGCGTGAGATACTACAAGCCGCACGAGGATCCATTCGACCCCGCGCGGTTCGACCCCAAGGATCCCGATCCGTGGATGGCGCTGTATCTGGACCACAGCCTGCCGATCGACGACGCGGCCAAGCGCGACCTGTTGCTGGATGCGCGCTCGCGCTCGCGGCGCTGGCTGTTCCCGGTGGCGCGGCCGTTGGTGTTTCTGTTCTTCTGTCTGGTGAAGGTGCTGCGGGTTATTTCGCCCAAATATCCGAACCTGAACGGCCTGCTGCACAAGACCATCCACTGGGGGCTGCGGACCTTTGTGACGCCCGAGGGCAATCGCGTGATCCTGCGCCACTTCCATGTCGGGTCAGAACTGACGGCCTTCGTGCGCGAGAACGCGGGGGTGGGCGACAAGGTGACCAAGTGGCCGCTGACGCCGACACGGCTGAAGGACATCGAGCCGGACCTATTCCTTCAGCACGACCTGAACATCTTCAACTTCGTCATCGAGATGAACGCCGTGCTGCGCGCCGAGGGGCGCGAGCTGATGCCGCCCGAGCGCATCGACTTCTCCATGATCTCGGACGAATTCCCGCCGTTCGAGGAGTTTCCGCGCAAGTGGCACAACTTCGTCGATGTGCAGACGGCGGTGGAGTTCTACACCCCCATCTATGCCCTGATGCTGCCGAGGGACGACTTCGTGCGGGCCTCCAGTTCGCTGCAGCTGGATGAGGTGATGGCCATCTATATCGCCCGCATTCTGGGCACGAGTTACCACATGGCCTTCGTCAAGAACGGCCATCCGCTGGTGGCGCTGTCGACGTTGCAGGCGGGCTATCGGCTGATGATGCACGGGCTGGATTCAGAGGCCATGCACGGCTGGCTGCGGGTGATGAAGGCGCGCCAGGCGGCGGGCCTGCCGCTGGACCCGGCCAACTCGGGCGCGCCGCGTTAGGGCGTGAGGCGTGCGCTGATTTCCGCTGGCGCGCGGCGCGGCGGCTGCTAGCGTGGCCGGTATGAAATCGGCGCGTTCTCTTCTGACCTCTCTCAGCACCTTGGTGCTGCTGTCGCTTGTGCTGGGCCTGTTGGCCGGGGCGGCGGCGCAGGCGTGGGGCCTGCCGGGCGGCCATGTCACGGCGGACTTCATCCAGGCGCTGGGCCAGCTGTGGCTGAATGCGCTGCGGATGACGATCATCCCGCTGGTGTTCAGTCTGCTGGTGACGGGCATCGCCTCCATCGCCGATGCGGCGCGGACCGGGCGGCTGGCGCTGAAGGCGGTGTCGTGGTTCGGGGGGCTGATCGTCTTTGCGACGATTTACGCCGTGGCGGCGGCTTACGGGCTGCACGCTCTTTGGCCGATCGACCCGGAAGGCGCGCGCCTGCTGCTGGCGATCAAGCCCGAAGGCGCCGAAGGATTGGGCGCGGGCGCGCCGTTCAGCGAGTTCCTGAAGACCATCGCCCCCGCCAACCCGATCCGGGCGGCGGCCGAGGACGCCATTCTGGGAATGGTGGTGTTCGCGGTCTTCTTCGGCTTTGCGGCGTCTGGCCTGCCCGAGCGGCTGCGGGTTCCGCTGATCACCTTCTTTGAGGCGGTGGGCGAGACGATGATCGTCATCGTCCGCTGGGTGCTGAAGGCGGCGCCGCTGGGCGTCTTCGCCCTGTCGATCGGGGTGGGGCTGACAGCGGGGGCCAGCGCGGCGGGGGTGCTGCTGCACTATGTGGCGCTGATCTCCATCGCCTGCATCGGCATCGGCCTGATCTTCTATCCGCTGGCGGTGATCTTCGGGCGGGTGAGCCTGGGTCGGTTCGCGCGGGCGGCGGCCCCGGCGCAGGTGGTGGCCTTCTCGACCCAGTCGTCGCTGGCCAGCCTGCCGGTCATGGTCGAGCGGGCGGTCGATGAACTGGGCGTCAAGCGGTCGACGGCGGGCCTGGTCCTGCCGCTGGCGGTGGCGGTGTTCCGCATCACCAGCCCGGTGGCTAACCTGGGCGTCGCCATCTATTGCGCCCACCTGTTCGGGCTGGAGCCTTCGGCGGGGCAACTGCTGGCCGCCATGCTGACGGCGGTGCTGATCTCGATCGGTACGGTGGGCCTGCCCGGTCAGGCCAGCTTCTTCGCCTCCATCGCCCCGATCTGCATCGCCATGGGGGTGCCGCTGGAGCTGCTGCCGCTGCTGCTGGCGGTCGAGGTCGTGCCCGACATCTTCCGTACCCTGGGCAACGTCACCGCCGACCTGGCCGTGGTCCGCATCGTTCAGGGTGGAGACGTCCAGCGTGAAGACGTCTAGGAGACGGAGGTAGGGGCGGTGGCAGGAGCGAAGCTGTAGCGCGCGGAGCGCCGCTGGACGGACGGCCAGGGCAGCAGGCCGTAATGGCGGCGCTCTGTCCGCACCTCGACCAGCAGGTTGCCGTCAGGGGCGAGCGACAGGACGCCCAGAGCGCGCGTTTGGGTCATGCTTTCATACTGAGTACGGGCGCTGCTGAGGCCGATCCACAGGCGCCCGTCCGCACATCCGGCGATGCGTGAGCCGTGCGCCGACCAGTTGCGATCCAGCAACGACGGCCGCCCGTCGACCGCGAGCCGGGCTTCGCCATGAAGATCCCACACCCGCCAGTCGTCGCCCTCGCGTGAAAAGGCCGTGGTCGTGTCCAGCGAGCCGTCTCTGGGCAAGAGTTCCGTCAGGCCCAGGTCATGTCCGAGAACATGCTGAAGGATCGCCGGGCCCGCCGCGGCCGTCAGTTCATGTCCATCCGACCAATATGCGCCTTCGAGCGCGGGACAGGGCCCAGCGGAGGCTGTGACGACAGGCGGTCCGCCGCCCTGCCATTGCGCAGGAAGGCCTCCGATGCTGGAGGCGCAGGCGCTGAGCAAAAGAAGGGGCGCGGCAAGCAGGGATGAACGGCGGATGGGTTTATTCCTCCATCGCTTCGAACATGGCTTCGGCCTCGTCGAAGGTGTCGTAGTCGAGACGTTCGGGCGGGCGCAGGATGACGAAGCGGCTGGTGACGGAGGTGCTCGGCTCAAGGCGGCGATCCCACTGCCAGAAGCTGCGGTCGATCCGGCTTTGCAGCAGGGTCCAATCACCGTCATCAGCAGGCGGTCGCGGCGTCTGGATGGGCATGCGTGGTCGGCTCCCTGCTGGTGGAGGCAGCAAAGCCTGTGCGGGCGCGGGTGTCAAAGCCCCTTGAGGCTTTCGGCGACGGCGGGCGGCCTATGAAAAGGGCTGCGAGACCTGGCGTCCCGCAGCCCTTATCTGTTCGGCTTCTCTTTAAAGGGAGGCGCTAGGTCAGTTCCCCTTCGCGCCCGAGGTATGCGCGGGCCCGCGGAAGACGGCGTTCAGGAACAGCGGCTTCAGCCCTTCCAGGAAGGCGCGCATCGTCACGTCCTGGGTGAAGGCGACGACCTGGCCGCGACCGACTTCAGAGGCCATGGCGACGGGCTTGTAAGCCAGCTGGCGACGGTTCTCGGCCCACAGCTGGCCGGACGCCAGCACCTGATCCGGTCCGGCCAGACGCACGACGTTGGTCCCCTGGTCGCGGGCCAGCGGGGTGTAGATGTCCGAGCCGCGCACCATGACGCTGAGCGTCGGGGCGACGCCCGCGCCCAGCCAGTGCTCGTTGTCGACCACGGCGCTGGCCAGGACGCCGGCGACCGGATCGGGTGCGCCGCCGTGGTGGCCGGTCAGGGCCAGGTATTCGGCGTCGGTGGAGATTTCGCTGCCGCCATCCTTCTCATCCTTGTCGCCGTCGCCGGAGGCGGCGCTCTCGCGGCGGCTTTCCAGCAGCTTGGAGTCGGGGTCGGTCAGCAGGCGGCTGGCCGAGCCGACGCCGATCAGGACGCCGCCGGCCTGGACCCAGGCGCGCAGATTGGCGACGCCGCTCTCGCCCAGGGCCTGCTCATAGTTTCCGCCCGACGGCAGGATCAGCACCTGGTAGCGGGACAGGTCGGCGTTCGCCAGGCGACGGGTGCGGACGGCCGTGACCGGCCAGCCGTATTCGCGCTCCAGCACATGGCGGATGGAGCCGGCCGATTCCGGCTCGGTCGGGTCGTCCCAGGCCATGGCGACGCGCGGGGCGGCGATGACGGTGGCCTTATCCGAGCCGACGCTGGGGCCGCTGGAGACCCACGAGGTGGCCAGCGGCGTCACCTGGGCGCCGCTGCCGGCGGCCAGACGACGGACGCGCTCGTCCAGATCGGCGGGCGACCCGGCGCGCGGCACGATGAAGGTCCCGCCGGGATAGGCGCGGCCGTCCAGGGTGAAGGGCTCCTCGACCGAGCGGACCGGCACCTTGTCGGTCAGGGCGGCGGTCAGGAAGCGCATCCCCGCCGTGCCCGGATGGATGGCGTAGCCATAGGCCGCGTCGCCCGAGGCCACGGCGGCGGGGCGGATCAGTTCGGGGCCGACGGCGGCCGTCTGGACCGATGGGGCGCCCGTGCAGCGCTGGCTCGGCACGTTGAACAGCAGGGGCAGGGACCAGCCGGTCAGGTCATAGATCTCATCGCCCAGGCCGCGCGCGCGGCGGGCTTCCTGCTCGGCCAGGAATTTCGGGTCCAGCGGTACGTCCCTGGCCAGCAGGGTCTCGGCCATGCGGCGCTGGGGCTGGGCCAGGTTCACGACGTAGTCGCCCGCCTGATAGCTCTGGCCGCAGGCGGAGAAGGATGCGGTCGCGCGCCCGACCTCCAGCCCCGAACGGACCAGCAGGCCCGCCAGCTTGTCGGCGGCGGCCGGGTCGGCGGCGGCGGAGCGCGACAGGACATAGGCGCCGCGCCCGCCCGCAATGCCGTCGCGGTGGAAGGCGTAGAAGTCGCTGAGCAGCTTTTCGCGGTCGCGGGCGGCGGTCTCGATGGTCGACAGGGTGGCGGTCAGATGGCCTTGAACCGTGTCGGCGTAGGTCAGCATCTCGCCCGACGACCGGCGCGCCAGCAGACCGCGCGACGAGCCCTGCTCATAGGTCATGGAGACGGCGCCGAAATAGGCGGGCCAGCCGTCGCCGTAGCCGGGATAGAAGGCGTCGAACGTCTCGCGCGTGAAATAGTCCAGCCCGGCCTGGTCGAAGCGCCCGGCGGTGTTGCGGCCGAACCGTTCGCGCGCGTCCAGGATCGGCGGATAGATCCACGGGTTCAGCGGCTGGGCTTCGGGCGGGAAGAAGAAGCTGGAGTCGGTGCCCATCTCGTGGGAATCGACCACCACCTGCGGGCGCCATTCGCGGATGAGGGCCGAGTGGCCCTGCGTCTCCGGCTGGGACTGGATGAACCAGTCGCGGTTCAGGTCGAACAGATTGTGGTTGAAGCGGCCGGACGGCCACGGCTCGGCCCGCTCGGCCGACAGGGGATCGCCGTTGGGCTGGGCGCCCAGGCCCGCCTCGAAGCTGTTGATGAAGCGCTCGCGCCCGTCGGGGTTCTGGGTCGGGACGAAGACGACCACGACGTTCTCCAGCCAGCCTTGCGCCTCGGCGTCGAGGCTGTCGGTCAGGCGGCGCGCGGCGGTCAGGGCGGCGTCGGCGGGGCTGATCTCATTGCCGTGGACGGAATAGGCCATCCAGACGATGGCCGGCGTGTCGTTGATGAGGGCGCGGGCCTGCTCGGGCGAGGTCTTGCGCGGGTCGGCCAGGGCGTTGGTCGCGGCCTTGATCGAGTCCAGCCGGGCGATGTTGCGCGGCGAGCCGACGGCGGCCCAGAACAGGGGGCGACCCTCCCACGACTGGGCGTAGTCGCCCATGACCATGCGGTCGGGGTTGGCGGTGCGCAGGGCCTCGAAATAACGCCGCACGTCGGCCGAGCGGGTGATGCGCTCGCCGCTGTCGTGGCCGACCACGGCCTGAAGCGCAGGCGGGTTCTGTTGCGCCAGGGCGGGCGCGGCGCCCAGGGCCAGGCTGAGCGCCAGCAGAGAACAGGCGGCGCGGCGACGATACGGCATGAGAATACTCCCCCTACGGAGCGCCGACCTTAACCGTGGAGCCGAGGCGAAGGGAAGCGGCGTTGCGCCGTCATTTCTTTGGGTTTTGCGCCGGAACGCGACGGAGATCAGGTTGGGGGCTTGGGTCAGCAAGGGCTGGATGGAAAACGCACGCGCGGCGCAATCGCCGCGAGGCCCTTTCACCGCCGATAACGGATGCGGCCTTATGGCGAACGGGTCGATGTCTTGCGGAGATCACCAGGCGTCGGGTTCGCGAACCATGTGAACGATGTTGGCGGGGTTCATGATCCAGCCGCCGCGAAACGCCTCGCCCAGCGGCTCGATCGGGTCGCAGCGGACGGCGCCGCCGTCCTCTAGCCGCCGCAGGGCGGCGCTGTGGTTCGGGCTGAACAGTTCGAGCCAGACCTCGGCCTGGGTCAGGGTCTCCGACGCGTCGATCCAGAGCTGGTTCGGGCCGAGCTTGAAGCCGACCGCCGGCGCCTTTTCGGGGATGCTCTCAAGCCCGACGACGTCGCGATAGAAGGCGACGACGGCCTGATGCTGGTGGCTTGGCACCTTCATGGCGATGTTGACGCCGCCTTCGATCTTGATGGTCATGGGGAGCCTCACTTCCGGTTGTCGCTGGTGGGAAGGGCGCCGCGCATCTCGGAGGGATAGAAGCCCTCGCGCAGGTTGATCCCATATTCGAGCCAGGCCTTCATCGCTGACAGCATGGCCGCCCAGCCCTCGCAGTTGGCGAATGAGGCCTTCTTTCCGGCGGCGTCGTCGACCCAGCCTGACTCGGCGATCGTGACGAAGGTGGAGCCGTCGTCCAGCGGCTCGAAATCCATGACAATGCGGGTCTTGAAGGCGGGTTGTCCGTCAGCCGTTTCCGCATCCCAGCGCAGCACGATGCGCTGATCCGGCGTGACCTCATCGACTTCCACGGGGACAGAACCCCACCAGGTGACGACGGCGCCGGGCGTCAGCGGCGCGCTGGCGCCGCCCAAGGTGGTGAAATAGCGGCTCAGCTTGGTCGGATTGACGACGGCGTCGAAGACCTCGGGAGGCGGCTTGGCGATGCGTCCTGAAACGGTGAAACCCAAGGACATGTCCGACCCCTTCGTGCTTGCGGGAGGCTATTTTATGTTATAAAAAAATAACATGTCAAACGAGACCGAAGATGATCGTGTTTTCAAGGCATTGGCCCATGCTCGCCGTCGGCAGATGCTGGACTGCCTGAAGGAGGGTCCTGTCACCACCGGCGGGCTGTGCGAGCGTTTCGACGACATGGACCGCTGCACCGTGATGCAGCATCTGAAGGTGCTGGAAGGCGCAGGTCTGGTGGTGGCGCGAAGGGAAGGGCGCGAGCGGTGGAACCACCTCGACGCCCTGCCGATCAAGCGCATCCATGACCGCTGGATCAGCGAATACGCCGGTCACGCCCTGTCCTTGATCGACCGGCTGAAGCGCGACCTGGAAAGCTAGGGCCTGAGACGATCTGCCTTAACCGGCGACCTGCGCCCGCGCTGCGCCCAGCGCCGCCGCCCACCAGGCGAGCGAAGATCGTTGACAGTGTCGTACAGTATGTCGCATACACTGTGTATCACACACTATGTGGCGACGAGTGAGGCGGCGACGTGGACCGGGAACTGTTCGAGACGATGCGGCTGGAGCTGCGGCGCGGGACGCTGGTCCTGGCGGTGCTCGCCTGCCTGCGGACCGAACGCTACGGCTACACCCTGCGGCAGGCGCTGGCGGCGGATGGGCTGGAGATTGAGGAGTCCACCCTCTACCCCCTGCTGCGGCGGCTGGAGGGGCAGGGGCTGCTGACCAGCGAATGGCGCGAGGAGGAGAAGCGCAGGAAGCGTTTCTACGTCCTGTCGCCGGGGGGCGAGGCCATGCTGGCCGCCCTGAGCGAGGAATGGCGCGGCATCAACGCCTCGCTGGAACGGATTCTCTGAAAGGGACGGGAGAGGGCGCGATGGACATCATCGAACGCTATCTGGAGGCCGTGGCGGCGCAACTGCCGACCGAGGACCGCGAGGACATCGTCGCCGAGCTGCGCGACCTGATCCTGAGCCGCGTCGAGGCGCGCGAGGAGGAGCTGGGCCGGGCGCTGAGCGACGAGGAGAAGGAGGCGATCCTGCACGAGATCGGCCATCCCCTGATCGTCGCCGCCCGCTATCGCAAGGGGCCGGACAGTCTGATCGGGCCGGAGCTGTTTCCTTATTGGCTGTTCGGGGCCAAGGCGGGGCTGATCGTGATTGCGGCGGTGCAGGCGCTGGGGCTGCTGATCGCCGTGATGGGCGCGCCGGCCGATTTCGGGCGGGCGATCAGCCAGGCCTTCCACGGCTTCTTCTCCGGGGCGCTGACCCTGCTGGGGGCGCTGACCCTGGCCGGGGCGATCATGGAGCATTACGACATCAAGCCGACCTGGCTGACGAAATGGCGGGTGCGTGACCTGTCGGCCTTTGGCCTGGCCGACCCGGCCAAGTGGGGCGCGTCGATGGCCGGAACCGACAAGGCCAAGGCCGAATGGCTGCCGAGGGACGCCAAGGTCTGGGGCCTGAGGGGCCAGACGCCCCCCGCGGCCGAGGCTCTGTGGTCGTTGATCGGCGGCGGCGTTTTCGTCCTGTGGTGGATCGGCGCCCTGCATATCCCCGGCCTGAACAATTTTGGCATGAGGGGCGGCGACGTCGTGGTGACGGCCGCGCCGATCTGGAGCGTCCTGTTCGCGCCGATCCTGGCCTGGGCCGTAGCGGGGATCGCCGTGGATGTGACCGGCCTGTTCTGGCCCCATGCGGAACGGCTGCGGGCCTTACTCAAGATTCCGGTGGCGGCGGCGGGGCTGTGGCTAGGCTGGCGCCTGTTCCAGGCGGATAGCTGGTTCACCCTGGCGCAGGGCGATCAGACGGCGCCGATCGAAGGAGGCCCGACCCATCTAAGCATGGAGGCTCTGGGCGCCATCAACGACGCCGGGCGAGGCGTGATCGACACCGCCATGACGCTGTCGACGGTGCTGAGCTGGGTGTTGGCGGCGCTGATGCTGGGGCTGGCGGTGGATATCCTGCGGCAGATGTGGCGAGTGGCGATAGCCAGAGATTAACTGGCTGCGGCGCCGTCATGTCCGAAAACCGCGAGACAGAGCGGCGTCGAGGGCGCAGGGTGAGGGCATGGAAAACGCCCGCGACATGCTGGATCAGGAGGCCTGCTACCGGGCCGTCCTGACGCGCGACCCGCGCTTCGACGGGCGCTTCTTCACCTGTGTGAAGTCCACCGGGATCTATTGCCGCCCGGTCTGCCCGGCGCGGACGCCCAAGCGCGAGAACATGCGCTTCGTCGCCAGCGCGGCGGCGGCTGAGGAGGGCGGCTTCCGCGCCTGCCTGCGCTGTCGGCCCGAGACGGCGCCCGACATGGGGGCGTGGCGCGGCACCTCCAACACCGTCAGCCGGGCGCTGAACCTGATCGAGGCGGGGGCGCTGGATGAGAGCGACGTCGACGCCCTGGCCGCGCGGCTGGGCGTGGGCGAGCGGCATCTGCGCCGTCTGTTCCGCCAGCATCTGGGCGCTGCCCCGGTCAGCGTGGCCCAGACGCGCCGCGTCCTGTTGGCCAAGGCCCTGATCCACCAGACCGATCTGCCGATGGCCGAGGTCGCCATGGCGTCCGGCTTCGGCAGCGTACGCCGCTTCAACGAGACGTTTCAGGCCCTGTACGGGCGGCCGCCGTCGGCGCTGAGGGCGCGGGCGGAGCGGCCGTGGGATGGCGGCGTGCGGCTGAGCCTGCCCTATCGTCCGCCCTATGAGGTCGAGGCCATGCTTGCCGCCTTGAAGGCGGACGGCGAGACGGTCGAGGGCGGGGTCTGGCGTCGTCTCCTGACGCCTGCGACGGACGGGGCGACGGGGGAGGTCTCGGCCCGGTTCGAGGCGGGCAGTCGGCTGGCGGTCACGGCGGCGCTGGATGATCTGAAGGCCCTGCCGGCGGTGCTGGCGCGGGTGCGGCGGCTGTTCGACCTGTCGGCCGACCCCGAGGCGATCCGGCGCGATCTGTCCGCAGATCCCTTGCTGGCGCCGCTGGTGAAGGCGCGGCCGGGTCTGCGTCTGCCGGGCGTCTGGATGGATGAGGCGGCCGACATGGCCAGCGACCGGCTTGAGGACGAACGGCTGGCGGGGCGGGCCGAACGATGGAGGCCCTGGCGGGCTTATGGCGTGCTGCATCTGCGCGAGGCGGGCATCGACGGCGCGCAAATCATGGAGAACGACGATTAAAAAGACGCAGCCAAAAACGCGGCCTGAGGCCTTCACCCTGGACCGTATCGCCACGCCGGTGGGCGAGGTGCTGCTGGTCGTGGACGCGGCCGGCGCCGTGCGCGCCTTCGACTTCACCGACTATGAGGCGCGGATGATGAAGCTGCTGGCCCGCCATTACGGCGAGGCGCGGCTGACGCCGGGGCGCGCGCCGGAGGCGGTGCGGAACGCCATCGCCGCCTATTTCGACGGCGACCTGGCGGCGCTGGACGGCATTCCGGTGAAGACCGGCGGCACGGACTTCCAGCGCGCCGTCTGGGCGGCGCTGCGGACCATTCCGGTGGGCCGGACGTGGAGCTATGGCCAACTGGCCCACGCCATCGGCAAGCCCGCCGCCGTGCGTGCCGTGGGTTTGGCCAACGGGGCCAATCCGATCGGCGTCATCGTGCCCTGTCACCGCGTCGTCGGCGCCAATGGCACCCTGACCGGCTATGCGGGCGGGCTGGAGCGCAAGCGGTGGCTGCTGGCGCACGAAGCGTCGCAGGAGGGAACGGTGCAAGGGGCGTTTGCGCTAGACTGACAGCGCCCTCCCTTTCGGCGCTCATTTCTGGAGTCTGATGATGAACCTGCCCAACGGGGCCCTGGTCGCCGTCGCCGACGGCGAGAAGCTGAGCCTGTTCCGCAACACCGGCCACAACCTCGACATCCAGCTCAAGCCGATGGCGACGCCCGAGATCCCCGAACGCCTGTCCGGCGCGCCGGGCCGCCGATCCAGCGACGCCAACCCCGACAACGACACCCAGGCCGAGGACGGCTTCGCCATGGGCGTGGCCGAGGCGCTGAACCACATGGCCCTGACCAACAAGATCGAGGCCCTGGCCGTCGTGGCGGCGCCCAAGACCCTGGGCCAGTTGCGCAAGCATTGGCACAAGGCGTTGGAGGAACGTCTGGTCGGCGAGATTCCCAAGGATCTGACGGCGCGTCCGGTCGAAGAGATCGCCGAAGCGATCAGCCGGGCGTAAAGCCCGCGCGGCGGCGTTGACATTGGCCGGCGGAGCTTCTCTGGTTCCGGCCATGACGACGCCGCGGCGCAAGGCCCTGATCGATTCCCTCTGGTATGTGATCCCGCTGGCGATCGGCGTCCTGCTGAACGGCGTGGTGCGGCCGATCATGGCGGAGCGCCTCGGCGGCGAGATGATCCGGCGGGGCGCCAGCGTTCGGGGATCGGACACCTGGTGGACGTTCGACGCCGCCACCCGCGCCGAGCATCCGTGGCAGACCGGCTTTCTGGAGATGTCGCACGGGGCGGTGGCCCTCGTGACGCTGGCGGTGATCGCCGTCGTGTTCGTCTGGCGCTGTTTCGCCCGGCGGCGAGGCTAGGTCGATCCGTCCAGGAACAGGCGGCAAGCCGGGTTGTCGGTCTCGTCGACGTAGGGGTAGCCCAGTTCGTCCAGCGCTGAGGCCAAAGCCGCCTGCTGATGCGGCGGGACGCTGACGCCCGCCAGCACCCGGCCCGCATCGTCGCCGTGGTTGCGGTAATGGAACAGCGTCAGCGCCCAGGCGGGCTGAAGGCTGTTGAGGAAGCGCAGGAAGGCGCCGGGCCGCTCAGGGAACTCAAAGCGCAGCAGCCGCTCGTGCGGCAGGCCGATGGTGCGCCCGCCGACCATGTGGCGGACGTGCAGCTTGGCCGTTTCATTGTCGCTCATGTCCACCACGCGGTAGCCGTCGGCGGTCAGGCGGCTGATGAGATTTTCGCGCTCGGCGACGCCGTCGCGCAGGGCCACGCCGACGAAGATCTGGGCCGTGCCGTCGCCGGACCAGCGGTAGTTGAATTCCGTGATCGAGCGGCCGTCCAGGCTGCGCAGGAAGCGGTGATAGTCGTCGCGCCGGTCTGGCATGGAGACGGCGAACAGGGTCTCGGCGCCCTCGCCGATCTCGGCCCGTTCGGCGACATGGCGCAGGCGATCGAAATTGACGTTGGCGCCCGAGTTGATCGCGACCAGCGCCCCCGACCCGGCGTTGCGCGCGGCCCACGCCTTGAGGCCCGCCAGCGCCACGGCGCCTGACGGTTCGGCCACGGCGCGCACGTCGTCGAAGATGTCCTTCACGGCGGCGCAGATGGCGTCGGCGTCGACCAGCACGATCTCGTCCAGCAGGTCTCGGCACAGGCGGAAGGTCTCGTCGCCCGCGCGACGCACGGCCACACCGTCGGCGAACAGGCCGACCTGATCCAGGTCGACCACGCGCCCGGCGTCGATGGCGCTCTTCATCGTCGGGGCTTCGGCGGGCTCGACGCCGATCAGCCGCGTCTCGGGCCGCAGGAAGCGGATGATGGCCGCCACCCCCGCCGCCAGCCCGCCGCCGCCGATGGGGATGAAGACGGCGTCGATCGGATCGGGGTGCTGGCGCAGGATCTCCAGCCCGACCGTGCCTTGCCCGGCGATGACGTCGGGGTCGTCGAACGGATGGACGAAGGCGGCGCCGGTTTCCTTCTCCAGCGCGCGGGCGTGGGCGTAGGCGTCGTCGAAGCTTTCGCCGTGCAGCACGACATGGCCGCCCAGCCCCTGAACCGCCGCCACCTTGATGCCCGGCGTGGTGGTCGGCATGACGATGGTCGCCGCCGCCCCGCGTTTCGCCGCCGCCAGCGCCACCCCCTGCGCGTGATTGCCCGCCGAGGCGCAGATGACGCCGCGCGCCAGTTCGGCCTGACTGAGGGCTGCGATCTTGTTGTAGGCGCCGCGGATCTTGAATGAGAAGACCGGCTGCAGATCCTCGCGCTTCAGCAGGGCGGGCCGCCCGATCCGCGCCGACAGCCGCTTGAGCGGATCGAGCGGAGTTTCCTCGGCCACGTCATAGACGCGCGCGGTCAGGATGCGGCGGACGGTGTCTTGCACGATTATATCTCTGGTCGACCTATAGCCGGGATCGAATGACCTATCGTCTAGGTCGGATTGCGCATGAAGAGCAACAGATTGCCTGTTGCGGTGCAGCGGCGTGCGTCGCGTGTTGTTTATTTACCCGGATAAAATAATAGCCTATATCATCCGGGTAAATATGGAGTCCTCTCATGCATCTGACCGAACGAAAGGCGCTGGTCGCCGCCTATAAGGAGCGCCCCGTCATCGCCGGGGTGTTTGCCGTCATCTGTTCCGCTACGGGCCGCACCTGGGTGGGGCAGAGCCGCCATATCGACACCCAGCAGAACGGCATGTGGTTCTCGCTGAAGACCGGCGGCAGCCCGTTCGCCTCGCTGCAGGCGGAATGGAAGGCGCACGGCTCCGACTGCTTCCGCTTCGAGCAACTGGACCGCCTGTCGCCCGATCTGTCGGACATGGCCCGCAAGGACGAGCTGAAGAAACGCGCGGCGCTGTGGACGGCGCGGCTGGGGGCTGAGGCGCTGTAGATCGCGCTTGCGATGTAACCCGTAGGTGATATGTAACCTGTAGGTATCACGGGAGACTCCGATGGACGACGATCTGCAGCGGGCGAAGGCGAACGAGCGGCGGCGGGTAAGCCGGTTGCAGATGGTTGCGGCGCTGGGCGGACTGGGTGTGACCGCGGGCGTGCTGGGCGTTGGCATTGCGAAGAACAGCGAAGGCTGGATGGCGGTCGTCGGAGTTGTGCTGGCCTTTGTGGGCCTGGGCGTCGTCATCGCCTCCTTTCCTCTGGCGGGTCGTTTTTTGCCCGACGGCGACACCATCCGTGTCGAGAACGCCAGAGGCGGATACCGCGATAGCGTTCAAAAGAAGCGGGCTGTGACGATGGCGATTATGCCGCTCACGTCGCTCTATCTTGTCCTTCAGGGCACGATCTCGGCGTGGGCGATTGCTGGAGGTCAGGTGAACACACAGCACTGGGTTATGGTAGGGCTGTCGCCGATGGTTTCAGCGGTGCTGCTGATGATGGTCGCCGGTCTGGACAATCCCGGCGACAAGAAGATGAAGCGGTTGCTGGAGGACGAACTGACGCTGTCGTTCCGGCGTAGCGCTCTGAACGCAGCCCTCGGCATCGCCATGATTGGCCTTTTGCTCGTCTTCGCCCTCGGCCTGTGGAAGCCGCAGGCGGCGGTGGCGGCCATGCCGGGGCTGATGTTCGTCACCGCTTCGGCGGCGGGGCTGCGTTACTGGCAACTGGATCGGCGGGCCGCCGATGGCTGATCCGCGTCTGGTCGTGAAGCTGAAGGCCGTGCGTACGGCGGCGGGTCTGACGCAGCAGGAACTGGCCGACCGCGCCGGGCTGTCGCGCAAGACGGTGAATACGGTGGAGAACGAGGTCTTCACGCCGTCCGTCCTTGTGGCCCTGACGCTGGCGCGGGCGCTGGGCGTGCCGCTGGACGCCCTGTTCACCCTCGAGGACTGAGGCGATTTCCCTTGCGCCGTGTGCGGAACGGCCTACATTGCGCCTGCTTATGCTAAGTTTGAGCATAAGTCGGGGCCGCGCAGACGGTCGTTGAGGGAGTAGGGACGATGGCGGACGGCGCTTTCGGTCTGTCGAAGGAATTGGCGGAAGAAACCGCCCCGGTGTGGGAGAAGGTCAAGGACCACGTCACGCCTCTGGAATGGCCCGAGCAGGCCCGGCTGATCAGCGAGATCAACCGGCTGAAGCGCGAGCGCGACGCGGTCATCCTGGCCCACAACTATATGACGCCCGAGATTTTCCACGGGGTGGGCGACTATGTCGGCGACAGCCTAGGGCTGGCCAAGGAGGCCGCGCGATCCAGCGCCAAGGTGATCGTTCAGGCGGGCGTTCACTTCATGGCCGAGACGTCCAAGATCCTGTCGCCGGACAAGACGGTGCTGATCCCCGACCTGCGCGCGGGCTGTTCGCTGGCGTCCTCGATCACGGGGGCGGACGTGCGGCTGATCAAGGAGCGGCATCCGGGCCTGCCGGTCGTCACCTATGTGAACACCACGGCCGACGTGAAGGCCGAGACCGACATTTGCTGCACCAGCGCCAACGCCGTTCAGGTGGTCGAGTGGGCGGCCAAGGAATGGGGCGTCGACAAGGTCATCCTGATCCCCGACGAATATCTGGCGCGCAACGTGGCGGCCCAGACGACGGTGGGCATCATCGCCTGGGCGGGACACTGCGAGGTGCACAAGCGCTTCACCACGCAGGACATCGCCGATATGCGCGACGCCTGGCCGGACGCCGAGGTTCTGGCTCACCCCGAATGCCCCGAAGAGATCCTGCGCGCGGCTGACTTCGCCGGTTCGACCGCCGCCATGACCGAATATGTCGAGCAGCGCCGGCCCAAGCGGGTGGTGCTGATCACCGAATGCTCGATGGCCTCCAACATCAAGGGCGACGTGCCCGAGGTGGAGTTCGTCGGCCCCTGCAACCTGTGCCCGCACATGAAGCGCATCACGCTGGAGAACATCCGCGACTGCCTGCTGCACATGCAGTTCGAGGTGACGGTGCCGGATGAGATGCTGGAGAGGGCGGCTCTGGCGGTGCAGCGGATGATCGACCTGCCGCCGCCGTCGAAGCCTGCGCGCTATGATCTGGTCAAGGCGCGGCATCATGTCGATGTGGAGCTGATCTGATGGCAGGCGCTGCTGTCCTTCTCCCCTTGGGGGAGAAGGTGGGGCGCGCAGCGCCTCGGATGAGGGGGCTGTCGGATACGGGCGAAACGGCGAGGGTGTGGCTGGCGTCCCCCTCATCCGTCCGGCTCCGCCGTCCACCTTCTCCCCCGAGGGGAGAAGGATGAGCGTCGAGGGGCCTTGGGGATCTCGCGACGGGTCGGCGCCTGAGCCTGCGCGTGAGGCGCCCCGCTACAGTGCGCGCCATGAAGCGCCGCAGGAGGACAAGGGGCAGCACCCGGTCTGGGCGGTGGCGTCGACCCTGCTGATGGCGGGGTTCCTGTGGTTTCTGACCGGCAGCTGGGTCGTGGCGGGGGCGGTGTTGTTCGGCCTGTTCGTGCATGAATACGGTCACGTGCTGGCGATGAACCGGGTCGGCATGGGTCCGGCGCGCATCTACATCATCCCCTTCCTGGGCGGGCTGGCGAAGGGCCAGCGCGAGCCGAAGAGCGAATGGCACGGGGTGCTGGTGTCGCTGGCGGGGCCCGCGTTCGGGCTGTTGGCCATGATCCCCTTTGTGGCCGTGGGCCTGGCGATGCAGTCGCAGGAATGGCTGATGGGGGCCTTCTTCATCGCCATGATCAATCTGCTGAACCTGTTGCCCGCGCCGCCGCTGGACGGGTCCAAGGCGCTGGGGCCGGTGCTGACGCGGGTGCATCCGCGGCTGGAGCAGGTCGTGCTGCTGCTCATCGGCGGTCTGGCCGTGTGGTGGGGCGTGTCGACGGGGCGGTTCATCCTGGCGGTCTTTCTGGGGCTGGCGGTGTTCGGCCACCTGAAGCGCGGCGTCTGGCGCGCGGCGTGGGGACAGTTGAGCTGGCCCGAGGCGGGACGCAGCCTGGCCCTGTATCTGCTGACGGCCGCGGTCTGCGCGGCGGCGGCGATCGGCGCCCTGCTGCCGTTGACGGGCGGGGCGGTCGAGCCGGCGTTCGAGATGGGCCTACGCTTCTTCGGCGTGGGAGGCCGTTAGGCGAATGGCGCGCATCCGGCATGAGGGGCCTCTGATCATCGGCGGCGGGCTGGCGGGCCTGTCGGCGGCGCTGGAGGCGGCCGGGGCGCTCGGCGCGGAGGGCAAGGTGCTGGTGGTGACGCCTGAGCCGCTGTTGAGCGCCTGTTCCTCAGCGTGGGCGCAGGGCGGGATGGCGGCGGCCCTGTCGCCGCAGGACAGCGCGGCCCTGCACGCCAAGGACACCGAAGGCGCGGGCGCCGGTCTGGTCGAGGCTGAGGCGGCGCGCGCCCTGACCGAGCGGGGTCGCGAGACGGTCGAGTGGCTGGCGGCGCTGGGCGCGCCCTTCGACCGCGACGACGACGGCGGCTTCTCGGTCAGTCTGGAGGCGGCGCACAGCCTGCCGCGCGTGGCGCGGGTGGGCGGCGACGGTGCGGGCCGGGCCATTCTGTCGGCCGTGGTCGCCGCCGCGCGGGCGACGAAGGCCATTGAGATCTGGGAAGACGGGCGGCTGCGCGGCCTGATCCGCGACGTCGACGGCCGGGTGCGCGGCGCGGTGATCGAGCGGCGCGGCGGTCGTCTGGACGAGGTGTTCGCGCCCGCCGTGGTGCTGGCGACCGGGGGGATCGGCGGCCTGTTTGAGGCGACGACCAATCCGTCGGCTCTGCGCGGCGAGGGGCTGGCGCTGGCGTATCAGGCCGGGGCTGAGATTCTGGACCCCGAGTTCGTGCAATTTCACCCGACAGCCATCGACGTGGGGCTGGACCCGGCGCCGCTGGCGACCGAGGCCCTGCGCGGCGAGGGGGCGCGGCTGGTCGATGGAAACGGCGTCTTCCTGCTGGGCGACCATCCTGACGCCGATCTGGCGCCGCGGGACATCGTGGCGCGGGCGGTGCACGCGGCGCGTATCGAGGGGCGCGGGGCCTTCCTCGATGCGACCAAGGCAGTGGGCGAGGCCTTTCCGCATGAGTTTCCGGCTGTCTTCGCCGCCTGCATGAGGGCGGGTCTGGACCCGCGCGTGAGCCCCATCCCCGTGGCGGCGGCGGCCCACTATCACATGGGCGGGATCATTGCGGACGATGAGGGGCGCACGACCGTCCCCGGCCTGTTCGCCATCGGCGAATGCGCGGCGACGGGGGTGCATGGGGCCAACCGGCTGGCGTCCAACTCCCTGCTGGAGGCGGGCGCCTTCGGGCGGCGCGCCGGGCAGGCGGCGGCGGACGAGGTCCAGCCTGAGCGGCGGCCGCTGGCGGCGGTGCAGGCGATGACGGATTTGCCGCCCGAGGCGCTGGCCGCCTTGCGCGCCGCCATGACGCGCCATGCGGGCGTGGTGCGGGACGAGGCGGGGCTGACGGCGCTGCTGGCCCTGATCGACGATCTGGCGAAGGCGCATCCGACGGCGGCGTGCCTGACGGCGGCGCGGCTGGTCGCGGAGGGCGCGCTGAACCGACGCGAGAGCCGGGGCGGCCACTATCGCCGCGACTTCCCCGACAGCCTGCACAAGGCGGAGCACACGCGGATGCGCCGGACGGTTGAACCTGCACGCGACGAAGAGGCCGAGGCGGCGATGCTCGCCGCCCTGGCGGCCGTGATCTGAATGACGAAGGACGTATCCGTGACCCGAACCCTGCCGGACCTGCTGATCGAGCCCGTGGTGCGCATGGCGCTGGCCGAGGATCTGGGGCGCACGGGCGATGTGACGGCGCAGGCCTGCATTCCTGAGGACGCCCGCTTCAGCGCCGTCTTCTCGGCGCGTCAGGCCGGGGTGATGGCGGGCGGGGCGGTGGTGCGGATCGCCGTCCATGCGCTTGACCCTCAGGCGAGGGTGACGATCCAAGTCGCCGACGGCGAGGCGTTCGAGGCTGAAACCGTGCTGGTGGCGGTCGAGGCGAACGCCCGCGCCCTGCTGGCGGCGGAACGGACGGCGTTGAACCTTTTGGGCCGGATGTGCGGGATCGCGACCCTGACGCGGACCTATGTGCAGGCGGTCGAGGGGACGAAGGCGCGCATCGCCGACACCCGCAAGACCACGCCGGGGCTACGGGCGCTGGAGAAGCACGCAGTCGCCTGCGGCGGCGGGCTGAACCATCGCTTCGGTCTGGATGACGCCATCCTGATCAAGGACAACCACGTCGCCGTCTGCGGCGGCGCGGGCGAGGCGGTGCGCCGCGCCAAGGCCTTCGCCCCGCATCTGATGAAGGTCGAGGTCGAGGTCGACGGGCTGGATCAGCTGGACGAGGTTCTGCCCGAGCGGCCGGACGTCATCATGCTGGACAACTTCAGCCTGGACGACATGGCCGAGGCGGTGCGGCGCGTGCGCAACAGCACCTTCGGGCCGGTGGTGCTGGAGGCGTCGGGCGGTGTGAACCTGAGCACGCTTGCCGGCATCGCCGCGACCGGCGTCGACGTGATCTCCGTGGGCGCCCTGACCCATTCGGTCGCCCAGCTGGACATCGGACTGGACGCGCGCTGAGCCTGACGCCGACCGCCGCCGTCCTTGGGCTGGTCCCGAGCGTGACGGTCTGTCGGACGATCAGGCTTCGGCGTTGACCGTGGCGGTCGCGGCGGCAGGCTTGGCCGAAGCCGGCGTTGCGGCGACCGCTGCGGGCGTCGTCGCGGCGCGGGGCGCGGCCGGGCGCTCCTCCGTCTTGCCGCCGGACGTCAGGGCCTCGCGCGCCAGGACGGCGGTGTAGGCCACGGCGCCCGAGGCGCTGCGGGCGGTCTCGACCGGATCGAGGCTGGCCTGGATCAGGCGCGGGGCCTGCTCGGCCGGACCCGACGGGCGCGGGTTGTAGGCGAAGGCCTGGTTGGCGCCCGAGCGGCCGCCGAAGCGGTAGAACAGGTGGTCGCCGACCTGGTTCACACGCACCAGGCTGTTGCGCCATGACGGCGAGACGGCGGTGGTGTGGAAGTGGGTGGCGTTGCCGACGGCGGCGAACACCTGGCCCGACAGGGCCTTGGTCGCCACTTCGCGGGCGCGGTTCCAGGCGCTGCGGTTGACGGCGCCGCGCATGGCGCCGTTGCACGTGAAGCTGAACTGGCAGCCCGTGCTGCGGTTGGCGCCCTGATAGACGACGCTGCAGACGGTGTTGGGGAAGGCGGGGTGGCGGGCGCGGTTCAGCACCACCTGGGCCACGGCCTTCATGCCGTCGCGGCCTTCGCCGCGCGCTTCATAATAGACGGCCTGCGTCAGGCAATCGAGGTCGCGCGATTGATCCAGAGCGCCGTCGAGGCGGAAAGGACGGGCGGCGGAGACCTTGGTCGCGCCGTTCCCCTGCAGGCTGGCGCGACGCAGGCCGTCCTGACCCTGAAGCTGCTCAAGGCGGGCGGTCAACAGTTCGGACTGGCGATCGCGCTGGGCCGATCCGGCGACGGAATAGGGGTCGTGGCGGTGGGCGATGGTCAGGGCGCTGGCGTCCAGGCCGCCGGCCGCTTCGGCCAGGGCTTCCTGGGTATAGCCGCCGGCGCCGGCGCCTTGCAGGCGCTCCGCCTGGGCGCGCACGGTCGAGGCCTGGGCGGCCAGGCCGCCCAGATAAGCCCCTCCGACTGCGAGGCCGACGACGCCGCCGAACGCCGCCGCTGCCGTCGTGGGGCGCAGGCGGAATGAGCGGGCGGCGTGCATCAGCGCACGCGTCTGCGAGGAGAGAAACAAAGGCGTAGTCCTGTACAACAGGGCGAGGATGCCGCCCCCGTAGATCCCGAACCCCGGCGACAAGGACGCGTCGCGCTTAAGCGGGTCGGGCGAACGCCGACTGAACGCCGGCCCTCGAAGGCGGGCCTTTATCCACCCGATCATGGCCTCAATGTGACTGATTCGCTAGAATTGTAATTTTCGCAGCATAGATGAAATGACTTTCAGTCGTTGTTTCTCGTGTTTTTAATCGTGACGAAATTGCGCCTTAGAGTTTCTTGCGAAGACTGTATTTGTATGTTGTGCGAAGATTGAGAGTGGAGCGGAGTGTGGGTGAATAAGCTATTGGGTGGGGTGCGACATCTTGGATGTCAGAGTCGCGCCATAGATGGGAACCTGCTTGCGACTCTCGCGTTGCAAGCTGTGCTATTTCAAGGAGTTGACCCCATGACCCGCATCGCTTCCCGCCTGGCCGTCCTGGCGCTGACCGGCGCTGGAGCCCTGGCCCTGTCGGCCTGCGGCCACAGCATTGAACAGAAGGCGGCCACCGGCGCGGTCGCCGGGGCCGTGGTGGCCGGTCCGGTCGGCGCGGCGGTCGGCGGCGCCGCCGGTGCGGCGGTCGGCCACGCCCAGAAGCCGCACTGATCCATCGGCATGGATGCGGCCGCGTCGAGCGGCCGCATTCTGCGTTCTGGCGGCCCCATTGCCGCTAAATCCCATGAAAACGGGCCGTAGAGCTTGATTTCGGCGCGAAATTCGGCTTTGGCCTCGCGCCGGGTCGAGTGCGCCGAGATGCGCCTTCCGACCTGATCTGCGGCCGTCGCTTCGGCGATCGGTCTTTTTCGCCGTCTCCATTCCCTATCAAGGACACCCGCCTCTCAGCATGCGCGACCTCAAGAACACCGGCTTCAACGACCGCCTGTCCGCCCAGAAAGACGCCAAACAAGCCCTGCTGGCCCGGTTCAAGCCGAAGCCGACGGTTCAGGATCCCGAGTTCGAGAAACTGGCCGAAAAGCGCGCCGCCGAGAAGGAGGCGATCCGCCAGCAGCACGAACTGGCCAAGGCCGAGGTGCGCCGCGAGAAGGCCGAGCAGGACGCGATCCGTCTGGCCGCCGAAATGGCCGCTCAGGACGAAGTCGACGCCGCCAAGCGCGCCGCTCGCAAGGAGCGCAAGCAACTGACCAAGGAAGAGCAGAAAGCGGCCCGCGACGCGCGTTACGCCGCCCGCAAGGCGCGCCAGCGCTAAGCAAGCGTCATGCGCCCCTTCCCGGTCGGGGAGGGGCAACGCTCATGCGGCTGTAGCGTTACAGGGACGAAGATTCCTGCAGCGGCTCGCCGCCCGCCCCTTGGATCGCGGGCGCGACGACCTAACTGCAAGGCTGATCTTCACTCAGCATTGCCAATGGGAGCCGTCATGAACGCCATCGACACCGGTCTTAAGCCCAAGGAACGCGCCGACGTCGCGCGCGAACTGTCCAAGGCTCTGGCCGACAGCTACGCCCTCTATCTGAAGACGCACGGCTATCACTGGAACGTGCGCGGCCCGGAGTTCTTCAGCCTGCACAACCTGCTGGAAGAGCAGTACCGCGAAATCTGGGCCGCGCTGGACGATATCGCAGAGCGTATCCGCGCCCTGGGCGAACTGGCCCCGCAGAGCGGCTCGGCCTTCGCCAACCTGACCTCGATCAAGGACGGCGATCCCGAGAAGGATTCGTCGGAGATGCTCAAGGAGCTGATCAAGGACCACGGCGTGGTCATCGCCACCGCCCGCGCCGCCCTGGGCGCCGCCGACGAGGTCGGGGACGAGGCCTCGGTCGACCTGATGACGCAACGCCTGGCCGCCCACGAAAAGGCCGCCTGGATGCTGCGCTCCAGCCTGGGCGACCGTTAAGGCGAAGGGGATGGCCGTTCCTGCCTCACGGAACGGTAATCTTCGCGTCTGAAAAGCGCCGGATTGGGCGGTCATGCAGATCGCTGATTTCCGGCGCCGTCAGACGCCGCTATACGGACATCGCATGAACCTCGGCCGCCTCACGCCGCTGAAGACGACAGGACGCCGGGCCATGGCTGCGGCGCCCGCCGCCATGGCTGTCACCGTGGCGGTCATGGGCGTGGCCATGTCGGCCAGTTCGACTCCTCGCCCCGACATCGACCGCACCGCCGAGGCGGTGGCGCGCGCCACTGGCGGGGATTTGGGCCCGGATGGTCTGGCGGCGGTGACGGCGCGAATGGATGCGGGACAGCTGGCGATCGCCCGGCGGCACGATCCGGTGCTGGGCCTGCCTGAGCTTTACGGCCTGACCCCCGGATGGGAGAGCCTGACCCTGGGCGGCAAGCCCAGCCTGGATCAGGGCGCGGTGGGCGTCGCCGCCCAGCAGCTGAACGCCGCCATGCCCAACGCCTACGGCGCGCTTCAGCCCGCGCGGCCCTTCGTCTTCCGTCCGGCGGACGAGGCGTCGCGCAAGCGCGCCCTGCGCTGCCTGACCCAGGCGGTCTATTACGAGGCGGCGCTGGAGCCGACCGAAGGCCAGGAGGGCGTAGCCCAGGTCGTGCTGAACCGGGTGCGCGATTCCAACTATCCCGCCAGCGTCTGCGGCGTCGTCTATCAGGGCGCTGAGCGGACCACGGGCTGCCAGTTCAGCTTCACCTGCGACGGCTCGCTGGCGCGCGGGCCGGTGCGCTGGGCCTGGGACCGAGCCGAACGGGTCGCGGCGCGCGCCCTGAACGGCTATGTGTCCGAGCGCGTTGGCACGGCCACCCACTACCACGCCGACTACGTCCATCCCTGGTGGTCGCCCAGCCTGGCCAAGATCACCCAGGTCGGGGCGCACATCTTCTATCGCTGGAAGGGCGCGGCCGGAGAGACGGCCGCCTTCGTCACCGCCTATTCCGGCCGCGAGCCGTCGATCGACGAGGCCCGCTTCGCCCAGTCGCGCGTCCTGCTGGCCACGGCCGCCGACAGCGTGGAAGCGGCCCTGGACGGCGCCAAATCGGGCGAACTGCGCACGGTCGAGATCGACGGTCAGACCCGCGTCGTCGGCATCGCCAGCCTGGGCGGCCGTCGTCAGGCCGGCAAGGACGAGATCGCCGCCATCAACGAACGGCTCAAGGCTTTCGAGACCGGCGCCGTCGCCAACGTGACCGTGACCGCGCCGCCGCCTGCGGGCGTTACGCCGATGGCCGTCGAAGAGGTCGGCAAGCCGCAGGGGTGAAGGGCGGGCGATCAGCCCGTGCCGGTCTTGCGAACCGCGTCGTCGTCCGTTTCTGAGGCGTCGGGCGCGTATTCCAGAATGTCGGCCGGGCTGCAGTCCAGATAGCGGCAGATGGCGTCCAGGGTGGCGAAGCGCAGGCCGCGCACCTTGCCCGACTTCAACAGCGACAGGTTGGTCTCCGAGATTCCGATGGCGCGCGCCAGCACGTTCGAGCGCACCTTGCGCCGCGCCATCATCACGTCCAGCCGCACGATGATGGGCATCAGACGAACCGCGAGGCGTCGTCGTGCACCTCGGCGCCCCAGGCCATGACCCGCGCCACCACGAACAGGATCAATCCCAGCGCCAGGGCCTTGGCGCTGTCGATCCTCAGCCAGCCCTCGTCGTCGAAACCCGCCAGCGTCACCAGGACATGGCCGAGCGTCGGAGCCACGGCGTAGGCCATCAGCCACAGGGCGATGCCGCCCATGCAGCGGGCGTTCTCCTGGGTCAGGACGACGCCTGAGCCATAGAGGCGGAACAGTCGTCGCAGCCCCCACAGCACCGCCAGGGCGGGGACCATCATCACGCTGGCCGACAGAGCCAGGGCGATCTTCTGAACCCAGGGCAGGGCGCCGACGGTGGTCCAGCCGGGCGGCACGGACGGGACCGTCGCCTCGATATAGATCTGCATCCCGCCGGGGCGGACCTGAAGCCGGGTTCCGACATAGGTCAGCACGGCCACGACGGCGATCGCCAACAGGGCGGCGCCCAGCGCGAACAGCACCGTGAACAGCCACTCCAGCGGGCGGCTGAGCCGCCGGATGCGGACGAAGGCGTCAGGCTCCAGCGGAACTGGTGGGGGCAGGGCGACGACGACCGCCATGGGATAACGCTGCTCCAATTCGATTGACGGCTATATTTTTATGTATTTCGATATGAATAACAACTCAACCAAGGATACGACATGTCGCATCAAGGCCAAGGGCGCGGGGCGCCCATGATCGCAGGTCTGGCTCTGGCGGCCCTGCTGGCCGGTTGCGCCACCCCGGCCAGCCGCCACCCGTTGACGCTCGCAGACCTGGGTGCGGCGTCGCGCACCTCGGCGCTGGAGGCGAGCCTGGCGCGGCCCGGCGTCGTGACCTTCGAGCGCGTTCGTTTCGCCCAGTGGACGGCGGGACGAGGGGTCTTCATCGACCGCAAGGATCCACGTACGGCGGCCGTTCCCAAGGGCGATGAGGAGGCGACGATCTACGCCTATGTCGTCGATCATCCCCGTTTCGGCCGGGTGATGATCGACAGCGGGGTGTCGGCTGAACTGGGGGATCGACTGAACGGCCTGATGCGCCGGGCGGTGTCCGATCTTGATGTCCGCATCGCGCGCACCACGGCCCAGTGGCTGGACGGCCAGACGCCGCCGCGCGCCGTCTTCCTGACCCATCTGCATTTCGACCACGTGGGCGGGCTGGTCGACCTGCCGGTCACGACGCCGGTCTATGTGGGCGCAGGCGAGGCTCAGGAACGCAGTCGCGTGAACCTGGTGCTGGGCCGCCCGGCGGACGCCGCCCTGCGCGGCTACGGCCCCTTGCGCGAGTGGCGATTCCAGCCGGACCCCGACGGCCGGTTCGCCGGGGTGCTGGACGTTTTCGGCGACGGTTCGATCTGGGCCATCAGCACGCCGGGGCATTCGGCGGGATCGACCGCCTATCTGGTCAATGCGGTGGACGGGCCGAAGCTGGTGGTCGGCGATGCGGTCAGCACCCGCCTGGGTTGGGAGCAGCAGATGCCGCAGCCGGTCGCAGCCGCCGCCCGCGCCGACGCTGAAGCGTCCGCCGAGCGGTTACGCAGCTTCGCGGCCGCGCATCCGACCGTGACGGTCTTCCTGGGCCACCAGTCCCGAACAGGGCAGGCGGAGGCGCGCTGAGGCGCCTCCCGCTTTTCTCACCAGGCGCCGATCTTCTCGGCTTCCTTGTGGCTGATGGGGTTCTGGGCGGTCTTGTGGTCTTCTTCGGCGAGGAAGCGGGCGGCTTCCAGCGCGGCCATGCAGCCCATGCCCGCCGCCGTGACGGCCTGGCGGTAGACGTCGTCGGTGACGTCGCCGGCGGCCCAGACGCCCTCGATGGCGGTCGCGGCCGTGCCTGGCTTGACCCGCAGATAGCCGCCGGAGTTGGTCTCCAACTGGCCCTTGAACAGTTCGGACGAGGGAGCGTGGCCGATGGCGATGAAGACGCCGTCGGCGGGGATTTCGCTGATCTCGCCGGTCTTGACGTTCTTCAGGCGCACGCCGGTGACGTTGCGGGCCACGCCGTCGACGACGCCGACGACTTCCTCGACGGCCACGTCCCAGACGACCTTGATCTTGGGATGGGCGAACAGGCGGTCCTGCAGGATCTTCTCGGCGCGGAACTCATCGCGGCGGTGAACGACGGTGACGGTCTCGGCGAAGTTGGTCAGGAACAGGGCTTCCTCGACGGCGGTGTTGCCGCCGCCGACCACCACGACCTGCTTGCCGCGATAGAAGAAGCCGTCGCAGGTGGCGCAAGCCGAGACGCCGAAGCCTTGATACTCAGCCTCTGAGTCCAGGCCCAGCCACTTGGCCTGGGCGCCGGTGGAGATGATGACGGTCTCGGCCAGGATTTCAGCGCCCGAGTCCAGCGTCAGGCGGAAGGGGCGCTGGGACAGGTCGGCCTGGGTGACGATGTCGTGGATGACCTCTGTGCCGACATGTTCGGCCTGGGCCTGCATCTGCTGCATCAGCCAGGGACCCTGGATGGTCTCGGCGAAGCCAGGATAGTTCTCGACGTCCGTGGTGATGGTCAGCTGGCCGCCGGGCTGCAGGCCGGCGATGATCACGGGGTTCAGCGAGGCGCGGGCGGCGTAGATGGCGGCGGTCCAGCCGGCGGGGCCGGAACCGATGATGGCGACACGGACAGTACGGGCTGGGACTTTGGCTTGGGTCATGGCTCCTATTTAGGCGCTGATTCCCGATTTCGCGACGCCTGTCGTTCCGTCACGCTTCATGGAGCGATATGAAACGGGGATGACCGCCGAAACGCCTGCCGCCGCCCAGACCCGAAACCTGCTGCGCCGCCTGCTGGTCAGCGCTCGACGCGGCGTGGATCACGCCGAGGCCGCACAGGCCGTCTATGAGAATGGCGGGCTCAGCGGCCGCTATCTGATGATGACGGTGATCTCTGCGGCCATCGCGGCCCTGGGTCTGATGCTGTCGTCGCCGGCGGTGGTGATCGGGGCCATGCTGGTGTCGCCGATGATGGGGCCGATCGTGGCCCTGGGCTTTTCCCTGGCCCTGCTGGACTGGAACGAGCTGAAGCAGTCGCTGACGGCGCTGGGCGTCGGGGTGGGGCTGGCCCTGTTCGTGGCGATCCTGCTGACTCTGCTGTCGCCGCTGAAGGAGCCGACGGCCGAGATCCTGGCCCGCACCCGGCCCAACTTCTTCGACCTGCTGATCGCGGTCTTTTCCGGCGTCGCGGGCGCCTATGCGGTGATCCGCCAGCGCGGCGAGACCATCATCGGCGTGGCCATCGCCACCGCCCTGATGCCGCCGGTCGCGACGGTGGGCTTCGGCCTGGGGACCGGCGACCTGAATATCGCGGCGGGCGCCTTCTTCCTGTTCATGACCAACCTGGTGGCGATCGCCCTGGCGGCGACGGTGACGGCGGGCTTCTACGGCTTCCGGCCGCGCCTGCTGGAGCGGCCCAAGCCGTGGCGCGGGGTGGCGGTCATGGTGGTCTTTGTCCTGCTGGCCGTGCCGCTGGCCCTGTCGCTGCGCAGCATCGCGCTGGAGAGCCGGGCCACGGCCGAGACCCGTGTCGCGGTCGAGGACATCTTCGCCGGCGCCGAGTCGCGCATCACCCTGCTGGACGCCCGCAGCGAGGGGCGCGGCGTGACCGTCTCGACCCTGGTCAGCACGCGCAAGCTGGTGGCCGACGCCCAGGCGCGCCTGCAGGAGCGGCTGACGGCGGCGCTGCATGTGCCGGTATCGGCGACGCTGGACCAGATCGTCGTGGCCGATCCTCAGGCGGCGGCCCGCGCCGTCCAGACCAGCCAGACGGCGGCTCCCGATCCGGCGGCGGCCCTGCGCAACCGCCTGGCCGAGGCCGTGCCCTTCGCCACCGACGCGGTGATGACGGACGCCGAGGGGCGACGGGCTATCGTCTTGTTGCGGCCCGACGCCGGGCTGGACCTGGACAGCGCCTATGCGCTGGAAGCGGCCCTGCGGGCGCGGTTCGACGGGGTGGACGTCTGGGTGACGCCGCCGGTGCAGGAGCCGAAGGCGGTCGATCTGGGCGACGCCGAGGCGCGCGTCCGCATGGTCTGGGCGCTGGCGCGCTGGCGGGCCGCGCCGGCGGTGAGCCTGTGCCGACCGGCGCCGGGCGCTCCGGCGACCGAGGGGCGCGAGGCCCAGCCGGACGCCGGACAGGTCTTCTTGTCTGAACTGGTGGCGGCGGGGGTGTCGATCCGTTCCGAGAGCGGGCCGGCCTGTCAGCGCGGCGATCAGAATCTGGCCCGGCTGTCACTGGGTTAGGTCGGGATTTCAACGATTGGAGACGAGATGAAACAGGTGAACAATGCGGTCTGGATGCCGGTCGGCATCGGCGCGGGCATCGCGATCGGCGCCGGGATCGGCGCGGTGACCGACAATCTGGCGATGTGGCTGGCGCTGGGCGTGGCCATCGGTTCGGGTCTGGGCGTGGCCCTGATGGGGCTGAGCGGCGTCAAGCGAGCGGACAAGAAGACTGAAGAGGCTGCGCCGCTGACGGACAGCGTTCCCTGCGTGAACAGCCACCACAGCGACGCGTCTGACGGCGGCGGCGATTAGGCTCGACGCATCGCCGCCAGCACGGCGCGGGCGGCGCGTTCGGTCTCGTTCAGCGGCTCATAGGTCCAGGGCGCCAGCGTCCCGTCGAAGGGGCGGGCGGCGCCGCGGGCCTGAAGGTCGGCGTGCAGGCGGGCGAACTTGCCCGGCGCCTTCTTCGACACCATCGGCAGGATGTGCACGGGCGTGCCGGTCGAGGCGGCCTCGGCGGCCATGTTGGCGCTGTCCTCGGTGACGAGGATGTGGTCGGCGCCGTCCAGCATGGCGAACAGGGGGTTGTCGCCCTCGCCGTCCCAGATCCAGCCGGGCAGGGCCGACAGGCGCTCGGTCATCGCCGCCTTGGCCGCCTCGGGCGTGCGGCGCGAATAGGTCAGCAGCAGGGAGCCGTCCGCAGCCGATACGGCCTCGGCGATCCGCTGGGCCAGGTCGGCGGCGTGGGCGGGCGGCAGGTTGAAGGCGGCGGACGCGCCGCCGACCATCACCGCCACGCGCGGATGGGGCAGGGGGGCGATGCGGGCGGCGAAGGCGGGCGCGGCCTCGGCCAGTTTTTCACGGGTGATGCGGTGCGGGCTGCCGGTGATCGACAGGACGTTGGGGCCGCTGAGGCCGTCATGGGCGGGGGCGACGATCAGGTCATAGCGGTCGTTGCGCCAGCGCGGGTCCTGGGTCTGGACCACGAAGGTCTTGCCGCCGCTCCAGTCGCGCACGCGCGCCGACAGGGGCAGGCTGGCGCGGCCGGTGGCGATCCACAGGTCGGGCCATTCGGCGATGCTGCGCGGATCGAACGACCCCGGCGCCAGCATGGCGGGGGTCTTCAGCGCCGAAGGCCAGCGGTCGAAGACGGGACGCCAGCGGACCGTCTTTACGGCGATCTCGGCGGGGGTCAGGCGGGCGACGGCCTCGGCCAGGCCCAGGGCCTGGTTCTGGATGCCGGTGCGGCCGTCGGACATGACCCAGATGGAAAGAGGGCGCGCGGCTGTGCCGCGCGCCCTGCCTTCAGTCTCGATGTCGGCGGAGCTTACTTCCACTCGACCTTGAGGATCTCATAGGCCTTCACGCCGCCGGGCGTGTTGACCTCGACCACGTCGCCGACCTCTTTCGAGATCAGGGCGCGGGCGATCGGCGAGGCGATGGAGATCTTGCCCAGCTTCACGTCGGCTTCGTGTTCGCCGACGATCTGATAGACGCCCTCTTCCTCGGTGTCCTCGTCCACGAAGGTGACGGTGGCGCCGAACTTGACCTGGTTGCCCGACAGCTTGGACACGTCGATCACCTGGGCGCGCGACAGCTTGTCCTCGATCTCGGCGATCGAGCCTTCGATCCAGCCCTGGCGTTCCTTGGCTGCGTGGTATTCGGCGTTTTCAGACAGATCGCCATGTTCGCGGGCTTCCGCGATGGCGGCGATCACGCTGGGTCGTTCCACCGATTTCAATTGCTTGAGTTGATCGTCGAGGGAGCGATATCCCTCGGCCGTCATCGGCACTTTTTCCATTGTGTCGTGAGTTTCTTGCTACGCCCGAAGACAGGTGAGAGACGTTCCGGTACCGCTGCGGCCACGGGGGCGTTGCGTGACCGGCCAAGGAAGGTAGGGCGCCCGACGCCCAAACTCAAGATGGCGAAACGGCGCCATCTCGCGCGACGCAAGCGCGCAGCCGTGTTTCAGCGCTTTCTTACGGCCCGGAGGGCGGCGCGGGCGGGGACGACGGCCCGCGATCCTTGCTGAATGCACGCCGCAGGGCGGTCCAGGCGATGAAGCCCAGGGCGGCGACGGCCAGAAGCATGAAGACGCCCGATACCACCGCGACGCCCGCGGCGATGAAGGCGATGACGAGACAGACGGCCGCGAACAGGGCGGCGATGACCTGAAGAACGGACAGACGCATGAAGGTGTTAACGCCGACGGCGGGTCGGGGTTTCGTCGCCCGGATACAGCGCGGTCAGCGGCGCCGTCCGCTCCAGCGCTGACGGCGGTGCGGCGCGGCTGAAGCCGTCCGGGCGCGCTGTGCGCCCTGGATCGGCGCGCGGCGGCTCTTCCACAACCGCCAGGCCAGGGTCGCCAGGGCGATCTTGCCTGCATGGCGGGCGGCCAGGCTGCGTCCTCGGCGCGACAGCAGCAGGCCGCCCAGCAAGGTGGAAAGGCGAGACAGGGGCATGGACGGCGTCTCCTCTGGAAGCGGAACCTGCTTGAGGAACGGTCGGGACGCCGCCGGGTTCAGCGCCCCTTGCCTAGCGTTTGGGCATCAGGGCCTCGGCGGCCAGGACCGAGCCTTCGACGCCCAGGGTGACGGCGGGTTCGGGCGTGATGCGGAACAGGGGCGAATGGTGGCCGGGGGCGTCGTCCACCTGTGCGGGCGGGGTGCCGCCGACGCTGAAATAGACGCCCTTCACGCCACTCTCGGGGGTGACGAAATAGGCGAAGTCCTCGGCGCCCATGCCGCCGCGCGGCTTGTCGATCAGGATGTCGTCGCCCAGGCCCGCCGTCAGGGCGGCGCGCACGCGGGCGGCGGTCTCGGCGTCGTTGATGGTCGGCGGGGTGTTTTCCAGCTTGGAGCGCACCACGGTCGGCAGCTTGTCGTCGGGCACGCCCAGGGCCAGGGCCGTGTTGCGGGCGATGCGGTCGATGCCGTCCAACAGCTGGGCGCGCACCTCGGGGCTGTCGGCGCGGACGGTCAGCTGCAGGTCCACGCGGTCGGAGATGATGTTGTGCTTGATGCCGCCGCGAATGGCGCCGACCGTGACTACGGCGCCGTCCAGCGGATTGGTCTCGCGACTGCGCAGGGACTGTAGCGCCACCACGATGTGCGAGGCGACCAGGATGGGATCGACCCCCAGGTGCGGCGAGGCGCCGTGGGTGCCGACGCCATGGACGGCGATGTCCACGCTGTCCGAGCTGGAGGAGGTGATGCCCAGCGGCGCCTCGATCCTGCCGGTCGGGGTGTCGGCCGAGACGTGGAAGGCCAGGGCGTAGTCAGGTTTCGGGAAGCGGGAATAGAGGCCGTCCTCGACCATGGCGCGGGCGCCGAAGATGCGCTCCTCGGCCGGCTGGGCGATCAGGACGAGGGTGCCGGACCAGTTGGCCTTGCGCGCCTGCATCTGGCGCGCCGTGCCGACCAGGGCGGTGATATGCACATCGTGACCGCAGGCGTGCATGACGGGCTTCTCCACCCCGTCGCTGTCGACCTGACGGGCGGTGGAGGCGTTGGTGAGGCCCGACTTCTCCTCGACCGGCAAGCCGTCCATGTCGGCGCGGATCATGACCGTGGGGCCGGGGCCGTTGCGCAGGACGGCGACCACGCCCGTGCCGCCGACGCCGGTGGTCACGTCATAGCCGAGCGCGCGCAGCTCCTGCGCCATGCGGGCCGAGGTCTGGACCTCAAGGCCCGACAGTTCGGGGTTACGGTGGAAGTGGTCGAACAGGGCGCCGAGGTTGGCGTCGTAGTCCGCCTTGACCGCAGCCTTGAGCGCGGCGGCGTCGCCTGTGGTCTGGGCGATGGCGGGCGCGGAACCGGCCGCCAGCACGGCGGCCAGGATAGCGGTGAGCGTGGTCTTCTTCATGATGGCGTCCCCTCCAATGTCACGCACGACCTTAGCCGCTGGAGGGAAGGGGGCAACCGGGGAAGGCGAGCCTCTTCTTGCCGTCATCCTCGGGCTTGACCCGAGGATCCAGGGTGGCGGCGGCGAGCGGCCCGATGCGGCTCCGCTATCGCTCAATCCGGCGCTGTCGCGCAGGCAGACGGCTGGATCCTCGGGTCAAGCCCGAGGATGACGGCGGGGGTGAGGGGGCGGGAAAGGAAAAAGAGAGAGAAAGAGGGAAGCGGGGAAGAGAAAGGCGGCAGCGCGCGAGGCGGCCCCTCCACCGCTTCGCGGTCCCCCTCCCCATGGAATGGGGAGGATATGAAAAAGCCCCCGGCGAGCGGTCGCCGGGGGCCTTTCTTCAGGTCTGGGCCTGATCTCAGTTGTAGCTCTGGATCGGGCGGACATCCATTTCGCCGTGGCGGACGGCGGCGATGGCTTGCGCGGCGGCCAGGGAGCCGGACGCTGTGGTGTAGTAGGGGATCTTCATCATCAGCGCCGTGCGGCGGATCGAGAAGCTGTCGGCCAGGGCCTGCTTGCCGTCCGTGGTGTTGAAGACCAGCTGGACCTCGCCGTTCTTCATGGCGTCGACGATGTTCGGACGGCCTTCCAGCACCTTCTTGACCAGGCCGACGTCGAGGCCCTGTTCGGTCAGGTAGCTGTGGGTGCCGCCGGTGGCGATGACGGCGAAGCCTTGCGCCAGCAGGGTCTTCACCGCCTCGACGATGAAGGGCTTGTCGGCGTCGCGCACCGAGACGAAAGCCGTGCCTTCGGTCGGCAGGATGGTGCCGCCGCCGGTCTGGGACTTGGCGAAGGCGCGGGCGAAGGCGGGGGCCAGATCGGCCTCGCCCTCACGCTTCCAGTCCAGGCCCATGACCTCGCCGGTCGAGCGCATTTCCGGGCCCAGGATGGTGTCGACACCGGCGAAGCGGGCGAAGGGGAAGACCGCTTCCTTGACCGCGATGTGGTCCAGGTCGCGATCGACCAGACCGAAGGAGGCCAGCGGAACCCCGGCCATGACCTTGGCGGCGATGGCGGCGACCGGCTGGCCGATGGTCTTGGCGACGAAGGGCGCCGTGCGGCTGGCGCGCGGGTTCACTTCCAGCACGAAGATGCGCGGGTTGTCGCTGTGCGGCTCTTCGATTGCGAACTGCACGTTCATCAGGCCGCGCACCTTCAGGGCCTTGGCCATGGCGGTGGTCTGGCGCTTCAGCTCGGCCACGGTTTCGGGGCGCAGGGAGAAGGGCGGCATGGAGCAGGCGCTGTCGCCCGAGTGGACGCCGGCTTCCTCGATGTGCTCCAGCACGCCGGCGACGAAGACGGTCTCGTCGTCGCACAGGGCGTCGACGTCCACTTCGGTGGCGCGGTTCAGATAGTGGTCGATCAGGACGGGATCGTCGCCCGAGACGCGCATGGCTTCATGGACGTAGCGGTCCAGCTGCTCGCGGTCGTGGACGATCATCATGCCGCGGCCGCCCAGGACGTAGGACGGACGCAGCACGACCGGATAGCCGACTTCCTCGGCCTTCTGGGCGGCTTCTTCGGCCGAGCGGGCCAGACCGTTCGGCGGCTGGATCAGGCCGATCTCGTTCAGCATCTGCTGGAAGCGCTCGCGGTCCTCGGCCAGGTCGATGCTGTCGACGCTGGTGCCCAGGATCGGCACGCCGTCTTCCTGAAGCGCATGGGCCAGCTTCAGCGGGGTCTGGCCGCCGAACTGGACGACCACGCCGATCAGTTCGCCCTTGGAGCGCTCGACGTCGATCAGCTCCAGCACGTCTTCGGCCGTCAGCGGCTCGAAATACAGGCGGTCGGAGGTGTCGTAGTCGGTCGAGACCGTCTCGGGGTTGCAGTTGACCATGATGCTTTCGACGCCGATGTCGTCGAAGGCGAAGGCCGCGTGGCAGCAGCAGTAGTCGAACTCGATGCCCTGGCCGATGCGGTTCGGACCGCCGCCCAGGATGACGGCCTTCTTCTTGTCCGACGGCGCGGCCTCACAAGCCGGGACCTGGCCCAGGGCGCCGGTCTCATAGGTCGAATACATATAGGCGGTGGCCGAGGCGAACTCGGCGGCGCAGGTGTCGATGCGCTTGAACACCGGGCGCACGTCCAGCGCGCGGCGGGCCTTGCGGACCTCGCCCTCGGTCTTGCCGGTCAGGGCGCCCAGACGGGCGTCGGAGAAGCCCTTGGCCTTCAGCTTGCGGAAGTCGGTCGCGTTGGCGGGCAGGCCCTGAACGCGGACGTGGCCCTCGGTGCGGATCAGGTCGGCGATCTGGCGCAGGAACCACGGTTCATACGAACAGGCGGCCTGCACTTCCTCGACCGTCAGGCCGTGACGGAAGGCCTGGGCGATGACGCGGATGCGGTCCGGCGTCGGCAGGCCCAGGGCGCGGATGACGGCGGCCTTGATCGCGGCGTCGTCTTCGGCGCCGGTCACGCCGTCGATCTCGATGTCGTCGAAGCCGTTCAGGCCCGTTTCCAGACCGCGCAGGGCCTTCTGCATGGATTCCTGGAAGGTGCGGCCGATGGCCATGACCTCGCCGACCGACTTCATCGCCGTGGTCAGCGACGGCTCGGAGCCCGGATATTTCTCGAAGGCGAAGCGCGGGATCTTGGTGACCACGTAATCAATGGCCGGCTCGAAGCTGGCCGGGGTCACCATGGTGATGTCGTTCTTCAGCTCGTCCAGCGTGTAGCCGACGGCCAGCTTGGCGGCGATCTTGGCGATCGGGAAGCCGGTGGCCTTGGACGCCAGCGCCGAGGAGCGCGACACGCGCGGGTTCATCTCGATGACGACCAAACGGCCGTCCTTGGGGTTGACCGCGAACTGGACGTTCGAGCCGCCCGTCTCGACCCCGATCTCGCGCAGCACGGCGATCGAGGCCGCGCGCATCATTTGATATTCCTTGTCCGTCAGCGTCATGGCCGGGGCGACGGTGATGCTGTCGCCGGTGTGGACGCCCATCGGGTCGATGTTCTCGATCGAGCAGATGATGATGCAGTTGTCCGCATGATCGCGGACGACTTCCATCTCATATTCCTTCCAGCCCAGAACCGACTCTTCGATCAGCACCTCGGTGGTCGGCGACAGGTCGAGGCCGCGCTCCACGATCTCGTGGAATTCCTCGACGTTGTAGGCGATGCCGCCGCCGGTGCCGGCGAGCGTGAAGGACGGGCGGATGATGGCCGGCAGGCCGACGAAGGCCAGGGCCTCGTCGGCTTCTTCAATGTGGTGGATGGCGCGCGAGCGGGGCGATTCCAGACCCAGCTTGTCCATCGCATCGCGGAACTTCTGACGGTCCTCAGCCTTGTCGATGACCTCGGCCTTGGCGCCGATCATCTCGACGCCGTGACGGGCCAGGGCGCCCGAGGCGTTCAGAGCAAGCGCCGTGTTCAGCGCCGTCTGGCCGCCCATGGTGGGCAGCAGGGCGTCCGGCTTTTCCTTGGCGATGATCTTCTCGACCATCTCGGGCGTGATCGGCTCGATATAGGTGGCGTCGGCCACCTCCGGGTCGGTCATGATGGTGGC
This sequence comes from Brevundimonas diminuta 3F5N, assembly GCF_900163625.1. Classification (GTDB taxonomy): domain Bacteria; phylum Pseudomonadota; class Alphaproteobacteria; order Caulobacterales; family Caulobacteraceae; genus Brevundimonas; species Brevundimonas diminuta_A. The sequence goes on from NZ_FUIE01000033.1 coordinate 46,250, forward strand.
GGGGTTCGAGTTGACCAGGATGACCCGGTAGCCCTCGGCCTTCAGCGCCTTGCAGGCCTGAACGCCGGAATAGTCGAACTCGCACGCCTGGCCGATGACGATCGGGCCGGCGCCGATGATCAGGATGGACTGGATGTCTGTGCGCTTGGGCATCGGCGTTCGTCTCAGTTCGTCACGACCGCGCACTCCCAGCCGTCGTAGTCGAGCTGGAAGGCCGCGGCCCAGGTTTGCATCATGGCCGACACAGGCGCAAACGACGCCTCGTCGACCGGCATGGTGGTCTCCAGGACGGTCATGTCGCCCTGGCCCCGCGTCAGGAAGCCCGCACGGCGGGCCACCTCGCACAGGTCGCCGTGCGCCTCTTCCTCGCCGTAGAAGTAGAACAGCGTATGGCGCGGGGTGATCCCGCTGTCGCCCTGCTCAATGAGCGCGGCGCGCACCATGGCGTCCTTTTCTTCGTGGCTGGTCAGGGCGGCGGTCTCCACGCGCGCAGACGGACGGGCGCGAGCGTTGTCGCGGCCGATCCGTTCAGGTTGTCGGTTAAGCGGCCCGTTTAGAGAGGGAGGGGCCGGGGGGCAAGGGCCAGAATGGGGCGGGCGCGATTTCTTGGGGAGCCCGCCCCGCCGGCTCCTATTTATCGTCGATCGCGGCGATCCAGTCGGGCAGTTCGCCGATGCGGCTGAGGCTGACGTAGCGGGCGTTGCCCTCCGGCGCGTCGGCCAGTTCGTGGGCCCAGGTGATGTGGTAGGGGATGTGCGCCGCCCAGGCCCCGGCCTCGATGGCGGGCAGGACGTCGGACTTCATGGAATTGCCGGCCATCACCGCCTCGGCCGCGCCCGAGCCGTGGCGGGCGAAAACGCGGTCATAGGTCGAGCGGTCCTTCTCCGACACGATCTCGACGGCGGCGAACAGCTCGCCCAGGCCCGAGGCCGCCAGCTTTCGCTCCTGGTCCATCAGGTCGCCCTTGGTCACCAGAACCAGACGGTAGTTTTCGGCCAGTTCAGCCAGGGTTTCGTCGACGCCGGGCAGGGTCTCGACGGGGTGAACCAGCATCTCGCGCCCGGCGGCCAGGATCTCGCGCACGATGTGGGGCGGGGCCGAGCCGTCGCACAGCTCCATCGCCGTCTCCAGCATCGACAGGGTGAAGCCCTTCACGCCGTAGCCGTAGAGCCGCAGGTTGCGCCGCTCGACCTGGGCCAGGCGGTCCATCATCACCGGCTCTTCGGCATGGTCGGCCAGCAGTTCGGCGAACCGCTTCTGGCTGAGGCGGAAGATGGTCTCATTGTGCCAGAGGGTGTCGTCGGCATCGAGGCCGACCGTGGTGACGGGCATGGGCGAACTCCAGAACTTCGGCGGGGCTTTAGCACGCCTGCGCCGAGCGCTCATCCCGGTGAAGGCGCAGGGTGAATCTTGAGGGCGACGGCTGCGACATTTCGGTCTATGCGGCGAGCATGAGCCAAGTCGACATCCTGCCTGAACCCTCGCACCGCATCGGCTGGGGCCTGGCCGCCCTGGTGGTGGCGGGCAATATGATCGGATCGGGCGTCTATCTGCTGCCGGCGACGCTGGCGCCGACGGGCAGCTCGAGCATCATCGGCTGGATCGTCTGCGGCATCGGGGCGGTGACCCTGGCGCTGGTGTTCGGCGGTCTGGGGCGGATGCAGCCGGAGGCGGACGGTCTGTCGGACTTCGCCCGGCGCGGTCTGGGGCGGTTCCTGGGCTATCAGACGGGGCTGGCCTATTGGGCCGCCTGCCTGACCGGCAACGTGGCCGTGGCGGTGGCGGGGACGGGTTATCTGGCCTTCTTCTTTCCGGCGCTGAAGGAGCCGATGTGGGGGGCGCTCAGCAATCTGGCGCTGATCTGGCTGACCACGGCGGCCTATGCGGCCGGGTCGAAGACGGCGGCGCGGTTCGGGGCGATCACCCTGGTGCTGGGGCTGATTCCGATCGGCCTGGCCATCATCGCCGGCGTTATCGCCTTCAGCGGCGAGACCTTCGCCGCGTCGTGGAGCCCGGCGGGCGAGCCGCTGATGAAGACGGTTCCGGCGTCGCTGGCCGTCATCTTCTGGGCCTTCCTGGGCGTCGAGAGCGCGGCGGCCCTGTCCAGCCAGGTCAAGAACCCGGCGACCGACGTGGGTCGCGCCTCGCTGGGCGGGGTTCTGCTGGCGTTCGTCGTCTATGTGGCGGCCAGCGTGGCGGTGTTCGGCGTCATCCCGGCCGACGTCCTGGCCCACTCCACCAGCCCCTACGCCGATCTGGTGGCGCGGGTGATGGGGGCCTCGGTGGCCGGTCTGGTGGCGGCCTGCGCCGTCATCAAGGCGACCGGCACCATCGCGGGCTGGACCATGATGGGCGGCGAGACGGCGCGCGCCTCGGCCGAGGCGGGTTGGCTGCCGCGCTGGTTCGGCGGGGCGCAGAAGGGCAAGACGCCCCTGTCCAACCCCCTGATCAACGGCGTCATCATGAGCGTTCTGGTGATCGCCAGCACCCAGCCGAGGTTGGGAGAACAATTCAGCAAGCTGATCGGCGTGACCTCGGTGCTGACGCTGTGCCTGTACGCCCTGTGCTCGGTGACGCTGTGGAAGCTGACGACCAAGCCGGGCTGGCGCCTGCTGGCGGTCGGCGGGGCGGTGTTCTCGGCCTTCGCCGTCGCGGCGGCGGCGGGGGACTACATCTGGCCCAGCGTCGGATTCTTCGCCATGACCAGCCTGGCCTGGCTGTGGGTTCGCAAGCGACAGGGACGCTTCCAGGCGGCATAATCAGAGGCCGTGTTGACACGGCCCCTTCATCTCTTTAGCGACCCCGCCGTTTGTCCGCCCGTATTCACTGCTAGGAGCCCTGCGCCATGACGACTCAAATCCTGTCCGGCGCCACTGGCGTCCTCGTGCTCGCAGATGGAACGGTCCTGTCGGGGATCGGCGTCGGCGCGACCGGCTCGGCCATCGGCGAGGTGGTCTTCAATACCTCGATGACGGGCTATCAGGAGATCCTGACCGACCCGTCGTACATGAGCCAGATCCTTGCCTTCACCTTCCCGCACATCGGCAATGTCGGCGTGAACCTGGAAGACGTCGAGCAGATCGGCGAGGCGCCCGAGCGCGCCGCGCGCGGCGTCATCCTGCGCGACGTGCCGACCGATCCGGCCAACTGGCGCGCCACGGGCGGGCTGGACGCCTGGATGAAGTCGCGCGGCGTCATCGGCCTGGCCGGCGTCGACACCCGCGCCCTGACCCAGCTGATCCGCGAGAAGGGCGCCCCGCACGCCGTCATCGCCCATGACCCCGAAGGCAAGTTCGACCTGGAGGCCCTGACGGCCCAGGCGCGCGACTGGAAGGGCCTGGTCGGCCTGGACCTGGCCAAGGACGCCTCGACCACCCAGGCCTTTGAATGGACCGAGGGCGCCTGGGAATGGCCGATCGGCTACGCCAAGCCCGAGGCTGGCGACCAGTCGGTGGTGGTCATCGATTATGGCGTGAAGCGCAATATCCTGCGCGCCCTGGCCTCGACCGGCGTGAAGATCACCGTGGTCCCCGCTTCGACCACGGCCGAGGATATCCTGGCCCGCAATCCCGACGGCGTGGTCTTGTCGAACGGTCCGGGGGATCCGGCGGCGACGGGCGAATACGCCGTGCCCGAGATCAGGAAGCTGTTGGACAGCGGCAAGCCCCTGATGGGCATCTGCCTGGGCCACCAGATGCTGGCCATCGCGCTCGGCGCCAAGACGCTGAAGATGGAGCAGGGCCACCACGGCGCCAACCACCCGGTCAAGGACCTGACCACGGGCAAGGTCGAGATCGTGTCGATGAACCACGAGTTCTCGGTCGACCGCGACAGCCTGCCCGAGGCTGTGGTTGAAACCCATGTGTCGCTTTTCGATGGTACGAATTGCGGGATTGCGCTGAAGGATAAACCCGTGTTCAGCGTGCAGCATCACCCGGAGGCCTCGTCGGGTCCGACCGACAGCCTCTATCTGTTCAAGCGTTTCGTGGATTCCATGAGGGCGTAAATGGGGGCTCCCGCAGCGAGGTCCGCTTATCTCGGCTGGGTTTCTGCTGCGATCGCAGGGGAGAGGGGGGCCTCTCCGGCTATTGCGGCGGCCGAGCATGATCTGATCCTGGGCTACGCCACAGGATATGAGGCCGCCGACGTGGCGGTCTTCGTGCGCTCGTTGCGCGCGGTCTATGCTGGTCCCGTGGTGCTGGTGACGGATCAGGAGCCTGCGCTCCTGGCCTTCCTGGCCGAACACGACGTGGAGTCCGTGCCGCCCGCGTGCCTGTGCAACGGCGCCTGGCGGCCGCATGCGGTGATGCAGCGCTTCGCCGCCTTCGACATTCTGATGAGCGAGCGGCCCTGGGCGCGCAGCGTCCTGCTGACGGATGTGCGCGACGTGGTCTTCCAGGCGCCGCCGTTCGACCCGCCGCCCGCCAAGCCCGAGTTCTACGTCGAGTATGACGGCGGGCTGAAGGGCCACGCCTTCAACATGAAATACCTGCGCGGCGTCGGCGGCGAGGACGTGGCGCGCGCCCTGGCGGACAAGCCGTGCGTCTGTGTCGGCACCGTCATGGGGCCGCGCGAGAGCATGATCCGCTTCTGCCGCACCCTGCTGATGCTGGCGGCCATTCCCCGTTCCGAGATCGGCGGCGCCTTCGGAGCGGATCAGGCGGCCTGCAACATCGCCCTGCATCTGGGGCTGGTCGAGGGCGAGGCGGCGGCCAACTACGGTCGCATCGCCACCGTCGGCCTGACGCCGAGCGAGGGCCTGTCCCTGGCGGACGGTCGGATCGTGAACCCGGATGGCGGGACCAGCGCGATCGTGCACCAGTATGACCGCCATCCGACCCTGATGGCCGCCATGCACGAACGCTGGGGCCAGGGCTTCGAGGTGCGCGAGCGGCGCCGGGGCAAGAGCCTGTCCGAGCGCGGCCGCAAGCTGAAGGACTCGCTGGCGCGGCGTCTGCCCGAACTGCGCTGAGCCTGCTCAGGGCAGGGGCGCGGCCTCGGCGCGGCGCAAGGCGGCGGCCTTGCCGATGGCGATGACGGCGGCGTGCAGCCAGTAGTCGGCGTCCTCGCTGCGCTTCTCCTGCCGACGCAGCCAGCCGCGTTGGCGCCGCAGGGCGGCGTTGGCCAGCAGGCGGGCGTGCAGGGCGCGGGGCTTGAGCAAGGGAACAGCGGGAGAGCCGGGGACGGCGACGGCGTCGGGGCCTTGGGGCTCCACCGCCGGGCGGGCGATGGCGATGAACATGGGACGAGGACCGTTGAACTACGGCGCCGGACGCGGTCCGCGGCGGCGGCGTCATGGCGGTCCCTGCTTCTCAGGGGCCGATCGAAGAATCCACAGGTCTGTGGATAGTTCCGGCGTTATCTGAGAAAATATTGTTCATATTCAGATGCTTATCGCCGCATTGCGGCCCATATGGTTAATCAACCCTTAAGGTGACGAAACGGCGCGCGGCGGCTGCGGCGCGGCGGGGTCGACGCGCGTGTCAAAGGCGCGGCCGGACAGGGCCTGAGCTTCGCCGGCCTGGAACAGGCTGGTCATGTGGGCCTGGGTGAAGTCCAGGGTGTTGGCCTCGACCTCATCGGGAATGGCGGCGACCGACAGGGTCATGTTGTGACGGTGCGCGAACTGGGTGACGGCCGTCAGGTCCGAACGCTGCAACGCCTTCATCATGGTGTCGAAGCTGCGCGCGGCGATGCTGACCGCCGAGATGCGCGCCACCTCGAAGCGCGGGTCCCACTGGCCGTTGACGACGATCCAGACGCGGGCGTTGCTGAGGGGGCGGTTTGACGGGGTGTCGAGCAGTAGCGCCTGCGGCACGACCAGGAAGCTGGACACCGTGCCGCCGTCGACGTGCAGCTCCTGAATGCGGCGGCCCTGATGCTCGACGTCCAGCAGGACAGGCGGGAAGGCGCCGGGGATGCTGGCTGAGGCGATCAGCACATTGACGAACAGCAGGCGCGAGGCCGGATCGTCCTGCTGGGCGATGGCGCCCATGTCCCAGACGACCTGGGTCTGGGTGTCCAGGCTGGTGGTCGAGACATAGAGGCGACGGCCCTTGCGGTGCTCTTCGGCGATGGCCGTCAGCAGCTCGGGCGAGATGTTGTTCAGCACCAGATTGGTCAGGGGCTCGGGCTTGAACACGCCGGGCAGCATCAGGGCGTAGAGACCACGCGATTTCAGCAGCTGGTCGGTCTGGCCGCTGGTGTAGGCGTGCTCCAGCGCGGGGTCGAACCGCCGGCCCGCAAAGACGAAGGGCGCGATCAGGGCGCCGGTCGAGACGCCGGTGACCACTTCGAACTGGGGCCGGTTTCCGGCCTGACTCCAGCCGACCATGACGCCTGCGCCATAGGCCCCGTTGGCCCCGCCCCCTGACAGGGCCAGGATGTCGAAAGTCCCGTCCCTGGCGGCGTTCTGCGTATTGATCGTCTCGTGCACGAAGCGGGCGCGCTCTTCCTCCGTCTGGAAGTCGTAGCGCCAGGGCGGGCTGGCGGCGGCCAGGTCGGCGGCGTCGAAGGCCGGGCGCGGAATCGTCTGGCAGGCGCCCAGCGCCAGGAAGGCGGCGGGCAGCAACATCAGAACGAGCAGACGAAGTTGGCGCATGATCGCAAGGGCTCCGGCAAGGCTGGGATGACTTAAAGCCCAGTCGTGCGACAGAAGGAAGTCAGGCGGTTGTCCCCGGACTTATCCCCAGGCGGCGTTTTGGCCGGGGGCCGTCGCGGCGGCGGGCGGGCGAGGGCTGGCCTTTGCACGCCATCGGACGGCATAGGTCAGGCGTGCGATTTGACGAACGGTTCATCGAGGAGCTGAAGGCCCGCCTTCGGCCGTCCGACATCATCGGGCGGACGGTGAAGCTCAAGCGTCAGGGACGCGAGTTCGTCGGCCTCAGCCCCTTCTCGAAGGAGAAGTCGCCCAGCTTCTTCGTCAATGACGACAAGGGCTTCTTCCACGACTTCAGCTCGGGCAAGCACGGCGACGTCATCAGCTTCCTGCAGGAGACGGAGCGTCTCAGCTTCGTCGAGGCGGTTAGCCGACTGGCGGGCGAGGCCGGGATGCAGCTGCCCGCCGAAGACCCCCAGGCCGCCGAGCGCGAGCAGAAGCGTCAGGGTCTGGCCGACTGGATGGACCTGTCCCAGAAATGGTTCGCGGCCAATCTGCGCCGCAGCGTTGGCAAGGCGGCGCGTGAATATCTGGAAAAGCGCGGCCTGCCCGAGGATCAGTGGGAGCGCTTCGGCCTGGGCTATGCGCCCAACGACCGCGAGGGGCTGAAGCAGGCGCTGGTCCAGCGCGGGGCGCGGCCGGGCGATCTGGTCGAGGCCGGGATGCTGATCGCGCCGGAAGGCGGGGGGCAGCCCTATGACCGCTTCCGCGACCGGCTGATGTTCCCGATCCTGGATGCGCGCGGGCGTATCGTCAGCTTCGGCGGCCGGGCGATGAACCCGGACGACCGGGCCAAATATCTGAACGGGCCGGAGACCTCGCTGTTTCACAAGGGGGCGACCCTTTACGGCCTGCCGGAAGCGCGGCGGATCATGGGCGCCGAGAGCCGGGGCGAGCAGGGCATCATCGTCGTCGAAGGCTATATGGACGTCATCGCCTGCCACCGGGCGGGCCTGCCTGCGGTCGCGCCGATGGGCACGGCCCTGACCGAAGAGCAGATGGAGCGGCTGTGGCGGGTCTCGTCCGAGCCGGTGCTGAGCTTCGACGGCGACGCGGCGGGCCTGCGCGCCGCCTATCGCTCGATCGAGCGGGCGCTGCCGCTGCTGAAGCCGGGCAAGTCCTTTCGCTTCGCCCTGCTGGAGGGCGGGCAGGATCCGGACGACATCCTGCGCGATCGCGGGGCGCCGGCCCTGCGTCAGGCCATGGCTGATACGCGGCCCTTCGCCGAGGTGCTGTTCCGCCGCGAGGTCGAGGCCGAGCCGCTGGATACGCCCGAGCGCAAGGCGGGGCTGAAGGGGCGGCTGCGTCAGGCGGCCAACGCCGTGCAGGACAAGGATCTGGCCGAACAGTACCGGCGCGACCTGTTCGACCGCTTCGACGCCCTGTTCCCGCGCCAGCAACAGCAGCGGCCGCCGCAACAGGGTGGACGGCCGGGGCCGGGCGGGCGCTGGCGTGGTCCGCCGCCCTTGCAGGGGCAGACGGCCGAGGGCGCCCAGGCCATGCAGGCGCTGTTCCGTTCGGTCGAGCCGATCGCCGCCGCCCTGGCCCACGGCGCCATCGACGACCCGGAGCGGCTGGACGATCATATGGAGGCGGTGGCGCGCTACGGTTTCGGCGATCCGGCCCTGGACGGACTGGCCCAGGAGCTGGTTCGACTGCGTTTCTCGGGCCGGACCCTTGACTCTGCCGCCCTGCGCCGCCATCTGGCCCAATCGGGTCATGATGCCTTGATGCACGAGGTCGAGAAGGCGGCGGCGAAGTCCGGCGCGCCATTCCTGGCTGCAGACAAGCCCCTCGGCGAGGCGAGGACCCGGTGGTCGCAAGCGTTCGACGCTCTGACCCGCGCAGCGGCGTTGGACGAGGCGCTGGCTTCAGCAAAGTCGGAGGCTCATCGGGCCTTCGATAACTCGGCTTTCGCTTTGGTGAAGGCCGAGCGCGATGCCCTGCGGCGAGCCATCAAGACCGGAACGATTTGGGAAGACTCGGCTTCTTCGTAACCAACGAAGTCGTCGGGCGTTGTATTTTCGCCGCAGGGGCCTGATCACCCCCCGCCGGCCGTGGAGACAGACTGAATGAGCGCGCAGACCGAGACGCAGGACGCCGAAACCAACGCCGACGGGCCCCTGCTCGATCTCACCGACGCTGGGGTGAAGAAATTCATCCGTCAGGCGAAGACGCGCGGCTATGTGACGATGGAGGAGCTGAACAAGGTCCTGCCGTCCGAAGAAGTCACGCCGGACCAGATCGAAGACATCCTGGCCATGCTGTCGGAGATGGGCGTCAACGTCGTCGAAGCCGAAGAGGACGCCGCCGAGGCGACCGGCACCGACGTGGCCGCCGCCGCCGAGACCTCGGTCGCCGAAGCCCCGGCCAAGGCCGCCTATGACCGCACCGATGACCCCGTGCGGATGTATCTGCGCGAAATGGGTACGGTCGAGCTGCTGAGCCGCGAGGGCGAAATCGCCATCGCCAAGCGCATCGAGGCCGGCCGCGACGCCATGATCTCGGGCCTGTGCGAAAGCGCCCTGACCTTCGAGGCCATCATGGTCTGGCGCGAGGAGCTGGCCAACAACCGCATCCTGCTGCGCGAAGTGATCGACCTGGACGCCACCTACGGCATCCTGAATCCCTCGTCCCTGCCGCACAACCAGCCGGCTCCGGCCCAGCCGACCGGCGAGCCGGACGGCGACGGCGAAGAAGATGACGAGGACGATTTCGACGACGGCGGCGCCATGTCGATCTCGGCCCTGGAGGCCGAGCTGCGCGACGGCGTCATGGAGGTGCTGGACGCCATCGCCGTCGACTTCAGCGAGTTCCGCAAGCTGCAGGACAAGCTGGTCGAGGCGCGCCTGAAGGGCGACGTCCTGACGGCCAAGGATCAGAAGACCTATGAATCCCTGACGGCGTCCATCTCGGACCGCCTGAAGACGATGAAGCTGAACAACGCCCGCATCGAGGCGCTGGTCGAGCAGTTGTACGCCATCAACAAGCGCCTGATCGGTCAGGAAGGCCGACTGCTGCGTCTGGCCGACGGCTACGGCATTTCGCGGCCCGAGTTCCTCAAGGCCTACTTCGGCTCGGAAATGGACCCGAACTGGGCTGAGCGCATCAAGGAGATGGGCGTCCGCTGGACCAAGTTCAGCGAGAACGAATCCGTCCAGATCGACGCGATCCGCACCCATATCGCCGCCGTCGCCACCGAGGCGGGCGTGCCGATCGACGACTATCGCCGCATCGTCCAGATGGTGCAGAAGGGCGAGCGCGAGGCCCGTCAGGCGAAGAAGGAGATGGTCGAGGCCAACCTGCGCCTGGTGATCTCCATCGCCAAGAAATACACCAACCGCGGCCTGCAGTTCCTGGACCTGATCCAGGAGGGCAACATCGGCCTGATGAAGGCGGTCGACAAGTTCGAGTATCGCCGCGGCTACAAGTTCTCGACCTACGCCACCTGGTGGATTCGTCAGGCGATCACCCGCTCGATCGCCGACCAGGCCCGCACCATCCGCATCCCGGTGCACATGATCGAGACGATCAACAAGATCGTCCGCACCCAGCGCCAGATGCTGCACGAGATCGGCCGCGAAGCGACCCCGGAAGAGCTGGCCGAACGCCTGGCCATGCCGCTGGAGAAGGTCCGCAAGGTCCTGAAGATCGCCAAGGAGCCGATCTCGCTGGAAACCCCCATCGGCGACGAGGAAGACAGCCACCTGGGCGACTTCATCGAGGACAAGAATGCGATCCTGCCGATCGACGCCGCCATCCAGTCGAACCTGCGCGAAACAACGACCCGCGTGCTGGCTTCGCTGACCCCGCGTGAGGAGCGCGTCCTGCGGATGCGCTTCGGCATCGGCATGAACACCGACCACACCCTGGAAGAGGTCGGCCAGCAGTTCTCGGTCACGCGCGAACGCATCCGTCAGATCGAGGCCAAGGCCCTGCGCAAGCTGAAGCACCCCTCGCGGTCGCGGAAGCTGCGGAGCTTCCTGGACAGCTGATCCGGGGACGATGATTGGAAAAGGGCGGCTCCGACCGGGCCGCCCTTTTTTTGTTTCTCCTCCCCATGAAATGGGGAGGTGGATCGGCGGCGTAGCCGTCGAGACGGAGGGGCCGCTGGCTTCCGCTGTCGCAAAGCCCCTCCACCACTTCGTGGTCCCCCTCCCCACGATGTGGGGAGGAGAGCCTCGCTTACTGCGTCTCGTTGAAGACGGTTTCGAAGCCGCCCCACATCATGCGCTTGCCGTCGAAGGGCATGTCCATGTTCGCCATGGCGGGGTCGTCCTGCATCTTGGCCCAGGCGTCGTCTGCGGTCTTCTTGTCGGGCCAGATCAGCCAGGAAAAGACGACGGCCTCGCCGTCCTCCAGCTTCACCGCCATGGGGAAGCTGGTGACCTTGCCGTCGGGCACGTCCACACCCCAGTTCTCGATCTGGGCGGTGGCGCCGTAGCCCTTGAACAGGGGCCAGGATTGGCGCGCGGACTCGATGTAGCGCTCCTTGTTCTCGTTTTTCACGGGGGTCAGGAAGCCGGTGATGTAGGCCATTTTCGTTTCTCCTCGGGGTTTGGCCCCTATCGCTCGCCGCGCGGCGGCTCGCTGGGGCGGGGGGGATGGTCGGGGCAGGCTTGGACGGCGTCTTGGTCGAAAGCGACAGGTGAGACGGCTTAGCTTTTAGGCCTGCCCGATCCTGTCAGCAGCGGCCTCGATGGCGGCGATGTCGATCTTGTGCATCGTCATCATCGCCTCGAAGGCGGCCTTGGCGCGGGCCGGGTTGGGGTCGTCGTAGAAGGCCATCAGGCGGCGCGGCGTGATCTGCCAGTTCACGCCCCAGCGGTCCTTGCACCAGCCGCAGGCGCTCTCGGCCCCGCCGTTTCCGACGATGGCGTCCCACAGACGGTCGGTCTCGGCCTGGTCGTCGGTCATGATCATGAAGGACACGGCTTCGGTCTGGGGGAAGTTCGGACCGCCGTTCAGGCCGACGTAGCGCTGCCCGGCCAGGGTGAACTCGACCACCAGTTCGGACCCGGCCGGGCTGGACGGATTGTCGGCGGGGCTGGCGACGACGCGGTCGATGCGGCTGTCGGGAAGGCCCAGCGAGACGTAGAATTCGGCCGCCTTCTTCGCCTGGCCGAGGTCGTACCAGATACAGGGAATGATCTTGTCGCTCATGACGCGTTCTCCTGCGGGGTGAGGTTTTCGGCGACCTGGGCCAGCTGGTCGGTGGCGGCGCCCCAGCCCGGTTCGAAACCCATGTCGCGGTGGGCTTGCATGGCCTTTTCGTCCCAGTGGCGGGCGCGGGCGGTGTAGCGCGTGCCGTCGCCCTCCGACTCGAAGGTGTCGATGCGGACGAAGTTCATCTCGCCCGGCTGCGGGATCCAGCCTTCGGTGAAGGCGCCGGTCGTCACCAGGCGGCGGCCGGGCTCCACCTCCAGCACCACGCCGCGATACTCATGCCGTTCGCCTTCGGGCGACTGCATGACGACATCGGCGCGCCCGCCGGGGCGCAGGTCGTGGTCGACCGACACCGTGCTCCACGGGCGCGGGGTGAACCACTCGGTCGCGTGCCGGGTCCAGGCCCGCCACACCGTTTCGGGCGAGGCCTTGATGAAGCGGCTGACGCTGAGTTCGTACAGCGCGCTCACGGCTCAGCCTCCGCCGACCTGTGAGGCGAAGCCTTTCGGCCCCTGGGCGGCGGCTTCCGGGTCCATCCACATGACCTCCCAGATGTGGCCGTCGGGATCGGCGTAGCTGCGGCCGTACATGAAGCCGTAGTCCTGCTTGACGTTGGGATCGGCCTGGCCGCCGGCGGCGGCGGCGCGATCGACCACGGCGTCGACGCCCTCGCGGCTGTCCTCCGACACGCAGATCAGCACCTGGGCCGTCTTCTTGGCGTCGGGGATGGCGCGGTCAGTGAAGCTGGAGAACTTCTCATGCGTCAGCAGCATGGCGTGGATGGTGTCGGAAAAGACCATGCAGGCCGCCGTCTCGTCCGAGAACATCGGGTTCATGCTCGCCCCGATCGCCTCATAGAAGGCCACGGAGCGCGGCAGGTCGGCGACCGGCAGGTTGATGAAGATCAGCTTGGGCATCGGCGGTGGTCCTCCCTTGCGCGGCCCTCCCTCCCCGGACGGCCTGCCCTATGATGTTGGTCGTTCTGCGCCTTGATGTTATGTTAGTCAACTATGAAGTTAGAAAAAGTAACTAAGAAGTCCGAATCCCGATCCCGGCGTTATCACGACGCCTGCGGGGCGGCGCACGGGCTGGACCTGGTGGGCGAACGGTGGGCCTTGCTGGTCATCAGAGAACTCATGATGGGGCCGCGGCGTTTCAGCGACCTGCGAAAAGACCTGTGCGGCCTGTCGGCCAATGTGTTGACGCAGCGGCTGGAGGGGCTGGAGGCCTCGGGCGTCGTTCAGCGCCGCAAGCTGCCGCCGCCCGCCTCGGTTCAGGTCTATGAGCTGACCGACTGGGGCTATGAGATCGAGCCGGTCTTCATGGTGCTGGGCCGCTGGGCTGCGCGCTCGCCCCAGCACGACCCGACGCTGCCGATCAGCGCCGTCTCCATCATGCAGTCGTTCAAGACCATGTTCGACGCAGGTCGCGCACAGGACGCCGAGATGCGGCTGGGCTTTGCATTGGATGAGGACAGGATGGTCGTAAGCGTGGCCGACGGCGTCATCGACGCCCTGCGCGGCGAGGTCGAAGGCTGTGATGTCTTGGTGCGCGCTCCGGCTCAGGTCGTGGCCGCCGCCGTCTATGGCAAGGTTCCGCTGGAGGCGCTGGAAGGCGAGGGGGCGATGACGATCGAGGGCGACCGGGCGACGTTCGAGCGGTTCGTCGACTTCTTCCACCTGCCGGAGAAGGCGGGGTAGGGCCTAGACCAGAATATCCAGCAGGGTTCCCGTCATCTGATCCGCCGTACGAGCCACGGCGGCGTTGGCCGAGAAGTCGCTCTTGGCGCGGATCTGCTCGACCGCCTCGACGGCGTAATCGTCCATACGGCCCGAGGCGACGCGGCGGGCGCTGTCTTCCAGCCGGGCCGAGGCGGCCTGCATCCCGGCGGCGGCGGTGCTGAGCGGCGAGATCATGGACGATCCTTCGGCGGACGGAGGTCTGAACCCGGCCAGCATCGCCTCTGCGTGGTCAACGCCCGATCAACGGACGTGGTGAACGGCGGTCGATTCTTCTAGATGGCGCTGAAAGCCGAGGCGTCGACTGTGACTTCCTCGACCATACGGACAGAGACGCCAAGACCGCGCTCCTTCAGCAAGTCGCAAAGCGTGTCGCCGTCTACCAAATCGATTGCGGGAGCGCCGTCTCGGGTGGCCTCTCTTCGAGCTTCGCTTGTGAATGTGCCTGTCGTGATGATCAGGCCCTTGTCTGCGCGCCCGACCATGGCGCCTCTGAAGTCGCGGACCGTCGATGCGCCGACTGATCCCTGCCAGCGTTTGCACTGAAAGATCACCTGAAACGACAGCAGGTTCATGCGCAGGACGCCGGTCCCGTCTATGCCGCCGTCGCCGGTTTTGCCGGTCACCTCGACACGGGTGAAGCCGGATTCACGCAAAAGACGTTGGCAAAGCCGTTCGAACGCGGAGGGGTCAAGCTGGAGCAAAACGGAAAGAAGTTGGTCCTTCCAGTCTTCCTGCGCGGCTTCCTGCAGCACCTGTGGCGGGTCGAGTTTTTCCGTGACAGCGTTGGCGCGTTGCGCGGCGTAGGCTTTCTGCACCTGTTTGGGGATGGCTGCGATTTCGGACGCCGTCATGGCGGCCCCTGTTGGCGTGAGGCTCCAGACGCCTCTTTGGCTATTGGTTACAGCCCCGCCCAGCTTAAGCCAGCTTCGTGCGAAACCAAGGCGTTGGTCGACGACCAACTGGTTCCATTTGCCGTGCCTGAGATTCAGAATTTCGTCGGAAAGGCCCATGTGCTCGGAAATGTCTTCAAGCATTTCGGCATTGGTCAGCGACCGCCCATGGGCCTTCAGCCGATCAACAATCGGCTGCATGAAGGCTTCAAAAGGAGGCGCATCCGAAAGCGACGGCGTCATCTTCAAGTATTTGGCGATTGTTGATTTTTGAAACGCCTAGATCGATTCGGCCCCACCCCGGCCCTTATTCGTGTATAGGGAGCGCCTTCCCCGACGCCCGGCAGGCTGCGACGCCTCGCCGGGCGCGGCCGTTTGACGGTCGCCTCGCATTTGAACTCCAGGCCTTTCATGCCCTTTCCCGCGATCCATCCCGCGCTTGACCGCGCCCTGCTGAACAAGGGCTACCTTGAACCCACCCCGGTTCAGGCCGCAGTCCTGGAAGGCCATGGCGAGGCGGACCTGCTGGTTTCGGCCCAGACCGGCTCGGGCAAGACGGTGGCGTTCGGTCTGGCGGCGGCGCCGACCCTGCTGGGCGAGGACGAGCGGTTCGGCCAGGCGGATACGCCGCTGATGCTGGCCATCGCGCCCACGCGCGAACTGGCGCTGCAGGTCGCAGCCGAGCTGGAATGGCTCTACGCCGAAGCGGGCGCCAAGATCGTCACCTGCGTCGGCGGCATGGACGCCCGCAAGGAAGCCCGCGCCCTGAACCACGGCGCCCACGTCGTGGTCGGCACGCCGGGCCGTCTGAAGGACCACATCGATCGCGGAGCGCTGGACCTGTCGGCCGCCCGCGTCGTCGTGCTGGATGAAGCCGACGAGATGCTGGACATGGGCTTCCGCGAGGACCTGGAATACATTCTGGACCAGGCGCCGGAAGAGCGCCGCACCCTGCTGTTCTCGGCCACCATCGCCCGCGACATCGCGATCATGGCCAAGCGCTATCAGAAGGACGCGGTGCGTATCGACACCGTCGACCGCAGCCAACCGCACAACGACATCGAATACCGCGCCATGCGCATCGCGCCGAACGAGATTGAGCGCGCCGTGGTCAACGTCCTGCGCTACTTCGAGGCGCCGGGCGTGCTGGTCTTCTGCTCGACGCGGGATTCCGTGCGTCACCTGCAGGCCTCGCTGGTCGAGCGGGGCTTCGCCTCGGTGTCGCTGTCGGGCGAGATGGGCCAGCGCGAGCGTAATGAGGCGCTGCAGGCGCTGCGGGATCGCCGCGCCCGCGTCTGCGTCGCCACCGACGTGGCCGCGCGCGGTCTGGACCTGCCCGATCTGGGGCTGGTGATCCACGCCGAACTGCCGATCAACAAGGCGACCATGCTGCACCGTTCGGGCCGCACCGGGCGTGCGGGCAAGAAGGGCGTCTCGGTCCTGCTGGTCCCGCACAGCCGCCGCCGCAAGGCCGAGATGCTGCTGGGCTCGGCCGGGGTCGAGGCCGTCTGGTCCGGCGCGCCGACCCCCGATGAAATCCGCGCCCAGGACGAACAGCGCCTGCTGGCCGCGCCGGTCTTCGCCGAAGAGGGCGCGGACGAGGATGCGGGTCTGGTCGAGAAGCTGGTCAAGGAGCGCACGCCGGACGATCTGGCCCGCGCCCTGCTGGTGCTGCTGCGCAAGAACCTGCCGGCGCCGGAAGATCTGACCGATCCGGGCGAAGGTCCGCAGCGCAAGCCGCGCCGCGAACGCGATGCGGCGGGCGGCGACGACTACGCCCCCGCGCCCTGGCCGGGCGACCGCCTGCAGCCGGACGAAGTCACCTGGTTCCGTCTGGACATCGGCCGCAACCGCAACGCCGACCCCAAATGGCTGATCCCGCTGATCTGCCGCATCGGCGGCGTGACCAAGCAGCAGATCGGCTCGATCCGCACCTTCCCCGAAGAGACGCGCTTCGAGATCGCCCTGAGCCACGCCGACGCCTTCCGCGCCGCCGCCGCCCAGAGCAAGGAAGAGGCTCGCATCACCCCGTCCGAGGCGCCGACGCCCGGCTCGATGAAGGGCGCGCGCAACCGTAACTTTGAGCGCGATGGCGAGGCCCGCCCCTTCGCCAAGAAGCCCTTCCGCCGCGACGAGGACGGTCAGGCCCGCCCGCCGTTCAAGAAGAAGCCGTGGAGCCCGGAGGGCGACGCGGGCCGCAGCGCGGACGGCGAGCGTCCCTTCAAGAAGAAGCCCTATGCGCCTCGCACCGATGCGGCGCCTGCTGAAGGCGGCTTCAGCAAGAAGCCGGGCTTCAAGGACAAGGGCGACAAGAAGCCCTTCACGCCCAAGGCCGGCTTCAAGGGCAAGCCGGACTTCAAGGTGGGGGGCAAGCCTTTCGCCAAGGGCCCGAAGGGCAAGCGGGCTTAAACACCCGCTCATCCCCGCGGAGGCGGGGACCCAGTAAGGGCTTCACGCTCATGATCCGCATGTGTCCGCGCGCTTCCGGCCAAAGCACTGGGTCCCCGCCTCCGCGGGGATGAGCAGTGTGGTCGAGGCGAGCGACTTGCC
>NZ_FUIE01000041.1 GCF_900163625.1 Brevundimonas diminuta 3F5N
ATCCAGGGCGCCCAAGGCCGCCTGCAACGCATCCCCGGCGGCGCGCGCGGCGGCGGAGGCGGAGGCGGCGGAGGCGGGGCCTCCATCAACTCCACGTCCACAGCCTCGTCCACGTAGTTGAACTCCTGGAGCTCAAACTTGCTCTTGTACAGGTATATGCCTGCCAGAGCGTGGACGATCACCGAGACGCCGATCCCGACCATCGCACCCGTCGAGAGCTTCTTCTTCTTGGGTGCATCGAGCAGAGGGTCGCGGTGCTCGTGAGGTTCAGCAGTCATGCTTTGAGTCACGCCCCCTACGATTTATCTTCGCCAACCAGGGCGACACTGTAAAAACCATTATCCTGCAAGGCGTTCATGACCTGCATGAAGTCCCCGTAACGCGTTTGCTGGTCAGCGCGGATAAAGATCCGCTCTTCGTCCGGATTACGCGTTCCGATTTGGGTCCTCAGGTCATCGCCCAGGGCGGCGACCGACGTCGGGAAGTCGCCCACGTACACTTCACCGCCATTCTGGATGGAGATGAAAACGGGCTTGGGCGGATTCTGAGCCGGCGGAGCGACGGCACGTGGAAGTGTCACCGGCACCGACACGGTGGCGAGCGGAGCCGCCACCATGAAGATGATGAGGAGAACCAGCATAATGTCCACGAAAGGCGTGACATTGATTTCGCTGTTCGCCTCGACGGTGTACTTGCCGCCGCCGGAACCGGAAAGTTTGGCGGCCATCCGTCTTACGCCCCCTTGTCGAGTTGACGCGAGATCGAGTTCATCAGCTCGGCGTTGAAGCCGTCAGCACGAGCGCCGTACGAAGCGATGCGGGTGTTGAAGTAGTTATAGAAGATAACCGCCGGGATAGCCGCGAACAGACCGATGCCGGTAGCCAGCAGGGCTTCAGCGATACCCGGAGCAACGACGGCCAGGTTGGTGGTGTTCGACTCGGCGATGCCGATGAACGAGTTCATGATGCCGTAAACGGTGCCGAACAGACCGATGAACGGACCGCCCGAACCGACCGAAGCCAGGAACTGCTGGCCGCCCGACAGGCGGATACCCATGCCGCCCTGCACGGCGCCGACAGCGTTGCCGGCACGCGCGACAGTCGTGTCACGGTGAGCGCCCGTCACATCAAGACCGGCTTGACGCGACAGTTCGATTTCGCCGGTGGCCGCAGCGGCCATGTCGGCCAGCGGGTTGCCGTCGAACTCTTCCGAGGTGGCCAGGCGACGGATGTCGGCCAGGTTGCGAGCACCGCGGTACTCTTCCAGGAAGCGGTTGGTCTTCTTCGTCAGCGAGCTGAACTCAACCAGTTTGATGAGCAGCAGCGTCCAGGAGAAGATCGAGGCCAGGACCAGGCCTGCCATCACGACCTTAACGACCGGGTGCGCCATCATGAACATGGCGATCGGGGTCAGGCTGCCGCCGCCGTGGCCGCCAGCAGCGGCTTCTTCAGCGGGGGCTTCAGCAGCTGCGTCAGCAGCCGGGGCAGCGGCGTCGGCGGCCGGAGCGGCGGCGTCAGCGGCGGCGGGAGCCGAAGCGGCGGCCGGAGCAGCCGGAGCTGCGTCCTGCGCCAGAACCGGCGAGCTCGCCATCAGGACGGCAGCGCCGGCCATTGCGAGGAGGATATTCGTCTTCTTATCGAGCATGTTTCGCCAGTTCCTGCTTTGGTCTGACTCGTGGAACCCAAGACCCGAACCGCGTCAGTCGGCTGGGCCTTTACCGTGAAATTTTTTCCTCCCGCCGGAATTTCTCCCCCGCCGGTCGGCGCCGCATTCTTACGAAACATCCTGAGACGCTTTGCAGACTGGAGCGATGGAACCATACCCCCCCGTCCACAGCCTGCAAGCAAGAATGCGGTTAAGTCCCTTTGGCGAACGCCTATCAGAGCGTCAAGGGCGGAAAATAGCTTTTCACCCCGCGCCCCGCGCCCCCGCGGCAAGCGCGCATAAATATTCCGCTCAATCGCAATAAAACGGCAACAAAAGTGCCAGCGTCGAGATTGTTAAGAAACATTTAGGCCCATGACGATTTTTCGGCTTTTTCAGGGCCGAGGCGAATAATCGTCATTTGGGGAAAAGTGGTGCCTGGAGGCGGGTTCGAACCACCGACACGCGGATTTTCAATCCGCTGCTCTACCAGCTGAGCTATCCAGGCGCACGACATCGTCGCGAGAGGCGGGTCTATAGGCGAGGCTGATGGGGCTGTCCAGACGCCAATTCACTCAATTCCACGATCTTTTTCATCATCGTGCGCATCTTCAGCCGGAATGGCGTAGCCGCCGGTGAACCAGCGCTGCAGATCAACGTCGGCGCAACGCTTGGAGCAGAAGGGCTTGTAGGCGACGGCGGTTTCGGCGCGACGGCAAATTGGGCACTGGGCCATGCTCAGCTCTCCTTGATCTCGAACGCGCCCGGCGCGGCGTCCGGGCGAATGTGGGCGCGCGGCCCCAGTTGCGCCACCCACGGGGACAGGATCGCCGCTGACGCCGAACCGCAGTGCAGCGTCAGACGCGGCGACGCGCGATCCGTCAGCAAGGCGAGGCGCAGCCGACGCAGGGCGCCGATTTCCTGCGCTCCCGGCGCCGCCAGTCGTTCGTCCGCCGGCGTGCGCGCCCACGGCAGAGACAATTGCAACAGGCCGAACCGGCTCAACGGCCCCATCGCCGCCCCGTCGTGATCGGCGAACGCCTGACGAGCCATGGATAGAGTGGTCTCTGGGTGCAGGCCGACGCCCGCCAGGTCGATAACGACCAGACCGCCCCACCCTTTCAGCGCCAGCAACCGCGCCGTCTGGCGCAGACCTTCGCGATTCACCGCCTCGCGCCCCTTGCGTGAATCACGACCGGCGGCTGGCGCGTAGTCGATATCGGCCGCAATCAGGGCCCGCGTCCGTTGCACGGCCAGATCCAGACCCACGCCCGGCTCGACCACGCCGCCGGACAGGGCTTCTTCTTCAGCCTCCAGCGCCGCGCGGATCGCCTCGGCGCCCGTCGTCACAGGCACGCCCGGCGCCAGGTGGTTCAGAATGGCGGCGACATCGGGTCCAGCCGCTAGCAGACGCGGCTCACCGCTCGCCTCTCCCAGGCGGCGCAAGACGGGGCCCTTGCGCTCACGCGGTTCGGCCGTGATCAGGAGTTCAAGCTTGGCGCCTTCCGCCGGACGATCGGCCTTGCCTAACGGCAGAAAACCGAACGGCTCGCCGCAGCCCAGATCGATGAAGGCGCCGTGCAGGCCCGGCGCCAGGCGCGCCACACGGCCGACGACGCGGGCCCCCAGGCGGTGCTCGGGCCTATCATCGTCTTTATGTATAATGAGGGTCCAGGCGCGGCCGTTGCGAAAGACCATGCCTCGGGTCTCGCCCGGAGCCGCGTCCAGGAAGACCTCGACATCGGCCATCAGGCCGCCTCGCCTCGCCAGCCTGCGCCACGCAAGAGATTCGCCGCCTCATACAGGGGCAGGCCCATGACGGCGGGATGGCTGCCGACGATTCGGGTGATGAAGGCGGCGGCCCGGCCCTGAATGCCATAGCCCCCCGCCTTGCCGCGCCATTCGCCCGAAGCGACGTAGGCGGCGATCTCGTCCTGGGACAACGGCTTGAAGCTGACGCGAGTGTCGACTACGCGCCAGGACGTGCGTCCCCCGCAGATCACAGCCACGCCGGTGAAGACGCGATGATTGCGTCCGGACAACAGCTTCAGGAAGCGGATCGCCTCCGCCTCGTCAGCGGGCTTTTCCAGCAGGCGGCGCCCTACGGCCACCACGGTGTCAGCCGCCAGGACCACGTCATCGGGATGACGCTCGGCCACGACCGCCGCCTTGGAGCAGGCCAGGCGCTGGGCCAGACGCGGCGGCGTCTCGGCCTTCTCAGGTGTTTCGTCGATATCAGCAGGATCGACCAGATCGGGCGTAATGCCGATCTGCGCCAGCAATTCGATGCGGCGCGGGCTCGACGAGGCCAGAATCAACCTCGGAGCCAAGGCGTCAGGACGCGACACGCGCGTCCTTACTTGAAGCGGTAGGTGATGCGACCCTTGGTCAGGTCATAGGGGGTCATTTCGACCAGCACCTTGTCGCCCGCCAGAACGCGAATGCGGTTCTTGCGCATCTTGCCTGCGGTGTGGGCGATGATCTCGTGATCGTTTTCCAGCGTCACGCGGAACGTCGCGTTGGGCAGCAATTCGCTGACCACACCGGGAAATTCCAGCAGTTCTTCCTTAGCCATGCGGCCTCTCTCGCCCGTGTGAACAGCTACGGGCCCGCGCCGAGCGTGAGCGCGAGCCGTGAAAGTGAGGGCGCCTAATGCACCAAAACGCTGGGATAGTCGAGTTCAGCCCCGACGGTAGAGGGCGCACACCAGGGTGAAGAGCCGGCGCGCCGTCTCCTGGTCGATCTCCACCTTGCCGTCCAGCCGGGTTTTCAGCAGGGCCGCGCCTTCATTGTGCAACCCGCGCCGCCCCATATCGACCGACTCAATCTGGCTGGGCGACGAACCGCGCAGGGCTTCATAGTAGCTTTCGCAGATCAGGCCGTAATCGCGGATCACCGTCTTCATCGGCGTCAGCGACAGGACATGCGTCCGGCTAAAATCCGGTCCGGCGATATCGAAAGCCAGACGATTATCCTGCGACGAGAGGGCCAGGGCGTAGGGACCGCCCGCCGCGCCGTCCGGGATGAAACTGTTCTGCTCGACCAGATCGAAGATGGCGACCCGGCGCTGATGCTCGATCTCGGCCGTGGCGGCCGGCAGGGAGGCGTTGTCGATCTCGATCGAGGTCAGCTTGTGCGGCCCGCTCATTCCACCGCTCCGTCCAGATGGGTCGGCGCCACCCGCGCAGGCCAGCGTTCGGACAGATCGGTCAGCACCGCATCCAGGCACTCCACATCGATCCGCAGATCGCCGCCGCCCGCGAACATCATCATCACCTGACCGCCCGGCGCCTCGGTCGGCAGGAAGTCCAGCGCCAACAGCTCCAGCGCCGCCTCGGGCAGGCGCGGCAGACGGCGGCTCTTGACCGCCTGCACGTCGCCGAACTGCATGGCCGCCATGACCCGCGTGCCGCCGCATTCCCAGCAGAAGCGCGACAGGACGACGGTCAGGCGCCGCGCGTCCTTCTCCCAGCGGATGTCGACCGGACGCATGATGGCGTCCTGAAGCGCGGCCGAGATGATCTGCAGGTCGTCCGCATCCTCGGCCAGCAGGCGAAGGGGCGTCATCGGCGTCAGGCTTTCACCCGCAGCGCCTTCGTCCACGACCTCGTCGGTCAGGGCCGAGATCGGTTCGCCGTCAGTGCTCATCGCCCTCCCCCTTGATCCGTCGAACATCGGCGCCGCAGGCGCCCAGCTTCTCTTCCATCCGCTCAAAGCCGCGATCCAGGTGATAGACGCGGCCGACCGTCGTCTCACCTTCGGCCACAAGGCCGGCGATGACCAGAGACATGGAGGCGCGAAGATCGGTCGCCATGACCGGCGCGCCCTTCAGGCCCTCAACGCCGCGCACCACGGCCTCGCCCGCATGGACGGTGATGTCGGCGCCCAGTCGCGCCAGTTCCGGCGCGTGCATGAAGCGGTTCTCGAAGATGTTCTCGTGGATGACGCTATCGCCTTCGGCCGTCGTCATGAGGGCCATGAACTGCGCCTGTAGGTCGGTGGCGAAGCCCGGATAGATCTCGGTCGTGACGTTGACGGCCTTCAGCCGCTGCGTCGGGTCGCGGCGGATGATCAGGCCGTCGTGCGTCGGTTCGATCTCGACGCCCGCCTCGACCATCTTATCGGTCAGGGCGGCGATCAGGTCGGCGCGGCCCTTGGTCAGGCGCACCTCGCCGCCGGCCATCGCCGCAGCCAGAGCATAGGAGCCCATCTCGATTCGATCGGGAATCACCGACCAGGTCGCGCCCGACAAGGACGAGACGCCGGTGATCGTCAGCACGTCCGTATCCAGGCCCTCGATCTTGGCGCCCATGGCGATCAGGCAGCGAGCCAGGTCGCCGATCTCCGGCTCGCGGGCGGCGCGCTTCAACACCGTCACGCCGTCCGCCAGCACGGCGGCCAGCAGGGCGTGCTCCGTCGCGCCGACGGAGACGAACGGGAACTCGATCTCGGCCCCGTGCAGACCCTTGGGCGCCGTGGCGGTGACATAGCCCTCTTCCAGCTCGATCGCCGCGCCCATGGCCGTCAGGGCTTGAAGATGAAGATCCACCGGCCGCGCGCCGATGGTGCAGCCGCCCGGCAGGGAGACCTTGGCCTCGCCCGTGCGCGCCAGCAGCGGCCCCAACACGTTGAACGAGGCCCGCATCTGACGCACCAGGTCATAGGGGGCGAAGGTCGAGGTCAGCTCCGGCGCGTGGAACAGGGTCTCCTGCCCGTCCGCCCCATCGCGTTCGGTCACTTCCACGCCGAACTGGCGCAGCAGCTGACCCAGGAATCGCGTGTCCGCCAGGCGCGGCATGTTCGTCAGCAGCAGGGGCTGATCCGTCAGAATCGACGCCGCCATCAGCTTGATCGCCGAATTCTTGGCCCCGCTGACGGGAATGGAGCCGTTGAGGCGATTGCCGCCGTGAATGACGATGCTGTCCATGGGTGTCGGGGAAGTCCTGGGAGGCCCGGACCCCTACGGCCCGGCGAACCGGTTATCTAGCAAGCCGGACGGCGCCCGCGAAAGGCCGTAACGTCGCAAGACGGATGACTTTCAGTTGCTTTCGTTCGGCGGCCGCGCGCCGCCCGCGCCCGGCGCCTTCCTGCGACGCAGATTCGTACGCAGAGCAGCGGCCAGACGCGCCGCGCGCTCGGCCTTGGCGGACGACGCCGCCGGCTTTGCGGCTGGCGTCGCGAGCGGCGTGGAAGGCTGGGCGTCGTCTTCTGGCGGGGTATCCATGGTCGACAGCAGACCGCGTGCAAAGATTTTGATCAAGCGTGCATTTTTGGCTTGGCCCGGCCAAAACCTTTGGCTATACGGCCGCTTCCTCAGTGACCCGCCGCCGTAGCTCAGTGGTAGAGCGCATCCTTGGTAAGGCTGAGGTCGGCAGTTCAATCCTGCCCGGCGGCACCACACTGACCCCTTGGATTTACAAGGGCTTTTCCGACAAATCAGAAATTACCCCCTCGCGGGGACCATGCTGACAATTTCGGAACATTTCATGAACTGGCTGCATTTGTTGAGAGATTCTCGGGACCGCCCTCTCATGCTAGTTCCACTGAGGCTAACGGCACCTCATCCCCCGTCTATGCAGCAGGCACGAAAAGGCCCCGGGCAATGCCTGGGGCCTTCCTTGTTCAGGGCGGCGTTTGGAGCCGCAGTGCGGCCTAGAAGATGATGCCGGTCCCATCAGGATTGCACCAACCGATCAGGTTGGAAGTGGAATGCGCCGTCACTTCACCCCATCCGCTGGCTGCCGGATCCCCACCAGAACAACCCTGCCTCGCGTATCCAACCTGAGACGAATGAGAGGCATCGGAATAATAGTTGTACTCGTAGATATAATAACCGGCTTGAACCATCGCTGCGGCCGGATTTACCGAGAACGTCACCACTGTCATCACTGCCGCCGCCATAATGGAGAGGCTCGAAATTCCCGCGGCTATTTGCTTCACATTCAACAAAATTACCTCCTTATGTCCTCATGATGAGAACCGAGAGGATCGGCACAGGAACAACACTCGGTAAAATAACATCGGTGTGTAAAATTCGATACGTAACCTCACGTCAGAAAGGCCCGTTCCAAGCGTTCTCTTCGGCACAATCAGACCCAGACGACACCTTAACCAATCTTGTTGCGGTTCTTAGAAGGCGCCAAATTCTTGGGCTATAGACTTAGCCGTTCTCTCGGTTGAACGCCGCCACCAAGAACGACCGCCTTGATCGACACCGTCGGGTCGGCCAGCAGGGCGTCGTCCACCGGCGTCGCCTTGCCGATCAGCATCCGCCCGCCCATGAAGTCGGCGGGGGCGTTGACCGCCTCCACCGCCACGATGCGCTCGCCGCTGAGGTGGAAGACGGAGAAGGCTCCGCTGGCCGGATCGCCGCGCACCAGTTGGCGGTCGGCGTCGAAGGGCACGCCCGCGATCTGCAGCTTGACGTCATACTGATCGGACCAGAACCACGGCACCTCCGGCGCCGGGGCCGCGCGACCGACGATGGCCGAGGCCGCCTGCTTGGCCTGCTCCAGCGCGTTGGGCACGCTCT
>NZ_FUIE01000035.1 GCF_900163625.1 Brevundimonas diminuta 3F5N
GGCAAAGGTCTCAGGCGTGGCCTTACTGGGTCCCCGCCTCCGCGGGGATGAGCGGTTAGTCGAAGTCCTTGCCGCATCGCCGTTTGACGCCCATATTGACGTCAGATGACGAAAGCCGCCGCCATGACCGCCCTCGACCTCTACGCCTCGCCCGAGACCCTGCCGGCCAGCGACGCCGCGCGGATCGGCAAGCTGCTGGGCCTGAACGACAATGAGACGATGGACGACGTGGCCCTGGCCGAGCGGGTGTCGCAAGGGCTGAAGCCCGCCGCCGCCGCCGCCCTGGGCCAGGTCATCGGCATGCCGCGCGTGGTCGGCCAGATCATCCCCGAGGCGACGCTGCGGCGCGCCCGCACCAGCCGCAAGCCTCTGTCCCGCGAGATGAGCGAGCGCCTGTACGAGGTCGGCCGCGTAGTCGACGCCGTGGGCCGCGCCTATCGCGGCGACAGCGCCGCCGTGGTCCGCTTCCTGAACCGCCCGCATCAACTGCTGAACGGCCGCACCCCTCTGGCCATGGCCCAGTCCAGTTCTGCGGGAGCCGACGCTGTGATCAACCTGGTGCGCCGCGCCGACGCCGGCTTCGCGGTCTAGGTCCGGGATGCACCGTCGGCTGGACGACGCGCTCAAGGGATTCCGCATCGGCGATCCGCGCGGCGAATATCCCATCTGGAGCGACGGCGGCTCGCGCCGGGCCTCAGGCCGCTGGCACGAGGCGGGCCAGAGAGTGATCTACGCCGCCGAGCACTATTCCACCGCCATGCTGGAAAAGCTGGTCCACTTCGGCGGCGAACTGCCGCTGGGCCAGCACCATGTGGAGATCCACATCCCTGCGGGCGTCTCCTATGAAGTGGTCAATCCGGATCTGGTGCCCGGCTGGGCCGAGCCGGGCGGGGCGGCCGCCCGCGCCTTCGGACGGGCCTGGCATGCGGAAGGCCGCTCGGCCCTGCTGATCACGCCCTCGGTCGTGGCGCGGATGGAGCGCAACTTCGTCTTCAACACCACGCATCCCGACTTCGCCCGCATCAAGCCGGGCTTGGAGACTCCCGTCTGGTGGGACAGCCGCCTGTTCGGCTGACGCGGCTCAGTCCAGCTTCAGCGCCTCGGCCAGCAGGCGGGCCTCGGCGGCGCGGCTGGACCCGGCGCGCCAGGCGACGACGATCTCGCGGTGCGGCGCATCGACGGAGATCGGGCGGATCACCACGCCGGGATTGTCGGCCAGACCCGCCTGAACCGCCATCTGCGGCAGGAAGCTGACCCCCAGCCCCGAGGACACCATCTGCACCAGGGTGTGCAGGGAGGTGGCGGCGAAGACGTCCTCGCCGCGCGGCGCCTCGATGTTGACGGCCGCCAGCGCCTGATCGCGCAGACAATGGCCGTCCTCCAGCAGGATCAGATCTTCCGCCTTCAGCATGCCGTCGGGAATCGGCCCCGCGCCCGCCAGCGGGTGCCCCACCGGAGCGGCGGCCATGATCTCATCATCGCCGATGCGGGCATGGTCGATGCCCGAGGCCTCATAGGGCAGGGCGATGACGGCGGCGTCCAGCTGGCCCGCCTTGAGCCCGGCGATCAGGCGCGGCGTCAGGTCTTCGCGCAGGAACAGGCGCAGGCCCGGATAAAGCGTCTTCAGTCCCGGCAGGGCGCGCGGCAACAGGAAGGGCGCAACCGTCGGAATGACGCCCAGACGAAACCGACCCGACAGGGGCTTGCCCGCATTCTGGGCCGCCTCGACCAGATCCTCGGCGCGAGCCAGCACGTCTTCGGCCCGGCGCACCGCTTCGGCGCCCACGGCTGTCAGGATCACCGCCCCGCGCGTGCGCTCCACCACCGCCGCGCCCAGCACCCGCTCCAGTTCCTGCACCCCCGACGAGAGGGCGGGCTGGCTGACGTGGGCGGCCTCGGCGGCGCGGCTGAACGAGCCATGCTCGGCCAGGAGCTTCAGATATTGTAGCTGACGCAGGGTAGGCAGGACGGACATGACTTCACACGACTAAGCGGCCAGAACCGATATAGGGCATGCCTATAATCAGACCCAAACCAATCGAGCCGCCTTATATCACTTCCCGCGTTCGATCATAATATAAATCTATTACATCAAGCAAAATGATCGATTTGACTTAAGCTTCGCCAGGGCCCATCTCATGGCCTCGACGGATCGCACTCCCCGCGGTCCGGCGGTCCTTTTTTCTGCATCTAGGAGAAGCGCGATGCTCGGCGTCGGTCAAAAACTGCCTGATTTCAAAATTATCGGCGTCAAGCCGGGCTTCAATGCTCACGAAGAGAACGGCGTCTCGGCGTTCGAAGCCGTCACGCAAGACAGCTTCGAGGGCAAGTGGAAGGTCATCTTCTTCTATCCGAAGGACTTCACCTTCGTCTGCCCGACCGAAATCGCCGCCTTCGCCAAGCTGGGCAAGGACTTCGAGGACCGCGACACCGTGGTTCTGGGCGGTTCGACCGACAACGAGTTCACCAAGCTGGCCTGGCGTCGTGACCACGCCGACCTGAGCAAGCTGCCGATCTGGCAGTTCGCCGACAACGGCGGCAAGCTGGCCCGCGCCCTGGGCGTGCTGGACGAAGAAGAAGGCGTGGCCCTGCGCGCGACCTTCGTCGTCGACCCGCACAACGTCATCCAGCACGTCTACGTCACCAATCTGAACGTCGGCCGTTCGCCGGAAGACACCCTGCGCGTCGTCGACGCTCTGCAGACCGACGAGCTGTGCGCCTGCAACCGCCCGGTCGGCGGCGACACCCTGGCCGCGTAAGTACTGGCCCAAAGGTCGCAACGACCAGGCCCGGACCGCGTGAGTAGGGTCCGGGCCGCCCCTCGAAAGAGGCGGCGGCGGGCGACTGTCGCCGCCTTTTTCATGCCTGATGATTTTATTTGGGCGCTATGCTCGGCTCGCGGAGCCTCGCGACTTGAACGCCCATCACGAAATACGGCCCCAAAGACGGCTCAAGAAGTAAGCGACCGCGTCGCGAACGATAGCCGCTCTTTGAAGCGCTGCTTCCTGAAAGGAACACGAAAATGTCCATCGACGCCCTGCGTGACCTGATCCCGGCCTATGGCAAGGACATCTCGCTGAACCTGTCCTCGCTGGCCAATGAGACCGTTCTGAACGACCAGCAGAAGTGGGGCAGCTTCCTGGCCTCGGCTCACGCCATCGGCGTCGGCCCCGTGGTCAAACTGATCGAGGCCCAGGCCGCGACGGTCCTGTCGCCTGAAGCGATGAACGCCGCCAAGGCCGCCGCCGCCATCATGGGCATGAACAACATCTACTATCGTTCGCTGCACCTGATGAAGAACCAGGAGTACACGACGCTGCCGGCCAAGCTGCGGATGAACATCATCGCCAATCCGGGCGTCGACAAGTTGGACTTCGAGCTGTGGTCGACCGCTGTCTCGGCGATCAACGGCTGCGGCGCCTGCCTGGACGCCCACGAGGGTGAACTGCGCAAGCACGCCGTGCCGAACGTCCAGATTCAGGCCGCCCTGCGCATCGGCGCCGTGGTCCACGCCGCCAGCCGCATCATCGCCTCGGAGACGGCGCTGAACGCCTGATCTCGAGCGGGCTCCAAGACAGGAAAAGGCGCGGATCGCTCCGCGCCTTTTTCTTTGTCCGTTAGATCGCGGCGCCCTTAGCCGTCGTTATCGGCGCCTTCATCGACCAACTCGCGCATCAGATCGACCACCAGTTTCTGTTGGCGCGACGACAGGCGCGGCGCCAGACGGCCGATCTCTATGGTTTGTCGGGTGGCGGGAAAGTCATGCACGAAAGGCTCGGCGTCGCCCTCGGCCATACCCGGCTGCACCGCGCCGGTCAGCCCATCGAAGAAGTAGCCGATGTCGACGCGAAAGAAGCGGGCGATGTCCCACAGTTTGGACGCCGAAATCCGGTTGGCGCCCTTCTCATACTTCTGCACCTGCTGAAAGGTCACTCCCAGCGCCTGGCCCAGATCGGTCTGATTGTAGCCTAGGGCGATGCGCTTCTCGCAGACGCGCCGCCCCACATGCCGATCCACCAGATGGGGACCATCAGTCCCGGAACCCCTGACCATGTCCTGCCCTCTTCCCTGTTTTTCTTTTCGACATGCCGCCGCCCTCGGCTTCTGTCATGCGTTTTCGCGTCACAGGGGCGCCGCCCCTCTCGATAGGGTTAACGCGTCAGCCGCCCGTTTCCGGCGCGGCGACGGCCCGCAGCCAGCATTATAATCAGCAAGACGGCGAACCCCATATCGCCCCAGCGACCATAGAGCGTCGGCGACGCGGCCTTCGGCAGGCGCACGTCGATGATCCCGGCCTGGCCGGGGTCCAGCCGCTTGCCCTCGACGATGCGGCCCCACGGATCGATCATGGCCGAAACGCCCGTCGGCGTGGCCCGCGCTACCGGCAGGCCGGTCTCCAGCGCGCGATAGGAGGCCAGGTTCAGATGCTGGCGCGGCCCCGAGGTCTTGCCGAACCAGGCGTCGTTCGAGACGTTGACGATCCAGGCCGGACGCGTCGCCGTCGCCGCGGGCGTGAAGCCCGGATAGAGGCTCTCGTAGCAGATCAGCGGCTGCACCAGCGGCGCGTTGACCAGGCTGATCGGCGCGGGCGGCGGACCGGCGCTGAAGTCGGCCGGCACGTGCACCAGGCTGCGCACGCCGATCTTGCTCATCAGCTCGCCCATCGGCAGGTATTCGCCGAACGGCACCAGCCGGTGCTTGTCGTAGATCGGCCCGATGCGCAGACCCGCCGCCCCTTCGTCATGCAGGGCAAACAGGCTGTTGTAATAGCGAGCCCCGGTCTCGGCGCTGGGATCGGGCTCGCCCCGGCTCAGGCCCACCAGCAGGGTCTGGCCCGTCTGCAAGGCCGCCGCCACCGCCTGGGCGTCCGGCGAGGCGAACAGGTCGTTGGCCGTGGTCGGCAGGGCGCCCTCAGGCCAGATCACCACGTCCGGCAGGGCGGCGGCGGGCTGGGCGGTCAGCTCCAGATAGCGGCCCAGAATGGCGTGATAGGCCTCGGGGCTCCACTTGTAGTCCTGGGCGATGTCGGCCTGGACCAGGCGCACCAGGGTCGGCGTCTCCACCACCCGCGCCGATGACAGACGCACGGCGCCGAAGGCGAACAGGCCGGCCAGGGTCAACACGCCCAGCCCCGCCACGATCAGGCGCGGCCGTCGCGGCCCGGCGTCGATCAGGGGCGCAAAGGCGCTGACTGCCGCCACCGTGATCAGGCCCAGCCCATAGACTCCGCCGATCGAAGCGAACTGCGACATGGCCGATCCCGCCGCCCAGCCCGCGCCCGCCGGATTCCACGGAAAGCCCGTCAGCACATGGCCGCGCGTCCATTCCAGCAGGGCGAACAGGGCCGCGAACAGCAGGATGCGCCGCATCCCGCCAGGACTGAAGCGACGATAGGCCAGCGTCGCCAGCCCCCAGAACAGCCCCATGCCCGCCGGCAGCAGGCTGGCGGCGAAGGGCGCCATCCACGCCTGGGCCGGATTGACTAGGAAAGCCTCGGCCACCCACCAGCAGCCGATGAAGAAATAGGCGAACCCCGCCAGCCAGCCGACCCAGAAGCCGCCCTTCATGCCGCTGGCCCGATCCGCCAACAGCAGAAGCAGCGGGTAGCCCAGCAGGCCCGGCAGGAAACCGAACGGCGGATGCGCCAGGGCGGCGCCCGCCCCGGCCAGCAGCGCCAGGGCGATGCGGCTCCAGCGATTGTTCAGCAAACCCGCGAACCGGGCGGCGATCACCCCGCTCACGCGGCGCCCTCATGCTCGATCGCACCATTCTCGGCGGCATAGGGGTCAGCGACGCCCAGCTCGGCCAGAATCTCGCGCTCTTCGGCCTCCATCTCGTCGGCTTCGGCGTCGTCCTCGTGATCGCGGCCCAGCAGGTGCAGCACGCCGTGGACGACCAGATGGCTCAGATGGTCCGACAGGCTCTTGCCCTGCGCCTCGGCCTCGGCCGCGCAATAGGCATAGCCCAGCACCACGTCCCCCAGATGCGGAAAGGCGCTTTCCGCAGCCGGGAAGGACAGCACGTTCGTCGGCCGGTCCTTGTCGCGGAAACGTTTGTTCAAATCCTGCACCGCCGCGTCGTCGGCCAATAGCACCACCACATCGCCCTCGACTGTTCCGAGGGCCGCGCGGGCCGCGCGCTCGGCGACTGCGGCCGCCTCGGGCAGGGCCTCAGTCCAGGCGTCGCTCTCGATTTCGACCTCGATCATCAGGCGTCGTCCTCAAGGTCGGGGAAGGGGCGGCTGCGCGCCGCATCGGAGTCATAGGCCCGCACGATGCGCTCGACCATGGCGTGGCGCACCACGTCCTCGGACTTGAACTGCTGAACGCCGACGCCCTCCACGTCCTTGAGGATGCGCAGGGCGTGGGCCAGGCCGGAATCGCGCGGGTTCAGCAGGTCGACCTGCGACGGGTCGCCCGTCACCACCATGCGCGCGCCCTCGCCCAGGCGGGTCAGCACCATCTTCATCTGCATCCGCGAGGTGTTCTGCGCCTCATCGACGATGATGAAGGCGTGGCTGAGCGTGCGGCCGCGCATGAAGGCGATGGGGGCGGCTTCGATCTCGCCCTTCTCGCGACGACGGCGCACGTCGTCGACGCCCAGGATGTCGTTCAGCGACTCCCAGATCGGGGCCAGATAGGGGTCGACCTTCTCGTTCAGATCGCCCGGCAGGAAACCCAGTTTCTCGCCCGCCTCGACCGCCGGGCGGGTGATGACCAGCCGGTCCACCTGCCCCCGCTTCAGCAGCGAGGCGCCGTAGGCCGCCGCCAGGAAGGTCTTGCCCGTACCGGCCGGGCCGACGCCGAAGGTCAGCTCGCAGCGGCCCAGCATCTCCAGATAGCGCGCCTGCGACGCCGTCTTGGGCGCGATGGCGCCGCGGCGGCCGACCGGCAGGGCCGCGCCCTCCGGCACGCTGCGACCGGCGCTGCGACCCGCAGGTTCGGCGCGCGGTTGGGTGACGGCGGCGCCCAGGGCGGTGCGCACATCGGCCTCGGTGATCTCGGCGCCCGCCTCGGCCCGGCTCGACAAGGCCTCGATCACCCGGCGCGCCTGCGCCCGATCACGCGTCGAGCCGTTGATCGACACCCCGCCGCCCGGCGTCTCGACCAGCACCTTGAAGGCGTCCTCGATCAAAGCCAGGTGGCGGCTGTTCGGCCCGATGACGGCGCGCAACGCCGCATCGCTGAGGGACAGGAACTCGGACTCTCG
This sequence comes from Brevundimonas diminuta 3F5N, assembly GCF_900163625.1. Taxonomy (GTDB): domain Bacteria; phylum Pseudomonadota; class Alphaproteobacteria; order Caulobacterales; family Caulobacteraceae; genus Brevundimonas; species Brevundimonas diminuta_A. Next base: position 7,210 of record NZ_FUIE01000035.1, read on the forward strand.
CGCCATGAAGTCTCCTTAAGAGTCCCTATCGCCTCGCACGCGGTGCGAGGCTGCTTGAGGGACGATATTGAGTGTTCCTAACGCCTCACGCACGGCGTGAGACTGCTTGAGGAACGTAGCGTGGGGCCGCTCGCGACACATGCGTTGAGAGAAACCCGTCAGTTCGTCTGGATCAGGCGACCGCTCAGACTGTTCTGCTGGCCCCTGATGATCTCGACCGGAACGATCCGGCCGATCAGTTGATCCGCGTCGTCGACGTGGACCGATTGCAGATAGGGCGAGCGGCCGACAGCCTGGGCGCCGTGGCGGCCCTTTTTCTCGAACAGCACCGGCAGGACGCGCCCGGCCAGCGACTGGTTGAAGGCGGTCTGCTGCTCGGTCAGCAGGGCTTGAAGGGCGTGCAGCCGCTCTTTCGCCACGGCGTCCGGGACCTGGGCCGCCATGGTCGCGGCGGGCGTGCCGGGACGCGGCGAATACATGAAGGAGAAGGCGCTGGCGTAGTTCACCCGCCGCACCAGATCCATGGTGTCCTCAAAATCGCGATCCGTCTCGCCGGGGAAGCCCACGATGAAGTCGCCCGCCATCGCCATGTCAGGCCGCGCCTCGCGGATGCGGTCGATCAGATCGAAGTACTTCTGACGCCCGTGCTTGCGGTTCATCAGGCGCAGGATGCGGTCCGACCCCGCCTGAACCGGCAGGTGCAGATAGGGCATCAGGGCGTCCAGCTCCCCGTGCGCGGCGATCAGCTCGTCCGACATGTCATTCGGGTGACTGGTCGTATAGCGGATGCGATCCAGCCCCGGAATCTCGGCCAGCGCATAGGCCAGCTTCGCCAGGGTGAAGGGCTTTCCGTCCGGCCCTTCGCCGTCATAGGCGTTGACGTTCTGGCCCAACAGGGTGACTTCGCGCACGCCCCGGTCGGCCAGGGAGCGGGCCTCGGCCAACACCGCCGCCACCGGCCGCGACCATTCGGCGCCGCGCGTATAGGGCACGACGCAGAAGGTGCAGAACTTGTCGCACCCCTCCTGCACCGTCAGAAAGGCCGTGACTCCTTCCGTACCGCGCGTCGCGGGCAGGGCGTCGAACTTCTCGTTCGGCGCAAAGTCTGCGCCGATGCGCTCGCCGCGCGCCCGCGCCGTGCGGGTCAGAAGTTCCGGCAGCTGATGATAGGCCTGGGGTCCGACCACCAGATCGACCGCCGGCTGGCGCTTCATGATCTCCTCGCCCTCGGCCTGGGCGACGCAGCCGGCCACGGCGATCGTCATGCCGTTCCGTCCCGCCGCCAGGCGCCGATCCCGCATCTCCCGCAGCTTGCCCAGCTCGGAATAGACCTTTTCCGCCGCCTTCTCGCGAATGTGGCAGGTGTTCAGGATGACGAAGTCGGCGTCTTCAGGCGTTTCGGTCGAGGCATAGCCCAGCGGGCGCAGCACATCCGCCATGCGCTCCGAGTCATAGACGTTCATCTGACAGCCATAGGTCTTGATGAACAGGCGCTTGGGCGCGGCGCTCGCGTCAGATGCGCCAGCGTCCGCCGGGGCGGGAGGGTCGAGCGTATCAGTCATGCACGGCTTATGATCGCCGAAATCGACGACGGCAAGACGATGTGAAGACTGACGGCGGTCAGTCTTCGGTCTCGTCGCGCGGGCGGCGCTTGTAGATCAGGCCCTCGCGCTCCACCGGCTCCGCGCCGGGGATGACGTGGCCGTAGAGCTCCAGCTTGTGACCGACCAGCTCATAGCCCAGCTTGCGCGCGATCTCGGCCTTCAGCCGCTCGATCTCGGCGTCGAAGAATTCGATGACCTCGCCCGTCTTGGTGTCGATCAGGTGGTCGTGGTGGTCGTCGCCCGCCTCTTCATAGCGGCTGCGGCCGTCGCCGAAGTCGTGCTTCTCGACCACGCCCGCCTCTTCGAACAGGCGCACGGTGCGATAGACGGTGGCGATGGAGATGTGCGGGTCGATCGCCGAGGCGCGGCGATACAGCTCTTCCACATCGGGGTGGTCTTCGGCGTTCGACAGGACGCGGGCGATCACCCGACGTTGCTCAGTCATGCGCATGCCGCGTTCGGCGCAGAGTTTTTCGATCCGGTCCATGGCGGCGAAGATAGGCTGTACCGTCGCCTTATGGAAGCTATCGAGAGAAGTTCAGGACAAGCGTCAGCGCGTCCTCGCGCCTTCCGTCCGCGTGCGAATAATAGCCGCGACGGCGCCCCATCTCGACGAAGCCGCTTCGGGCGTAGAGGGCGCGGGCGGCGGCGTTGCCCTCGGCCACCTCCAGGAACATCCGCTCGGCCCCCAGGGCGGCCGCCCGAACCACCGCCGCCTCGACCAGGCGCCCGCCCAGACCCGCGCGCCGCGCGGAGGGCCGCACCGCCAGAGTCAGGATCTCCGCCTCATCGACCACGACGCGGATCAGGATGAAGCCCTCGTCCTCGGCCACGGCGAACACGCCCGGCGAGACCAGCAGTTCAGACAGGGCCGCTTCATCCCACGGCGCCGCGAAGGCCTCGGCGTGGATCGCGGCCAGGCGCGCTGGATCGGCCGGCAGGAAGAGCGTCGCGCTCACGCGGCGGGCTGGCGCGGCTGGCCCGGCAGGCGGCTGGGCGGCGTGGCGTCAGGCGCGCGCAGATAGAGCGGCTGCGGCGGCGAGGTCGCCGGGTCGGCGGCCAGGGCCAGCGCCGCCACCGCCTCCGGCGTCGGAGCGGGCAGGGGATGCAGGTCCGCGTCAGCCAGTGCAGGGAAGGTCTCGGCCAAAAGCGCCGCCCCGCTGCCGACCAGGGTCGGCCGTGCGGCGCCCGCGGCGGCCAAGATACGGTCGCGCGCCGTCTCCAGCGGCAGGGCTTCAGCCTCGCCCAGCGGCGCGCCGTCGCGGAACAGGCGCGCATAGACCTGACCCCGGCGCGCGTCGATCACGGCGGCGACCAGGCCCAGATTGTCTGTCGGCAAAGACGCGGCCAGAGCATCCAGCGTCGAGATTCCGACCACCGGCCGGTCCAGCGCCGCGCCCAGACCCAGCGCAAAGGAAAGGCCGACCCGCAGGCCGGTGAAGGAGCCCGGCCCGACCGTCACGGCGATGCGGTCGATCCCGTCGAAGCCCCCCGCTTCGGCCGCCGCATCGCGCGCCAGACCGCCCAGACGCTCCTGATGTCCCTTGGCCATGACCTCCGCACACACGCCCAGAGCCTGGGGCAGGGCCGCGCCCGCCTGACCCGTAAACACCCCGACGGCGCAGGCGCCCAGCGCCGTGTCGATGACCATGACCTTCATGGCTCTGTCCCTAATGCGAAACCGCTTCGGATGCGACCGCCACGACGCCAGGCGCCGATCAGCCGCCCGCCATGGCCTGGGCGACCCGCGTCAGCGCGCGGCGCGCGCCTGCATCGGGAATGCGGGCGAAGGCCTCGGCCAGACCGCGCCCCTCGGCGCTGGCCAGGACCGGATGGACCAGTTCGACCTCTCCCTCGACGCTCAGTCGCGCAGGGAAGAAATCGGCCACCGAACACCCCATGGCGGTGGCCGCCTGATGCAGACGCGAGGCGGAGACCCGGTTGGCCCCGGTCTCATATTTCTGAACCTGCTGGAAGCTGACGCCCAGTTCCCGCCCCAACACGGACTGGGACCAGCCCAAGGCAGACCGCCGGGCGGCGATGCGCAGGCCGACGGCCTGGTCGATATGATGACTGCGACGCGACATGACCCCTCCGATTTCAACCAGAGAGTTTCATAGCTCGCACCGAAATACAACTATTTCGTTTCATTCATCATCAAAGCGGCCGATCACCGCCGACATCGACTGGATATGCGAGCGCGCGATCCGCTCCGACCGATCCAGGCCGCCCGCGCCGAAGACCACCACTTCAGCATCGTCGGCGCGATCATAGAGGCGAACCTTCTGAACACCGTCGTCCATCTGGATAATGCAGCCCTGTCCCCGGCGCGGCCAACGCCCCGGTGCATATTCCAGCACCGTCCCGGCGGAGGCCCAGGGGGTCAGTTCATCAGTCTCCAACCGCAGCCGACGCGACGCGATGGGAGCGCCCTCGAACGCCCGGTCGCGCGCCGAAACTCCATTGGCGGCAAGGACTTCAGGTGAAGCCGGATCGCCTTCCAGGTGCAGAACCAACGCCTCGGGCGTGGCGTCCAGGGCGCCGGTCAGGCGGCGCTGGACGTCCGGACGGAACAGGCTGGAGCGCTTGCCCGCCTCATACAGGCCCCAACCCTGGCTGGTCATGCCGATCCGCTGGCCCGCTTCGGCCTGGCTAAAGCCGCGCTCGCGCCGCAGCGCCGCCAGGGCCTCGCCCAGGGCGCGCGCTTGAGATGTCTCGTCCGAACCGCTCATGACGCCATCATGCCCGACGGCGCGTCGCCCGACGAGTGTTTCATGTGAAACAGGGCGGCGCTTACAGCACCTGTTCGACGCTGGTCACTTCGGGGACGTAGTGGCGCATCATCTGCTCGACTCCGGCCTTCAGCGTGGCCGAGGAGGAGGGGCAGCCCGCGCAGGCGCCGCGCATCCGCAGACGCAAGACGCCGGTTTCCTCATCGAAATGATCGAACAGGATGTCTCCGCCGTCCTGAGCCACGGCCGGACGAATGCGGCTGTCGAGCAGGCTCTTGATCTCGGCCACGATCTCCGTGTCCTCGCCGGCGTCCTCAGTCGCCGTCTCGCCTTCGCGCACCAGCGGCGCGCCCGAGACGAAATGATCCATGATGACCGACAGGATCGGCGCCTTCATCTCGCTCCAATCCGGGCCTTGAGCCGCGCGGGTGACCGAGACGTAATCGGCGCCGAAGAAGACGCCCTCGACCCCTTCCAGTTCGAACAGGGCCTCGGCCAAGGGCGAGGCGGCCGCCTCGTCGATGGTGCGGTACTCCAACACGGCCTGCGGAGCGACGTCGCGGCCCGGCAGGAACTTCAGGGCGTTGGGATTGGGCGTGGCTTCGGTCTGGATGAACATGAACCCCAGATGCGCCCTGCCGCGCCTCGGTTCAAGTGGGCGTCCGGCCCCAAGGCGAGGCGTCTCGTCGCGTCACCCCCTTACGCATGAGCGCGCCCACGTCGCTCAAGCCGCGAGGCCCCACGGGCCGAGCATAGCGACTCTAAAAATCAAGCCAGATCCAGAATCTCCGCCTCGGTCAGTTCGCCGGGGACGATGGTGACGGGCAGCTTGCGGCCGGTGAAGGCGGCGCCCTGTTTCAGCACCGCCGAGACCAGGGGGCCGGGGCCGCGCCCGTTGGCGCCGGCAGCCAGGATCAGGATCTTGATGTCGGGATCGTCGCCGACCGCCTTGCGGATGGCGGCCTGGGGATCGCCCTCCTCGATCAGATAGACGGGTGGAGCCCCGGAGGTCTCGGCGACCTTTTCTCCCAGCCGGGCCAGCAGGGCCTCGGCCTCCTCGCGTTGCTGACGACGGATTTCGTCGCGGACGCCGGACCAGTGCTCATCCGATCCGCCCACCAGGGCGCGCAACAGCACCACATGGCCCCCGGTCGAGCGGGCGCGGCGCGAGGCGTAGGCCAGGGCGGCGTCCAATTCGGGAGTGTCGTCGACGACGACGAGGAACTTCCTGGGCATGGGCCCTCCGGTTCGCTGAACAGCAAGGGCCACCTAAACCGACCTCGCCCCAAACGCCAAGGCCCGCCCGCCTCGCCAAACGACGAAACGGACGGGCCTTAAAAAGCGACTTCACGACCATCGCTCACTTTTCAAGCGCCTCATGCGCTCATGAAGCGAGCCGCCGCGCGACAAGCATAACGCCCCAAAAAGGCGCTCAAGCAGTGAGCGACCGCGTCGCGAACGTAGCGCGTGACGCCGGGCTCTCGCCCGGCGTCACCTCACTTAGGAAGCCGAAGCCAGCACCTCGCGGATCTCGCCGTTGGCGATGGTCAGCTTGGCGAACGTCCAGCCGGAGCCCGAGGTCTCGATCTCATCGACCGAGCCGCGCAAGGCCTCCACCTGATCCATGCGAGCGCCGATCCAGGCGTCGACCGCCTGTTCCGCGCTGTCCTCGCCGGCGCCCGCCGCCTGGGCCGAGGCCTTGGCCACAGCGCGGGTCAGTTGCTGCTGCTCGGTCATCAAATCCTGGATCAGGCGACGCACGGCCAGACGATCGAAACGATCGCCCGACGGCACCGACCCGGCCGCCACGCGTAGGCGGTCGAAGTCGAAGGCGGCGCCGACCTGGTGATAGACGCGGGCCATGGCCGGAGCGTCCCAGCCCAGTTCGCCGGACAGGTCGCCGATGTCGGCCGTGGCCACCATCGGCCGCAGCATGGCGATGTCGCGGGCCAGGTCTTCCGGCGCGCCCAGACCGATGAAGGTCTGGACCCGGCTCTCGTAGCGGGCGTGCTCATAGCGCGACAGCACTTCAGGACCGGCAGCGCGCAGGGCGTCGGCGGCGGGCTGATAGGCGGCGATCATGCCGCCGACCGTCGTCTCGGTGCGAGCCGCGCGGCGCGCCAGCCAGAAGGTCTGGCGACGCAGGACCAGGGCGATCTCCTGATAGAGGGCCGTCTGGGCCTCGGCCGGGATCTTGAGGTCCAGGGCCGACACCGCCTTCCAGGCCTCGTCGAGGCGGAAGACGTGGCGGGCGGTCTCGAAGGCCGTGACCATGGCCGCGGTGTCGCATTCCGCCGCCGCGCGCAGGCGGTCAGGGAAGGTCGGCCCGGCCATGTTGACGATCTCGTTCGACAGCACGGTGGCGATGATGTCGCGACGCAGGCGGTGGCCCTTCATGTCCTCTTCGAACTGGGCCAGCGGCGCCGGGAAGTATTCCAGCAGCAGGCGTTCGAAGAAGGCGTCGTCCGGCGCCGCCGAGCCGACGATCTCGTCGAACAGCTCGAGCTTGGAGTAAGCGGTCAGCACCGCCAGCTCCGGCCGGGTCAGGGCCTGGCCCTGCAGCTTCATCTCGGCGATGCGGGCGTCGTCGGGCAGGTATTCGACCGCCCGGTTCAGCTTACCGATCGAGGACAGGTGCTGCATGAAGGCCTGCTGGGCGTCCAGCGCGGCGGCGCCCTCGGCCTGTTGCAGGGTCAGGGCCAGGGTCTGGTCGTAGTTGTGAGCCAGCACCTTGTCCGCGACCTCATCGGTCATCGACTTGAGCAGGGCGTTGCGGTCCTCGGCCTTCAGATGGCCCGAAGCGATGGCGCCGCCGGTCAGGATCTTGATGTTCACCTCATGGTCCGAGGAGTCCACGCCGGCCGAGTTGTCGATGGCGTCGGTGTTCAGACGCACGCCTGCGCGCGCCGCCTCGATGCGGCCCACCTGGGTCGCGCCCAGGTTGGCGCCTTCGCCGACGACCTGGGCCCGGATCTCGCCGCCGTTGATGCGGATGGCGTCGTTGGCCTTGTCGCCGACCTGCAGGTTCGTCTCGCCGGCGCCCTTGATGTAGGTGCCGATGCCGCCGAAGTAGAGCAGCTCGGCGCGCGCCCTGAGGATGGCCTGCATCAGGGTGACCGGGTCGACGGTGTCGGCCTCGATATCCAGCAGTTCCTTGATCTGCGGCGTCAGGGCGATCGACTTGGCCGAGCGCGAGAAGACGCCGCCGCCTTCCGAGATCAGGCTCTTGTCATAATCCTGCCAGCTGGTGCGCGGCGTCTCGAACAGGCGCTTGCGCTCAGCCCACGACTTCGCCACGTCCGGGTTCGGGTCAATGAAGATGTCGCGGTGATCGAAGGCGGCCACGACCTTAGTCGCCTGCGACAGCAGCATGCCGTTGCCGAAGACGTCGCCCGACATGTCGCCGACGCCGACCACGGTGAAGGGCTCAGTCTGGATGTCCTTGCCGATCTCACGGAAGTGACGCTTGACCGCCTCCCAGGCGCCGCGCGCCGTAATGCCCATCTCCTTGTGGTCGTACCCGGCCGAGCCGCCCGAGGCGAAGGCGTCGTCCAGCCAGAAGCCGTAGGACTGGCTCACGCCGTTGGCGATGTCCGAGAAGGTCGCCGTGCCCTTGTCGGCGGCCACGACCAGATAGGGGTCGTCGCCTTCCCAGGCCACGACATTGGCAGGGCGCACCGGCGCGGCCTCGCCCGTGATGTTGTCGGTGATGTCCAGCATGCCCGACAGGAAGGTCTTGTAGGCGCGAATGGCTTCGGCCTGCGTCTCCTCGCGGGTGCCGCCGATCGGCAGCTGCTTGGGATAGAAGCCGCCCTTGGAGCCGACCGGCACGATGACCGAGTTCTTGACCTGCTGAGCCTTCACCAGACCCAAAACCTCGGTGCGGAAGTCGTCGCGGCGGTCCGACCAGCGCAGGCCGCCCCGCGCCACCGGGCCGAAGCGCAGGTGCGAACCCTCGATGTGCGGCGCCCAGACGAAGATTTCGCGGAAGGGCTTGGGCAGGGGCAGGTCGGCCAGTTCCTGACCGGCGATCTTGATCGAGATATGGGCCTTGGGCGTGCCCTCGGCGTCGACCTGATAGAAGTTGGTGCGCTTGATCCCGTCGATCAGGGCCGCGATGCGGCGCAGGGCCCGGTCATGATCCAGGCTCTTCACGTCCTGCAGCAAGGTCTCGATCTTGGCGTCCAGCTCGGCCACGGCCGCTTCACGCTCGGCGACCGAACCGCCGTGGGCCGGGTCGAACTTGGCCTTGAACAGCGACAGGATGGCGCGCGCCACGTCGGGGTATTCGCGCAGGGCGGCTTCCTGGACCGACTGCGACGGGTCCAGACCCGTCTGCTGGCGATAGCGGGCCAGGGTGCGGATCAGAGCCGCCTCGCGCCAGTCGACGCCCAGTTCGAGCACCAGACGGTTGAAGCCGTCGCTCTCGGTGCGGCCGTTCCACACGGCCTTAAAGGCTTCCTCGAACGGAATCTTGAGGTCGGCGAACACCAGATCGGCGCCGCGCGGATCTTCCAGCAAGAAGTCGTGGATATAGATCGGCTCCTGGCCGGTCGTGCGCACGACGTGGTCGGATTCCTCAAGCGTCTTCAGGCCCATGTCGGCCAGGATCGGCAGAACGTCCGACAGCGGCACGGCCGAACCGCGGCGGTACAACTTGAAGCGGAACTGCAGATTGGTCTCGTCCGCCGTGCGGAAGGCGCGCACGGCGACCGGCTCGGCGTGGACGCCGTCGGCGGCCGAGCCGTCGTTCAGGCGGTCGAACTGCTCCAGGTCAGCCACAGCCTCGGCCGCGTCATAGCGGGCGCGGAAAGCCACGCCGAAGCCCTCGGCCCAGCGGGCGCTGGTCGGGCCGACGGCGGCCTCGTCCACGCCGGCGAGGCGCAGAGCGCTTTCGAAACGGTCGATCCAGCTACGGCCGGCCTCGGCCACCTCGGCCTCCAGGGCCTTGAGATCCGGGATCGGGTGGTCGCCCGGCGTCACGCCGATGATGTAGTGGACGCGGGTCAACGGCTGGTCGGTCAGCTGCGGATACCAGGCTGAGACGCGACCGCCCCAGGCCTGGGCCAGGATGCCGCCGATGCGCTGGCGCAGGCCGGCGTCGAAGCGTTCGCGCGGAATGAAGCACAGCACCGAGACGAAGCGGTCGAACGGGTCGCGACGCGTGAACAGGCGGATACGCGGCCGATCATACAGGTGCAGAATGCCCAGCGCCGTATCCAGCAGCTCGTCCTCGCCGATCTGGAACAGCTCGTCGCGAGGATAGTTTTCGAGAATGTTCTTCAGGCGCTTGTAGTTGTGGCTGCCCGGCGTCTTGCCGGCGCGTTCCAGCGCATTGGCGACCTTGCGCCGGATCAGCGGCGCGTCCTTGGCCATCTTGTCGTAGGCCTCGGCGGTGAACAGGCCGACGAAGCGGGTCTCGCCGGTCGCCTTGCCGTCGGCGTCGTAACGCTTGACCCCGACGTAATCCATGTAGGCGCGGCGGTGCACGCGCGAGCGCATATTGGCCTTGGCCACAGTGACCGGATCGCTCTCGTCCAGCTGGCGCTGCATGGCGGCGGTCAGGACGGCGGGCTCGGAGGCGCGGCGCAGGACGCGGCGCTCGGGATCGCTGAGGACGCCCAGGCCGTCGCTGGACTGGTTCAGGGGCGCCTCGGCCTCATACGAACCCGAAGCGTCGCGGGGATAGTCGTAGTCGCGCGCGCCCAGGAAGACGAAGTGATCGCTCTTGGCCCAGCGCAGGAACTCGAGGTTCTCCTTCAGCACTTCGGGGTCGACGCCCTTCGGCGGGGCGGCTTCAAGACGTTGGACCGCGTCGCGCATGGTCTGGACCATGGCGCTGTGGTCGCGCACGGCGACGCGCACGTCGGCCATGGCCTGGGCCAGGCCCTCGCCCAGCGCGTCGCGGCGCTCCTGAGGCAGGGGATCGATGACGACGATGATCAAGGAGTCGCGACGGCCGGCTTCGACCTCGACGATCGGGTGGAACAGGGCGCGGACGGTGACGCCCGCCTCAGCCAGCTCGCCCAGAACGCTGTCGACCAGGAAGGGGCCGTCGTCCTGCAGGATCAGGATCTGGTCATAGCCGGTGTTGACGCCGGCGGCGTCGGCCAGCGGACCGACGGTGATGCGGGCGGGCTCGCCCGCCTTGCGGGCCTCGGCGCCGCGCCAGGCGCCAGCCAGCAGGACCGCCAGGTCGTCGCCGCCCAGCTCAGGCGTCTCATCGGCCGAATAGTCGTCGAAGGCCTGAGCCAGCAGGGTCTTCTCCGCCGCGCCCGGCGGCGCCGCAATCCGCGCGTAGGCCGCCTCCAGCGCTCCCAGGTCAGCGGGAACGGCGGGAACGATGCGCGAAGCAGCGGACATGACTCAGGTCTCGAACGGCGCGGCGGAAAACCGCTGGGGAAAACAGCCGCACCTTAGCGTCCCCGGCGAGAACGGCTAGGCCGCGAACGCCCCGAAAGACAGGGAATTTCAGTGTGCACCGCACCATGTGGCGCGGGAGGCCCAGTTGTGGACTGTTTTAGCTACCACCGCCGCAGAACAGAGAAATAAAAGCCCCAATTCAGCCGTGATCGGACAGAAGCGCGCGTCAGGGCTGAAGGAAAATGGGGCCCAGAAACGAACAAGGCCGTCGAACGATGTCCGACGGCCTGCTCGGTCCGGCGCTCAGGAGGGGGAGGGGAAGCGCCGGCCTGGGACGTCGCGGTCCGGGAGGGGGAGGGGAGGACCGCGTCGTCGTGTGAGGATCAAATAGGCGGCGATTGCGGCAGTTCAAGGACAAGAAGACGAATATTTCTAGCTTTAAGCCTGCGGCGGGACGTCGCGGCCCCGTATACGATTCAACAGGAAAGAACCGCCCCGTTTCTTGGGTGAAGACTCAGTTTTCTTATCCTGTTTCTTTGGATGTTTGGCGGCATAGGGCTCGCCGTCGCCCGACAGCAGCACGGCGATCCAGCGCGAGCCCTTGAACTCGGCCAGGATGGCCATGGCCATCACCGCCAGCGGGGTCGACAGGAACATGCCCGCCACGCCCCACAGCTTGCCCCAGAAGGCCAAAGCCAGAAGGACGACGATGGGGTCGATATTCTGATTGTCGCCCTGCATCCGCGGCTGGACCAGATTGCCGACGAGGAAGAGCAGGGTCTGCAGACCCACGAACAGAATCAAGGCGGGCCAGTAGCTCTCGAACTGGACCAGGGCGAACAGGGGCGGTGCGCAGCCCGCCACGGCGCCGCCCAGCACCGGAATAAAGCCGACGATGAAGATGACGAAGGTCCAGAACTCGGCGTTCTGGAGCCCTACCGCCCGCATCAACACCCAGGCCACGGCGCAGATCATGGCCCCGGTCACGGCCTGGACCCACAGATAGCCCTCGACCCCGCCGCGCACGCGCTCGAACACCTCCAGCGCCTCCTGGCGCGGGCCGCGGTCCGGGAACATGCCGACCATCTTCTTGCGAAAGCCGGCTTGCGAGGCCAGCAGGAAACCCAGGTAGATCATGACGAAGAAGGCGCCGGTGGCCGCGCCCTGCACCTGGAAGGCCGTGCTGGTCAGCCAGCCGCGCACGTCGATGCCGGCGATCATGTCCTGCAGGGTCGGCGGATCGCTGACCCCGACCAGGGCCGAGACGTCGCGGCTGATCTGGTCGATGCGCGGACCGATGCTGCCCGCCACGCCCGAGGCGTCGGTGAAGAAGCCCGCCGCGCCGTCGACGATGATCCAGATCGAGGCCAGGAAGCCCAGCACGACCAGGATCAGGGCCGCCGCCCCGGCGAAGCGCGGCGGAATCGGCGTGCGCCGCTCGATGGCGCGCTTCACCCCGTCGATCATGATCATCAGGAACAGGGCCATGGCCAGCGGCGTCAGGATGTCTCTGAGCCAATAGAGAGCCGCCCCCGCCGCCACGACGGCGATCAGGACCACCGCATTGGCGGCCGGGGAGGAATGACTGACGGTGATCGGAAGCTTCATGGCTGAACTGTCGTCGTGGCCGGGAACGGCGTCAATCGCTGTAAACCGCCGAGGTTCCGCCTTGCGGCGGCGGCGCGGTCGATTAAGCATGGAAAGGCACGCAGGAGACCCTCTTCATGACCGACGCCCCCGCCCTGTTTCTCGGCCAGTCCTTCGAGGGCCTGCCCGAACGGTTGCTGCTGAATCGGGCCAACCGCCACGGCGTCGTCGCCGGCGCCACCGGCACGGGCAAGACCGTGACCCTGCAGATCATGGCCCAGGGCTTCTCCGAAGCCGGCGTCCCCGTCTTCTGCGCCGATGTGAAGGGCGACCTGTCCGGCATCAGCCAGGGCGGCAATGTCGAAAAATTCTCCGAGCGCGCGGGCAAGATGGGCCTGACCCTGAACGGCAAGTCGGCCCCGGTCGTCTTCTGGGACCTGTACGGTCAGAAGGGCCATCCGATCCGCGCCACCGTGACCGACGTCGGCCCCGTGCTGCTGGCCCGCATGCTGGAGCTGAACGACGTGCAGGAGGGGGTGCTGACCGTCGCCTTCCACGTCGCCGACAAGGAAGGCCTGTTGCTGCTGGACCTGGAGGACCTGCGCGCCCTGCTGGCCTATGTCGGCGAGAACGCCCAGACCATCGGCCGCGAGGTCGGCAACGTCTCGCCCCAGTCCATCGCCGCCATCCAGCGTTCCCTGCTTCAGCTGGAGCAGCAAGGCGGCAAGGCCTTCTTCGGCGAACCGGCCCTGCGGCTGGAGGACATGATGCGGACGGCCCTCGACGGCCGGGGGCAAGTGAACGTGCTGGACGCCACGCGGCTGATGAACAGCCCGCGCCTGTACGCCGCCTTCCTGCTGTGGCTGCTGTCCGAGCTGTTCGAGCAACTGCCCGAGATCGGCGACCCGGAGAAGCCGCGACTGGTCTTCTTCTTCGACGAGGCCCACCTGCTGTTCAACGATGCACCCAAGGGCCTGCTGGAAAAGGTCGAGCAGGTGGTGCGCCTGATCCGCTCCAAGGGCGTCGGCGTCTACTTCGTCACCCAGAACCCGGCCGATATTCCCGACAGCGTCCTGGCTCAGCTGGGCAACCGGGTGCAGCACGCTCTGCGCGCCTATACCCCCGCCGAGCAGAAGGGGCTGCGCGCCGCCGCCCAGAGCTTCCGCACCAACCCCGCCTTCGACACCGCCGAGGCCATCCAGGCTCTGGGCGTGGGCGAAGCCCTGGTCTCGACGCTCGATGAAAAGGGCGCGCCGACCGTGGTGGCCCAGACCAAGATCCGTCCGCCGGACTCGCGCCTGGGTCCGGCGACCGAGGCCGAGCGCGCAGCCAGCCTGGCCGCCAGCCCGGTGCGCGGCGTCTATGACACGGCAGTCAACCGCGAGTCGGCCGAAGAGGTTCTGAAGGCCCGCCGCGCCCAGGCGGATCGCATCGAAGCCGAAACCGCCACAGCGGCCGCCGAGGCCAAGGCGGCGGAGAAGGCGGCGCGGTCAGCGCCTGCACCGGCGCGAGAACGCGCCGCCCCGCGCGCCCGGACCTCCAGCCGCCAGACGCCGATGGAGGCCCTGACCAAGTCCGTGCTGCGCACCGCCGGTTCGACCATCACCCGCGAGCTTTTGCGCGGCGTGCTGGGCAGCCTGAAGAAACGCTAGGGCTTCAGCCCAGCTCGACCGGGCGGCCGTCCTTGTAGACGTCCGTGACCTTGATCCCAGCCAGGCGGTCGGGATCGATGGTCATGGGGTCCGCATCCAGAAGGACCATGTCCGCCAGCTTGCCGGCTGTGAGCGAACCTTTGCGGTCGTCCTCATAGTGCTGCCAGGCGGCCACAGGGTCATGGCCTTCAGGGCGACCTCGACCGGCACGCGCTCGTCCGGCCCCAGGATGTCGCCCGAGCGGGTGCGCCGCGTGACCGTGGCCGACAGCACCCGCAGGGCGTCGGGATTGGCCACCGGGGCGTCATGGTGGCTGGTGAAACGCATCCCGCGCCGCCAGGCCGAGCCGCAGGGCGAGATGAACTCGGCCCGGCGCGGCCCCAGCACGGAATCCCGGTGCCAGTCGCCCCAGTAGAAGGTGTGCATGGGGAAGAAGGAGGGGACGATCCCCAGGGCCTTCAGATCGTCCAGTTGGTCCTCTCGCGTGGTTTGGCCGTGGATCAGCACCGGACGACGGTCGCGCGCGCCGTGCTTGCGGCTGGCCTCGCGCACGGCGGCGATCATCAGGTCGATGGCGGCGTCGCCGTTGGCGTGGACTTCGATCTGCCAGTCGTTGGCGAAAGCCAGGTCCACAGCGTCCAGCGCCTGTTGCTCCGTCACCGCAGGATAGCCGCGCCAGGAGGCGGGCTGGCCCTCGGGCGGGACGAAGTAGGGCTGGGACAGCCAGGCCGTCTTGGCTTGGGGCGAGCCGTCCAGCGTCAGCTTGACCCCGCCGATGCGATAGCGTCCCTCATAGGTCCGCCGGTACAGAGGCGTGGCCATGATGTCGGTCGAGGTCAGGATGTCGGGAAACGACAGGATGTCGATAGGCAGGGCGCCAGCCTGAGCCAAGCCCGCGATCATGCGGCAGGTGTCGGTGGACGACCGCCCGTCCTGGGCCGTGGTGTAGCCGAACCGGGCGTAGTAGCGAGCGCCCTCGACGATCATCTGGCGGTTGGCCTCGGCGTCCAGCCGGGTGAACAGAGCGCCCATGACAGCGAACAGGGCCGTTTCCTCCAACACGCCGTCGGGTTCGCGCGAGCCCGCCTTGCGTCGGATCACCCCGCCGTCCGGATCGGCCGTATCCGCCCCGATCCCCGCCGCA
The DNA here is from genome assembly GCF_900163625.1 of Brevundimonas diminuta 3F5N. GTDB lineage: Bacteria > Pseudomonadota > Alphaproteobacteria > Caulobacterales > Caulobacteraceae > Brevundimonas > Brevundimonas diminuta_A. The sequence continues at coordinate 22,292 of NZ_FUIE01000035.1, forward strand.
GCCAGGGCCGCGCCGTTGGCCGCGCCCAGATGGCTCGACTGATGCAGGAACAGCACCGGCACGGCGTCCGATATGGCGTCCAGCTCGTCCCGCGTGGGGTGGCGTCGCTCCTTCAACTGGGAGTCGTCATAGCCGAAGCCGATGATCAGGCCGGTGTCGCGCACCAACGCCTCGTGTCGGTTCATCCAGTCGCGCGTGATCCGCTGCAGAGCGGCGATGTCGTTCCCTTCGCCGTCCGGCGCGGGCAGGAGGTTGGCGTAACGCGCCTGCAGCCCGACCATGGAGACGTGGCCGTGCGGGTCGAAAAAGCCCGGCAACAGGGTCCGTCCGTCAAGATTCACCAGACGCGCGCCTCGCCCCGCCGCCGCCCGCACCGCATCCAGGGCGCCGACCGCCAGGATCGTCTCTCCGCGCACCGCCACGGCCTCGGCCGACGGTTGCGCATCGTCCATGGTGCGGATCGGGCCGCCGTGAAAAATCGTCGTCGCAGTCGCGCGAGCCTGGGCAGCGCCCCCCGACATCAGACCGCTGGCGGCGGCGCCGGCCATAAACAGCCGCCGGTCCAGATAGCTCCAGGCCCCCATCGGCATAACCGCTTCTCCCTGTTTGAACGGCAAGGCTTGAACCCGCCTTCGCGGCGGCCGGTTCCGCCGTCAGGAATCCGGCGGTCTGTGAACCGGCCTGGGACCAGGAACCAAAGCCTGCAGCGGGACATTCATGACGGTCTCAAGCTGGGCCATACAGGACCTCCCCCATGTTGTTCACGCCTTTCGCCTCTCTCGCTCTCATGGCCCTCGCCCCCCTGCCTGTTCAGGTCGGCAGCGTCGATCTGGGTCCGAACCTGATCGAAATCGCCGGCGAGGGGCACAAGCGGACCATTCCGTGCCAGGGCCGCCGCGTCGAAATCCAGGGGACCAACCACGACATCACCCTGACCGGCGTATGTGCGGGGCTGGAACTGGCGGGCGTGGACAACAAGGTCTCCATCACCCTGACGCCCGATGCGGTTCTGGAAGTCTCGGGCACGGGTCAGGTCGTGCGCTGGCGGTCCTCCGGCCAGCCGCGTCAGATCCTCGACGGCTTCGACAATACCGTCACGCGCGTTCGCGACTGATCAAGGCGGCGGCTGATTAACCGCGCGGGATCAGCCGCCACATCCGCAAGGGGTGGCGCACGGCGCCCGCCTCATGCCCCGCCGCGTCGCCTCGGCCGATATAGAGGTCGGCGCGTACCGGCCCGCGAATGGCCGAGCCGGTGTCCAGCGTCATGACCAGACCGCGATAACTGGCGCGTGCGCCGCGCAGATTGCCGCCGTCCGCCTCGATCCAAGCCGCCTCGCCATAGGTCCAGCGCGACGGATCGACCGCCACCGAACGCCGCGCGGGCAGGGGCACGCCTGCCGCGCCCGTCGCCTCATTGCCGTCGTCGGCGCTAGTGGTGAAGAAGATGTAGCGCGGGTTCAGCGCCATCACGCGACGCGCTTCGGGTCCGCGATGGGACGCCAGCCAGGCGCGGATCGCCTCGCCCGACGTCCCGTCGCGAGGCAGCAGGCCTTCCTCGGTCATCGGTCGGGCGATGCCGACGAACTTGGCCCCGTTGTCGGCGGCGTAGGCGGCGCGCAAGCGGGCGCCGTCGGGGAAGGTCAAGGTTCCCGAGCCCTGAATCTGCAGGAAGAACAGATCCTCCGCCTTCATCCAGGCCAGGGCCGAAGACTGGGCCGAGCCCGCCTCGATGGCCGCGCGATCGCCTACGCTGGACAGATTGGCCGGACGGCTGAGAACCGGGGCGTCGAACTCGGCGTCCGGGACGCGGCGAGCCGGATATTCGGGTGCGAAATAGGCGGTCAGCAGGCCGCGCCCGCCATCATCCGTGCGGACCTCGGCGGCAGTGAAGCGGCTTTCCAGGAAGCCGCGGGCGTCGCTGGGATTGGCGCGGGCGGCCAGGGCGCGCGCGTCGCGGCAGGTCTCGACGGCGATGCGCGACGGGCCGCAACCGGCGGCGTAGGCGCGCAGGGCCGCCAGGTGGTCTTCCTCGGCCCAGCCGGGCAGGGCGGCTAGTTCGAGGTCTCCGGCGACCGGCGGAAGCGGCGGCGACACCGGCGGGGGCAGGGGAACCGGATCAGGCGTCGGAACCGGGCGCGGCGTCGAGGCGCAGGCCGCCGCCAGAAGCGTCAGAGCCAAAACGCCGGACAGGCCGCCCAGTCGTCCAAGCGGAGCCGTAAGGAGACGGGCCGCGCCCGTCTGATCGAGGGGCGCGGACCGTGCGATCATCAGGCGGTCGCCGGCTCGACCCGGGCCAAGGCCCAGTTGGGGTCCGAGGCGCCCAGGCGGCGCTCGAAGGTCCAGATCTCGGCGGTGCGGCGCTCCTCGGTGACGGTCTCGCCGCCCGACGGCGTGACCGAGCCGCGCACCTCGGCCAGGAAGCGCACCTTGGCCAGGGCGCGATCGCCCTCGGTCGTCGCCAGCTCCAGATCGGCGCGCGGGGCATGAACCAGTTCGGCGCTCTCGGCGTCGCCGCGCGCTTCTCGCGCTGCGATGCCGGCCTCGAACGAGCCCATGACCTTCTCGGTCAGCAGCGGACGCAGGGCGTCGCGGTCGCCCTTGGCGTAGGCGCGGACGATGGTCTCATAGGCCTGACGCGCGCCTTCCAGGAAACGATGCGGGTCGAAGTTCGGCTCGCGCGCCTTCAGCCCCGCGATCGCCGCCGTCAGGGCCGGATCGACGACCGGGCCGCGCGGCGCCTCAGGCGCGCCGGCAGGAACGGCGGAAACCGGCACGGGCTTGGGATTGTCCTCCGGCTGGCGGCCGACCTTCTTGCCCAGCACATTATAGAGCTGGAACAGCAGAACCGCCGCGATGACGGCGAAAATCACGATCTGAAAGGTCACCGGCACGGTGGGTTCCTCGACTAGTCAGGCCTCATCTTCCCGGCAGGGAAGCGCCTCGGGTTTCTCCCCAAAGGCGAAAGGGCGGCTCATACAACGTGATTAGGGGTCGATCCGGGCGGGCGCAAGGCGAAGCGAGAGGCGAACGCGGGTCTCGGCGTTGCGACACAGGGTCTCGCCATGCTACCGCCGCCCCCTCAGACCCGCCTCCAGGGGGAGCGGGACACTCCATTCTTGCAAGACGGTTTTCAGACTCATGACCGACGCCACGCCGCCCGCCGACGCCAACGGCCAGACGCCCGACCAAGCCCAGCCTCAGGGCGGCCAACCGCAGGGCCCCGGCTTCCGCATCCTGGCCCAATATGTCCGCGACCTGTCGTTCGAAAACCCCAAGGCGCCGGACAGCCTGCGCATCGACGGCAAGCCCGCCATCGACATGGGCGTCGAGATGAACGCCCAGGGCCGCCCCGACGGCCTGTTCGAAGTGGACCTGAAGCTGTCGATCAAGGCCACGGCCGACGATCAGTCGCCGGTGTTTCACGTGGAACTGCTCTACGGCGGCCTGTTCGCCCTGCAAGGCGTCCAGCCGCAGGACATCGAGCCCCTGCTGCTGATCGAATGCCCGCGCTACCTCTTCCCCTTCGCGCGCCAGGTCATCGCCCAGGCCACCATGGACGGCGGCTTCTATCCGCCCTTCATGGTCGATCCGATCGACTTCGCCGCCATCTACGTCGCCCGCCAGCAGCAGATCGCCGGCGCCCCGGCGGAAACCGGCCAGGCTTGATTTAGGTCGCTAACGCGAGGCGCGCGGCGCCTCGCTGCTTGAGCGACCATGTGTAGGAGGGGCGTCCGGTCGGGCGCCCCTTTTCATTTCCAAGGACAGCGTAGTGCTCAAGGTCATCGCCGAGGACTTCATCCAGCCCGAGCATATCGAGGCGGTGCGGCCCCTCTATGCCGAACTGGTGCGGCTGACGCGGCAGGAGCCTTTGTGCCGAGCCTATGATCTGTTCGAGGATCGCAAGCAGCCCGGCCATTTCATCTTTATCGAGGAATGGCTCGACCAGGCCGCGCTCGACGCCCACTGCGCCAGCGAGCATTTCCGACGTCTGGTCCCCCAGATCGACGCTCATCAGATCCGGCCCGGAACCTATATCCTGATGAACCCCGTCCCGGCGGATGACGCCGATCAGGCGGCTTCTTCGGCCTCGGTCTCGACCGTCACGCCATAGCCCGCCCACAGGCTGAAGTCCTTGAGCGTCGCCTTGAGGAAGGCTTGGTGAGCGGCGTCTTCCTCGGCCGTGACGAAGGCGGGCAGGGGACGCGGCCGCGCGCCATAGGCGACGCGCTCCGCCGTCTCGGCCGCGCCGCCACGCGTCGAGGTCAGGTCCAGCGCTCGCTCCTTGCCGCCGCGCAGCTCCAGATAGACCTCGGCCAGCAGACGGGCGTCGATCAGGGCGCCGTGCAAGGTGCGCTCGACCAGGCTGATCTTGTAGCGTTTGCACAGGGCGTCCAGCGAGTTGGCCATGCCCGGAAACCGCTTCTGGGCCAGGGCCAGGGTGTCGATCCAGCGGTCCTGCGGCGGCGGCTTGCGGCCGATGCGGCCGATCTCGAAATCGATGAAGTTGCGGTCGAAGTTGGCGTTGTGCGCGATCAGCGGCGCATCGCCCAGAAACTCCATCAGGTCATCGACGACCTCATGAAACTTGGGCGCGTCCTTCACCTTGTCGTCGGTGATGCCGTGCACCTTGATGGCGTCGGGCGGGATCAGACGCTCGGGGTTGATGAAGCGGTGAAAGGTCCGCCCCGTCGGCAGCAGGTCCTCGATCTCGATGCAGCCCACTTCAATCAGCCGGTCGCCCGTCTTGGGATCGAAGCCGGTGGTTTCGGTGTCGAGAACGATTTCGCGGGTCATGGCCCTTAATGCCGGGGTTCGGCCTTCAGCGAAAGGGTTCAGCCCTCCAGCGCACGACGGATCGCCCGGGCGACCGCCTGACTGCGCTCCGCCTCTTCGTGGTTCTCGTCCTCCAGGTGCCAAGCGGCGGAGAGGCAGGCGTGGCAGAAGCCCCAGGCCATGACCGCCTGGGCAGGACGCCCGACCGCCGGCCCCAGGGTTTCGGCCAGGCGGCGCGCCCGTTCGGGATCGGTCCTGAGATCCTGCCGCTCCAGCGGATTGTAGAGCAGATTGGCCGCGTCATAGGCCGGATCGCCCAGGACGCCATGCGGATCGATCGCCAGCCAGCCGCGCGGCCCGTGCAGGATGTTGTCGTGATGAAGATCGCCGTGCAGCGGACGGATCGGCGCCCCCTCGGCCATCAGGCCCGCCGCCATGGCGTCCGCCTCAGCAAACAGGCCGCCCTGGTTCGCGGCCTCGAGCCTCAAGGCGGCGAAGCGGTCCTCCATCTTCTGAAGGCCCTCGGCCGGACGATCCGACGGCGCATGAAGAGCGCGCAGCACATCAGCGGCGATGCGGGTCGCGGCGTCGTCGCCCTCCGACTCCAGCACGGCGGCCAGGGTGCGGTCGCCGGCGTCCTCAAGCCATTGCCAGGGCCCTTGAGCGCCCAGCAGCCGGATCGCGCCCGATCCGGCGCGCCAACGCAGCCAGGCCAGAGCATGGAGCGCATCCGGCGCCGCCTGCGGGCTTACGCGCTTGGTCACGCTCGTGCGGCCGTCGGCCGCGACGGCCCGCCAGACCGTTCCGCCGACGCCCTCGGCCAGCAGGCTCAGACGGCCCAAGCCCCAGGCGGAAGGCGGCGCAGGCTTCCAGTTCGGCTCCAGAACCTTCGCCACGACGGCGCGCACCTGGTCGCGCGCGGCGTCCAGGCCGTGGCCTGTGTCGATCAGGAAGTCGGCGCGGGCGCGCTTTTCGGCGTCCGGCGTCTGGCGCGCCTGAATGGCGTCGAACCGCTCGCGCGTCATGCCGGGTCGGGCCAGGACGCGCTGGGCCTGAACCTCGGCGTCCGCCGTGACCACCGCCACGGCGTCGACGAAGGCGTCGCCGCCCGTCTCGAACAGCAGGGGAATGTCGACGAGCATCAGACCCGCGCCGCCTTCCGCCGCCGCCTTCAACGCCTCGGCGCGGTCGGCGGCGACCAGGGGGTGGACGATGGCCTCCAGCCGTTGGAAGGCCGCCTCGTCGCGCCCCAATGCTTCGGCCAGGCGAGGGCGGTCGACCGCGCCGTCCACGACCACGCCGGGGAAGGCCTGCGACAGCGGCGCGACAGCCGCGCCGCCGGGGCCGTAGAGGCGATGAACGGCGGCGTCGGCGTCCCACACCACGGCGCCCTCGTCGGCGAACATCCGGGCGGTCGTCGACTTGCCCATGCCGATCGAGCCGGTCAGGCCCAAGACGATCATGCCGTCTCTCCCAGATGATTCAGCAGGATGGCGCGCAGGTCCAGCGACGGCGGCGGGCGGCGGAAGATGGCCTCGAACGACGGCGCCGCCTGGCCGATCAGCATGGCCAGCCCGTCCACGGTCGTCAGCCCCCGCCCGCGCGCCGCCGCCAGCAAAGGCGTGACCACGGGTTTGTAGGTCATGTCCATGACCACGGCCGAAGGCTTCAGCGCCGCCAACGTGATATCGGGCGCGATGCTCAAGGCGTTGATGACCAGATCGGCGCCCTCCAGCACGCTCGCGTCCGGGGCGACCGTCACCGCCGGGCCGAGGTCGGCGGCCAGGGCCTCGGCCCTTTCACGCGTGCGGTTGAGAATGGACAGGGCGGCGCCCGCCTCCATCAGCGCGCCTGCGCCCGCCCGCGCCGCGCCGCCCGCGCCCAGCATGACGACGCTAGCGCCTTTCAACTTCAGTCCCGGCGCCTGTTTGGCCAGGGCGTAGAGCACGCCCGCGCCGTCGGCGCTGTCCGCCCGCACCCGGCCGTCCTCGAACACCAGAATGTTGGCCGAGCCTGTCATCCGCGCCGCCGCCGCAGCCTCATCCGCCAGGGCGAAGGCCTGTTCCTTGAACGGCGCCGTGACGTTGACGCCCGCGATCAGCCCCGCGCGACCCGCCGCGACCAGGGCCTCGAACCCCGCGGCGTCCCTGGGCGCGAAGGCGACGTAGGCGCCGTCGACGCCGCCGGCCTCCAGCCAGGCGTTGTGGATCACCGGGCTGAGCGAATGGCTGACCGGATTGCCGACGATTCCACCCAGCAAGGCGGCGGCGGTGATGCGGCCAACTGGCGCCCCGCTCATGACGCGATCACGCCTGCGCGCCGCAGCTCGGCCAGAACGGGCCACAGCGGCAGGCCCAGGACGGTGAAATAGTCTCCCCCGACCGCCTCGAACAATTGCGAGCCCAACCCCTCAAGCCGATAGGAGCCGACGCAGGCCAGCAAGGCCTCTCCCTCCGCCACCAGATAGGCGTCGAGGAAGGCGTCGGAAAAATCGCGCACCTTCATCTCGACAGTGTCCACGCCGGACCAGACCACCTGACCGTTGCGGGCCAGGGCGGCGCCGGAATGCAGTTGGTGCGAACGGCCGCGCATGGCGCTCAGGCGTTCGCGCGCGGCCTGCATCGTCGGCGCCTTGGACACCAGTCCGCCTTCGAACGACAAGGTCTGGTCCGCGCCCAGCACCCAGGCGTCGGTGTCATGACGCGACACCGCCAGCGCCTTGGCCCGCGCCAGTTCAACCGCCAGCTCGACCGGATCGACGCCCGGCGTCTTCAGGGCGTCCTCGTCCACATCGGCGACCTGCACGGCGAAAGGCACGCCGGCGTCAGTCAGCATGGCGCGGCGCGCGGCGCTCTTGGAGGCCAGGATCAGGCGTTCGCCGTCGGTCGTCGTCACATCGGGGCTCCCAGCTTGCGGCCGCGCCGCTCGCTCAACAGGTTGATGATGGCGGCCGCCGTCTCTTCGACTGAACGACGGGTCACGTCGATGGTCGGCCAGCCGCGCCGTTCGAAGGCGCGACGCGCCTTGATGGTTTCCTCGCGCACGGCGTCATGGTCGACATAGGCCGAGGCATGGCCCGCGTTCAGCCCGTCCAGGCGGTTCCGGCGGATCTGCACCAGGCGATCGGGCGACACGGTCAGACCGACGACCAGCGGTTTCTTCAACGCCGTCAGTCGCTCGCCATCCTCCTGGCCGGGGACCAGGGGCACGTTCGCCGCGCGAATGCCCCGGTGCGCCAGATAGATGCAGGTCGGGGTCTTGGAGGTCCGGCTGACCCCGCACAACACCACATCGGCCTGCTCCAGCTGTTCCAGCGTGCCCTGGCCGTCGTCGTGGGCGATGGCGTAGTCGAGGGCGCCCATGCGGTTGAAATAACCCGTGTCCAGGGCGTGCTGCGCCCCGACCCGCGCCGAGACGTCCGCGCCCAGATAGCGCGACAGGGCGCCGACCAGCGGATCCAGAGCCCCGATCTGCGGCATCTGAAGCTGACGACAGCCTTCCTCGAGTTGCTCACGCAATTCACGGTCGACCAGGGTGTGCAGCACCACGCCAGGGGCAGACGCCACCTCTTCCAGCACCCGATCCATCTGCTTGGACGATCGCACCAAGGCGTAGATGTGTTCGATGGGAATAACGCCGTCAAAGCGGGCGACGACAGCCTTGGCCATGGCGTTCAGCGTCTCGCCGGTCGAGTCCGACACCAGGTGGACGTGGAAATAGGTGGCCAGGCGCGAAGCGCCGATCGGGCGGGCAGGGCTCATGAGGACGGCGTCTCCTTCTGGGCGACGGTCGGATCATCCCCGCGCCCTGTTGAAAAGCCGGGGCGCCGTTCGTGAAAGACCGGGCGCCGAATCCTCTAGCAAGCCCAGCCGTCAGTCGCGAGCGGGGATCACGGGCGCCGTTGGGGCGATCGGCGCCGGAGTCGTCCGCCTGGGCGCCGAGGATTCATCCCATGCTGGGGGCAGGACATTTTGTCCAACAACGGCGCCCGCGGATTCACCCACAACGGCGCCCAGAGGCAAGCCAGAGTCTGACGGGTGTTTCACGGCTTATCCCCATAACTCACACCCCGCCTTGTAAACGGCTGGATTTCCACGCCTCTGTCAGGGGACAACGAGGAGTCCAACCGGGACTGTCTGCAGTTATCCCCGTGCTCCACGGCCCTGCTTCCACCTACCAATTCTTTCAATTCTTAAATCTGAATAGGGATTGAGGCTTGGGGGTGTGCATCCTAAAGCCCGAAGCATGAGCACGCCCCTTCTGATCCAGGCTCTCCAGGGCCAAACCCTTTCCCGCCCGCCCGTGTGGTTCATGCGTCAAGCCGGGCGCTACCTGCCGGAATACCGCGAGCTGCGAGCCAAGGCGCCGGACTTCATCGCCTTCTGCCTGAACCCCGAAATGGCGGCGGAAGCGACCCTGCAGCCGATGCGTCGGTTCGGCTTCGACGCCGCCATCGTTTTCGCCGATATCCTGCTGATCCCCGGCGCCCTGGGCCAGAAGGTGTGGTTCGAGGCGGGGGAAGGGCCGCGCCTGGGCGCCCTGCCGTCAGTGCAGTCGATGGCCGACAAGGCTCAGCAGGCTGGAGAAGCCCTCAAGGCCGTGGGCCAGACGTTGACCCTCGTGCGTGCGGAACTGGAGCCTGAACGCGCTCTGATCGGCTTTGCAGGGGCGCCGTGGACGGTCGCGACCTATATGCTGGACGGTGAAGCCCGCACCATCGGCAAGGGCGAGCGCGCAACCGCCCGCACCTATGCCTACACGAACCCCGAGCTGGTGGCGGGTCTTCTGGACGTGCTGGTGGAGTCCACCGCCCACTATCTGAAGATGCAGCAGGACGCCGGCGCCCAGGTGCTGAAGATCTTCGAGAGCTGGGCCGAGGGCCTGCCCGATGATCTGTTCGAGACGCTGGTGCTGAAGCCGCATCAGAAGCTGGTGGCCCGCGCCCGCGAACTGGGCGTCACCGTGCCGCTGATCGGCTTCCCGAGGGGCTCGGCGGCCCTGGCTGAACGCTATGCCCGTGAATGCGACGTGCAGGGCGTGGCGCTGGACACCGCCTGTCCGCTGGAAGTCGGCAAGCGCGTCCAGGCCATCAAGCCCATTCAGGGCGCGCTGGACCCCTTGCTATTGCGTGCGGGCGGGGACGCCCTGGATCGTCGTGTCGATCAGCTGATGGAAGCCTGGGGCCAGGGCCCGTGGATCTTCAACCTGGGCCATGGCATCCTGCCGGACGTGCCGATCGCTCATGTCGAGCAGGTGCTGAAGCGGATCGGCGCCCAATGACCCGGACCGCCACAACCCTAGAGGGACGACCCAACCGGCGCGTGGCGGTCGTCCTGACCAATCTGGGCGGTCCTGATCGCCCGGAAGCGGTCAAACCCTTCCTGTTCAATCTGTTCAACGACCCGGCCATCATCGGCCTGCCGGGGATGTTCCGCACGCCGCTGGCGAAACTGATCTCCAGTCGTCGCGAGACCTCGGCCCAGGCCAACTACGCCCTGATGGGCGGCGGATCGCCCCTGCTGCCCGAGACGCAGAAGCAGGCCGAGGCCCTGTCGCGCGCCCTGGCCGACGCCGCACCCGGCGACGACAGCCGCGTCTTCATCGCCATGCGCTACTGGCATCCGCTGACGGAGGAGACGGCGGCGGCGGTCAAGGCCTTCCAGCCGGACAAGATCGTTCTTCTGCCCCTCTATCCGCAGTTCTCGACCACCACGACGGCCTCGTCGCTGAAGAAGTGGACCGAGTGCTACGACGGACCGGGCGAAACGCACGTCGTCTGCTGCTATCCGGACGCCGAGGGGCTGATCGAAGCGCAGGCTCGCCTGATCCGGCAAACGCTGGACAAGGCCGAAGGCAGGCCGGTGCGCGTGCTGTTCTCGGCTCATGGCATTCCGGAAAAGCTGGTCGCCGCCGGCGATCCTTATCAGGCTCAGGTCGAGGCGACCGTGGCCGCCGTGGTCGAGCACATGGGCCTGACCGACTGGGCTATCTGCTACCAGAGCCGGGTCGGCCCGTTGAAATGGCTGGGCCCAGCCACGCCTGACGCCATCGAACAGGCCGCTCGCGACGGCGTGGGCGCCGTCGTCGTGCCGATCGCCTTCGTCTCCGAGCATATCGAGACCCTGGTCGAACTGGACATGGAATACGGCGAGCTGGCTCATAAAGTCGGTTGCGCGCCTTATCTTCGAGCGCCGACGGTCAGCGCCGACCCGGTTTTCATCACCGCCCTGGCCGATGCGGTCGAGCGGGCGCTGGAAACGCCCGGCGTGGCGCCGCAGGGCGCTTCTGAGGGGGGACCATGCGCCCACTTGAAAGCCTGCCCGTCTGGCTGTTCAAAGGCCTCCAGGGCGGCCTGAGGGGATCGACATGGACTATTACAATCTGGCCCGCGGGCTTCACATTCTGGCGGTGATCGCTTGGATGGCCGGCATGCTCTTTCTGCCGCGGCTGTTCGCCTATGACGCCGAGCAGAACGCCAAGTCTGAACCCCTGCGCGGCGAGATGCAGACGCTGCTGCGCGTCTGGCAGACGCGGCTGCTGCGCATCATCATCAACCCGGCGATGATCCTGGCCTTCATCTTCGGCAGCTGGCTGCTGTGGCTGCGCAGCGGCGACGGCGCCGACTGGTCCTTCGCCCACCAGCCGTGGATGATGACCAAACTGATCGGCGTCTTCCTGCTGGCGGGCTGGCACGGCTTCCTGGCGGGACAGCGCAAAAAGATCGCGGCGGGAACGTCCAAATATTCGGGCCGTTTCTGGCGCATGACCAATGAAATTCCCTTCGTCCTGGCCATCATCATGGTGCTGTCGGTGACGATGGAGTGGAGTTTCTAAGCGCCCTAACGCGAGCGACACGGTCGCTCGCTGCTTGAGGGCTCTTGACCGGCACCGGCCTTTCGTGGTTCCGCTGCGGTGAACCGTGCGGCCGGTCCGTGCAGTGCGGTCCCTCTCTTTTTGCGACGCCTGCCGGTTTGAGCCTGCGGGAGACCGTCGCCCTCCCTCCCAGCCCTTGCGGCTGAAGCCATCGACGACCTTCTGCTCCTGGGCGCCCTGCGGCGTCTGGGCGCGCGAACGAGCACGCCATCATGACCGATACGCCTGACACTCCGGAAACTGAAGTCGCTGAAAATGCAGGAGAAACTCCTGCTGAGCGTCCGCGCCGCACTCTGAGCCTGGGTGGAAGCCGCGCTGCGGCTCCGGTCGAGGAGGCTCAGCCAGAAGAGGCTGTCGCCCCGGTTGTCGCTGAGCACGACGACCACGGCGTCGACACCACGGCTGAGGATGATGAGGACGACGACGGCGAGCCCATCGTTCCCAATGGCCGCATCACCCTCCAGGAACTGAACGAGAAGACGCCGGAAGACCTGGTCGCCTTCGCCGAGGGTCTGGACATCGAGAACGCCGGCAACCTGCGCAAGCAGGACCTGCTGTTCGCCATCCTGAAGACCCTGGCCGACGAAGAGGTCGAGATCATCGCCTCGGGCGTGCTGGAGATCCTGCCGGACGGCTTCGGCTTCCTGCGTAGCCCTGACGCCAACTACCTGCCGGGTCCGGACGACGTCTATGTCTCGCCGTCGCAGATCCGCCGCTTCGGCCTGCGCTCGGGCGACACAGTGCATGGCGCCGTGCGCGGTCCGCGCGAGGGCGAGCGCTACTTCGCCCTGCTGAAGGTCGACACGATCAACTTCGAAGATCCGGAGATGGTCAAGACCAAGGTCCTGTTCGACAACCTGACGCCGCTCTATCCCGAAGAGCGCCTGCACATGGAAATCCAGGACCCGACGCTGAAGGACCGCTCGGGCCGGGTCATCGACATCGTCGCCCCGCTCGGCAAGGGCCAGCGCTGCCTGATCGTCGCCCCGCCGCGCGTCGGTAAGACGGTGATGCTGCAGAACATCGCCAAGTCGATCGAGCGCAACCACCCGGAAGTCTTCCTGATCGTCCTGCTGATCGACGAACGCCCGGAAGAAGTCACCGACATGCAGCGCACGGTGAAGGGCGAGGTCGTCGCCTCGACCTTCGACGAACCCGCGACGCGCCACGTCGCCGTCGCCGAAATGGTGATCGAAAAGGCCAAGCGTCTGGTCGAGCACAAAAAGGACGTGGTGATCCTGCTGGACTCCATCACCCGTCTGGGCCGTGCCTACAACGCCACCGTCCCGTCGTCGGGCAAGGTGCTGACCGGCGGCGTCGACGCCAACGCTCTGCAACGGCCCAAGCGCTTCTTCGGCGCCGCGCGTAATGTGGAGCAGGGCGGTTCGCTGACCATCATCGCCACCGCCCTGATCGACACCGGCAGCCGCATGGACGAGGTGATCTTCGAAGAGTTCAAGGGCACGGGTAACTCGGAAATCGTCCTGGACCGCAAGGTCGCCGACAAGCGCATCTTCCCGGCCATCGACGTGCTCAAGTCCGGCACCCGCAAGGAAGATCTCATCACGCCGAAGGATCAGCTGGCCAAGACCTATGTCCTGCGCCGCATCCTCAACCCGATGGGCCCGCAGGACGCGATCGAGTTCCTGCTCGACAAGCTGCGCCAGTCCAAGAACAACGGCGACTTCTTCCAGTCGATGAATACATAATTCCTGCCCTAGCGCCGCCCGCACAGCGGGCGGCTGCTTGAGGGCGTGTTTCACGTGAAACAAGTGAGGGCGTTATGAAGCTGAACATCGAGATCGACTGCACCCCGGCCGAGGCTCGCGCCTTTCTGGGCCTGCCGGACGTGACGCCGCTTAACGACCATCTGGTCGCTGAAATGCAGAAGCGCATGGACGCCAACATGGCGGCCATGCAGCCGGACGAGCTCATGAAGACCTGGACCAGCTTCGGCGTCCAGGCGCAGGACCAGTTCCGCCGCCTGATGGAAGCCGCCGTAACGGGCGCGGCCAAGCCGTGAAGCGGACGACGTGACTGACACTATCTTCGCCCTCGCCACGCCGCCGGGGCGCGGGGCCATCGCCGTACTGCGCCTGTCAGGCCCGATAACTGAGACGGCCTTGACCGCCTTGGGCGCAAGGGGGCTGACTCCGCGACTGGCCTCCGTCCGCACTCTGCGTCATGAGGGCCGTCTGATCGATGAAGCGCTGGTTCTGCGCTTTGTGGCGCCGCGCTCTTATACCGGCGAAGACTCCGCCGAACTTCACCTGCATGGCGGGCGCGCCGTGGTCGAGGCGGCCAGCACCTCCCTGATCGCCCTGGGCCTGCGTCCGGCAGAGCCGGGCGAGTTCACCCGTCGCGCCTTCCAGAATGGGCGCATGGACTTGGCTCAGGCCGAGGCCGTCGCCGACCTGATCGATGCTGAGACCGAGGCGCAGAAGAGCCAGGCTCTCGGCCAACTGGACGGCGCCCTGTCGGCGGCCTACGCCGGGTTTCGGCGCGACCTGCTCAAGGCCCTGTCTCTGGTCGAGGCCGAGATCGATTTCCCCGACGAGGAAGTACCTGACAATCTGGCGCGCACGGCTGGCCCGGTTCTGGACCAACTCGCCGCTGACCTGCGCGCGGCCTTGGCGGATTCCGACCGGGGCCGGCGGGTGCGCGAGGGTTATCGCATCGTCCTGATCGGCGAGACCAATGCGGGCAAGTCGTCCTTGTTCAACGCCCTGGTGGCGCGTGAGGCGGCCATCGTCACTCCCATCGCTGGAACGACGCGCGATGTTCTGGACGCCGACATCATGATCGGCGGTTACGCCGTGACCCTGTCGGACACGGCGGGTCTGCGTGAGAGCGATGATCTGGTCGAGGCCGAGGGCATCCGCCGCGCCCGACTGCGCGCCGAGGGCGCCGACCTTCGCCTCTGGGTTCGCTCGCCGTCTTCACAGGACGTCGAAGACCCGGCCGCTGCCTTTGTGGGTCCGTCCGATCTTCAGGTTCTGAATAAGGCGGATCTGGGCGCCGTGACGCCGACGGCGAGTGTGGAAGCCCTGACGGTCAGCACGATGACGGGGCAGGGGCTGGCTGAACTGCACGATTGGATCGCGGCGCGTCTGGCCAGAGATCTGTCCGGCGCCGACTTCCCTGCCGTGACGCGTGAGCGGCATCGTCGCCGCCTAGCGGAGGCCCTGGCGGATGTTGAAGCCGGGCGCCGGGCGCTGGACATTGCGCCTGAGATGGCGGGGGACGACCTGCGTCGTGCGGCTGACGCCCTGGCCCGCGTCACCGGCGCCATCGGCGTCGAGGATATTCTGGGCGAGGTCTTCTCCTCTTTCTGCATCGGTAAATAGGCCCGGCTTTCGCCTGTTTCACGTGAAACAACGGTTCTTCAGCCGGTGGCGATTCCGGCTCGAATGGACTATGTGGACGCCATGAGTTCGACCCCCGATCACACCTTCGACGTCATCATCATCGGTGGCGGTCACGCCGGTTGCGAGGCTGCGACGGCGGCTGCCCGCGCCGGAGCACGCACCCTGCTTTTGACCCAGAAGCTGGAAACCATCGGCGAGATGAGCTGCAACCCGGCCATCGGCGGCTTGGGCAAGGGCCACCTGGTGCGCGAGATCGACGCCCTGGACGGCGTCATGGGCCGCCTGGCCGATGTGTCGGGCATCCAGTTCCGCCTGTTGAACCGCTCGAAAGGCGCCGCCGTGCGCGGGCCTCGCAGCCAGATCGACCGTCGCCTCTATCGCGAGGCCATGCAGGCCGAGCTGGCGGACTATCCGAATCTGACGCTGATGGCGGGCACGGCCGAGGGGTTGATCCTGAATGGCGACCGGGTCACGGGCGTCAAGACCGGGGCAGGGGAGATGATCCGTGCGGGCGCGGTCGTGTTGACGACGGGCACCTTCCTCAACGGCGTGATCCATCGCGGCGACCTGCGTATTCCGGCCGGACGTTATGGCGAGGATCCGTCGACTGGTCTGGCCGGCGACCTGCATTCCGCTGATCTGATGATGGGCCGTCTGAAGACGGGCACGCCTGCGCGCCTGGACGGTCGCACCATCGCCTGGAACCGGCTGGAGATGCAGGCGGCGGACGATCAGCCCGTACCCTTCAGCTTCCTGACGGATCGTATCGAGGTGCCGCAGATCGCCTGCGGCGTTACCCACACGACGGAAGAGACGCACCGCATCATCGCCGACAACCTCGGCGAAAGCGCTGTCTACGGCGGGCGTCTGTCGGGCCGCGGGCCGCGCTACTGTCCGTCGATCGAGGACAAGGTGGTCCGGTTCGCGGACAAGACCAGTCACCAGGTCTTCCTGGAGCCGGAAGGCCTGGATGATCCGACCGTCTATCCGAACGGCATCTCGACCTCGGTGTCGGACACGACCCAGTTGGCCTTCCTCCATACGATGCCGGGCCTGGAGCAGGTCGAGGTCTTCCGTTTCGGCTACGCCATCGAATACGACTATGTCGATCCGCGCGAACTGACGCCGGCGCTGGAAGTCAAGAAACGTCCGGGTCTCTACCTTGCGGGTCAGATCAACGGCACGACCGGCTATGAGGAGGCGGGGGCGCAAGGCCTGATCGCAGGCCTGAACGCCGCCCGCGCCGCCGCCGGTTCTGATCCGCTGATCCTCGGCCGAGATCAGGCCTATATCGGCGTCATGATCGACGATCTGGTGACGCGCGGCGTCACCGAACCCTATCGCATGTTCACAAGCCGGGCTGAGTATCGGCTGACGCTGCGTGCGGATAACGCCGATCAACGCCTGACGCCGATCGGCATTGAGGCGGGGATCGTCGGTTCGGAGCGCGCGCGAGTATGGCTGGATAAGGCTGACCAGTTAGACCGGGCGAACCGTGTTTCACGTGAAACGCAGTTCACGCCCAAGGAGGCGGGGGCTCTGGGCATCACCGTCAACGCGGATGGCCAGCGGCGTTCGATCCGTGATCTTCTCGCCTTCCCGAATGTGACGCTGGATCAGTTTGTCGCTGTTCGACCTGAAATCGGGGACTGGTCGTCTGCGGTGCGGGATCAGGTCGAGATCGATGCGGTGTACGCCAGCTATCTGGATCGCCAGACCCAGGACGCGGAAGCCTTAAGGCGGGAAGAAGGGCTGTCGCTGCCGGCCGACCTCGACTACGCCGCCATCGGCGCCCTGTCGAACGAGGTGCGTGAGAAGCTGGCTATGATCCGGCCGCTGACGCTGGGGCAGGCTGGCCGCATTGAAGGCATGACGCCAGGCGCCCTGACGGCGCTTCTGGCCCATGTGAAGAGGGTCAAGGACGCAGAGGCCGATCTGGCGGCGGTCGTCGCCTGATGTCCGACGCCATCCAGACCTTCCGCGCTCAGACGGGCGCCAGCGACGCCAACATCGCAGACCTGCAGACCTTCCTCGGTATGCTGAGCGAGGCCAATGAGGTGATGAATCTGGTGGGGCCGGATTCCATTCCCGACTTCTGGAACCGCCACGCCTGGGACAGCGCTCAGCTGCTGAGTCTGGCGCCGGAAGCCAAGACCTGGGCTGATCTGGGGGCAGGGGCGGGCTTCCCTGGCGTGGTGCTGGCCATCCTGCTGAAGGGACGGCCGGGAGCACATGTCTGGCTGGTCGACAGCCTGGGCAAACGGTGCCGCTTTCTGCAAACCATCGTGGATGCGCTGGAACTGCCTGCGACCGTGGTCTACGGCAGGGCGGAAGAGCAGGCGATCAAGGTGGATGTGGTGACCGCGCGCGCTGTTGCGGCGATGGAGAAGCTGCTGGGTTATGCACAGCCCTACTTCCAACGCGGTGCAAAAGGCCTGTTCCTCAAGGGAGAGAAGGCCGAGGCTGAGTTGAAAGAGGCCCGTCGGGTCTGGCAGTTTGAAGCTGAGCTTACGGTCTCGCGCAGCGATCCGCGCGGCCGCATCGTTTCACTGGGGGGTCTTCGTCGTGTCCGTTGAGTCCGTAAAGCAACCCCGCGTTTTGGCGGTCTCTAACCAGAAGGGCGGGGTGGGCAAGACCACGACCGCCATCAACCTGGGCACGGCCCTGGCGGCCATCGGCGAGAAGGTGCTGATCGTCGACATGGACCCGCAGGGGAATGCTTCCACCGGGCTGGGTGTTCCACGTGAAACACGCCGCGTGACGATCTACGACGTCATCGTCGACGGCCGTCCGGTGGACGAGGCCGCCATTGAAACCGCCGTGCCGGGCCTGTTCATCGTCGCGGCCGACGCCGACATGTCGGGCGTCGAGATCGAGCTGAGCCAGGCGGATCGTCGTTCCTATCGTCTGCGCGACGCCCTGGCGAAACAGGGGGGCAACGGCCATTCCCGGTATGACTATGTGCTGATCGATTGCCCGCCCTCGCTGAACCTGCTGACGCTGAACGCCATGGCGGCGGCGGACGCTGTTCTGGTGCCGCTTCAGTGCGAGTTCTTCGCCCTGGAAGGTCTGACGCAGTTGATGCGGACCATCGACATGGTGCGCCAGAGCCTGAACCCGGCGCTGGAAATCCAGGGCCTGGTGCTGACCATGTACGACCGTCGCAACGCCCTGTCGGGCCAGGTGGCGGCCGATGTGCGCGCCCATTTCGGCGACAAGGTCTATGACAGTGTCATTCCTCGTAACGTGCGGGTGTCCGAGGCGCCGTCCTTCGGCAAGCCGGCGCTCATCTATGATCTGAAGTGTGCGGGTAGCCAGGCCTATCTGAAGCTGGCCCGTGAATTGGTGGCGCGCGAGCGCCAGCGTCGTCAGGCCCTGGCCGCCTGATCGGCGGTCAGCTCCGATAAACAATAACGGAATCGATATCTTGTCCGAACGTCAGCGTGGTCTGGGCCGGGGTCTCTCGGCGCTCATGGGTGAAAACGCGCAGGAGCCCGTCGCCGTTGACGTGACCGGCCCGGCGCCGGCCGGCGTGCATCGGGCGCCGATCGAGGCGCTGAAACCCAACCCGGACCAGCCGCGCAAGATCTTCACCAAGACGGATCTGGACGAACTGACGGCCTCTATCCGTGACAAGGGCGTGCTTCAGCCCATCCTGGTCCGCTCCCAGCCGGGCGAGCAGGGCGTGTGGCAGATCATCGCCGGCGAGCGTCGTTGGCGCGCCGCTCAGGCCGCGCGTCTGACGCAGGTGCCGATCGTCGTGCGTGAGATGGACGACATCGAGGTGCTGGAAGTCGGCGTCATCGAGAACGTCCAGCGCGCCGACCTGAACCCGATGGAAGAGGCCAACGCTTATGCGGTGCTGATGGAGCGCTTCGGCCGCACCCAGGACGCCCTGGCGGGCGTGGTGGGCAAGAGCCGCAGCCATGTCGCCAACACCCTGCGCCTGCTGCAACTGCCTGAGGCGGTGCGCGAACATGTGGTGCGGGGCGATCTGTCGGCGGGCCACGCCCGCGCCCTGATCACGGCGCCGAATGCTGAGGCGCTCGCGGCCGAGGTCATCGCCAAGGGGCTGAACGTTCGCCAGACCGAGGCCCTGGCGCGTCGCGCGGCGGAAGGGCCGAAAACGCCCAAGGCTAGGCCGGTCCTGAGCGGGGAAGGCGCGGCCGACATCGCCGCCCTGGAACAGGATCTGTCCGACGCCCTGGGTCTCAAGGTCTCTCTGGCCGACAAGGGCGGCAAGGGCGAGATCACCGTCAAATACGGCACCCTGGAACAGCTCGACGACCTGTGCCGACGCCTGATGCGCGGCTGAGGCTCTTTTCGGCGCTATCCATGTTAGGGTGTCGCCATGACTGAGAACTCTGAGAAAATCAGCGCCGCTGAAGCGTTGAAACGGGCCTTGGCCGCGAAGCAGGCGGCGAGCCGGAATGCAGGCGCTTTTGGCGGCCCGGCTGGAGCCGTCGCGTCCGAGAAATCCATGCAGCGCCAGTCTGTGGCGTTGAACAAACCGGCTTTCCGGCGCGCGTCGAAGCGCGGCTGAGCTTTGCCTCCCCTCGTCGTGGGGAGGTGCTCTACAAAGCCCTCAAGCAGCGCGTTAGCGCGTTAGGGTGAAGCTTAAAGCCCTCAAGCAGCGCGTCAGCGCGGTAGGGCAAAGCCTAAAGCCCCATGCGCTTGGCGCGGGCGGCGATTTCCAGCAGCAGGCGTTCGGTGATCAGGGCCTCGGGCATGCCTGTGGTCTTGGTCATGACATCGGCGGTGTTGATGCTGTCCTGCACCTCGTCGAGCAGTTCGAGCCGCCAGGCGCGCGATTGGCGCAGCATTTCCGCTTCCTGTTTCCAGAAGACGCCGGCGGCCTTGGCGGCCTCCTTGGCGCCCGCGCCATTGGCCTGCAAGATATTGATCCGGCGAAGTTTTCCGAGGTGAAGTGAGGCCATGCGCACGGCCATGACGGCGCTTTCGCCCTCGGCCAGGGCGCGGCGTAGGCCCGCCTGGGCGGGGCCGGGGCGGCCGCCGAAGGCCTGTAGGGCGGCGTCGGACAGGGAGGCGTCGGGCTCGACCCCCAGGTGGGCGTCCAGCTCTTCCACATCGATGGTGCGGCCGGATCCGGGGCCGATGTAGAGGATGAGCCGCTCGATTTCCTGGCGCATCAGGCCGCGTTCGCGAGGCAGGCGGGCGACGAAGCGATCCAGGGCGTCGGAAGACAGGCCCACCTTGTCGGCCCCCAGGGCCTCACGCGTCATGCGGGCGACGTCGCCGACCTCATCCTCATAACAGGCGATGGCGACCGCGCCCTGGGCCTTTTCGGCGGCCTTGCGCAGGGCGGATTCGCGGCCCAGCGCCCCGGCCTCGATCACCAGCATGGCGTCGGGGTTATAAGCGCCCTCGGCGTGGGCGGTCAGGGCGGCGGCCACGGCCTTGTCCACGCCTGCCTTGCCGTCCGACATTCGGATGCGCACCAGGCGCCGCCCGCCGATCATGCTGAGCGCCGTCAGCGCCTCTTCCAGGCGCACGGCGTCGCCGTCGATGTCGGCTTCGGTCAGCAGGGTGACGTTGAAGGGGTCGTTCAGATCCGGCGTGATCGTCTTGCACAGCATCAGGGCGCGCTCGGTCACGCCCGAGCGGTCCTTGCCGTGGATGACGGCGGCGCGGACGCTGGTGTCCGGCGCCTTCAGGAAGCGGTCGACGTCGGGCCGCTTGGACAGGATCATGCGAAGACCTTCAGCGCGCGGCCAGGACGCGCATCATGTCCAGGCGGATCAGGCGGGCCAGGTCGGCGGCGGCCCGGTCCTCGCCGTCCTGCTGGGCGGCGATGGCGGCGTAGGGCTGGTCCGCGGCGGCGTAGGTGACGGTCGTGGTCTGAACGCCTTTGATTGTCTCTCCGCCCGCCGCGGGGGTCAGAGCCCAGGCGGCCTTGACCGTCAGCTCATAGCGGCTGGCCGTGTCGTCGATGCGGCGGCCCAGGGGGCGGCGGCTCTGCTCGACCTCGGTCGTCAGGCGATAGAGGGGCGCCTGGGCGCCGTCGCGGCCGAAGGCGTCCTCCAACTGTTCGCGCAGGCGATAGCCCAGGCGGTCGTCCGGGGTGCTCACGGCGATGCGCGACAGGCCGCCGCTGACGCCGGTCTCGCCGTACATGGGCGTGAAGCCGCAGGCGGACAGCAGGCTTGCGCCCGCCAGGACGCCGAACAGGGCCAGCCGACGCATCAGCCGGCCACCAGATTGACGATACGATCGGGCACCACGATCACCTTGCGGACGCTGAGGTTGTTGGCGGCAAGGTAGGCCTGAACCGTCGGATTGGCGAGAGCGGCGGCTTCGACCGTCGCATTGTCCGATCCGCGCGGCAGGACGACTTCGCCACGACGCTTGCCGCCGATCTGAACGGGCAGAGTGACCTGATCATCGGCGGCCAGGGCCGGGTCATAGATGGGCCACGGCGCGTCCAGAACCATTCCGGCCTCGCCCAGCTGGGTCCAGGCTTCCTCGGCCAGGTGGGGGGTGAAGGGCGCCATCAGTCGCGCCAGGGTCGACAGGGCGGTCTTCTTCGCCTCGGAGCCCGCCTTGTCGTGCTGGCGGATGGTCGCCAGGAAGGCGTAGAGCTTGGCCACCGCCGAGTTGAAGCGGAAATGCTCGACGCCCTCGCTGACGGCCTTGATGGCCTTGTGCGTCTCGCGGATCAGGCTGGCGTCAACATCGGCGTTTGCGGGCGCGGCGGCGTCGAAGGCGGCGTACTCGCCCCAGACGCGCTGGACGAAGCGGGCGGCGCCTTCGACCCCGCCGGTCGACCACTGGATGTCGCGTTCAGGCGGGCTGTCGGACAGGATGAACAGACGCCCGGCGTCCACGCCATAGGCGGTGATGATGTCCTGCGGCGCGACCACGTTCTTCTTCGACTTCGACATCTTTTCGATGTCGCCGATCGTCACCGGAGCGCCGGTCGACAGGCGGGTGGCGACGCGCTTTCCGTCCACGGTCTCGATGCGCACGTCGGACGGCTCGACCCAGCGCGGCTTGCCGCTGTCTTCATGGCCGTCGAAATAGGTTTCGTGGATCACCATGCCTTGGGTGAACAGCCCGGCGAACGGCTCCTTCACGTCCATCAGACCGGCGTCCGACAGGGCGCGGGTGATGAAGCGGGCGTAGAGCAGGTGCAGGACCGCGTGCTCGACGCCGCCGATGTATTGGTCCACCGGCAGCCATTTGGCGGCGGCGGCCTTGTTGATCGGCTCGGCCGCCTTGGGATCGGCGAAGCGGGCGAAATACCAGGAGCTGTCGACGAAGGTGTCCAGCGTGTCCGTCTCGCGCCGGGCGGCGGCGCCGCACGATGGGCAGTTGATGTGCTTCCACGTCGGATGGCGGTCCAACGGGTTGCCCGGCACGTCGAAGGTGACGTCCTTGGGCAGTTCAACCGGCAGCTGGTCGGCCGGCACCGGCACGACGCCGCAGGCCTCGCAGTGAATGACCGGGATGGGGCAGCCCCAGTAACGCTGGCGGCTGACGCCCCAGTCGCGCAGGCGATAGATGGTCGCGCCTTCGCCCGTTCCGGCGGCCTCGATGCGGCGGATCGCCTCGGCCTTGGCGGCCTCGATATCCAGACCGTTCAGGAAGTCAGAATGGAAGATGGAGCCGGGGCCGGTATAGGCCTCGTCCGCCACGGCGAAGTCGTCGCCCGCGCCCTCGGGGCGGACGACCGGGATCACCGGCAGGTCGTATTTGCGGGCGAAGTCCAGGTCGCGCTGGTCATGCGCCGGGCAGGCGAAGATGGCGCCCGTGCCGTAGTCGGACAGGATGAAGTTGGCGATCCAGACCGAGACTTCGGCGCCGGTGAAAGGATGGATGACCTTCAGCCCCGTGTCCCAGCCGATCTTCTCGGCCTGTTCGATGTCGGCCTGGCTGGCGCCGCCCTTGCGGCATTCGGCGACGAAGGCGGCGACCTTGGGGTCGGCCTCGGCCAGTTGCTTCGAGATCGGATGATCGGGGGCCAGACCCATGAAGCTGGCGCCGAACAGGGTGTCCGGGCGGGTGGTGTAGATCTCCAGCCCATCGTCGAAACCAGCTGGGGCGGCGCCCGCCCAGGCCCACTTCATCTGCAGACCCTTGGACCGGCCGATCCAGTTTTCCTGCATCAGGCGGACCTTCTCGGGCCAGCGGCCTTCCAGCTCGGCCAGGCCGTCAATCAAATCATCCGCATACTGAGTAATGCGCAGGAACCACTGGTTCAGCTTGCGCTTCTCGACCACGGCGCCCGAGCGCCAGCCGCGCCCGTCGATGACCTGCTCATTGGCCAGGACGGTGTTGTCGACGGGATCCCAATTGACCACGCCGTCCTTGCGATAGACCAGACCGCGCTTGAACAGCTCCAGGAACCATTCCTGCTGCTTGCCATAGTATTCGGGATCGCAGGTGGCGAACTCGCGGCTCCAGTCCAGCGACAGACCCAGCAGCTTCAGCTGGTCGCGCATCGTCGCGATGTTGGACCAGGTCCAGTCGCCGGGATGGACGCCGCGCTCCATGGCCGCGTTCTCGGCCGGCATGCCGAAGGCGTCCCAGCCCATCGGGTGCAGGACGTCGAAGCCTTGCGCCCGCTTGTGGCGCGCCACCACGTCGCCCATCACATAGTTGCGGGCGTGGCCCATGTGGATGTTGCCCGACGGATAGGGGAACATCTCCAGGACATAGTATTTCGGACGGCCGGTGTCGGCGTTGGACACCGAAAAGGCGTCGGCCGCGGCCCATCGGGCCTGCTGGCGGGGTTCGGCGGTCTTAGGCTCGTAACGGGCCACGGCGTATCCTGAGGCGGCGCCTCAGGCGCGAAGCTTGAGGCGGGCCTGAGGACGCGTTGAAGACGAAAGGTGAGGGGCGGCCGGTCTTAGCGACGGGCCGCGTTGGCGAGGTTGAGCTGGCGCGCCTTGGTCAGGATGGCGTTCTCCAGATCGGTTTCGGTCTGGGCCGCGACTGGGGCCGAGACCCAGGCGCCGGCGGCGTCCTTGACTTCCTTGGTCACGGCGACGTTCAGGGCGTCGGCGCGCAGGCGGCGATCCAGGATGAAGACGGTCGCCTTGAAGCGCTCGTTCGGCGCCTGCGGATTGACGTACCAGTCATAGTTGACCACGCCGCCCCACGGATCGGCGCTGGTCAGCGGCATGAAGGACAGGGTGTCCAGGGTGGCGCGCCACAGATAGGCGTTCACGCCGATGCCCAGCTGGGCCTCCATGGTGGGCGCCTTGGCCTTAGAGCCGCCGCCGATGAGGGGCAGGCTGGAGCAGCCCCCGAGCAGCAGGCCCGAGGCGATCAGGGCGACCGCAGCGCCGCGAACAAGAGCCATTCCGTGATCTCCGTGAAAGGGTTTGACGGCGCATGAGGGAGCGTCGCCTGGCGACGCCCACGCACGCTCGCGTCAGCAACGCTCTATAACACGGCGAAAAGGGGCGATGACAAGGCGATCTGGCATCAGACTCGACCGATAGAGGCCTTGGTCCGGCCCTTCTGCGTGACAAGGGCGCCACAGCCCGCGCCGGAGTCGCCTGGAACCTATGCCATAGGGCCACGTTCCGTTGACCGTAGGAATGCAGTCCATATCTTATCCCCAGATCGGACGCGGCTCGTTCAGGCGCGTTCTGAGGTCGTCAACAAGGATCGCCGCAGAAAACGAGCGGTCTATAGGGTGGGTGAAATGCGTTTCGTCGCCGTCATCGCTGCAAGCGTGGGCGCCCTGGCCTTGGCCGGGGTGACGACCGACGCCGCTGCGCAGACGCGCGGTCGCGCCCCTGCCGTCAGCCTGACCGACATCGCCGCCCAGTCGCCCAGCACGCCGACCGCCGCCCAGCGCCGCGGCCTGCGCTGGAACGAGAACGGCCGTTGGGGCCTGAACTTCAACCTGAACCAGCCCGTCGGCCGCGAAGCCGACTGGGGCGACGTCGAGGCCGGGGCCTATTACCGCCTCAGCCCGCGCCTGCGCGTCGGCGCCGCCGCCAACCTGGCCTCTCCGGAAGTCGACCCGGCTCGCGCGCCCGAAAGCGCTGCTGATCGCCGCGCCGCTCCGCGCGTGCGCCTCGAGACCATCTTCAAGTTCTGATCCTGAGCGCCTCTCTCAGCGAGAGACGAACGCTGTCTGGATCGCCTCCACGCCCGCCAATCCGCACGCGCCTGATTCGCTGAGGGCTTGGGCGTTGCGCGCCGTGATCCCGCCCAGGGCGTAGGCCGGACAGGGGGCCAGGGCCGCCAGCTCCGAGAACCGCTCCACCCCCAGCGCGGGCTTGGCCGCTGAAGCGCCGCCGGCGGGAAAGACGGGCGACAGCACCAGGGCGTGCAGGTCGCGCGCGCCGCGCACGGCCGCTTCCGAATGCGCCGCGCCGGTCAGCAGCCAATCC
Organism: Brevundimonas diminuta 3F5N; assembly: GCF_900163625.1. Lineage (GTDB taxonomy): Bacteria > Pseudomonadota > Alphaproteobacteria > Caulobacterales > Caulobacteraceae > Brevundimonas > Brevundimonas diminuta_A. Next base: position 47,678 of record NZ_FUIE01000035.1, read on the forward strand.
GGTCGCCGTCCCGACAGGGCGTAGGCCGAGGACAGGGCGCGCTCGGGCAGGTGCACGCCGTCAGCCTCCACCCGCTCGGCCAGGGCGGCGTCGAGTCCGACCAGCAGAAGCACGCCCGCCGCCCGCGTCGCCTCGCGAAGACGAAGCCCGGTCTCGACGGCGTCGGCGGCGCCGAAGGCGCGGTATACGACCCCCGCGCCCGCCGGCAGGCGCGCCGCCGTCTCCCAGGGGCGGGGCGTGCGCTCGGGGTCGGTGAAGAACAGCAGGGGCGGTAGGGGGCGCGGGCTGACAGGCGCCGCCGCGAGGGCTACAGACTGCGACAGGGCCTGAGCCGCCGCCCACAGGGTGCGCGCGTCCTCGGCCATGAGTTCGGACAGGGTCATGACCGCCACTACGCCCGCTTTCGCCGTTTCGTCCATCGCCGACCGCTTCGCCGAGGTGCGCCGCCGTATCCATGACGCGGTCCTGGCGGCGGGGCGCGACCCCGCCTCTGTGGTGCTGACGGCGGTGTCCAAGACGCAGGGCGACGCCGCCCTCGACGCCGCTCTGGCGACCGGCCAGCGCGTGTTCGGCGAGAACCGGGTGCAGGAGGCCAAGGCTCACTGGGACGAGCGTCGCGCCGCCCTGCCGGACCTGGAGCTGCACCTGATCGGCCCCTTGCAGACCAATAAGGCGCAAGACGCGGTCGAATTGTTTGACGTCATCGAGACGCTGGATCGCGAACGCCTCGCCGCCGCCCTGGCCGCCGCCGCGCACAAGACAGGCCGACATCCCCGCGTGCTGGTTCAGGTCAACTCCGGCGCCGAACCGCAGAAGGCGGGGGTGCTACCGGAAGACGCCGACGCCCTGATCGCCGCCGCGCGCGACGTTCATGGCCTGACGGTGGAGGGGCTGATGTGCATTCCTCCGGCCGATGAAGACCCGGCGCCGCACTTCGCCGTTCTGGCCGCGATCGCCGCTCGCAACGGCTTGAGCGTCCTGTCGATGGGCATGAGCGGCGACTATCTGACGGCGATTCAGGCGGGCGCGACCCATGTTCGGGTCGGTTCGGCCCTGTTCGGGGAACGAAATATGGTCCCTGCGGCCTCTTAGGACGCAATATCGCGTTTGGCGCCCTTGGCGTTCGGCCCAAGCCTCGCCATTCTAAAGAGACCATGCGCACGCCCAAGACCATTCTGATCATCGATGACGACAACGACCTGCGCGAGGCCTTGGCCGAGCAGTTGGCGCTTCACGAGGAATTCCGCCCGGCCCAGGCCGCGACGGCGACCGACGGCGTGCGCCAGGCCAAGGAGGCGCGGGCTGACCTGATCCTGCTGGACGTCGACCTGCCCGACATGGACGGCCGCGAGGCCTGTCGCCTGATCCGCAAGGCGGGCGTGTCCACTCCGGTCATCATGCTGACGGCGCAGTCGTCGGATTCGGACGCCATCCTCGGCCTCGACTCCGGCGCCAACGACTATGTCACCAAGCCCTTCCGCTTCGCGGTCCTGCTGGCGCGCATCCGCGCCCACCTGCGCAGCCACGAACAGTCCGAGGACGCTGTCTTCCAGGTCGGCCCCTATGAGTTTCGTCCGGCCTCCAAGCTGATGGTCGATGACAAGGGCAAGAAGGTCCGGCTGACAGAAAAAGAAACCAACATCCTCAAGTACCTCTATCGCGCCGGGGCCAAGCCGGTGTCGCGCGAAGAGCTGCTGACCGAGGTCTGGGGCTATAACGCCGGGGTCACCACCCACACCCTGGAAACCCACATCTATCGCCTGCGTCAGAAGATCGAGGTCGAGCCGGGCCAGGCCCGCCTGCTGCTGACCGACGCCGGCGGCTACCGCCTCCAGCCCTGACCCTCAGATGAGCGAGCGTCGCCCGACCCCGCCGCTGGTGGCGCTTCGGGCGTTCGATGCAGCCGCCCGCCTCGGCAGTTTCCGCGAGGCGGCCGAGGAGCTGGGCGTCACCCCCGGCGCCGTCAGCCGCCATGTGAAGGCGCTGGAGATGCGCCTGGGTCTGCGCCTGTTCGATCGCTTCAACCGTTCGGTGCGCCTGACCGCCGACGGCAAGCGTCTGGCCCAGGGCGTGGCCGACGCCTTCGAGCGGCTGGAAAGCGCGCTGGAGGCCGTGCGGCCCGGCCGCTCGCGCCAGCTGCGCATCACCGCTCTGCCGTCTCTGGCCAGCAAATGGCTGTCGCCGCGCCTGCATCGGTTCAGCGAGGAAAACCCGGATCTCGATCTGATCGTCTTCGCCGAGGACCGCATCGCCGACCTGTCGAACGGCGAGGCCGACGTGGCCCTGCGCTATGGCGAAGGCCCCTATCCGGGCCAGGTGGCGCGGCGGCTGGTCAATGAGCGGCTGATCCCGGTCTGCGCCCCGTCCTTCGCCGCCGCGCGGCGGTTGAGCCAGCCGTCCGACCTGCTGGACGTGGTGCTGATCCACGAGACCTGGCACGACATGCCCTACGCCGACCGCATGGGCTGGAAGGCCTGGTTCGAAAGCGCCGGCGTCGATGATCCTCGGGTTCAGAACCTGCGCGGCCCCCATTTCAGCCACAGCCACCTGGCGCTGGAGGCGGCCCTGTCGGGGCGCGGCGTGGCCCTGACATCGGCGCCTTTGGCGGCAGACGACCTGCGCGAGGGGCGGCTGATCCAGCCGGTCGATCACGCCCTGACCAACGACCTGGCCTATTGGGCGGTGGTCCTGCCGGAACGGGCGGATGAACCCAAGCTGCGGCGCTTCCTCAACTGGATCGTGGCTGAATCGCGGCTGGATGAGGACACAGATAAGGTTCGAGTGACCTGAGATCACTTGAGACGGCCTAACCGTGGTTTGTCCCCCACAGCAGCGCCGCCTATCTTGAGACCGTTCGGAACTCCCCCGCCGAAAGGAACCAAGTCATGAAACTCGTGCATCCCCGCGCTTCGAGCTTCTCGTTCGAAGGCATCGTCGTCTTCACCGGCAGCGTCACCCTGATCCTGCTGGGCGTGCTGGCCGGCGCCAAGCTGCTGGGCGCAGCCTGAGCTTAAGTCAACGCGGGCGCCATTCGCTGAGAAGGGCGCCCGTGGCCCCATCCTCGAAGGCCAGCCGGTCGAGCCGCAGGGCGGCGATGCAGACCGGACGGCTTTCGGCGTCCTTCTGGACGCAATGGACGGCCTTGCCGTCCGCGAAGGCGGTCAGCCGTCCTTCCAGCCGCAGCGCATAGCCGCGCGGCGCCGGCGTCGGAGCGACGCCCTTTTCTCCTCGAATGACATGGACATAGGCCTGGCCCTGACGACGGCCCAGGCGCGATCCGCCCGCTTCGAACACGGCGGCCAGCCCAGCGCTGCGCTCGGGTTGGACGAGCGGCGGAGTCACGACGTCCTCAACGGCTTTAGCCTCAACGGTCTTGTCCTCGGCGGCTGTCTTGTCTGACGCCTGAGCCGTTGGAGGGGCAGGGGCGGCCGGGGCCGTTGACGCCGGACAGGCGTCCAGGCCGCTCCATGGTCTTGCGATCCAGAAGCCTTCGACCGCCTCCCACTTGTCGACCGCCCCCTCGCGGGTCGCGGGGACCAGGGCCGACGCGACCAGATCTTCCGGCGTGACCGTCAGGGTCAGGCTTCCGTCCGCATTGCGGACGAGGCGGGGCAGGCCGCCGGCCTCGCCGGCGACGGTCGCTGCGCCGCCGCAGCCGAAAGGCAGGCGCACCGACACCGTGCGGCCGGTCAGGGCCGCGTCGCGGGTCTGGCCGTCGGCCAGGGCCGTCCCCGCTTCGGTCAGCGCGGCCAGCAGGGCGGCGCGGTTCAGCGTGGAATCCAGCACGACCGTCGGCGGCGGGGCCGGTTCCGCGGGCGCGGCCGGTTCCGGCGGTCGTTGGCACCAGGTCAGAAGCGGCAGGGCCGCCGCCAGGGCGAGCGGCGCGGCGAGACGGGTCGTTGTGATCGACATGGAACCAGCCTAACACGGGAAACGCTGATTGGCGCCCCGACCCGTGATCGTGGTCGCGGCGATGGCTGATAAAGGGGTTCTTGCGCGGGTGACGCTGGACCAGATCATCGCGCTTATCGTTCTGATCGCCGTGGTCGGCGTGATGATCCACGGTCGGATGCGCTCGGACGTGGTTGCGCTCAGCGGCGCGGCGGCCCTGCTGCTGTTCGGCGTGGTGCGCCCGGTCGAGGTGCAGAGCGCCTTCGCCAGCCCGGCGGTCATCGCCCTGGCCGGCCTGTTCGTCATCGCCTACGCCATTGAGCTGTCGGGTCTGCTGGGCCTGATGATCCGCAAGGCGACGGCGCTGTGCCAGCGGTTCGGCGCGACGGGCATCTGGGTGGTGATCGGCCTGTGCGGCTCGGTCGGCGGCTTTCTGAACAATACGCCGGTGGTGGTCCTGGCCGCGCCGGTCGTGCGCGACATGGCCAAGTCGCTGAAGCTGTCGCCCAAACGGTTTCTGATGCCGCTCAGCCATGTGACGGTCCTGGGGGGCCTGCTGACCCTGATCGGCACTTCGACCAATCTGCTGGTCAACGACATGGCGCGCAACGCGGGCCAGCCGGTCTTCAGCCTGTTCGAGATCACGCCGGTGGGCCTGGTCATCGCCCTGGTCGGCGGACTGTGGCTCTATTTCTTCGGCGCGCGCCAACTGGGACGCACGGCGACCGCCGAGGAGGAGGCCGAGGCCGAACGCGAACGGCGCGAGGCGGAAGTCCAGGCCGAAAAGGCGTCGCGCCAAGGCCGATGGCGCCTGCCCTTCTCACTGTCGTCCCTGACCCGCCTGGGCGAAAGCCGCAGCCAGCGCGACGGCACCGGGGACGCGCATCTGGGCGACGTCGACCTCTACGCCTCGGCCGACCGGCCCTTGCAGTGGAAGCGGGCGTTGATCGCCCTGGCGGTGTTCGTGATGGTGGTGGCGGCGGCGGGCCTGGGGATCGCGCCCATCGCGGCCGCGGCCTTCGCTGGGGCGGTGGCCCTGATCCTGCTGGGCGTGCTGACGCCGGAAGAGGCCTATTCGGGTCTCAAGCCGGACATCCTGCTGTTGATCGCCGGCATGGTGGTGGTCGGCACCGCCATCGAAGTGACGGGGCTGGCGGCGCAAGGCGCGGGTCTGCTGATCGAGGTGATCCGTCCGTTCGGGCCTCTGGGCGCGCTGATCGTGCTCTACGGCGTGACCCTGTTCGCGACCGAGCTTCTGTCCAACGCCACGGTGGCGGTGCTGGTGACGCCGATCGCTGTCGCCCTGGCCGAGAGTCTGGGGGTTGATCCACGCCCCTTCCTGGTCGCGGTGATGATGGCCGCCTCGGCCGCCTTCGCCACCCCCTTCGGCTATCAGACCAACGTCCTCGTCTATCAGATGGGCGGTTACAGCTACATGGACTTCGTCCGCGTCGGCACGCCGCTGAACCTGATCACCTGGGCGGCGGCCATGGTCGCCATCCCGATCTTCTTCCCCTTCTGAGGCGGGCTCAGACGTCCAGGTCCATCACGACCGGCGCATGGTCGCTGGGCCGTTCCCACTCACGCACCGTGTCCAGGATGCGGGCGCTGCCCTTGACCACGGCGGGCGTCAGGCCGGGCGAGGTCCACAGATGGTCCAGCCGCAGGCCCCGGTTCGACTTGCGGAAATCCTTGGCGCGATAGCTCCACCAGCTGGCCAGCTTGACCGGATCGGGGATCTGGTCGCGCAGCACGTCGGTGAAGCTGCCGGCGTCCTGAAGTCGGTACAGGGTCTCGACCTCGCCGGGGGTGTGGCTGACCACCTTGGACATGAAGCGGTGGTTCCAGACGTCGTTCTCGCCCGGCGCGATGTTGAAGTCGCCGGCCAGGACCAGGGGCCGCTGGCGGTCGCGGGTCTTCATCTCGGCGGTCAGCCGTTCATAGAAGTCCATCTTGTGGTCGAACTTGGGGTTCAGCGCCCGGTCCGGCAGGTCGCCGCCCGCCGGGATGTAGAAGTTCTGCACCTCGACGCCCTCGACCACGGCCGAGACGCAGCGGGCGTGGCCTTCGCGGCAGACGTCCAGCTTGGGGCTGTCGACGATGGGCAGGCGGCTGGCGATGGCCACCCCGTGCCAGCCCTTCTGGCCGCCGATCCGCAGGTAGGGCAGGCCCATGTCGATGAAGGCCTGACGCGGGAACTGGTCCTCGGTGCATTTGATCTCCTGCAGGCACAGGACGTCCGGGGCGTGTTCGGCGACGAAACGGGCGACCTGATCAATGCGCAGGCGGACCGAGTTGATGTTCCAGGTGACGATGCGAAGGCTCATGCGACGGGCCTTAGCAGCTTGACGGGGCGGGGTCTAAGCCGGTCGTCTCGCGCATTAAAAAAGCGCCCGGAGCCAGGTCCGGGCGCATGAAGTTCGTCTCTCTCGCCGCCAGGCGGGGATGAATCCGTGGCGGGCGGGACGGCCGCCGCCGTCCTGTGCCCAAAGTGTCACGCCTGGCGAAAAAGGTCAAACTGTCACAAATTCGCCCTGCTTCTTTTCTGGCGACGGATCAGTTGCGGCGGTTGCGACGGGTCGGGTCGCGCAGCTGGAACAGGCTGGCGGCCAGACCCGGCGCCGGTTGCAGCGTGGTCAGCTGCACGCGGGTGCGCGACCCTTGTGCGTCGGTGATCGTCCATTCCTGCAGGCGCACGGGCGAACCGGCGAAGGCCAGGATGACCGAGCCTTCATTGGGACGGCGCGCGTCGCGGGCCGTGATGGCGAAGGCGCCGGAGTCCATGCGCGTGATCCGGTCGATCTTCACGCCCTGATCCAGCCGGACCTCGCGCGCCAGGAAGGTGGACAGCGGCGTCTGGCCCAGCGGCGCCTGGCGGAAGACGTTCAGGCGCGGATCCCAACGGCTGACGTTGTTGCCGTCGGCGACGACCAGCAGGCCTTCCGGCTCGGTGTATTCGAACCGCATCTTGCCGGGGCGTTGCAGATAATAGCGGCCGGCGCGGCGCTGATTGTTCGGCCCGGTCTCGACGAAGGTCCCCTGGGCCGTGGTCATGGCGGTCAGATAGGTCTGGGCCTGACGCAGCACGGCCTGATCGTCGGCCGACAGCCCGGCTTGCGCCAGGACGGCGGCGGGGGCGGCGGCGAGCGCGACCAGGGCGGCGGAGCCGAGGCCGAAGGCGCGGCGGGAAATGCTCATGTCTTTTCTTCTCCCGTTCTGAACGGTTTTCGACCCGATGAGGGTGAGGGCTTCATCCGGCAGGCTGATGACGCCAGCCTGACCATATTCCGGCGCTCCGATGAAGCGGTGTTCATTGTTTAGTGTCCTAGCGCTCGCCGCGCGGCGGCTCGCTGCTTGAGGACGTGAGGCGTTTAAGCGTCGACTGAACCGCGGGGTTCCCAAGCGTGCGCTCGTGATCGGCGCTGAAGCAGCGAGCCGCCGCGCGGCGAGCGATAGCGCCCGGCGGCAAAGCCGCCGCCT
>NZ_FUIE01000085.1 GCF_900163625.1 Brevundimonas diminuta 3F5N
CGCGTAAACTGCGCGGCTAAGCGCCTCTCCCCGCTCATCCCGGCGAAGGCCGGGACCCAGATTGTAAGGCTCGCCATCTGCCGTTGCGGCTCCGGTGGGCCTTTCTAACCAACCGCCAGGTTTGCATCTGGATCCCGGCCTTCGCCGGGATGAGCGGGGAGAGGCGCTTAGCCGCGCAGTTTACGCGCCATTTTTCCTTGTTACCCGCGCAGTTTGCGCGTCAGGGCCTCGACGTCGCGGGCGATCTGGTCGTCCTTGGGTATCAGCTCTTCGATCTTGCGGACCCCGTGCAGGACGGTGGTGTGGTCGCGCCCGCCGAAGCGACGGCCGATGTCGGGATAGGAGCGGGTCGTGTGCTGCTTGCACAGGTACATGGCGACCTGACGCGGGCGGGCGATGGCGCGGGTGCGGCGCTCGCTCAGCAGGTCGGCCTGCTTCAGGTTGAAGTGCTCGGCCACCGTCTTCTGGATCTCGTCCACGGTGATGCGGCGCTCCGGCCCCGTGCGCAGGGCGGCGCCCAGCAGGGTCTGGACCTCATCCACCGTCAGGGCCGACAGGCGGCTTCCGGCGACGGCGGCCAGGGTGTTCACGGCGCCTTCCAGCTCACGCATAGAGCCGGGGGTGCGGTCGATCAGATGCTCCAGCACGTCCGCGCGCGCCTCGCCCGAGACGACGCCCAGCTGGGCCAGGGCGTTCAGGCGCGACTGGGCCACGGCGACCTTGAGATCGCGGTCCGCCGCCTCGACCGGGCAGGTCAGGCCCGCCGCCAGGTGGCTGCGCAGGCGCGGCTCGACGTCGGTCAGGGCCATCGGCGCGCGGTCGGCCGACAGGACGATGCGCTTGCCGTCCTCGATCAGGGCCGTGAGGGTGTTCAGCAGCTCTTCCTGGGTCGAGGTCTTGCCGCCGACGAACTGGACGTCGTCCAGCAGCAGCATGTCGGCCGAACGCAGGCTTTCCTTGAAGGCGGCGGTCGAGCGGTCCTGCATGGCGCGCACGAAGGTCGAAAGGAAACGCTCGGCGGTCAGATAGACCACCTTGGCGTCCGGGCGCAGGCGCTGAGCCTCCCAGGCGATGGCGTTCAGCAGGTGCGTCTTGCCGTAGCCGTAGGGGCCGCAGAAGAAGACGGGGTTGAAGTGGCCGTCAGCCCAGGTCGCCACCTGCTTGGCGATGGCCAGGGCGAAGGCGTTGCCGTGGCCCTCGACGAAGCTGTCGAAGGTCAGGCGCTCCTGCAGGCCGGCGGCGCGCACGGCGCGGGCGCCGTCGGTCGCTGCGGCGAAGGCGGGCGCGGAAGCGGCAGGAGCGGCCGGGGCGGGGCTGATCGAGGCCAGGCGCGGGGCGTCGCGCAGACCGGACGGCGGCGCCGAACCCATCTCGGCGCGGCAGCGCACCTCCAGGCGACGCGACAGACCGTCCAGACCCAGCCACAGCTCGTTCATGCGACGCAGGGCGTTCTTGCGCACCCAGTCGCGGGCATAGGCCGTCGGGGTGACCAGGATCAGATTGCCCTGGGAATCCACGCGCACGGCGGAAGGCGCGATATAGGAGCTGAAGGGACCATCCCCGATCTCAGCCTTCAGGCGGTCCGCCGCCTCGGTCCAGATACGGTTGGGATCCGTCATTCCCGCCATTACCGCGCCCCCGATCATTCAGAACACCCGCCACAAGAGTTATCACCGACGAACGCCCTTCGAGAGGCCATATCCAGGGACGACTTCTCTCGCCTCGCGAAGCCGGGCTTCGCAAGCGGGGTCGTACTCACAGACAGACATCTCGCACCAAGGGAAACCATTGATTTCCCTCGTCTTCATCCAGAAAGGACGGAAGTGCGTTACCCCTTCAACTTACCCCCGGCGCGGCGGAGATCAACGCTGATTCGAGTCGAGATTCGCACTTAAATTGATTGACTCCAGCAAACCTCGGCAGGGCTTGGGAAAATGGCGATTTCGCCTCAATCGAGAACCAGAATCCGTAAGCGTGACTTAGGAGCAGACAGCAAGACGGCGAGGGAGCTTGCGCTTCCTCGCCGTTGAATTTCTTGCATTCTTTTACGAAACGCCCGTTACAGGCCCTCCGTAGCCGTCACATTGCGCCGTTTGACGAAGCCGTGAAGACCCGTCCGAGCGCCGTGCGAAATCAGGCGGCCGACAGCTTCTTCAGCTGGGCGGCCAGACGGCTGACCTTGCGCGAGCCGGTGTTCTTGTGAACGACGCCCTTGGACACGGCGCGCATCAGTTCCGACTGGGCGGTGATGAAGGCGGCCTTGGCGCTTTCCACGTCGCCGCCCGTGACGGCTTCCTGGAACTTGCGCAGGTAGGTACGGACGCGGGTACGGCGGGCCTTGTTCACTTCGGTCCGCGCTTCGATCTTGCGGATCGCCTTGCGGGCGCCTGCATTGTTGGCCATCGGGTAAAAACCTTCGAACGAAAACGCCGTAAACCACACGTCCACGGCGAGAAAATCTCAAGAGCGGGCGGCTATAGCGGAAAGCCCTCGGACGGTCAACGCGATCCCGCTGGAATTGAGTCGGGGCCGGGGTTTGCGCCCCATATCATCCGGCCCCGACATGGATTCAGCGGCCGGTGAAGGCGGGTTTGCGCTTCTCGACGAAGGCGGCCATGCCTTCCTTTTGATCGTCGAAGGCGAACAGGGAGTGGAACAGGCGGCGCTCGAACACCACCCCTTGCGCCAGGGTCGTCTCGAAGGCGGCGTTGACCAGCTCCTTATTGGCCATGACGGCCAGGATCGACTGGCCGGCGATCTTGGCGGCGGCCGCGCGCGCCTCGTCCAGCAGGGCGTCGGCCGCCACAACGCGCGAAACCAGGCCCGAACGCTCGGCCTCGGCCGCGTCCATCATCCGGCCGGTCAGGCACATGTCCATCGCCTTGGCCTTGCCCACGGCGCGGGTCAGGCGCTGAGAGCCGCCGATGCCGGGCGCCACGCCCAGGTTGATCTCGGGTTGCCCGAACTTGGCCGTGTCCGAGGCGATAATGAAGTCGCACAGCATGGCCAGCTCGCAACCGCCGCCCAGGGCATAGCCCGACACCGCCGCGATGATCGGCTTGCGGAAGCTCGCCACCCGGTCATGAGCGCGGGCGAAGAAGTTGCCGCGATACATGTCGGCATAGGCCTGGTCCGCCATCTCCTTGATGTCGGCGCCGGCGGCGAAGGCCTTCACCGAGCCGGTCAGGACGATGCACCTGACGGAGTCATCGTCGGCCACGCTCTCCAGGAAGTCGCCCAGTTCGCCGGTCAGGGTGGTGTTCAGCGCATTCAGCGCCTCGGGCCGGTTCAGGGTGACGACCGCATAGCCGTCGGCGTGGCGTTCGATCAGCAGGGTGGAATAGGCGTCGGCCATCAGGCGCTCCTCTATGCTCGTTGCAGGGAGGTCTAGCGCCTCAGCCCTCCCACTGGAACACCTCGCCGATCTCGACGCCGAAGACCTGGGCGATGCGGAAGGCGGCCTCCAGGCTGGGCGAGTATTTACCCTGCTCCATGGCGACGATGGTCTGACGCGTCATGCCGATGCGGGCGGCCAGATCCGCCTGGGTCATCTCATGGGCGTGGAAGCGCAGCTCGCGGATGCGGTTCCTGATCGGCGGCGGCGCCTTGCCCATCACCGCCCCCGCTTCAGCAGGGCCAGCGACAGGCCCCAGCGCGCCAGTTCCGACAGCATGATGCAGCCCAGCACCGCATTGGCGACCAGCACTAGGCCGTTGCCGGGGATCATCCACCGCGCCAGCCCCTCGGGCTTTACGCTGCCCCAGAAGCCGACGCCGTAGGCGACCGCCGATACCGTGACCAGCAGGCCGATCAGCACCATCAGGGAGACATGGCTGGCCTGCAGCGTCGCCAGTCCCTCGCGCTCGTCACGCGCCCGGCGCTCGGCCTTGGAGGTGGTCAGCATGGCCAGGGCCGTCAGCCCGCTTTCCAGCACCACCACGGCGATCAGGCCGAGCACGAACAGCCCGCCCATGTCGGCGGCGAAGTCCGCCTGCTTCAGCCCTCCGGCCAGCATGCGCTCGCCGAATCGCCAGGCGTAGGCGCCCCAGACCACCAGGCCGGCGACGATGGCGACCCACAAGTGTTTTTCGCGAAACGTCATGACGCGCTCCTGACTGCTGTCACGGAGAAAAGTCACATCATACTGACACGATGTCTATTATTTTTTACATCAAGTCGAAATTTTACGACATATCACCGCTTCTGACAGATCGAGCAGAAGAAGGTCGAGCGGCCGCCCTGAACGATGCGGCCGACCACGCCGGAGCAGCCCTCGGTGCGGCACGGCTCGCCCTCGCGGCCGTAGACATCGAAGCGATGCTGGAAATAGCCTTGGCCGCCCTCGACGTTGGCGAAGTCCTTCAGGGTCGAGCCGCCCGCCGCGATGGCGTCGGCCAGAACGTTGCGCACCTCGACCGCCAGCCGCTCCAGCCGGGGGCGGCTGACCTTGCCCGCCGCCGTCAGGGGCGAGATGCGCGCCCGGTACAGCGCCTCGCACACATAGATGTTGCCCAACCCCGCCACGATGCTCTGATCCAGCAACGACACCTTGATGTTCTGGGCCTTCCCCGCGAAGGCCTCGACCAGATGCGCGCCCGAGAAGGCGTTGCCCAGCGGTTCCGGCCCCAACTTGGCGAACCAGGCGTGATCCGCCACCCCTTCGGTCGGAATCAGGCCCATGAAGCCGAAACGCCGCGCATCGGCGTAGCCCAGCCGCGTCAGCACCCCGCCCCGGTCCGCCGTCAGGCTCATATGTTCATGCTTGCCCGCTAGCGGCGCCTCGGTCTCGAACACGCCCGGCGCGACGCCTTCCAGCGTGAACCGCCCCGTCATGCCCAGATGCGTCACCCAGGTCTCGCCGGTCGACAGGGGGAACAGCAGATACTTGGCCCGCCGGTCCAGCCGCAGCACCGTCGCCCCGTCCAGCCGCTCGATAAAGCGCTCCGGGAAAGGAAAGCGCAGGTCCGCCCGATTCTGGCGCGGCGCGGTCAGACGCGCGCCTTCCAGCACAGGCTCCAGGCCGCGACGGACAGTTTCGACTTCGGGCAATTCGGGCATGGATGCAGAGGTAGCGGTTGAAAGGACGTCAGAGAAGAGGCGCGCCCCGTTGTCACGGCCCGGCTTTCAGGCTTAGCCTCCCGGCAAATTCACGAGGCTACCGCATGACGGACAAACTCGCCGGAACCGGCAAACGCATCGAACTGACGATCCGCGCCCTGATCCTGGGCTGCGTGCTGGCGGCGGTCTTCACGGCGGCCAACACCTATCTGGGCCTGAAGGTCGGCCTGACCTTCGCCTCGGCCATTCCGGCGGCGGTCATTTCGATGGCCCTGCTGCGTGCGTTCCGCGGTTCGACCATCTGGGAGAACATGACCGTCCAGACCGTCGCCTCGGTCGGCGGCTCGATGAGCGCCATCATCTTCGTCCTGCCCGGTCTGGTGATGATCGGCTGGTGGATGAACTTCCCCTTCTGGGAGTCGGTGATGATCTGCGTGCTGGGCGGGGTGCTGGGGGTGACCTTCTCCATTCCCCTGCGCCGCACCCTGGTCGTCCAGGGCGGCCTGCCCTACCCAGAGGGCGTCGCCGCCGCCGAGGTGCTGAAGGTCGGCTCGCCCGGCGCGGAGCAGACCGAGGAGGCCGTGCGCGAGAACAAGTCCGGCCTGTTCGTGGTCATGGGCGGGGCGATCGCTTCAGCCTTCTTCGGCTTCCTGGCCGCCGCCCGCGTCTTCGCCCATGAGACCACCGCCTTCCTGCGCCTTCCGGCCGCGATGGGCGGCGGCGCGACCGGCGTCGGCTTCTCCATGCAGTTCGCCCTGCTGGGCGCCGGCCACCTGATCGGCCTGGCGGTCGGCCTGACCCAGCTGTTCGGCCTGATCCTGGCCTGGCTGATCTTCGTGCCCATCCTGACCTCGCCCGAATTCGTCGCCTGGGCCGCCGCCAACGGCGTGCCGTCCATCGCTGCCGGGGTTCCCGCCGAAGCCGGCGCCGAGGGCCTGGCCATGAGCGTCTGGGCCCAGGAGGTCCGCTTCATCGGCGCCGGGGTCATCGGCGTCGCCGCCCTGTGGACCCTGGCCAAGCTGGCCAAGCCCCTGGTCGCGGGCCTGGCCTCGGCCATCTCCGCCCAGGCGCGCCGCGCCCACGGCGAGACGCTGGAACTGGCCGAGCAGGACATTCCCATCAAGCTGGTCGGCCTGATCTCCGTCGCCGCCCTGGTCGGCATCGCCGTCCTGCTGGCCGTCGTGGCCCAGGGCACCAGCCTGGCCGGATCGGCCCCGCTGCTGGTGATCGGCGGCCTGGTCTATGTCGTGGTCATCGGCTTCGCCGTGGCGGCCATCTGCGGCTACATGGCCGGCCTGATCGGCTCGTCCAACAGCCCGGTGTCCGGCGTCGGCATCCTGGCCATCATCATCGCCTCCCTGCTGATGCTGGGCGTGCTGGCCATCGCCGGGGTGCCCGCCGATCCGTCGATCGTCGCCTTCGCCCTGATCGTCACCGCCGTGGTCTTCGCCGTGGCCGTGATCGCCAACGACAACCTGCAGGACCTCAAGACCGGCCAGCTGGTCGAGGCCACGCCCTGGCGTCAGCAGACGGCCCTGCTGGTCGGCGTCGTCGCCGGCGCCCTGGTTATCCCCTTCGTGCTGGACATGATGAACCAGGCCTTCGGCTTCGAAGGCGGCCCGCCCGCCATCGTCCAGGGCTCGCAGACCCTGGCCGCGCCCCAGGCGACCCTGATCTCGGCCCTGGCCAAGGGCGTCATCAGCGGCGACCTGCGCTGGGACCTGATCGGCATCGGCGCCGTGGTCGGCGTTCTGGTCATCATCCTCGACGTCATCCTGCGCCGCACGACCAATGATAAGATCAAGCTGCCGCCGCTGGCTGCGGGCATCGGCGTCTATCTGCCGGCCGCCGTCACCACCATGCTGGTCATCGGCGCGGTCTGCGGCTGGCTGTACGACCGGGCGGTCAAGTCGACCCGTTACGCCGATGTGGCCCGCCGCATGGGCGTGCTGCTGGCGTCCGGCCTGATCGTGGGCGAGAGCCTGTTCGGCGTCTTCACCGCCGCCGTCATCGTCGGCACCAAGAAGGAGGCGCCCTTCGCCCTGCTGCCTGCCGACAGCGGCTGGCCCGCGATGTGGGCCGGTCTGATCGCCTTCGCCGTCCTGACCTACGCCCTTTACGCCTGGGTGCGCCGCCGCTCGGCGCAGGTCTAAGCCGAACTAGAGGGTGGCGGCGAAGGCTTCCGCCGCCCGACTGGCGCTGCGCTCGCGGTGGCGCAGCCGATAGAAGGGCCGCTCGGGCAGATCCAGCGGCAGACGAACCAGCCGCCCCGCCTCGATCAGGGGCCGGGCGGCCAGTTCCGAAATCGCTGTCACCAGCCCGCCGCCTTCTCCTGTGCTGGCCGCCACCGCCGTCAGGATCGCCTCATTGGACGGCAGCACCAGCGCCGTCTTCAGGTCCGACGCAGCCATACCGCGCGGCAGGGCCGCCTCGAACTCGCTGCGGGTGCCGGACCCCGCCTCACGCAAGGCCCAGTCCAGCGCCTTCAGATCAGACGCCGCCAGAGGCCCGTCCCGATCCACCAGCGGGTGCTCCGGCGCCGCCACCACGATCAGCCGGTCGGCGGCGATGCGCGTCCGCTCCAGCCGGGGCGCGTCCTCGGCGCCCTCGATCAGACCCAGTTCCGCCTCGCCCGCCAGCACCGCCTCGACCACCTGATGGGTGTTGCCGATCGACAGACGCAGCTCGATGCCCGGATGGCTTTGGGCGAAGGCGGCCATGCGCGGCGGAAGCCAATAGGCGGCGATGGTCTGGCTGGCGAACAGCCGCACCGAACCGCGCTTCAACCCCGCCAGTTCGTCCAGCAACCGCTCGGCCGCCTCGGCCCGCGCCAGCACGGCCCTGGCCTCCGGCAGGAACGCCGTTCCCGCCGCGTTCAGCGCCAGGCCGCGCCCGACCCGGTCGAACAACCGCGCCCCGTGCCGCGTCTCCAGTGCATTGACCGCCGCGCTGACCGCCGACTGCGTCAGGTGCAAAGCCTCGGCCGCCCGCGTCATATGCAGACGCTCGGCCACGGCGACGAAGATGCGGAGTTGTTCCAGCGTCATACGTCATTGATCAATTAGATCGATCATTAAGTCCATAACTACGCGTTGGATCGATCAGATGGCGGAGCGGATAAGAACCGCATGACCGCCGTTCTCGACCATGCCGCTTCCTCTCGCCGCCTGACGGGCCTGGCGCGCCTGCTGCCTGGCGTCGCCCTATCGGCCGTGATCGGCGCCGTCGCCTATGGGCTGCAGATCGTCGAGACCCGGCTGTTCGAGCATCCATGGGTCGAGGGCCTGGTGCTGGCCATATTGATCGGGGCGGGACTGCGCCTGGTCTGGACGCCGTCGTCACTGTGGACCCCGGGTGTGACCTTCAGCGCCAAGACCCTGCTGGAGGTCGCCGTGGCGCTGCTGGGCGCCACCGTCTCGGGCGCGGCCGTGGCGGCGCTGGGGCCTTGGCTGCTGCTGGCGATCGTCGGCGTAGTCGCCGTTGCCATCGTCGGCGGCTATGCGCTGGGGCGGGCGTTCGGCCTGCCGCACGCCATGGCCCTGCTGGTCGCGTGCGGCAACGCCATCTGCGGCAACTCGGCCATCGCCGCCGTCGCCCCCGTCATCGAGGCGGAGGGAGAAGACGTGGCCGCCGCCATCGGCTTCACCGCCGTGCTGGGTATCGCCGTGGTGCTGCTGGTACCGGCCGTCGGGGCCATGATGGGCTATGACGCCACGCGGGTCGGGGTGCTGGCGGGCCTGACCGTCTACGCCGTGCCCCAGGTGCTGGCCGCCGCCGCACCCGCAGGCATGGCCGCCGTCCAGACGGGCGCCGTGGTCAAGCTGGTGCGCGTGCTGATGCTGGGGCCGGTCTGCCTGATCCTGGGCCTGATGCGTTCAAAGCAGAGCGAAGCCGGGCGCGGACCCAAGCTGCATCAGATGGCGCCCTGGTTCATCCTGGTCTTCCTGGCCCTGATGGCCGCGCGCTCGCTGGGCTGGCTGCCCGAGGCGGTCCTGCCGCCGCTGCAGGTCTCCGTCTCGGCGCTGACGCTGATCGCCATGGCGGCGCTGGGACTGATGGTCGATCCGCGCGCCGTGGTCCGCGCCGGGCCGCGCGTGGCCGCCGTCGCCGCCTTGTCGGCCCTGCTGATCGGGCTGCTGGCGCTGGCGGTGATCGCCTTCCTGCCGCTGGGCTGACTCCTGGGGTCGCCCGCCTGCTGAACGCGATTACGCACTGGACTGGCGTTTTGGCCCGCATCCCTGTAAGAGGCGCCCCGAACCCTTCCCTTCTCTGCAACCTTCTTGCAGCGGCGCGGCCCATCCGTGACCGAACACAGTCCGCCCGAGCCCGAAATGAACCTGCGCAACATCGCCATCATCGCCCACGTCGACCATGGCAAGACGACCATGGTTGACGCCCTTCTCGCCCAGTCGGGCCTGTTCCGCGCCAATGAGGCGACCACGGAACGCGCCATGGACTCCAACGACCAGGAGCGCGAGCGCGGCATCACCATTCTGGCCAAATGCACCTCGGTGCTGTGGAACGGCAAGGCGGGCGAGACCCGCATCAACATCATCGACACCCCTGGCCACGCCGACTTCGGCGGCGAGGTCGAGCGCATCCTGGGCATGGTGGACGGCTGCGTCCTGCTGGTCGACGCCGAAGAGGGCGTCATGCCCCAGACCAAGTTCGTGCTGACCAAGGCCCTGCGCATGGGCCTGCGTCCCATCCTGTGCATCAACAAGGTCGACCGCGCCCACGCCGATCCGGACCGCGTTCTGAACGAGACCTTCGACCTGTTCGCCGCCCTGGGCGCGACGGACGAGCAGTTGGACTTCCCGGTCATCTACGCCTCGGGCCGTTCGGGCTGGGCCACGCTGGACCTGAACCAGCCGAGCGAGAACCTGCACCCGCTGTACGACCTGATCGTGGACCACGTTCCGGCTCCGGTCGCCCAGGCGCGCGTCAACGAGCCGTTCCAGATCCTGAACGTGCTGATCGAAAGCGATCCCTTCCTGGGCCGTCTGCTGACCGGCCGCATCCACTCGGGCAAGGCGGTTCCCGGCATGGCCATCAAGGCCCTGTCGCGCGACGGCAAGACCATCGAGCAAGGCCGCATCACCAAGGTGCTGGCCTTCCGCGGCCTGAAGCGTCAGCCGATCGATGACGGCGTCGAGGCCGGGGACATCGTGGCCATCGCCGGCATGTCGAAAGCCACCGTGGCCGACACCCTGTGCGCCCTGGAAGTGACCGAGGCCCTGCCGTCGCTGCCGATCGACCCGCCGACCATCTCGATGACCGTGGGCGTGAACGACAGCCCGCTGGCCGGCCGCGAAGGCGACAAGGTCCAGTCGCGCGTGATCCGCGACCGCCTGCTGAAGGAAGCCGAAGCCAACGTCGCCATCCGCATCACCCAGACGCCCGACTCCGACGCCTATGAAGTCGCCGGCCGCGGCGAACTGCAACTGGGCGTGCTGATCGAGAACATGCGCCGCGAGGGCTTCGAACTGTCGATCTCGCGTCCCCGCGTGGTCTATCAAACCAACGAGAACGGCCAGAAGCTTGAGCCGATCGAAGACGTCATGATCGACGTCGACGACGAATTCTCGGGCGTGGTTATCGAGAAGCTGTCGGCCCGCAAGGCCGAACTGACCGACATGGGCCCGTCGGGCGCCGGCAAGACCCGCATCCAGCTGAAGTGCCCGTCGCGCTCGCTGATCGGCTATCAGGGCGAGTTCCTGACCGACACGCGCGGCTCGGGCGTGCTGAACCGCGTGTTCTCGCACTATGAAGAGCACAAGGGCGCCATCGAAGGCCGCCTGAAGGGCGTTCTGGTGTCGAACTCGGACGGCGACACCGCCGCCTTCGCCCTGTGGAACCTCGAAGACCGGGGCGTCATGTTCGTGAACGCCGGCGAGAAGACCTATCAGGGCATGATCATCGGCGAGAACAGCCGCTGGGACGACCTGGACGTCAACCCGATCAAGGGCAAGCAACTGACCAACGTCCGCGCCTCGGGCAAGGATGAGGCCGTGCGCCTGACCCCGCCGCGCAAGATGAGCCTGGAACAGGCCATCGCCTATATCGAGGAAGACGAACTGGTCGAGGTCACGCCCAAGTCGATCCGCCTGCGCAAGGAAATCCTGAACCCCTCCTTCCGCAAGAAGCGCGTCCGCGCCGACTGATCCCGGCGACCAGCCGAAACGAAGAAGGCGGCCCCTGCGGGCCGCCTTTTTTGTGCGTGGCGGCTACTTCTTCAGCCCCAGCAGACCCAGCCAGCCGCCGCTGGTCAGCAGCGCCACGTCCAGCAGGGCCAGCGCTAGAGGCGTGGTCGTGGGAGCGGCGATGAATTTCGGCCGCCAGGCGGGGCCGAACTTGGCCTTGTAGGCGCGCAGGCCCTGGAAGCCGTAGACGGCGCCCCCCTCCTCGAACACCAGGGCGCCGACGCGCGCGAAGACCGGCGCCATGCGGCGATCCTCCAGACCGGACAAGGGCGCCATGCCCAGGTCCAGCCGGTCCATGCCCTGCTCGCGCGCCCACTGGGCCGTGCGGGTGAACAGATAGTCCATGACCCCATGCGGCCCCTCGGGATCATGGCGCATCAGGTCGATCATCGCCTCGCGCCCGCCGGCCCCGACCAGAAGATTGGCGAAGGCGACGATGCGGCCGTTCTCGCGCACCACGGCCAAGGGCTGGCGATCCAGGTAGTCGATGTCGAACCGGCCCAGAGAGAAGGCCTTCTCCGAACCGTTGTGATGTTTGAGCCAGGCGTCGGACACGGCGCGCAACTCGGCCTCCAGCGCCCGCGCCGCGCCCGGCGGCGCCACCTCGAAGCTTGCGCCCTCGCGCTCGGCCCGGTTCACGGCGGTGCGCAGGTTCTGCTTGCCCTTGCCCTCGGTCGTGAAATGGGCGGCGTCGATCACCGCCGCCTCGCCCACCTTGCGCATAGCCAGACCCAACGTCGCCAGGTCGGCCAGCAGCCCCTCGCTCACCGAATAGAAGACCGCCGCCCCGCCATAGCTGTCGGCCATCTCGGCGAAGGCCCACAGAAGCTCCAGCCGCTCTTCCTTCAGCCCGGCCGGTTCGCTCATGGCGATCCAGCGGCGGCCGCGCACGCGATAAGCGATGAAGCTGCGCCTTGATGGGCTGAACAACAGGGCCTTGTCGCCCAGCAGGGCCAGGCTCGCCTCGGGCGTGGCGATCTCGGCCGTCTCCAGCGCCTGCCGGGCGCGATCGACGTCGGCGGGGGCCGCCGGGCCGTGGCTGCGGGCGCCCGGCGCCGTCAGCAGGGAGCGTACCCCGACCGCCAGGGTCAGCAGGGCCAGCACAGCCCCGGCGCGCAGGAAGCCCGAAGCCTGCTTGTCGACCAGAAAGGTCCACCACAGCTCGTCCGTATAGGCCGTGTCGCGATAGGCGAAGAGGCCCAGCCACAGCATGGCGGCCACCGCCGCCGCCAGCATCAGCAGCCAACCGGGCCGCAGCGGCTCGCCCAGACGCGAGCGCCGGTTGAAGGCCGACCGGCACGGCGTCAGCAACGCCGCCGCCAGGGTCAGCTCGATCGCCTCCTCCCAGTCCAGCCCTTTCATCAACGAGAAGACCGCCCCGACCAGCAGGACGCCCAGCGCCGCGTAATAGGCCCCGCGCCGACGCCGCCACAGCCCCGCCGAGATCAGCAGCAGGACGAAGCCGGTCACGCTCGCCGCGAAGTGGGACAGGTCGATCAGCAGCGGCGGATAAAAGCGCCCGAGCGCGCTGAGCCGATCGCTGAAGGCGGGCGTCACCGCCGACAGCAGCATCACCCCGCCCAGCAGGAAGGTGGCGACCGCGAACATCTGCGGCGTCAGCTCATAGGCCAGCCCCGCCAGTCGACGCGTGATCCGCCAAGGGTCGTGTTTTGCGCTCGGTTTGGTCAATCAACCTCCGAAGAGCAAGAATCGGTCGTTTGGGGCAAGTAGAAGGTCATTTCGGGGCAGGTGAAACCATCAGAGATCACGGGGGTTCATTTTTTCGCGAGCGCCGGGCTCGCCCTTTCAGGAGTTTCTCATGATCCGCAAGACCGCCCTGCTGACCGGCATCGCCGGCGCCTTCCTCATCGCCGCCCCTGCTTTCGCCCAGGACGCCACGACGCCGCAGACGCCCGAACCGGCTCCCGCTGAGGCGGCCGCGGCTCCCCAGAGCCTGACCCTCACGCCGGGCTCGACCGTCAAGGGCAGCGACGGCGCCGAGATCGGCAAACTGGTCGGCGTCCAGAACGGCGCCAACGGTCAGGAACTGACCGTCCGCACCGCCGATGGCCAGGTTCGCCCGGTGCCGCTGGCCGGCATCCGTCAGGACGGCGCCGACATCGTCGTCGACGCCAGCGCCTCGGACATTCAGTCGGCCGCTCCGATCGCCTCGGACACGGCTGAGCCGACCCCGGACGCCGCGGCTGACGCCCCCCCGGCCGACGCGCCGCCGGCCGATGAGCCGAGCAGCGACGAACCGAACGGCGACGAACCTCACTAAATCGTCTGGTTCGACGGCAAAAGGGGCGGCCCGTCGGGCCGCCCCTTTTTTCTTGTTCGATAAGGCGCCGATCAGCTCCGCCGCTTCACCAGGCCGAGCAGGAACAACAGGACTACCGCGCCGATGGTGGCGACGATGACGCCGACGATCCAGTTACCCGCCGCGTCCACCCCCAACAGATTGTTGGCCAGGAACCCGCCGATCAGGGCGCCGACGACGCCGACGATCAGATTGGTGAGCAGGCCGTGATCCCGCTTCATGATCTTCTCCGCCAGCCACCCGGCGACGATGCCGATAATGATCCAGGCGATAAATCCAAATCCACCCATGCTTCTCTTCCCTTCCTGAAAAGCTGACTGCCTTGGCCGTAATGCGCGGGCGGGCGTCGGGTTGCGCCTTCGCCTCAGCCTCTCGCCTTTGGGGCGAAAACGGCACGCCGCTTGCGACGCGCCTTGGCGTCCGTGCCGATCCGGCACAGGCCGAGGAAGACAGGAGAGTCGTCATGCCCGCCGAGATCGACCTTCACCTGGGTCGTCGCCTGCGCCGCCGTCGCCGCCTGCTGGGCCTGACCCAGCAGCAGTTGGGCGACCGCATCGGCATACGGTTCCAGCAGATTCAGAAGTATGAGTGCGGCGCCAACCGCATCTCGGCCGCCCGCCTGTGGGAACTGGCCGAGGCGCTGCAGACGCCGGTCAGCTATTTCTACGACGGCGCCGGCGAAAGCCCGGACAGCGGTCAGCCCCGCCCCGACACGCCCCTGGCTGCCGCCGCCTGATCGCCTTCCCGGCTCAATGAGCCCTTGATTCAATGAATTTTGGGCCATCGCGCTCCGGGCGGTGTATGGCCGGGGCATGACCGAGCTGGAAACCTTCGTCGTCGAACTATCGCATGAGGCCGCGCGCGTCGCCCTGCCCTTCTTCCGGGGCGTCTTCCTGCAGGAAGACAAGGGCGGCCCCGGCGCCTTCGACCCTGTCACCGAGGCCGACCGCGCCGCCGAGGCCGCGATACGCCGCCTGATCGCCGCCCGCTATCCCGACCACGGCGTCATCGGCGAGGAATACGGCGAGGACCGGCCCGACGCCGACCACGTCTGGGTGCTGGACCCGATCGACGGCACCCGCGCCTTCATCGCCGGCCTGCCCCTGTGGACCACGCTGATCGCTCTACGCCAGGACGGCGTTCCCGTGATCGGCGCTGTCGGCCAACCCTATCTGGGCGAGGTCTTCCTCGGCGGCCCCTCGGGCGCGCGGTTGTTAAAGGACGGCGCGGAAACCCCGCTGCAGACCCGCGCCTGCCCCGATCTGGGCCAGGCCGTGATCGCCACCACCGATCCCGAGGTCTTCGTCGGCGACGACCGCGCCGCCTGGGACCGCCTGCGCGCCGCCACCCGCCTGGCCCGATTAGGCTGCGACGGCTACGCCTACGCCATGGTCGCGGCTGGACGCATCGACCTGGTGGCCGAAAGCGAGCTGAAGGTCTGGGACTGGTCGGCGCACAAGCCTCTGATCGAGGCGGCGGGCGGCCGCTTCACCGACTGGCGAGGCGGGTCGCCGCACGCCGCCGACGGCCGCGTCCTGGCGACCGGCGACGCGCGCCTGACGATCCAGGCCCTGCCCCTGCTCGGCGTCGTCTGAGCGATCAGGTCGGTTCGGCGGTCCGCGCGGCCGGAGAGGCCGACGGCGCGGCGGCGCCCGGCGCCACATAGTCGGCCAGGGCGTCGAACTCGTGCAGGAAGACGCCGCGCAGGTCGTCGACCTCCATGATGACCTCATGCCTGGCCGTCGGAACCTCGACGTAGCGGCCCCGTCCCATGCGCCGGGCGGCCCAGCGGTTGGTCTGCTTCCAGACCTTGTCGTCCTCGGCCGCCTGAACCACGCAGACGGGGATCTTGACCCCCTTCAGCGCGCGCGGCTTCAGCGCCCGCTCGCCCGCGTCCAGGGCGAAGGCCAGCCAGCCCCAGGTCGGGCCGCCGATGGCCAGGTGCGGGCAGGCGTAGAGCTGTTGCCGCCACAGGTCGTAGCGCGCCTGGTCCGACGTCAGGCCGTCCGTCTCGAAGGTGTGGTCGAAGGGATCGTCCGGGTCGTCCAGCACATAGTCCCCGGCCTTGCCGTGGCGCAGCGCCCAACGCACCGCCAGCTTGACCGTCCACATCGACCGCTTGCCGGTCTTGATCCGCAGCATGGGGCTGGACAGGACGGCGCCGGCGAAACGCGTTTCGTCGCCTTCCAGCGTCAACAGGTTCAGGGCGCCGCCCATGGAATGGCCGACCATGATCCACGGCTTGGGCGCGCGCGCCTCATAGGCGTCCAGCAGGCGGGCGTAGTCATCGAGGAATTCCTCGACCGCGCGGGCGTGGCCGCGCAGGCGGTCGGGCAGCAGCCGCGCCGACAGCCCCTGGCCGCGCCAGTCGTGCGCCAGAACGCAGAAGCCGCGCGCCAGGAAGTTGCCGATCAGCTCGAAATACTTCTCGATCGGCTCGGTGCGGCCGGGGCTGAGGATGACCGTCCCGCGCGGCGTCTTGGCCTGCAGGGTCGAGGGCGTCCAGAAACCGGCGCGCAGGCGCAGACCCCCGGCGCCGCGGAACCAGTCGCCCTCGCCCCCCGGCGGGCTGGCGGCGCCGGGCACCCCCATCAGGGGCGCATGGGCGGCGAAGGCGGCGGTGCGGCTCACTCGGGCTTCCTGAACTTCAGCGTCATGCGGTCGCTTTCGCCGATGGCGTCATACTTCGCCCCGTCGAACTCGGGGTCGGCCGGTTGGCCCAGCGGCGCCGTCAGGCGACGCGGCGGCAGGGTCTCGACGCCGAAGGGGTGATCCTTGGTGTCGGCCGGATTGGCGTTGATCTCGGACGCCTCGACAAAGACGAAGCCGGCTTCTTGAGCTAGCTGTTTGACGAAGGCTTCCTGCACATAGCCGTTGGCGGCGGCCGGATCCTGATCCTCGTCCGGCTGCAAGCGATGCTGCTCGATCCCCAGGATGCCGCCGGGACGCAAGGCGGCGAAGGCGTCGGCGAACGCCTTTTCCGCAATGCCCGCCGCCATCCAGGCCTGAATATAGCGCATGAACAGCACCATGTCGGCCGTCCCCGCTGGCGCCACGGGCGGCGAGCCGGGACCGAAGGCGGGGAACTGCACCGGGCCGTACAGCTTCTTGTCGGCCAGGATGCGGGCCTTCAGGGCGTTGTTGATGGCGACCTGGGCCGGATCGGCGTTCGGCCCCTCGACGAAGCCCGCCAGATAGAGAGCGCCGCCGCCCTTGTTCAGATAAGGGGCCAGAATCTCCGCATACCAACCGCTGCCGGGCCAGAAGTCGATCACCGTCATCTTCGGCTGAAGCCCGAAGAAGCGCAGGGTCTCGACCGGATGACGCCAGACGTCGCGCGCCTTGTCTTCCGCCGTGCGCCACGAACCGGCGACGGCCCACTCCAGCGAGCCTTCGGGCGGACCCTTCGGCGCTTCGGGGGCAGCGGGCGTCGGCGCCTCTTCCTTGCGGCCGCAGGCGGCCAGGCCGAACAGCGGCGCGACCAGGGCCAGGGCGCTCGCGCCGGTCAGGACGGATCGCCGTGTCGATCGTTCTGTCATGCGCGTTTCCTCTCGCCGCCGGATGTCTTCGCTTGGGGCTTAAGGCGCTTCTGCGCCAGCGTCAAAACCACGCACTGCATTGTCATCGCAGCCGTCAATCCGCCGCATGAGGCTTGCGGAAACGCAGGGTCATGCGGTCGCTCTCGCCAATGGCGTCCAGCGCCGCGCGCTCGTCCGGCGTCAGGGCGCGGCCGTCGCGTTCCGAGGTGCGCGTGGGCTTCAACGTCCACACGCCGAACGGGTGGTCGCGGTCATCCTTGGGGTTGGCGTTCAGCTCGCTGCGGGCCTCCAGCTCGAAGCCGGCGCGGCGGGCGGCGTGGATGACCCAGCTCTCGGGCACATAGCCGTTGGGCGCGGTCTCCGTCACATTCAGCCCCTCGGCTGCGCGGTGCTGTTCGACCGCCAGCACGCCGCCGGGTTTCAGCGCCGTGAAGAAGGCCGCCAGATAGGGCTCGGCTCGGCCGTCGCGCGACCAGTTGTGGAAGGCGCGGGCCACCACGACCATGTCCGCCGTCCCGTCCTCGACGCCCATGCCCTCGGTCGGGCGGTTGACCGGGACGTAGCGCCCGCCGGTCGCCGCCGCATAGGGCTCCAGAATGTTGCGCCACCAGCCGGCGCGGCCCGGCTCGATCTCCACCACCGTCAGACCCGGCTGCAGACCCCAGAAGGTCAGGGTCTCGAACGGGTGGCGCTCGCCGTCACGGGCGCGGTCGGCCTCGGGCCGGGTCGTCGCGGCCACGGCCGCCTGCAGCGCCGCATCCTCGGAGAAGCTCGGCATCTCCATCGACAGGCCCTGCCGATGCGGCAGCGGCGCGGCGTCCGGAGGCCCCGACTGCGCCAGAACCGGCGAGGCGAGAACAAGCGCGGCGACGGCGCTGAGGGAGAAGGTTCGCATGACGGGCTCCGGTCGATCCAGGACGACGAAGGTAAAACCCATACGGCGCTTCGCGGCGACGGCAAGGCGCCGATGCGGCGAGCGACGATTTCGCGCGCCCCTTGCGCCGGAAAAACGACCTCCTACCTCTTCATCCGAGAGCGCCGATCCCGGGCTCTCCAGACCCGACGGGGCCGATTTCGGACCGGCGGGACTGAAACCCTCCGTCGTCCGGGGCCAAATCGCCGGGCGGCTCAACCTTGCTGAATGTCAGAAGGATGACCCATGCGTACCTATGATTTCTCGCCGCTGTACCGTTCCGCCGTCGGCTTCGACCGCCTGGCCCGCCAGCTGGAAAGCGCCGCGCGCTCCAGCCAGGAGAACGGCTGGCCTCCCTACAACATCGAGACGACCGGCGAGGACGCCTATCGCATCGAGATCGCCGTCGCCGGTTTCTCGGCCGACGAGCTGAACATCGAGGCGAAGGAGAACCTTCTGACCGTCACCGGCAAGAAGGCGGCCAACGACGACGGCGCCCCCCAGAAGACCTATCTGCACCGCGGCCTGGCCGAGCGCGACTTCGAGCGCCGCTTCCAGCTGGCTGACTATGTGGTGGTCAAGGGCGCGGCCCTGGCCAACGGCCTTTTGACCATCGAGCTGAAGCGTGAACTGCCCGAGGCCCTCAAGCCCCGCAGCATCGAGATCGCCACCAACTCGCCCCTGATCGAAGGCAAGGTCGAGACCAAGGCCAAGAAGGCGGCCTAAAGGCCTTTTGCTTGACTGAAAAGTCGAAGGGGCGGCGTTCGCGTCGCCCCTTTTTCGTGCGCTGTTCCTAGGCCGCGTGCAGATCCGCCGGGTCCAGCCCGCGCGCGCCGTTCGTCTGGGCGCCGGTGAAGTCGGTCTGCTTGGTCTGGGCCCCGTGCAGGGTCGCCCGGCTCAGGTCGGCGTCGACCATCACGGCGCGGCGCAGGTCCGCGCCCGTCAGGTCCGCGCCGCGCAGGATCGCCCCGGTCAGATCGGCGGGCAGCAAGCGATCCGCCGCCAGCATGAGCGGCCCCAGTTGAGCCTCGCGCAGGTCCGACCCGTTCAGCCGCGCCCGCGTCAACCGCGCGCCGCGCAGATCAGCCCGGCGCAGATTGGCCGAGCGCAGGTCCGCGCCCTCCAGTTGCGCGCCCTGAAGCTGCACCCCCTCCATGTCCAGGCCGTAGAAGACCGCCCCCTTGGCCGACAAGGCCGTCAGGTTCAGCCCGCGAATGGTCACCAGCGGCCGCAGATCGACCCCGTCGAACACCGAGGGCTGGCCCTCGGTTCCGCCCGTCTCGCACCATTGGGCGTGGTCGCGCAGCATCTCGGCGGCGGGCATCTGGCTGACCGGCTCGCCCGCCGGGCGATTGTCCACCAGGGCGCCGTCCATATTGGCCCCGTCCGTCCGCCACATGGCGGCCTTGACCCCCACCAGGATGGCGTCGCTGAGATCCGCCCCCGACAGGTCGGCGCCCGACAGGTCCGCCCCGGCCAGATCGGCGCCGCGGAAGCTGGCCTGTTTCAGATTGGCCCGGACCAGCTTGCAGTCCTTCATGATGGCGTCGGTGAAATCGGCGGCCACGGCGACGACGCCGGTCATGCGCGAGCGTTGCAGATTGGCGCCCGCCAGCACGGCGCCCTGCGCCTGGGTGTCGGCGCGCTTCCTCGCCTCGACGACGCGGAAGCCCAGCTTGGCGTCCTTGGCGGCGATGGTGCCTTCGCGCAGGTCGGCCTCGAACAGGTCGGCCCCCGACAGGTCCGCGCCGCGCAGGCAGGCCCCGCGCAGGTCCGCCCGGCGCATGCTGGCGTCGATCAGGGTCACGTCCTGCATGTCCGCGCCGAAGAAGTTGGCGTTGTCCAGCTTGGCGCCCGTCAGGTCGCAGCCGATCAAACAGGCCGCCGTGAAGTCGGCGTCCGCCAGGTTGCGCCCGCGCAAGGAGACGCCCGACAGGTCCATCCAGGCGAAGACCGCCCGCGCCCCGCCCGGCCGCGCCTGCCACAGGCGGTCGTGCTTCAGGCAGACGGCGTCGACCTCTTCCTGAGTCAGCTTTCTGCGGACGGGTTCGACGGCCTCGCTCATGGCGCCGATCATGGCTTACGCCGGATTAAGGAAGCTTTGCGGAAACAACCGTTTTCGCGTCGCTTCCGCCCGCCGGACCCTCGACCTATTCCGTCAGCAGGCCCTGATCGCGCAGGGCCTCGGCCAGTTCGCCTTCCTGAGCCCACAGGCGGGTGTAGCCCGCCTCGCCCAGCCGGTTCAGCTCGGTCGTCAGATCGGCGCGCGGAGAGGCGGCGAACCGCCCGTCGAAGCCCGCCCCGTCAGCGCTGACGCGCACCATCGGGCGGCCCGTCTCCAGCCGGTGCAGGAAGCCCTCGCTCAGAACCGAGGCCGCTTCGCACAACAGTCCCGTCTCGACCATCAGGCCCGACTGGCGCAGCCGCTCCGTGCCCCGGCCCGAGGCGAAGGGCGAAGGGTCCAGCGCGGCGATCACCACCCGCTCGATCCCGGCCTCGGCCAGGAAGTGGGCGCAGGACTTGCGTCCCGACGAGCGGGCGCCGCACGGCTCCAGCGTCACATAGGCGGTCGCGCCCTTCACGGCCTCGCCCGCCTCGGGCACGGCTTGCTCCTCGGCGTGAGGGCGTCCGCCCGGCGCCGTCGCCGCCTCGGCCAGCACGACCCCGTCCTTGACCAGGACGCAGCCGACCGCCGGATTGGGCCAGGTCTCGCCCATGCGGCTGAGGGCCAGATCGATGGCCCGCCGCATGAAGACGGCGTCGTCCGCCGCGCCGCTCACGCGATTTGCGGCAGGGGCTGCGCCCGCCCCTCGTCCAGATAGCGGGCGGCGACCGGCTTCAGCGCCGCGTCCAGATCGATCTCCAGCGGGTTGCCGGTCGGGATCTCGACATCGACGATCCGGTCGTCCGGCACGGCGAACAGCAGTTTGACGATGGCGCGCAGGGAGTTGCCGTGGGCGGCGATCAGCACGTCCTCGCCCGCCTTCAGGCGCGGGGCGATCTCGGCGTCCCAATAGGGCTGCACCCGGTCCAGGGTGGTCTTCAGGCTCTCGGTGTCCGGGATTTCCTTGCCGGCGTAGCGGGGGTCGGCGTCGAAATCGAACTCGCCGCCCGGCGCCAGAGGCGGCGGCGGCACGTCATAGCTGCGGCGCCAGACCTTGACCTGGTCCTCGCCGTGCTTGGCGGCCGTCTCGGCCTTGTCCAGCCCGGTCAGGCCGCCGTAATGGCGCTCGTTCAGGCGCCAGTCCTCGATGACCGGCACATCCTTCAACCCGGCCGTATCCAGCGCCAAAGCGCCCGTGCGCTTGGCCCGCTTTAGCACCGAGGTGAACATGACCGCAGGGGTGAAGCCCGCCTCGGCGATCAGCTCGCCGCCGCGCCGCGCCTGAGCCTCGCCCTCCGCCGTCAGGTCGACGTCGACCCAGCCGGTGAAGCGGTTTTCAAGGTTCCATTGGCTCTGGCCGTGGCGCAGCAGGATCAGGCGGGTCATCAGGGTCTCCGGGAACATCCGTATCTAGGCTCCTCGCTAGGCCCCCGACGCGGGGGCGGTCAAGGTTTCACCGCTCGATGAAATCACCCAATGACGCAGCGCAGCGATAACAACGGTCAAGCGTTGTGGCCTGTTGCGAGAGAGAGCGTTATACGGCCGCGTCGAACTTCGGCCCGTGCGCCTTTCAAGACCTCACGATCAGGAAGACTTATGCAAAAGCCCCGTCAGGACATCCGCCCCAACACCGCGGAGTATGAAACCCTGCCTATGGTCAAGCCGACCGGCTTTCGCGAATACGACGCCCGCTGGATTCTGGAAAAAGAAATCAACCTGCTGGGCATTCAGGCTTTGGGCCTGGGCTTGGCCACCTATGTCCACGAAATCGGCCAGACGCCGAAGATCGCCGTGGGCCATGACTTCCGCGGCTATTCCCTGTCGGTGAAGCAGGCGCTGATCCTGGGCCTGCTGGAAGGCGGCATGGAGGTGCTGGATATCGGCCTGGCCCTATCGCCCATGGCCTACTACGCCCAGTTCGCGCTGGACTGCCCCTGCGTCGCCATGGTCACGGCCAGCCACAATGAGAACGGCTGGACCGGCGTGAAGATGGGCGCTCAGGCCCCCCTGACCTTCGGCCCCGACGAGATGGGCCGCCTGAAGGAGATCGTCCTGAACGGCCAGGGCGTCGCCCGCCCCGGCGGCAGGCTGGAGCGCGTCGAAGGCTTCCGCGAGACCTACATCAAGGACGTGGCGTCCAAGCTGAAGCTGTCCCGCCCGCTCAAGGTCGTGGCCGCCTGCGGCAACGGCACGGCCGGCGCCTTCGCCCCTGAGGTGCTGCGCCTGATGGGCGCCGAGGTGATCGAAATGGACACCGACCTCGACTACACCTTCCCCAAATACAATCCGAACCCCGAAGACCACGTCATGCTGGTGGCGATGGCGGAAAAGGTGAAGGAGACGGGCGCCGACCTGGCCCTGGGCTTCGACGGCGACGGCGACCGCTGCGGCGTGGTTGATGACACGGGCGAGGAGATCTTCGCCGACAAGATCGGCCTGATGCTGGCCCGCGACCTGTCGGCCATCCACCCGAACGCCACCTTCGTCGTCGATGTGAAGTCGACCGGCCTCTACAAGACCGACGCGGTGCTCAAGGCCAACGGCGCCACCACCGTCTACTGGAAGACCGGCCACTCCTACATCAAGCGCAAGACCGCCGAACTGAACGCCCTGGCCGGGTTCGAGAAGTCGGGCCACTTCTTCCTGTCGGGCGATCTGGGCCACGGCTATGACGATGGCCTGGTCGCCGCTGGCGCCGTGCTGGCCATGCTGGACCGCAACCCCGGCAAGTCGCTGTCGGAACTGAAGTCCGCCCTGCCTGACGCCTGGACCAGCCTGACCATGTCGCCGCACTGCGACGACGAGCTGAAATACGACGTGCTGGCCAAGATCGTGAAGGAATACGAGGAACTGGCGGCCTCCGGCGGCGAAATCCTCGGCCGCAAGATCGTCGAGGCCATCACCGTCAACGGCGTGCGCGTCCATCTGGAGGACGGCTCCTGGGTGCTGGTCCGCGCCTCCAGCAACAAGCCTGAGCTGGTGGTCGTGGTCGAGAGCATGAGGTCCGCCGACGACATGCGCGACCTGTTCCGCAAGGAAGTGAAGCCTCGCCTGGCCGCCCACCCGGAAATCGGCGCCTTCAACCAGGAAATCTGATTCCGGTTTGACCGGCGGCGGCGTCGTGGACGATGCTCGCTCCATGAACGACGCCGCCGCCTCCCTCCCCGTGGTCATCGTCGGCGGCGGGTTCTCCGGCGCCATGCTGGCCGCGCGACTGGCCGAGGCGGGCCAGGCCTCGGTCCTGATCGAGCGCGGCGAACAGGTCGGTCTCGGCGTCGCCTATTCCACACCGCTGGACGACCACCGGCTGAACGTCCGCGCCGAGCGGATGAGCGCCCGCGCAGACCGGCCCGCCGACTTCGCCGACTGGCTGGCGGTCCACGCGCCCGCCTTCGCCGATCCGAACGGCTTCGCCCCGCGCCGCCTCTACGGCCTCTATATACTGGCCCGTCTGGCCGAGACCGACGCGGCCCATCCCGGCCTGATGCGCCGCGTGAGGGGCGAGGCTGCGCGCATCGAGGGTGAGAGCGTCATCCTCGCCGACGGCGCCCGCATCCCCGGTCGCGCCGTGGTGCTGGCCACCGGCAACCCGCCCCCGCGCCCCGCCATCGCAGGCGAAGACCCCCGCCGCATCACCGATCCGTGGCGCCCCGACGCCCTGACCGCCGTCGCGCCTGAGGACGACGTGCTGATCCTCGGCTCGGGCCTGACCATGGTCGACGTCATCCTGGCGCTTCAGGCCCAGGGCTGGCGCGGTCGGGCGACGGTCGTGTCGCGGCGCGGCCTGCTGCCTCTCGCCCACGGCGCCCATCACGACGCTCCGATCGACCTGCCGCCCGAGGCGCTGGAGGGCGCCCTGTCGCGCCGTCTGGCCGTCGCGAGGACGCTGGCGAATGCGCACAGCTGGCGACGGGTCATGGAAGGCTATCGCCCCATCACCACCGAACTGTGGCGCGCGGCGACGACCGCCCAGCGCGGCCGCTTCCTGCGCCATCTGCGCCCCTGGTGGGACGTGCGCCGTCATCGCATCGCCCCCGAAATCGCCGCCGTGCTGGAAGGGCTGGAAGCGGCGAACCGCCTGACCGTCGTCGCCGGCCGCGCCCAGGCGACCGCGACCGGCGATCGAAACGCGCGCCTGACCGTCCGTACACGGAATGGCGAGACTCAAGCGCTCTGCGCCGCCTGGCTGATCGACTGCACCGGCCCCGGTCACGACGCCGCCCGCGCCCCCCTGACGGCCGCCCTGATCGCCGAAGGCCGCGCTCGCATCGATGCGGTCGATCTCGGCCTCGACCTCGACGCGGAAAGCCGCGTCATCCACGCCGACGGCGCCGCCGACCCCAGCCTGTTCGTACTCGGTCCACCCGCCCGCGCGGCCTTCTGGGAGACCATCGCCGTGCCGGACATCCGCCAGCGCATCGAGGCCCTGGCCCGCATCCTCGTCGGTTGACGCAAGCCGCTCAGACGAACGGAACTTCCAAGGCTTGGCGCCTTCCTCTCCGAGACTTAGCGTCTGGCGGGCCCTTCCTGGGTCGGCTATCACCGAGACAGGAGAGGAAACACAAAAATGAACCGTCACCGCACCCGCGTACTTGGGGATCGCACCCTCGCGCCTGAAACCCTGATGATGGGCTACGGCTATGATCCGGCCCTGTCGGAGGGCGCGATCAAGGCGCCGCTGTTCCAGGCCTCGACCTTCGTCTTCAAATCGGCCGAGGACGGCAAACGCTTCTTCGAGGTCGCCTATGGTCTGCGCCAGCGCGACCCGGACGAGGCCCTGGGCCTGATCTATTCGCGCATCAACAATCCGAACCTTGAGATTCTGGAAGACCGTCTCGCCGTCTGGGACAAGGCCGACAAGGCCCTGGTCTTCTCCAGCGGCATGGCCGCCATCTCGACCGCCATGCTGGCGCTGGTGCGGCCCGGCGACGTCATCGTCTATACGGCCCCGGCCTATGGCGGCACCGAATATCTGTTCGACCGCATCCTGCCCCGCTATGGCGTCAAGGCCATCAGCGTCCCCGCCGCCGAGGGCGCCGACGCCCTGGACGCGGCCATGATCTCCGCCGCCGCCGAGGCGAAGGCGACGGGCGGGCGCCTGGCCGCCGTCTATCTGGAGACCCCCGCCAACCCGACGAACCAGCTGGTCGATATCGCCCGCGCCGTCGCCGGCGCCCAGGCCTTGGGTCAGGCCGAAGCGCCTGTCATCGCCGTCGACAACACCTTCCTCGGCCCCCTGTGGCAGAGCCCGCTGGAGCTGGGCGCCGACCTCGTCCTCTATTCCCTGACCAAATACGTCGGCGGCCATTCGGACCTGATCGCGGGCGGCTGCATGGGCGGGGCGGACATCATGGCCCGCGTCGGCGAGATGCGGACCATCTGCGGCACGACCGCCGATCCGCACACCGCCTGGCTGCTGCTGCGCAGCCTGGAGACCCTGCACATCCGCATGGAGCGGGCGCAGGACAACGCCCTGATCTTGGCCGAACGCCTGCGCGCCGATCCGCGCGTCAGCGCCGTCCTGACCGCCGGCGGGCCGGACGCCTCGCCCGAACAGCAGGCGATCTTCGAGGCCCAGTGCAAGGGCTCCGGCTCGACCTTCTCGCTAGAGCTTCCCGGCGGCGAGGCCGAAGCCTTCCGCATGCTGAACGCGCTTCGCCTGTTCAAGCTGGCGGTCAGCCTGGGCGGCGCCGAGAGCCTGGCGTCCCACCCCTCCAGCATGACCCACTCGGACTATACGCCCGAAGCCAAGGCGCGCAGCGGCATCGGCGACAATCTGGTGCGCCTGTCGGTCGGCATCGAGAACGTCGACGACCTGTGGGCTGACCTGGATCAGGCCCTGTCCGCGACCTGAGGTCCTTTGCGGCGGGCGATCAGCCCGCCGCCTTCACCGCCTCAGACACCTCATTGACCACGCGTTTGACCAGGGCCTCGTCGTCGCCCTCGGCCATGACGCGGATCAGCTTCTCCGTGCCTGACGGGCGGACCAGCAGACGGCCCGAGCCGTTCAGCGCCGCCTCGGCCTCGGCCATGGCGGCCTTGACCTTCTCGTCCTCCAGCGGCTTGCCGGCGGTATAGCGGACGTTCTGCAGCAGTTGCGGCACCGGCTCGAACTGACGGGCCAGCTCGCTCATCGGCGCCCCCGCCTCGACCAGGACGGCCAGCACCTGCAGCGCCGCCATCAGGCCGTCGCCGGTCGTGGCGTGGTCCTTCAGGATGATGTGGCCCGACTGTTCGCCGCCGATGTTGAAGCCGCCTTCGCGCATCCGCTCCATGACGTAGCGATCGCCGACCTTGGTGCGCTCCAGCGTCAGGCCTTCAGCTTTCAGACGGCGCTCCAGACCCAGGTTGGACATGACGGTGGCGACCACGCCGCTGCCGTTCAGACGCCCGCGCTTGGCCCAGTCCAGGCCGATCAGGGCCATGATCTGGTCGCCGTCGACCACATGGCCCTTCTCGTCGCAGATGATGACCCGGTCGGCGTCGCCGTCCAGGGCGATGCCGATGTCGCAGCGATAGCGCTTCACCGCTTCCGACACGGTCTCGGGATGGGTCGAGCCGCACTCGGCGTTGATGTTCAGACCGTTCGGCTCCACCCCGACGGGGAAGACCTCGGCGCCCAGTTCATAGAGGGTGGTCGGCGCCACGCGGTAGCCGGCGCCGTTGGCGCAGTCGATGGCGATGCGCAGGCCCTTCAGGCTCAACCGCTTGGGGAAGGCCTGTTTGGCGATCTCGATGTAGCGCGGCGGGGCGTCGTCGATGCGCTTGACCCGACCCAGCTTGTTCGACGGCGCCAGGTCCTGGTCCAGAGCCCCGTCCATCATGGCCTCGATCTTCAGCTCGATCTCGTCCGACAGCTTGTAGCCGTCCGGCCCGAACAGCTTGATGCCGTTGTCGGCATAGTCGTTGTGCGAGGCCGAGATCATGATGCCCAGATCGGCGCGCATCGAGCGCGTCATCATGGCCACGCCCGGCGTCGGCAGAGGGCCGAACGTGCGCACGTCCATGCCGACCGAGGCCAGGCCCGCCACCAGGGCCGGCTCGATCATGTAACCGGACAGGCGCGTGTCCTTGCCGATCACCACCAGGTGGCGGCGGTCGTCGTCGGTGCGGAACAGCCGTCCGGCGGCCAGGCCGACGCGCAGGGCGACCTCGGCCGTCATCGGATGGGTGTTGGCCCGGCCGCGGATGCCGTCGGTGCCGAAGTATTTTCTCTCGCCCAAAGGCGCGGTCCTTCGCTGGCGGCCTCGGAATTGCAAAGAAACCTTCCGAAACCCATTTTTTGATGTCGCCGCGCCCGCGATTTCCTAGAGCGGAGACCAAGGGCGGAGGCTGAACCCTCTCGCTTACCTCAATTTCACGGCCCTGCGCAAAAAGCGTCGGCCGCATCCCGATCGGAGCAGACCTCATGTGCGGCATCATCGGCGTCACCGGAACCGGCCCCGTCGTCCCTCGTCTGGTCGACAGCCTGAAACGGCTGGAGTACCGCGGCTATGACTCGGCCGGCGTCGCCGTGCAGAATGAAGGCGGCATCGAGCGTCGTCGCGCCAAGGGCAAGATCCGCGAACTGGAAGCCGTTCTGGCTGCCGATCCGATCGCCGGGACCGTCGGCGTCGGCCACACCCGCTGGGCCACCCACGGCGCCCCGACCACGACCAACGCCCACCCGCACAAGGCCGGGCGCGTCTGCCTGGTCCATAACGGCATCATCGAGAATTTCGCCGAGCTGAAAGCCGAGATGGAGGCCGAGGGCCGCATCTTCGAAAGCCAGACCGACACCGAGGTCGTCGCCCATCTGCTGGATCACAAATTGGCGGCGGGCCTCGCCCCGCTGGACGCCTTCAAGGCCACCCTGGATCGCCTGACCGGCGCCTATGCCCTCGCCGTGCTGATAGAGGGCGAGGACGAGTTGATCCTGGGCGCGCGACGCGGCAGTCCCCTGGTCGTCGGCTGGGGCGAGGGCGAGATGTATCTGGGCTCGGACGCCCTGGCCGTCGGCCCATTCACCCAGAAGATCTCCTACCTTGAGGAAGGCGACTACGTCGCCGTGACCCGCACCGGCGCGCGCATGTTCGACGCTTCGGGCCGTCCAGCCGACCGCGCCGTGGTCCAGGTCTCCGCCTCCTCGGCCCTGGTCGAGAAGGGCGAGTATCGCCACTTCATGGAAAAAGAGATCCACGAGCAGCCCGACAGCGTCCAGCACACCCTGTCGGAATACCTCGACTTGGTCTCCGGCAAGGCCAAGGTCCAGGCCGTCGACTTCGCCGCGATCGAGCGCATCCAGATCGTCGCCTGCGGCACCGCCTTCTACGCCGGCCAGATCGGCAGATACGCCTTCGAACGCTATGCGGGTCTGCCCTGCGACGTCGAGATCGCCTCGGAGTTCCGCTATCGCCAGCCGGCCGTGACCAAGGGCACCCTGGCCGTCGCCGTCAGCCAGTCGGGCGAGACCGCCGACACCCTGGCCAGCCTGACCTGGTGCAAGGCCCAGGGGCTGAAGACCGCCGCTGTGGTCAACGTCCACACCTCCTCGATGGCGCGCGAGGCTGAAATCCTGTGGCCGACCCATGCGGGGCCCGAGATCGGCGTCGCCTCGACCAAGGCCTTCACCGCCCAGGTCGCCGCCCTGTTGTCGCTGGCCGTCGCGGCGGGCGTGGCGCGCGGCAAGATCGACGCCGCCCAGGAGGCCGAGTTGATCAAGGCCCTGTTCGAGGCCCCGCGCCTGATCTCCGAGGCCCTGCAGATGGACGCGGGCATCCACGCCCTGACCGTCGACCTGGCCAAGGCCCGCGACGTCCTGTTCCTGGGGCGCGGTCCGATGTTCCCGCTCGCCATGGAAGGCGCGCTGAAGCTGAAGGAGATCAGCTACATCCACGCCGAGGGCTATGCGGCCGGCGAGCTGAAGCACGGCCCCATCGCCCTGATTGACGAGGCGACCCCGACCGTGGCCCTGGCCCCGCTGGACGACCTGTTCGAGAAGACCGCTTCCAACCTTCAGGAAGTCGCCGCGCGCGGCGGCCCGGTCATCATGATCGCCCCGGAAAAGGCGCCCGACCCGCACGGCGCCGGCATCCGCCGCGTCCATGCGCCGGACTGCCCAGCCCTGATCGCGCCGCTGGTCTACGCCGTGCCGATGCAGTTGCTGGCCTATTACACCGCCGTCCAGAAGGGCACGGACGTCGATCAGCCCCGCAACCTGGCCAAGTCGGTGACGGTCGAATAGGGCGAACGCGATCAGCCACGGGCGTTTGGAAGCTTCACGAATTACGCCTATGACAGGCGCCCCAAGGCTGATCAGGACGATCCATGACGACCTCCCCCGCCCGCCTTCGCAAGGCGGTCCTGCCCGTGGCCGGTCTCGGCACGCGCGTTCTGCCCGGCACCAAGACCACGCCGAAAGAGCTGCTGAACGTCGTTGACCGACCGATCCTCTCCTACATCGTGGAAGAGGCGCGCGAGGCGGGGATCGAGCACATCGTCTTCGTCACCGGCCGCGCCAAACAGGCGATCGAGGACTATTTCGACCACCAGATCGAGCTTGAGGCCCAGCTCCTGGCCAAGGGCAAGACCGAGATTCTGGCCACTATGAACGCCGAACTGGCCCAGGCCGGCGAGATGAGCTTCACCCGCCAGATGCAGCCCAAGGGGCTGGGTCACGCCGTCTGGTGCGCCCGCGACATCATCGGCGACGAGCCCTTCGCCGTCATCTTGCCGGACGTCATCGTGGATTCTCAGCCGGGCGCCCTGAAGCAGCTGGCCGAGGTCTACGCCGAGGTCGGCGGCAACGTCATCGGCGTCGAGGCCGTGCCCGAAGCCGACACCCACAAATACGGCATCATCGACCCCGCCTCCCACGACGGCCGCCGCTACGGCATGAAGGGCATGGTCGAAAAGCCCAAGCAGGGCACGGCGCCCTCGAACATGTCGATCTCGGGCCGCTACATCCTTCAGCCGGAAATCTTCGACCTGCTGGAGACGCAGGAGCGCGGCGCCGGCGGCGAAATCCAGCTGACCGACGCCATGGACCGGCTGATGAAGACGCAGGTCTTCACCGCCTATGAGTATGAGGGCGTGACCCACGACTGCGGCGACAAGATCGGCCTGCTGCGCGCCAACGTCGCCCTGGCCCTGAAACGCCCGGACCTCGGCGACGCCGCCCGCAAGGCGATCGAAAGCCTGCTTTAATTCCCTTCTCCCCTTGTGGGAGAAGGTGGGCGCCGAAGGCGCTCGGATGAGGGGTGTGAGCGCGACCTTTAGACGACGAGGCGGGACAGTAGCGGCAGGTTTGCAAACGCGCCGTCGCCACCCCTCATCCGTCAGGCTTCGCCTGCCACCTTCTCCCACAAGGGGAGAAGGACGAACGGCGCCTGCACGTCAGGCTTTGAAAACCTCTTTTATTTCAACCTTCGGCCTTCTGCGCACCCTGTTCAGCCCGCCTTACCGCCCCATCACCGCATCATCGCCGTTTAAGCCCGATCAACCTCTCCGCATTCAGACGATTCAGACGAATTGGACTCTGTTTTTTCGCCCTGCGTCGCTTTCGCCGCAGCCAAGCGCCACGCTTTCGTCCCCTCGCGCGTTCGGCTAGGCAGGTTAGAGTGCTGAAAACGAGGTTCGACTGATGCGCGTGATGATTCTGGGCGGCGACGGCTTCTGCGGCTGGCCCACGGCCCTGCACCTCTCGGCGCGCGGCTGGGACGTACTGGTCGTCGACAACCTCAGCCGCCGCAACATCGACAATGAGCTGGAAATCTGCTCCCTGACCCCGATCCGCACCATGGGCGAGCGTATCGCCGCATGGAAGGAGGTCTCGGGCCGCACCATCGACTTCGTCAACCTGACCGTCGGCAAGGAATTCGACCGCCTGGTCGCTCTGATCAAGGACTGGGCGCCCGACAGCGTCGTCCACTTCGCCGAACAGCGCGCCGCCCCCTATTCGATGAAGTCGGCCCGGCACAAGCTCTACACCGTCGACAACAATCTGAACGCCACCAACCACCTGCTGGCCGCCATCGTCGAGAGCGGGCGGGACGTGCACCTGGCCCATCTGGGAACCATGGGGGTCTATGGCTACACTACCGCGGGCCTGCGCATCCCCGAGGGCTATCTGAAGGTCACGGTCGACACCGACCACGGCCCGACCGAGCAGGAGATCCTGTTCCCGCCGAACCCCGGCAGCATCTATCACATGACCAAGACGCAGGACGCCCTGCTGTTCCAGTTCTACGCCAAGAACGACGGGCTGCGGATCACCGACCTGCACCAGGGCATCGTCTGGGGCGCCCAGACCGAAGAGACGAAGCAGGACGAGCGCCTGATCAACCGCTTCGACTACGACGGCGACTACGGCACGGTGCTGAACCGCTTCCTGATGCAGGCGGCGGTCGGCTATCCGCTGACGGTGCACGGCTCGGGCGGGCAGACGCGGGCCTTCATCCACATCCAGGACACGGTGCGCTGCGTCGAACTGGCGCTGAAAAACCCGCCCAAGCGCGGCGATCGGGTCAAGATCCTCAACCAGATGACCGAGAGCCGCCGTGTTCGCGACCTGGCGCAGATGGTGGCCGAGATGACGGGCGCCCAGGTCCACAACGTCGCCAATCCGCGTCAGGAAGCCGATGAGAACGAGCTGGTCGTCGCCAATGACCAGTTCCGCGAACTGGGGCTGAAGCCGATCACCCTGGCCGAGGGGCTGATGGCCGATGTGACCGAGATCGCCCGCCGCTACGCCGACCGCGCCGACCGGACCAAGATCCCTTGCGTCACCGCCTGGAACTCGGGCCGCGCCGAAGCCCTGCGCGACGAGGCTGAAACGACCGCCGCCCCGTCCCCCGTCCGCGTCCTGTCCGCCTGAAAGACCGAAGCCCGATGACCGAACCCGCCGCCGCCCCGTCCCTGCTGGTGTTCGGCGGCGGCTATCTGGGGCAGGCGGCGGCGCGCGAGACCCTGCGGCGCGGCGGCCGGGCCTTCGCCACCTCGCGCGACCCCGAAACCCGCCAGGCGCTGGCGGGGCAGGGCGTCACGCCGGTCGATCCCGCCGACGCCAAGGGTCTGAGCGAGGCTCTGGCCGCCGCTCAAGCCGTCCTCATCACCACCCCGCCGGACGCCCACGGCTGCCCCGCCCTGCGCGCCCTGACGCCGCTGGCGGGCGACGCCTGGCCCGACTGGATCGGCTATGTCTCCTCCACCGCCGTCTATGGCGACCGGGCGGGCGGCTGGGCGTTCGAAGGCGATCCGCTGAACGCCGCCACGCTGGAAGGCGCGCGTCGCGCCAGGGTCGAGCGCGACTGGCTGGACGGAGCGCAGGGCATGGGGCTGACGCTGCAGGTCTTCCGCCTGCCCGCCTTCTACGGCCCCGGCCGCAGTGTGATCGACCGCCTGCGCGCCGGAACCGCCCGACTGGTCAAAAAGCCCGGTCAGGTGTTCAACCGCATCCATGTGGACGACGTCGTTTCGGGCCTGTTCGCCTCGATGGCCCGGCCCCGGCCCGGCGGCGTCTACAATCTGACCGACGACGAGCCGACGCCTGCCGATGTCGTCACCGCCTGGGCCGCCGAGCGCCTGAAGCTGCCACGCCCGCCCGAAGTCGACTGGACCGATCCCGAGGTCAGCGACGCCATGCGCCGCTTCTATCTGGACTCCAAGCGCGTCTCCAACGCCCGCGCCAAGGCCGAACTGGGCTGGCGCCCCGCATACCTCTCCTATCGCGAGGGGCTGGAGGCGATCATCACGGGCGACGAACTGAAAGACCTACGTTAGGCTAGACGTTTGAATTGGAGCGCCGAGCAATGAAGACGTCACGGACCTTGCCGCTATGTATGGCTGCTCTACTGGCTTGCAGCGCCATGGGCCTCGGCGCCTTCGCGGCCGCGGCTCAGCAAAGCACAGGCGTACGGGCTCAGGCGCGCAAAGCAGTCGCCACCTGCGGCCAAGGCCAGGTGGCGACTGTCACCAAGAGTGATTTCGCCTGTTTCTGATCGTCAGAAAGGCAGGATGTTGCGCTGGCGGCTGTAGCTCATGGTGCCAACGTTGGCGCCCAGGCGCACGCCGACGCCAGTGCGGATCGGGGCCAGGACGATGCCGTCCGCGCGCTGATAATTCACGCCCAGGCCGGCGACCAGATAGGCCGAGCCCTCAACGCCCGGATAGCGGCGATAAAGCATGTCGGGGTGGAACAGGCCGTAGACCAGGGTGAAGACCCGGCTGGCGTTACCGCCCCAGTCCCAACCGATGGAAGCGCCCTGCCAGTACACTTCCTGCGAGGCCGACAGGTCCTTCATGTGCAGGGCGCCACGGCCGTAACGCAGGCCGGCGACGACAGCGCCCGCGCCTTCTTCGCCGGCGATATAGGCGGTCGGGCGGTCGCCCTGTTCGGCGAAGATGCGTTCGATGGCGCCGCCCACGGTCTCGGCGGCGATGCCCAGCTCGCGGGAGCCGGCAGCAACCAGTTCGTCGAAGGTGTAGGCCTGGGCGTTGCTGTCCGAGGCGATCGGATAGTTGGGATCGGCGGGCGGGCGGCTGGCGCAAGCGCCGAGACCGGCGGGCAGGGCGCCGGCGGCGGCGAGGCCGAGGCTGGTGCGGATCAGTTGGCGGCGGTGCATGGTCGAGGCTCCCGGCAAAGGACGGTGCGCCCGTCGTCGCGGGCTTGGCCTACCGTCCGTGCCTTTTACGGCAGCCTTGGGGCTTTAAGGTTAACCGAAGATTGCTTGGCCGTGGAAGTTCCGGCGGCCCAGGCTCTGGACCGCCGGATTTTTCTGCATTCAGGCGCGCAGGGTTCCCCCCGCCTTGGCGGCGGCGGCCTTGATCTTGGCTGTCAGGGCTTCGATTTCGGCCTCGGCAAGTGTGGCGGCGCGGGGCTGGATCTCGACCTCGATCGCCACCGACTTCTGGCCCTCGGGCACACCCTGGCCGCGATAGACGTCGAAGACGCGGACATCGGCGATCAGGGCCTTGTCAGCGCCCGCCACGGCGCGGGTCAGGTCGCCCACGGCCTTGGCCTCGTCCATCAGGAAGGCGAAGTCGCGGGTCAGCGGCATCAGGTTCGGCAGGTCCGCCGCGCCGCGCGCCTTGCCGCCCCCACCCTTGCCTTTTTGGCCCCGCGGTTCCGGCACGGAATCGAGCACGATCTCGAAGGCCAGCATGGGGCCGTCGGCATCCAGCGCCTTCAGCACGCGCGGGTGCAGGGCGCCGAACTCGACGATGATGTTCTTGGGCCCCAGCTGCAGCCGGGCCGAGCGACCGGGGTGCCACCAGTCGCGGTTCGAGCCTTGCGCCAGTTGCAGGGAGGCGACCGGGGCGCCGATCTCTTCCAGCAGAGCCAGCAGGTCGCCCTTCAGCGCGAACAGGGGGTCTTCCCCCGCCCCGCCCCAGTGGCGGTCGGCGTGCGGCGCGACGAGGCCGGCGATGACGGTGCGCTGGCCGGTCGGCTGATCGTCCAGATAGATGGGGCCGATCTCGAACAGGGCGACGTCGGCATGGCCGCGCGCGGCGTTGCGCGCCGCCGCCTGGATCAGGTTGGGCAGGGCCGAGGGCCTCATACAATCCAGATCGGCTGCGATGGGGTTCTCCAGCACCAGCCGCTCATCGCCGCCGCCGAACAGGACGGCGACCGCCTGCTTGGTGAAGGACCAGGTGACGGCCTCGTCATAGCCCTGGGCCGCCAGCGCGCGCCGCGCCGTGCGCACGCGCGCCTGACGCGGGCTCAGCACCCCGCCGGGGGCCGGAGCGACGGGCGGCAGGGGCGCGTCGGGCAGGGCGGCGTAACCCTCGATGCGGGCGACCTCCTCGACCAGATCGGCCGGACCTTCGACGTCACGACGCCACGACGGCGGCGTCACCGACCAGGGCGAGCCGCGCATGACGGTGAAGCCCAGGGCGAACAGGATCTCGAAGATCCGGTCCTCGCCCAGGTCCATGCCCGACAGACGCTTCACATAGGTCGGGTCGAACGCGAAGGCGGCGGGCGCGGCCGGGGCCTGGCCCGCCACCGTGATCGTAGACGGCTCGCCGCCGCACAGGTCGAGGATCAGCTGCGTCGCCAGTTCCAGCCCCGGAACGACCGAGGCCGTGTCGACGCCGCGCGCAAAACGATACTGAGCGTCCGAGTTGATCCCCAGCGCGCGGCCCGTCTGGGCGATGGCGATAGAGTCGAACCAGGCGCTCTCGACGAAAACGTCGACCGTTTCGTCCGAGCATCCCGTGGAGACGCCGCCCATGACGCCGCCCAGGCCGATGGCGCGCTGGCCCCCGGCGTCGGAGATGACGCAGTCGGCGGCGCCCGGCGCATAGGTCTTGCCGTCCAGGGCCTCGATCTGATCGGCGTCGCCGCGACCCGCGCGTACGACGATCCCGTCGCCCGAAAGGCTCGCCAGATCATAGACGTGCAGCGGACGCGCGCGGTCGTAGGAAATCAGATTGGTGATGTCGACGAGGCGGTTGATCGGACGCAGACCGATCGCCGTCAGCCGCTGTTGCAGCCACTCCGGCGACGGGCCGTTCTGCACGCCCCGGATCACGCGGCCGGCGAAGACCGGGCACAGCTCGGGCGCCTCAAGCGTCACCGAAACGGGGCTGTCGAACGCGCCGGCGATGGGAACGATCTCCGGCGTCGTCAGCTTGCCCAACCCCGCGGCGGCCAGATCGCGGGCGATGCCCGCCACGCCCAGCCAATCGGGGCGGTTCGGCGTCACCTCGAAGTCGATGACCGGCTCGGCGCCGAAAACGCCCGCAGCGGGCTGGCCGACCTGCAGATCGGCCGACAGCTCCAGGATGCCATCGCTCTCGTCGGGCAGCTCAAGCTCCGCGCCCGAGCACAGCATGCCGTTGGACACCACGCCGCGCACCGGCTTCTCGACCAGGGTCACGCCCAGGCCCGGCACATAGGCGCCGATAGGAGCGTAGATGGTGGTCAGGCCCGCCCGCGCGTTCGGGGCGCCGCAGACGATCTCCTTCAGGCCGTCCACCGTCTCGACCTGGCAGACCTGCAGCCGGTCAGCGTTCGGGTGACGCTCGGCCGAGATGATCTTGGCCACGGTGAAGGGGGCCAGGGCGGCGATGGGATCGTGGACCTCCTCGACCTCCAGCCCGGCCATAGTCATGGCCTCCGCGACCTGATCGACCTCGGCCTCGGTGTCGAGGTGGGCCTTCAGCCAGGAAAGCGTGAATTTCATTGGGTCGCACTGTCCTGAGGCTGCGCCAGGGCCTTGGCCATGTTGTCAAGGAAGGCGGACGAGCCGGTGAAGCCGACGCCCAGGAAGTTGCAGTTGATGAAC
Source organism: Brevundimonas diminuta 3F5N (assembly GCF_900163625.1). Lineage (GTDB taxonomy): Bacteria > Pseudomonadota > Alphaproteobacteria > Caulobacterales > Caulobacteraceae > Brevundimonas > Brevundimonas diminuta_A. The sequence continues at coordinate 36,409 of NZ_FUIE01000085.1, forward strand.
TGGCAGTTCTTGAACGGGATCGGGCCGGTCACGCGCTGCGGGCCCTGCGGGCTCAGCATCAGGTTGCGCGGGTCGCCATGGGCGTCGCCCATGTTGCAGCCGTCGAAATTGCAGCCCTCCAGCGGCAGCAGGACGGCCGGACCCTCGATCAGGCAGTTCTCGAAGCGGCGGCCTTCAATGACCATGGCGCCGGCGCGCGCCGTCTCCATGAACAGCTGGGGCAGCCAGACCGTCTTGTTCGCATAGTCGGGGCCAGGGCCCAGCAGCTCCAGGACGATCGGTTCAGCGGCGGCGGTGTTGGTCGCGTCGGTCATGGGATGTCTTTCTCGATTCAGCTGAGGCCCGACGCCGGGTTCGGCGCGGCGAAGGCGGAGAAGCCGTAGTGCGCCAGCCAGCGCGTATCGGCCTCGAACATGGGGCGCAGGTCCGGCACGCCGTACTTCAGCATGGCCAGGCGGTCGACGCCCATGCCGAAGGCGAAGCCCTGGTACTCGTCCGGGTCGATGCCTGCGTTGCGCAGCACATTGGGGTGCACCATCCCGCAGCCCAGGATCTCCAGCCAGTCCTCGCCCTCGTTCAGGGTCAACTTGCCGCCCGAGCGGTCGCAGCGGATGTCCATCTCGGCCGAGGGTTCGGTGAAGGGGAAGTGGTGCGGGCGGAAACGGGCGTGAACATCATCCAGCTCGAAGAAGCGGGCGATGAAGGTTTCCAGCGTCGTTTTCAGGTGACCCATGTGGATGTCGCGATCGATCACCAGACCCTCGATCTGATGGAACATCGGCGTGTGGGTCGCGTCGGAATCCTTACGGAAGGTGCGGCCGGGCGCGATGATGCGGATCGGCGGCTTCTGCGACATCATGGTGCGGACCTGCACCGGGCTGGTGTGGGTGCGCAGCACCTTGCGCTCGCCCGTTTCCGGGTCGGGCTTCAGGAAGAAGGTGTCGTGCATCTCCCGCGCGGGATGCTTGGGCGGGAAGTTCAGAGCCGTGAAGTTGTGGAAGTCGTCCTCGATGTCCGGCCCCTCGGCGACCGAAAAGCCCATGTCGGCGAAGACGGCGACCATTTCGTCCATGACCTGCATGGTCGGGTGCACCCCGCCCTTGCGGCGCGGGCGGCTGGGCAGGGTCAGATCGACGCGCTCGGCCAGCAGGCGGGCGTCCAGCTCGGCGGCCTCCAGCTCGGCCTTCTTGGCGGCCAGGGCCGACGACACCCGGTCGCGCAGGCCGTTGATGACGGGGCCGCGCTCGCGGCGCTCATCGGGGCTCAGCGCCCCCATGCCTTTCAGCAGGCCCGAGATCGAGCCGGACTTGCCGAGGGCGGCGACGCGGATGTCCTCCAGACCCGCCACGCTCTCGGCCGAGCCGATGGCGTTGATGAGGTCCAGTTCCAGTTGAGCGAGATCGGTCATGGGCTTCGTCTAGCCGTTAGGATCGAAAGCAAAAAGCCCCCCGGCGCGAACCGGAGGGCTTTTGCTTCATCCCGGATGGGAGAAAGGCTTAGGCCAGGGCCGCGCGAACCTTGTCGGCGATGCCCTTGAAGCTGGCTTCGTCGGCGGCGATCGTCGACAGAACCTTGCGGTCCAGCTCGATGCCGGCCTTGGCCAGGCCGTGCATGAACTGCGAATAGGTGAAGCCTTCCAGGCGGGCGGCGGCGTTGATGCGCTGGATCCACAGGGCGCGGAACGAGCGCTTCTTGTTGCGACGGTCGCGGTAGGCGTACTGACCGGCGCGATCCACCGCAGCCTTGGCGGTGCGGATGGTGTTCTTGCGGCGGCCGTAGAAGCCCTTGGCCTGCTTCAGAACTTTCTTGTGCTTGGCGTGGGACGTAACGCCCCGAGTGACGCGAGCCATTTTGGTTTTCCCTTCGGGAAGCCTCTAACGTTCGCCGCGCGGCGGCTCACTGCATGAGAGGCTTTAGTTCAAATTCGATTATGCGGAGAGGATCAGAGTTGCAGCGCGCCGATCAGGCGTACGGCATGTAGGACTTGATCTTCTTGGCGTCGGCGTCGGCCATGACCGAAGTGCCGCGGTTCTGGCGGATGTACTTCGAGTTGTGGCTGATCAGGCGGTGGCGCTTGCCGGCCACGCCAGCCTTGACCTTGCCCGTCGCGGTGAATTTGAAGCGCTTCTTGGCGCCCGACTTCGTCTTCAGCTTCGGCATTTTCACTCTCTGTCTTTTAGAGGGCTACCGCTCTTCGAGCTACTTGAGCCCGACCAGCGCCAGCCTGATTTAAGACCGCCCAGGCATGCCTGTTCGCCCGGCGGTCCGGTACGCGAAGGCGCGGCTTCTACGCCAAACGGGGACCGGAGGCAAGAAGAGTCCGCGTGAGCGAACTCAGACCTGAGCCGCCCGGCGGCGCGCAGCGCGCCCGGCGTTGATCGCCATCATCGCCGCCGGAACCGTCAGCACCGCTCCGACCAGGAAGGGCCAGTCCGGCCCAACGGCCGAATAGAGGACGCCCGCAACCATGGGGCCGACGATGCGCGCCATCGATCCGGCCGCCATGTTCAACCCCAGCATAGCCCCCTGCCGATCCGGCGGCGACGAGCGACTGATCAGGGCCGAGATGTTGGGCATGGCCAGGGACATGCCGCAGGCGCCGATCCCCATGACGATGGGAATGATCCACCCGGCCGACACCGGAATGACGAACAGCCCCAGGTCGATCTGCGTCGCGGGGAACCAGGCCGGGGGAGCCGCCACCTGCAGAATGAGCGACGTCCCGAACAACAGCATCCCCGCCGCCAGCACCCGCGCCTCGCCGAACCGCCGCGCCAGCCGACCGGCCAGCAACCCCTGGTTCACCGCCGAGACCAGGCCCACGATCATGAAGCTGAGCCCCACCTCGCGCGCGGTCCAGGCGTAGCGGTTCTCGGCCCACAGGCCGAAAGCGGCCTCCATCGCCGAAAAGCCCGCCAGATAGATCAGGCTGACCACCAGGACGCGCGACACCACCTCATCCGTGCGGGCGAACCGAATGCCCGCCAGGAAGGCCGGACGCGGCGCCGCCGGATCGGCCTTGGCCCGGCTCTCGCGCAGGAAGAACATCACCCCCAGCGCCGCCAGCACCGCCGCGCCCGAAGCGGCGAAGATCGGCAACTGATAGCCGACATGGCCCATCTGCGGCTGGGCCAGCAGACCGCCCATGCCCGGTCCGACGATGAAGCCCAGGCCGAAGGCGGCGCCGATCAACCCCATGCGCCCGGCCCGGCGCTCGGGCGGGGTGACGTCGGCGATATAGCCCTGAACGGTCGAGATATTGCCCGCGCCCAGCCCCGTGAACATCCGCACCAGGATCGCCGCCCAGATGTTGGGCGCGAAGGCCAGTAACAGATAGCCCACGGCGTTGGCGGCCAGGGTGATCAGCAGAACCGGCTTGCGCCCGATCCTGTCCGACAGCCGCCCCCAGAAGGGCTCGGCGAAGAACTGCCCCAGGGAATAGGCCGAGAACATCAGGGTGATCTGCCACGGCTCAGCCTGAAGGCTCTGCGCGAAGAAAGGCAGCAGCGGCACCACCAGGCCGAACCCGACCAGGTTGATGAAGACCACGGCGAACAGCACCGCCAGGGTCGGCGTCCCCGCGCCGGAAGCCTTTGTCGTCTGCGCCGTCATTCGTTCTCGTCTCGCCGGATAGTAAGACGCCCCAGCCATGCGGCCGGGGCGTCTTCAAAGTCTTCAGTTTCAGTCCGCGATCAGCGAGGCGCCAGGATCATGATCATCTGGCGGCCTTCCATCTTGGGCGCGAACTCGACCTTGGCCTCTTCCTCGAAATCGGCCTGGACCTTGTTCATCAGCTTCATGCCCAGTTCGGGGTGGGCCATTTCACGGCCGCGGAAGCGGATGGTCACCTTGACCTTGTCACCGTCATCGAAGAAGCGGTGCATGGCCTTGGCCTTCACGTCATAGTCGTGCGTGTCGATGTTCGGCCGAAGCTTGATTTCCTTCAGCTCGACGACCTTCTGACGCTTGCGCGCCTCAGCCTTCTTCTTCTGTTCCTGGAAACGATGCTTGCCGTAGTCCAGAATCTTGCACACCGGCGTTTCCGCATTGGCGACGATCTGAACCAGGTCCAGGCCCGCCTCTTCGGCGGCCTCCAGCGCAGCCGACAGCGGCATGACGCCCTGTTTTTCCCCGTTCTGGTCAATGAGCAGAACGCGGGCGGCGCGGATATCCTGGTTGATGGGCGGCCCGTCCTTTACGGGCGGCGCTTGCATGGGACGGCGAATGGGCGTCGTTTCCTTATGTGATCAGAAGATAGGCGAAACTGGTTGCAGGGATTCAGCGCGCAAGGCTGCGGCTGTGTTCCAAGCGGCCGGAATATGGCGACGCAAGGCCGATGTTTCAAGGGATTTCGGCCTTTCAGGCCTTTACGACGGCTTCGGCGACATAGGCGTCGTGCAGGTCCAGCACCGCCTCGAACACATGATCGACGCTCAGATCCTCGATCGGGGCGAACTGGCCGCGCGTCTCATTGGACGCCGCCGTGCGCGTCTTCGGCCCCCACGGGCCATAGAGCCACCACTCCGTCGGACCGAACAGGCCCAGCGTGGGCCGCCCCAACGCCGCCGAGACGTGCATCAGACCGGAGTCGTTGCCGACGAACAGGGTCGCCCGGTCGATGGCGGCGGCCGAGCACAGAATGTCGCCCTTGCCCACGCAGTCGATGGCGCGCGGTCCCCCCGCCTCCAGCGCCGGGGTCGCGGGCGGCCGATCGCCAGGCCCGCCGACGGGCATGAAACGCCAGCCGTCGAAGCGCGGCTCAGCCTTCAGCTTCTCGACCAGCGCGCCCCAGCGGTCGGCGGGCCATGACTTGCCCGGCTGGTGCGCGATGGGGGCGAGCGCGATGATCGGCCCTTCGCCCGGCCCGGCGGCCAGTTGCGGGTCGATGATGGCGGCGGCCTCGACGCGGGCCTGATCGTCGAGGAAGATTTCCGGGTCCAGCGACGTCGGCGAGCCCATCAGGCGCGAGACCATCTCAACCTTGCGCAGACCGGTCTCCCAGCGGCGGTTGTAGACGACGCGTCGTTTGGCCGGGATCAGATAGGCCAGGGCCGAGCCGCGAATGTCCACGACCATGTCCCACTGCGTCCCGCGCACCTGCTTCCACAGATCGACCCAGTGTCCGGCGGCCTTCTTCTTGTCGAGAATGATGACGCGCTCGACGTTCGGCGCCGAGCGGAAGAAGGGGGCGGGCGGACGACCGCAGGCGACGGTGATCTGAACGCCCGGCAGCTGACGCGCGATCTCGCGGATCACGCCCGAGGAGATGACGCAGTCGCCGATCCGGTTGGAGCTGACGAACAGGGCTTTGGGAGCAGACAAGCGGGCGCCTCGCGGCCTCTGTGAACACGGTCCGTCTCTGCTAAAGCCATTCCCCGAGGAATGACAGTCCGAGGAGTTTCCCATGTCCGACATCCAGACCCTGATCCGCCCCGACGGCGAGACGCTGGCCTATAAGGCGGTCAAGGGCGATGGCCCGACGGTCATCTGGATCGGCGGCTTCCGCTCGGACATGGAGGGGACCAAGGCGCTGGCGCTGGACGCCGCCGCCCGCGAGCGCGGCTGGAACTATGTGCGCTACGACCACTTCGCCCACGGCGTGTCGAGCGGAGACTGGAAGCAGGCCACCATCGGCCGCTGGCGCGAGGACGCCATCGCCCTGATCGACAGTCTGGAAGGCCCGGTGATCCCGGTGGGCTCGTCCATGGGCGGCTGGGTCGCCCTGCTGGCGACGCTGGCGCGGCCGGAACGGATCAAGGGCGTGGTGCTGGTCAATCCGGCGCAGGACTTCACCGAAAAGCTGATGTGGCCGGGGCTGGCCGACCACGAGCGTCAGGCCATCCTGCGCGAAGGCGAGACGGTCATCACCGAGGAGGGCCTCGGCGCCTACATCCTGACCCGGCGAATGTTCGAGGAGGCGCGCGACTGGCTGCTGCTGGACGGCCGGATCGAGATCACGGCGCCGATCCATGTGCTGCAAGGCCGCGCCGACGACGTGGTGCCGTGGCGCCATCAGGTCGAACTGGCCGAGCGCCTGACCGGCGGGGACCTGCGCCTCGACCTGGTCGAAGGCGGCGACCACCGGCTGTCCAGCCCGGCGGAGCTGGAGCGGCTGGTCGCAGCGGTGGCGGCGATGCGGGGCTGATTTCCTCCCCATGCAATGGGGAGGTGGATCGACGGCGCAGCCGACGAGACGGAGGGGCCGCTTGGTTCCAACGTCGCAAACCCCTCCTCCACTTCGTGGTCCCCCTCCCCACATCGTGGGGAGGAAAGGCTTCAACCGATCACAGGATGAACCGGCTCAAATCCACGTTCTTGGCCAGGTCGCCAACCTTCTCGCGCACCTTGTCCCCGTCGAAGGTCAGGGTCTGGCCGGACAGGTCCGAGGCCTTGAAGCTGGTCTCTTCCAGCACCCGCTCCATCACCGTCTGAAGACGGCGCGCGCCGATGTTCTCGACGGTGGAGTTGGCGGCCACGGCGGCGTCGGCCATGGCCTCGACCGCATCATCGGTGAAGACCAGTTCGACCCCTTCGGTCGCCAGCAGGGCCTGGTTCTGACGGATCAGATTGGCCTCAGGTTCGGTCAGGATGCGCTTGAAGTCGTCGCGGGTCAGGGCCTTCAGCTCGACCCGGATCGGCAGGCGACCCTGCAGTTCCGGCAGCAGGTCCGACGGCTTGGCGACGTGGAAGGCGCCCGAGGCGATGAACAGCACATGGTCGGTCTTCACCGGCCCGTACTTGGTCGAGACGGTCGTCCCCTCGATCAAGGGCAGCAGGTCGCGCTGCACGCCTTCGCGCGACACGTCGGCGCCGCCGCCGCGATCCTGACGCGCCGCCACCTTGTCGATCTCGTCCAGGAAGACGATGCCCTCGTTTTCGGCCAGCAGCAGAGCTTCCTTGGTCAGGCTTTCCTGATCCAGCAGCTTGTCGCTCTCCTCGGTGACGAGGGGCGCCAGGGCGTCGCGCACGGTCAGCTTGACCGTCTTGGTGCGGCCGCCGCCCATCTTGCCCAGCATCTCCGACAGGTTCAGCAAGCCGACGTTGCCGCCGCCGCCCGGCATATCCAGCCCCTGCAGCGGCGAAGTCGTATCGGCCAGGGCGATCTCGATCTCCTTGTCGTCCAGTTCGCCGGCGCGCAGCTTCTTGCGGAAGGCCTCGCGCGTGGCGGGCTGCGAACCGGGGCCCACCAGGGCGTCCAGAATGCGTTCCTCGGCCTGGCCCTCGGCGCGAGCCTTGACGCCCGAGCGACGCTTGTCGCGCACCATGACCAGGGCGCTCTCGACCAGATCGCGCATGATCTGATCGACGTCGCGGCCGACATAGCCGACCTCGGTGAACTTGGTCGCCTCGACCTTGAGGAAGGGCGAGCCCGCCAGACGCGCCAGACGCCGGGCGATCTCCGTCTTGCCCACGCCCGTCGGACCGATCATCAGGATGTTCTTGGGCGTGACCTCGTCGCGCAGGTCGTCGGGCACGCGCTTGCGGCGCCAGCGGTTGCGCAGGGCCACGGCCACGGCGCGCTTGGCGTCGTCCTGGCCGACGATGAAGCGGTCCAGTTCAGAGACGATTTCGCGGGGAGACAGATCAGTCATTCTTTTTTCCAGAAGCGCCTGTGTGCGGCGCTATCGTTCGCCGCGCGGCGGCTCACTACTTGAGCGCCTTCACAGGCTCTCGATGGTCAGGTTGCCGTTGGTGTAGACGCAGATGTCGGCGGCGATCTTCATGGCCTTGCGGGCGATCTGTTCGGCGTCCAGTTCGGTGTGCTCGTCAATCAGGGCGCGGGCGGCGGCCAAGGCGTAGTTGCCGCCCGAGCCGACGGCGGCCACGCCGTATTCCGGCTCCAGCACGTCGCCGACGCCGGTGACGGTCAGAATGGTGTCCTTGTCGGCGACCAGCAGCATGGCCTCCAGACGGCGCAGGTAGCGGTCGGTGCGCCAGTCCTTGGCCAGTTCGACGCAGGCGCGCGCCAACTGGTCCGGATACTGCTCCAGCTTGGCCTCCAGCCGCTCGATCAAGGTCAGAGCGTCGGCCGTGGCCCCGGCGAAGCCCGCCAGCACCTTGCCGTTCGCCAGGGTCCGCACCTTGCGCGCGGCGCCCTTCACGATGGTCGGCCCCATCGAGACCTGGCCGTCGCCGGCGATGACGGTGCGGCCATTCTTGCGCACCGCCAAAATGGTGGTGCCGTGCCAGTCGGGGAAGTTGGAGGCGGTCGTGTTCATGGCCGCTGACATGGCGAAGCCCGCCGTCCGCCGCAAGATCAGGCTTTGTCGCAACCGGCGTCCCGGCGCGAAAAGCTTAACCATAAGCAATTCTTAATCGCGCCATGAAAAGTGGACCGCCCTCGGTCGATCCGCCGCCTTGCCCGCTCGCGAGGAGGGGGGCGCGTCTTGTATTTTTGAGTTCCCTTGCCCCTGCACCGCGCCATCTATGTCAGCGACGCCGTCGGCGGCGCGGCGACCAGCCTTCTGATCCTGGCGGAGATCCTCGGCGAGTCCGAGCGCAACAATCGCCGCGACGGCCTGAGCAGCGCCCTGATGCGTCATGACGGGCGCTTTCTTCAGATCATCGAGGGCCGCCGGGCCGATATCGACCGCCTGATGGACCGGCTGCGACTCGATCCGCGTCACGAGAACCTGCGCCTGTTGTCCGACACGCCCGTCTCCGGCCGCCAGTTCGGCGACTGGCCCATGATCCTGGCCGAGCTGACGCCCGCAGCGGCCCAGCTGCTGAACGGCGAAGCCCTGGACCAGCTCAGCCCCGCCCGCGCCGAGGCCCTGCTGACGCTCGCCGTCAGCGCCGCCCCCGTTCCGGCCTGACGCATCGGTCCGACTGCGCTAGACAGTCGGCGTGACCCAATCTTCCGCTCCTCTCGCCCCCGTGCGTTTCTCCGACGAAGAGGTCGAGCGCTACGCCCGCCAACTGGTGCTGTCCGAGATCGGCGGCCCCGGCCAGCAGGCGCTGAAACGCGCCCGCGTGCTGATCGTCGGCATGGGCGGGGTGGGCAACCCGGCGGCCCTCTATCTGGCCGCCGCCGGGGTCGGGACGCTGGGCCTGATCGACGACGACACGGTCGCCCTGTCGAACCTGCAGCGTCAGATCGCCTTCACCACCGACGACCCCGAGCGCTCCAAGGTCGAGGCGGGCGCAGAACGGCTGAACGCCCTGAATCCGCACGTCACAGTCCAGACCTTCAACCAGCGCGTCACGCCGGACAGCGCGGCGGCCCTGATGCAGGACTTCGATCTGGCGCTGGACGGCACCGACGACTTCGAGACGCGACTGGCCGTCAACGCCGCCTGCGTGGCGGCGGGCAAGCCGCTGGTGTCCGGCGCCCTGGGCCGCTGGTCGGGACAGGTGTCGGTGTTTGAGGGGCGGCCCTGCTACCAGTGCCTGGTGCCCGAGATTCCGCCCGACGCCGAGACCTGCGCCCGCGTCGGCGTGGTCGGCGCCCTGGCCGGCGTCATCGGCGCCATGGCGGCGCTGGAGGCGATCAAGCTGATCACCGGCGCGGGCGAGCCGCTGACCGGCCGCCTGATGCTCTACGACGGTCTGGCCGGAACCAGCCGGGTGGCGAAGATCGCCGCCGACCCCGCCTGTCCCGTCTGCGGCTCAGATCACGCCTAGAGCATCGCCGGGATGACGCGGTCAGGCGGGCGGTGGCCGTTCTGCCAGGTCATGATGTTGGCGATCACCCGGTCGCCCATGTCCTGACGCGCCTCAATCGTGGCCGAGCCGAGGTGTGGCAGCAGCACCACGTTCGGGCGGCCGATCAGGCCGGGGTGGACCTTCGGCTCGTTCTCGAACACGTCCAACCCCACGCCGAACAGGGCGCGGCGGTCCAGCGCCTCGACCAGGGCCGCCTCGTCGATCAGCTCGCCGCGCGCGGTGTTGACCACGATGGCGTGCGGCTGAAGCCGGGCCAGGCGTTCGGCCGACAGCAGGTGGTGCGTCTCCTTCGTCGCCGGGCAGTTCAGCGAGATGACGTCCATCCGCGCCAGCATCTGGTCCAGATCATCCCACCAGGTGGCGCCCAGCTCCTCGGCGATCATGTCCGGGACGGGTTTGCGGTTGTGATAGTGGACCTGCATGCCGAAGGCCTTGGCGCGGCGGGCCAGAGCCTGGCCGATGCGGCCCATGCCGACGATGCCCAGACGCTTGCCCCACAGCTTGCGCCCGCACATCCAGGTCGGGCTCCAGCCCTCGAACTGACCTGCAGCGACGACAGCGGCGCCCTCGACGACGCGGCGGCTGACGGCCAGGATCAGGCTCATGCCCAGATCGGCGGTGTCCTCGGTCAGGACGCCCGGCGTATTGGTGACGATGATCCCGCGCCCGACGGCGGCGTCGATGTCGATGTGGTCCACGCCCGCGCCAAAGTTGGCGATCATCTTCAACTGTTCGCCCGCGCCCGCGATCAGGTCGGCGTCCAGATGATCGGTGATGGTCGGCGCCAGCACGTCGGCCCTTTGCAGGGCGGCGGCCAGGTCATCGCGCGACATCGGCCGATCGGTGAGGTTCAGCTCGGCGTCGAAAAGTTCGCGCATCCGCGTTTCGACGGCGTCAGGCAGGCGTCTGGTTAATACGACCTTAAGCTTGCGAGCGGACATAGGGGACCTGGGTTTTCCACGGGCGGCGCCCGTTCGGAACGGGTCGATATTCGGTGTCTAGCAAAGCTGCGGTCAGGTTCAAAAGGGCGCCTCGCGTCGCGGCCCTCGCCGCCGTCCTCATGACCGGCGTTCTCTTGGCGGCGGGTTCGACCATGCCCGACGGCCGCCCGACCCCGACGGGGCTGGAGGTGCCGCGCTGGGTGACGCTGAAGTCGTCGCAGGTGCGGGCGCGCCAGGGACCGGGCCTCGACTACCGCATCCTGTGGGAATACCGCGCCGCAGGCCTGCCCGTTCAGGTGATCGCCGAGACGCGCGAATGGCGCAAGATCTGCGACCCGGAAGGGTCCGTCGCCTGGATCCACCGCACCGTCGCCTCGGGTCGTCGCAGCGTCTTCAACCGCTCGAACGAAGCGGTGCCGATCCGCTCGGGCCGGTCCGAGACCGCCTCGGTCCGCGCCCTTCTGTCGCCGAACGCCCTGATCCCCCTGGACGAGTGCGAGGACGGCTGGTGCCGGGTGCGGGCGCGCAAGCTGCGCGGCTGGATCGCCGAACGCGCTGTCTTCGGCACGCAGGAGCGGGCCCTGTGCAACGCCGCACGCCCGGCCGGCGCCGGCCGCGCCTCCTGATCTCATATAGTGACGGCATGGTTGAGCGCGGCCTCCGGGTCGTGTAACCCGCCAGCAACACCTTTCGGAGCCGATTTCCCTTGAGCCAGTCGCAATATCCGTCGTCGTTCGATCACGAAGGCCTGCTGGCCTCGGGCCGGGGCGAGCTGTTCGGTCCGGGCAACGCCCAGCTGCCGGCCCCGCCCATGCTGATGTTCGACCGGATCAAGACCATCAGCGCCGACGGCGGCGACTACGGCAAGGGCTATGTCGAGGCTGAACTCGACATCAACCCGGACCTCTGGTTCTTCCAGTGCCACTTCATCGGCGATCCGGTCATGCCGGGCTGCCTGGGCCTGGACGCCATGTGGCAACTGGTCGGCTTCTACCTCGGCTGGATCGGCGGCCCCGGCAAGGGCCGGGCGCTGGGCGTCGGCGAGGTCAAGTTCACCGGCCAGGTGACGCCGGACATCAAGAAGGTGGTCTACAAGGTCCACCTGAAGCGCGTCATCAACCGCAAGCTGGTCATGGGCATCGCCGACGGCGTGCTCGAGGCCGACGGCGAGGTCATCTACACCTGCGCCGACATGCGCGTCGGCCTGTTCGGCGGTGCGGCCCCGGTGGAACCGGACGCCGCCTGACACCACTTGTTGGATAGTCGCGGCCAACGCGGCGTCCGAAGACTTTGAGGATTGGAAACACCATGCGGCGTGTCGTCGTCACCGGACTGGGCATCGTCTCTTCCATCGGCACCGGCCAGGATCAGGTCGCGGCCTCCCTGCGCGACGCCAAGTCAGGCGTCCAGCACGCCGCCGACCACGCCAAATACGGCTTCCGCTCCCAGGTCTGGGCGCCGCCGGCCCTGGGCCACACGGCCGAGGACTGGGCGCCGCTGGTCGACCGCCGCGCCGCGCGCTTCCTGGCCAACGGCACGGCCTGGGCGCACATCGCCTTTGAAGAGGCGCTGAAGGACAGCGGCCTGTCCGCCGACGAGATCAAGAACGAGCGCATCGGCCTGATCGTCGGCGAGGGCGGCCCCTCGACCCAGATCATCCTGCAAGCGGCGGCCACCACGGTCGAAAAGGGCTCGCCCAAGCGCGTCGGCCCCTTCGCCGTGCCCAAGGCGATGGCGTCCGGCCCCTCGGCCGTGCTGGCCACCTGGTTCGAGCTGAAGGGCATCAACTATTCGATCAGCTCGGCCTGCGCGACCAGCGCCCACTGCATCGGCGCGGCCGCCGAGCAGATCGCCTGGGGTAAACAGGACGTGGTCTTCGCGGGCGGCTGCGAGGACATCGACTGGTCCATGTCGAACATGTTCGACGCCATGGGCGCCATGTCCTCCAACTTCAACGACACGCCCGACAAGGCCAGCCGCGCCTATGACACGACGCGCGACGGCTTCGTCATCGCGGGCGGCGCGGGCATCGTGGTGCTGGAAGAGTACGAACGCGCCGTGGCGCGCGGCGCGACCATCTACGCCGAAGTCACCGGCTACGGCGCCAACTCGGACGGCTACGACATGGTGGCCCCTTCGGGCGAGGGCGCCGAGCGCTGCATGAAGATCGCGCTGGAAATGGCCGGCAACCCCAAGATCGACTACCTGAACCCGCACGGCACCTCGACGCCGGTCGGCGACAGCAAGGAGATGGGCGCGGTTCGCAACGTCTTCGGCGACGCCATGCCGATGATCTCCTCGACCAAGTCGCTGACGGGCCACTCGCTCGGCGCAGCGGGCGCGCAGGAAGCCATCTACTGCCTGCTGATGATGAAGCATGGCTTCGCCGCCGAGAGCGCCCACATCGAGACCCTGGACCCCGAGTTCGAGGGCATGCCGATCCTGCGTCAGCGCCACGACGGCGAACTGAAGCACGTCATGTCCAACAGCTTCGGTTTCGGCGGCACCAACGCCACCCTGATCCTGTCCAAGGTCTAAGCTTCACCGATCGGGAAAATACGAAGCGACACGAAAACGCCCCCATTCGGTCCTTCGCCCGCCCGGAACGACGCGCACACATGCATCATCGGCCCGTCGGAGTTCGGAAAAGTCCCGGATCCTGAACAGCCCCCCCAGCCCCCTGGATTTTTCCGCGTAGGGCTTCGGCGGGTCGATGCTTCCTCCAAGCGAGACGCCCGCGCCTGCCCCTCCTCCCCCTCCCCGGCAGCGCGGGCGTTTTGCTGTCCGCTTCCCACCAGACGCATAAGACTTCGCCCGCGCGACGCCGGGTCACGCGGGCGATTCCGATAAGCCTTCAGGTACGTGGGATCAGGCCGGCAGGTCGATCTCGACCCGTTCGCTGTCGCGCAGCACGATGACCGGCACGACCGCCTCGCCCGCCGCCTGAAGCCGCTGGGCCAGATCCTTCATATCCGCGATCTCGGCGCCGTTCGCCTGGACCACCACATCGCCGGCCTGGAAGCCCGCGGCGGCGGCGGACGATCCCGCCTCGACCACCGCGATCTGAGCCCCACGTCCCGAGGCCGGATTGCGCACCGTCAGGCCGCGCGCCATGGCCGCCTGAACGCCGACACGCACCGGCGCCGGATCGGACGGCTCGATCGTCAGCCGGGTCGAGGCCTCGCGGCCGTCGCGCAGATAGACGACCGGCATCTGGGTTCCGGCGCGGGCGATGCCGACCGTGGCCTGAACCGAACCTGCGTTGGCCACCGGGCGGTCCTGGATGCGCGTCAGCACGTCGCCGGGCTTCAGCCCCGCCTTCTCGCCCGCCGAGCCCGGCTCGACGTCATAGACCACGGCGCCGCGCACAATGTTCAACCCGACCTCGCGCGCCCGCTCGGCCGTCAGGGAGCCGAGGCCCAGGCCGACGCGGCCGCGCTTGACCTCGCCGGTGGCGCGCAGCTGGTCGACCACGAACATCATGATGCGCGTCGGCACGGCGAAGGCGATGCCGTCGTTGCCGCCGCCGAACCCGCCCGACAGGATGGCCGTGTTGATGCCGATCAGGCGCCCCCGGCTGTCCAACAGCGGCCCGCCCGAGTTGCCCGAGTTCACCGCCGCGTCGGTCTGGATGTAGTCCTCGATGGCGTCGCCCATGCCCGAGCGGTTCAGACCCGAGATGACGCCCATGGTCAGGGTCTGGTCCAGACCCAGGGGATAGCCGACCGCGAACGCCAGGTCGCCGCTGCGCAGGGTGTCGGAATCCACCGTCGCCACCTGCGACAGGCCCGTGGCGTCGATCTTCAGCACGGCGATGTCCGTCGCCTTGTCGGCGCCGATCAGTGTGGCGTCGAACAGGCGGCCGTCGATCAGGTCGACCGTGAACTTCTGACCGTTCTCGATGACGTGGTGGTTGGTGACGATGATGCCTTCGCGCGCGTCGATGATGACGCCCGAGCCGCCCTGCGACGGCTTGGGATTGTTTTCCGAGCTGGGACCGCGCGACTGGCCCAAGGTCGTCACCTGGACCACGGCGGGCAGGCTTTCCTCCAGCCCGGCGGCGAAGGTGAAGACGCCGCGCCGGGCGTCATAGGGCATGGCCGCCACAGGCGACTGGACAGCCGTCGCCGTCGCGGCCACGGGCGCAGCCTGGGCCATGCCGCTGAAGCTGAAGATCGCCAGGGCGGCGCCGGCCAGCAGGCTGTGTTTCGTCATTCCGGTTTCCTTCACGCGCCGACCGCCTTCGGTCGACAGACGGGCGAGCATCGCCGCCCTGCAGGCGAGACAAACGCGCGACAACGGCAAAGGATCGTCGCGTCGCGCGTTTTCTGCAACGCTTGTCTCAGAAGGCGGCTTCGCCGGTGATGGCGCGGCCCAGGATCAGGGCGTGAACGTCGTGCGCGCCCTCATAGGTGTTGACCGTCTCCAGGTTCATGGCGTGGCGCATGACGTGCAGTTCGCCGGTGATGCCGGCGCCGCCGTGCATGTCGCGGGCCTCGCGCGCGACGGCCAGGGCCTTGCCGCAGTTGTTGCGCTTCATCAGGCTGATAGCCTCCGGCACCCACGCGCCGGTGTCCAGCAGACGGCCCAGGGCATAGGCGCCCTCGAAGCCGAGGAAGATCTCGGTCTGCATGTCGGCCAGCTTTTTCTGCACCAACTGGCGCGCAGACAGCGGGCGGCCGAACAGGGTGCGCTCGGCCACATAGTCGCGGCTGGCGTGGAAGCAGAACTCGGCTGCGCCCATCGCGCCCCAGGCGATGCCGAAACGCGCCTTGTTCAGGCAGGAGAACGGTCCGCGCAGGCCCTGGACGCCCGGCAAGATATTGGCTTCCGGCACGAAGACGTCGTTCAGGCCGATGTCGCCCGTCACCGAGGCGCGGAGCGACAGCTTGTCGCCGATCTTGCCCGTGGTGAAGCCGTCGAAGTCGCGCTCGACGATGAAGCCTCGGATCACGCCATCCAGCTTGGCCCAGACGATGGCCAGGTCGGCGATCGGCGAGTTGGTGATCCAGTATTTGCCGCCGTTCAGGCGATAGCCGCCGTCGACCGCGACCGCCGTGGTCTTCATCGAGGCCGGGTCCGACCCGCCGTCCGCCTCGGTCAGGCCGAAGCAGCCGACCAGCTCGCCCGCCGCCATCTTCGGCAGGAACTTCATCTTCTGCTCTTCGGAACCGAAGGCGTAGATCGGATACATGGCCAGCGACGACTGCACCGACATGGCCGAGCGATAGCCGCTGTCGATCGCCTCGACCTCGCGCGCGATCAGGCCATAGGCGACATGCGACGCTTCAGAGCCGCCGTACTGTTCCGGCAGCATGGCGCCCAGGAAGCCCATCTCGCCCATCTCGGTCATGATGGCGCGATCGAACACCTCGTCGCGGAAGGCGGCGACGACGCGCGGCAGCAGGGCCTCGCGCGCATAAGACCGCGCCGCGTCCTGCACCATCCGCTCCTCATCAGTCAGACGGCCCGTCAGGTCGAAGGGGTCGTCCCAGCGGAAGGTCTGGCCCGAAGATTTCTGGGCGGAAGTGGTGTTGCCGTCGGCCATCGGTCGTCCTTTTAGATCTTGGCAGGGGCCTCACGCGGGGTTGAAGCGGCGTGACGAAGCGCCCCCTGTTGCTTCGGCGGGTTTAGGCCAGAATGCGACCGCCGGGTAGAGGGACCGGTGCGACCACGCTAGGCTGTCTTCATGTCGAACGCTTTCAACCGCCTGTTCCGCGACCACCCGCGTGAGGTCGACGAGACCTACCTCGAGCATATGGCCGCCTCGTCGCGCTTCGGCTTCAAACTGCTGCGCCTGGCGGGCTGCGCCTTCATCCATGCGGTGACGCCCGGCCTGCACAAGACGACGGTCTCCGACGCCATTCGTGGCATGGCCCACGACATGGGCGGCCGCGCCGCAGAGGCCCGCGAATGCCGCATGCGCGACGCGGGCGTCTGGGACGTCGGCCTCTAGGCCCCCGACGCGCCCTCAGTCCGGCGTCTGGGCGCGGCTGTAGAAGCCCGAGATGTCGGAACCCATGCCGCAGAAACGACCGGCGGCCGTGCTGTCCTCGACGAAGGCGCCTTCCGGTCCCACGCGCACCATGACCACCGGCGCGTCGGCGCCGATGTCGGCCGCCGTCAGTTCGTTCACCTCGCCCTCGAAGGGGATGAGCTTGGCGTGGATGACGTCGTCGCGATCCTGGGCGCCGCGCGCCTGAAGCTCGCAGTCGGCCGCCGTGGCCCCGCCGTTCGGAACGCCCCCAGCGCGGATCAGCACGCGCCATTCACCGCCTTCCTCGATCAGCTTGAGGTCGGCCTGGGCCGGATCGGTGCGGCGGAAGTCGGCGCTTCTCTCGGCGGCCGCCGGGGCCATTGCGGGCGCAGGCGCAGCGGCGTCTTCAGCCTTGGGCGCGGCGGCGGGCGCCTCGGCCGGAGCGGGTCCGCAGGCCATGAGAGCCGCCGCCAGGGTCAGGGCGCCGGACGCGGGGATCAGATTGAGACGCAAGCAAACTCTCCATCACAAGGAAACGCGCGAAGCTCCGTTATTTTCAACGCGCCCGTCAACCGCTCGCCAACGCCTCAACCCAGGGCGCCGTTCACCAAGGCCCACAGATAGGCGCCTCCGGACAGCAGCAGGATCGCCACGATCAGCGCCAAACCCGCCCATTGCAGCGCGCTGAAACGACGCGGCATGGCCGTGCCGACAAAGCCTGCTCCGGTCGCAAAGGCGAACAGGGCCAATCCGCGCGACGCCGTGCGAACCGTCGTATCGGGTCCGTCCAGATCATCGCCCTCATCCGTCGCGAACTCGCCGGTCCCCGCACGCGCCAGCAGGTCACGCGCCCGCGCCGCCTGATCCGCCCGCCCCATCAGCCGGATGCCCAGGGCGCGCTGCATCAAGGGATCGACCGTGGTCTGAAACCGCTCCGTCACCGACACCTCGATATCGTGCGACGACAAGAAGGCGGCAGCCAGATCGGCCTCATAAACGTCGTGGTAGCGGGCGATCTCGACCAGGCTCATGCCGTCAGCCTAGCACGCCTGCGGGGCGCGCAATTGAAAACGGCGGGACCCGAAGATCCCGCCGTCGTCAGTCGTTCGCGTGATGCGGACCTTATAGGTCCAGCAGGGCGCGCGCCGGGTCTTCCAGCAGTTCCTTGATGCGGACCAGGAAGGTCACGGCTTCCTTGCCGTCGACGATGCGGTGATCGTAGCTGAGGGCCAGGTACATCATCGGGCGGATCTTGACCTCGCCGTTGATGGCCATCGGGCGCTGCACGATGTTGTGCATGCCCAGGATGCCCGACTGCGGCGCGTTCAGGATCGGCGTCGACATCAGCGAGCCATAAGTGCCGCCGTTGGTGATGGTGAAGGTGCCGCCCTGCATCTGGTCCATGGTCAGGGCGCCGTCACGGGCGGCCTTGCCCAGGGCGCCGATGCCCTTCTCGATGCCGGCCAGCGACAGGACGTCGGCGTCGCGCAGCACCGGAACCACCAGGCCCTTGTCGGTGCCGACGGCGATGCCGATGTCGTAGTGGTTCTTGTAGATGATGTCCGTGCCGTCGATCTCGGCGTTGACCGCCGGGATTTCGTGCAGGGCCTGAACCACTGCCTTGGTGAAGAAGGACATGAAGCCCAGCTTCACGCCGTGACGCTTCTCGAAGACTTCCTTGTACTGGGCGCGCAGGGCCATGACGTTGGTCATGTCCACCTCGTTGAAGGTGGTCAGCTGGGCGGCCGTGTTCTGGGATTCCTTCAGGCGGCGGGCGATGGTCTGACGCAGGCGCGTCATCTTCACCCGCTCTTCGCGCGGCTGATCGGCGCGCGGGGCCGCCGGAGCAGCAGCGACGGGCGCAGCCGGCGCGGCGGCGCCGATGGCGGCGATGGCGTCGGCCTTGGTGATGTTGCCCTTCGGACCCGAGGCCGACAGCGAGGCCGGGTTCAGATTGTTCTCAGCCACCACGCGCTGGACGGCGGGCGACAGGTGGGTCGAAGCCGGAACCTGGGCCGAACCGGCGTTGGCCGGAGCGGCGGCCGGAGCCGGAGCAGCAGCCGCAGCAGCCGCAGCGGCGGCGCCCGAGGCGGCGACCGAACCGATCACCTGGCCGGGCGTCACGGTGTCGCCGTCAGCGGCGATGATGGTCAGGACGCCGGCGGCCGGGGCCGAGACTTCCACGGCTACCTTGTCGGTCTCGATCTCGACCAGCAGCTCGTCCTTGGCGACGGTGTCGCCCGACTTCTTCAGCCAGGTTCCGATCGAGCCTTCGGCGACGCTCTCGCCCATGGTCGGCACGGCGATGTCGACCGCAGCGCCGCCCGAAGCGGCCGGAGCGGCGGCGGCGGGGGCCGAAGCCGCCGCAGCCGGAGCCGAGGCGGCGGCTGCGCCGCCTTCGGTCACCGAGCCCAGCACCGTGCCGGGAACGACGGTGTCGCCGTCATTGGCGTTGATCGCCGACAGCACGCCGTCAGCGGGAGCGACGACTTCGAGCGAGACCTTGTCGGTTTCCAGCTCGACCAGGACTTCGTCCTTCTTCACGGCGTCGCCGACCTTCTTGGTCCACTTGGCGATGGAGGCTTCGGCGACGGATTCACCGAGGGCGGGGGTCAGGATATCGGCCATCTTCAGTGTCTTTTCGTGTCTGAACTTTGCTTGTCTTTTAGGTCAGGCGCGGCGGTCAGGCCATGGCCTCGGCGAGGAAGGTCTCGAGTTCCTTCAGGTGTCGGCTCATCAGGCCCGCGGCGGTCGAGGCCGAAGCCGGACGACCGACGTAGCGCGCGCGCTTGGCCTTCACGTTCAGCTTCTCGAGCGTCAGCTCGATCCACGGATCGACGAAGGTCCAGCCGCCCATGTTCTTGGGCTCTTCCTGGCACCAGACCAGATCGGCGTTGGGGAAGCGGGCCAGTTCCGCCGAGATCGACTTGATCGGCCACGGATAGAACTGTTCCAGACGCAGGATGTAGATGTCGTTGACGCCCGCCTTCTCGCGCGCGTCCAGCAGGTCATAATAGACCTTGCCCGAGCAGACGACGACCTTGCGGATGTCCTTGTCGGCCTTGAGCGTGACGCCCGCCACGTCCGGACGCAGCTCGGCGTCATCGCGCAACACGCGGTGGAAGGACGAACCCACGGCCATATCGGCCAGGGTCGAGACGGCCTTCTTGTGACGCAGCAGCGACTTGGGCGTCATCAGGATCAGCGGCTTGCGGAACGAGCGGTGCAGCTGGCGACGCAGGATGTGGAAGTAGTTGGCCGGCGTCGTGCAGTTGGCGACCTGCATGTTGTTCTCGGCGCACTGCTGCAGGAAGCGCTCCAGGCGAGCCGAGGAGTGCTCCGGACCCTGGCCTTCATAGCCGTGCGGCAGCAGCATGGTCAGGCCGCTCATCCGCAGCCACTTGCGCTCGCCCGACGAGATGAACTGGTCGATCACCACCTGGGCGCCGTTCACGAAGTCGCCGAACTGGCCTTCCCACATGGTCAGGGTGTTCGGGTCGGCCAGCGAATAACCGTACTCGAAGCCCAGCACCGCCTCTTCCGACAGGGCCGAGTCGATGACCTCGAAATGGGCCTGGCCGTCGCGCAGGTTGTTCAGCGGGAAGTAGCGCTGCTCGGTCGTCTGGTCGGTCACGCCAGAGTGACGCTGCGAGAAGGTGCCGCGCACCGAGTCCTGACCCGACAGGCGGATGTTGTAGCCTTCGTCCAGCAAGCTGGCGAAGGCCAGGCTCTCGGCCGTGGCCCAGTCGATGTTCGCGCCGCTCGACACTGCATCGCGGCGGCCGTCGATGACGCGCTTCAACGTCTTGTGCATGTCGACGCTGTTCGGGATCGTCGTCAGGCGGTGGCCGTATTCGAGCAGCTTCTCGGCCGGAACGCCGGTCTTGCCGCGTTGCTGCTGATCATCGCCCGCATCGACGCCCAGACCTTGCCACTGGCCATCCAGCCAGTCGGCCTTGTCGGCCTTGAAGGTCTTGCCGGCCTCGAACTCGGCGTCGAGGAAGGCTTCGAAACGGGTGATCTCGGCGTCGGCCTCGGCCTGGCTGAGAACGCCTTCGCCAACCAGGCGCTTGACGTAGATCTCCAGCGTGGTCGGCTGGTTCTTGATCTTCGCGTACATCAGCGGCTGGGTGAAGGTCGGATCGTCGCCTTCGTTGTGGCCGAAGCGGCGGTAGCAGAACATGTCCACCACCACGTCCTTGTGGAACTTCTGACGGTACTCGGTGGCGACCTTCGAAGCGAAGACGACCGCTTCCGGATCGTCGCCGTTGACGTGGAAGATCGGCGCCTGAACCATCAGGGCGACGTCAGACGGATAGGGCGACGAGCGCGAGTTGCGCGGCGCCGTGGTGAAGCCGATCTGGTTGTTGATGACGAAGTGCAGGGTGCCGCCGGTGCGGTAGCCCTTCAGCCCCATCAGGGCGAAGCACTCGGCCACCACGCCCTGACCGGCGAAGGCGGCGTCGCCGTGGATCAGCAGCGGCACGACCTTGGAGCGGTCCAGCACCCACTCGTTGTCCGGCTTGCCGACGTTGACCTCGGCCTCGCGGATATCGAAGGCCTGCTTGGCGCGCGCCTTGCCCAGGACGACCGGGTTGACGATCTCCAGGTGCGAAGGGTTGGCGGTCAGCGACAGGTGGACCTTGTTGCCGTCGAACTCACGGTCCGACGAAGCGCCCATGTGGTATTTGACGTCGCCCGAACCTTCGATGTCCGACGGCACGGACGAACCGCCCTGGAACTCGTGGAAGATGGTCTTGTAGGGCTTGCCCATGACGGCGGCCAAGGTGTTCAGGCGGCCGCGGTGCGCCATGCCGAAGACGATCTCGTCGACGCCCAGGGCGCCGCCGCGCTTGATCACCTGCTCCAGGGCGGGGACCATGGCCTCGCCGCCGTCCAGGCCGAAGCGCTTGGTGCCGGGGAAACGCTTGTGCAGGAAGCGCTCGAAACCTTCGGCCTCGACCAGCTTCCTGAAGATGGCCAGCTTGCCTTCCTTGGTGAAGGCGTTCTGTTCAAACTTGTCCGGACCTTCGAAGCGCTGCTGCAGCCAGGCCTTCTCGTCCGGCTCGGCGATGTGCATGAACTGCACGCCGATGTTGCCGCAGTAGGTGCGCTTGAGGATTTCCAGCACCTGGCGGACCGAGCCGGTCTCCAGGCCCAGGACGCCGTCCAGGAAGATCGGGCGATCCATGTCAGCGGCGGTGAAGCCGTAGAACTCGGGCGTCAGCTCCGGGTTCTGGATCGGCGGCTCGATGCCCAGGGGATCGAGGTTGGCCTGCAGGTGGCCGCGCACACGATAGGCGCGGATCAGCATCAGGGCGCGGATGGAATCGTGGGCGGCGGCGCGCACATCGGCGGCCGAAACGGCGCCCGAGGCGTCAGCGACCGGAGCGGCCGGGCGCGGGCCGGGCTTGCCGGCGGTCTTGGGGTCAACCTTGGGAGCCGGCCAGCGGCCGTCGAACACGGCGGTTTCCTCGGTCGGCTCGGCAGCGCCCGAACGGCCCCAGGAGCCGGCGGCGGCCGACTGCTTCACCAGGTCGGCGTTGTCCTTCAGTTGATCGAAGAAGGCGCGCCACTCCCCCGACACCGAGCCGGGGTCCGAAGCCCATTTTTCGTGCAGGTCCTCAATGAAGGCGGCGTTCGCGCCATAGAGGAAGGAGGTCTCGGCAAAGACCTGGTTCAGCCGACCCGCATCGTCCGCCATTTTTCTCTCAATCGTCCCTTTACAACCGCCCGCGCACAGCCGCGCGGAGAGCAGCGCCGTTCATATAGGCCCTGTTTCCTTACTGGTCATGACCGAAGGGAGGCGGACCGGGTGGAATTTGGTCGAATCGGCAAGAAAAAACGCCCCCGGACGATTCCGGAGGCGTTACAAAAGGTCACACGGCGCGAAAAACACCCCCGGAACGCGGATAGATTAGACTTTGGTCCAATCCGCCGCCCCGCCTGACGCCGTGACCTCCCTCAAGAAATCACGGCGCTCAAGTAGCGAGCGACCGCGTCGCGAGCGTTAACGCCGCGCCTCCAAAGAGGCGCTGCTGAAGGGTTTAACCCTTCAGCACTTCCACCAGAGTCGTGCCCAGACGCGCCGGCGACGGCGAGACGCGGATGCCCGCGGCCTCCATGGCGGCGATCTTGGATTCCGCATCGCCCTTGCCGCCCGAGACGACAGCGCCGGCGTGGCCCATGGTGCGGCCCTTCGGCGCCGTGCGGCCCGCGATGAAGCCGGCCATCGGCTTCTTGCGGCCCTTCTTGGCTTCGTCGATCAGGAACTGGGCGGCGTCTTCTTCGGCCGCGCCGCCGATTTCACCGATCATGATGATGGATTCCGTGGCGTCGTCGGCCAGGAACATTTCCAGCACGTCGATGAACTCGGTGCCCTTGACCGGGTCGCCGCCGATGCCGACGGCCGTGGTCTGGCCCAGGCCTTCGTTCGTGGTCTGGAACACGGCTTCATAGGTCAGGGTGCCCGAACGCGAGACGATGCCGACGTTGCCCTTCTTGAAGATGTTGCCCGGCATGATGCCGATCTTGCACTCGTCCGGGGTCAGGACGCCGGGGCAGTTCGGGCCCAGCAGGCGCGAGTTGGAACGGTCCAGGCGAGCCTTGACGCGCACCATGTCCTGCACCGGAATGCCTTCGGTGATGCAGGTGATGAAGGGGATCTCGGCCTCGATGGCCTCGATGATGGCGTCGGCCGCGCCTGCCGGCGGGACGTAGATCACCGTGGCGTCGGCGCCGGTGCGCTCCTTGCCCTCGGCGACCGAGGCGAAGATCGGCAGGCTTTCGCCGTGCGAGCCGGTCCAGGTCTGGCCGCCCTTGGTCGGGTGGACGCCGCCGACCATCTGGGTGCCGTGATAGGCCAGGGCCTGTTCGGTGTGGAAGCCGCCGGTCTTGCCGGTCAGGCCCTGAACCAGGATCTTGGTGTTCTTATTGACGAGAATGGACATGTGTCTGTGCTCTGAATTCTGTGTGTCTGCTGGGCGGTAGCGGCGCTTACGCGACCGCCGCGACGATCTTCTGGGCGGCGTCGTCCAGGTCGTCGGCGGCCTGGATGGTCAGGCCCGACTCGTTCAGGATCTTCTTGCCCAGTTCGGCGTTCGTGCCTTCCAGACGCACGACCAGCGGCACCTTCAGGCCCACTTCCTTCACCGCGGCCACGACGCCCTCGGCGATGACGTCGCACTTCATGATGCCGCCGAAGATGTTGACGAGGATGCCCTCGACCTTCGGGTCAGCGGTGATGATCTTGAAGGCCGCCGCGACCTTGTCCTTGCCGGCGCCGCCGCCGACGTCGCAGAAGTTGGCGGGCTCTTTGCCGTACAGCTTGATGATGTCCATCGTCGCCATGGCCAGGCCGGCGCCGTTGACCATGCAGCCGATGTTGCCGTCCAGGGCGACATAGGCGAGGTCCCACTTCGAGGCCTCGATCTCCTTGGCGTCTTCTTCGGTCTCATCGCGCAGGGCGCGGATGTCTTCGTGGCGGTACAGGGCGTTGCCGTCGAACGAGACCTTGGCGTCCAGAACGCGCAGGCGGCCGTTCTCCATGACGATCAGCGGGTTGATCTCGAGCATGTCCATGTCCTTCTCGACGAAGGCCTTGTACAGGATCGGGAACAGCGACTTGCCGTCTTCAGCGGCGTCGCCCGTCAGCTCCAGCGCCGCATTGATGGCGGCGATGTTCTCGGCGGTGACGCCGGCTTCCGGGTTGATGGCGATGGTGTGGATCTTTTCCGGGGTGGCGTGGGCCACTTCCTCGATATCCATGCCGCCTTCGGTCGAGACGACGAAGGCCGTTTGACCGACCGAGCGGTCGACCAGCAGCGAGCAGTACAGCTCACGGGCGATGTCGGCGCCGTCTTCGATGTACAGGCGGTTGACCTGCTTTCCGGCTTCGCCCGTCTGGGCGGTGACTAGCGTGTTGCCCAGCATTTCCTTGGCGTGGGCGACGGCTTCCTCGATCGAGAAGGCCAGACGCACGCCGCCCTTGGCGTCGGCGCCCAGTTCCTTGAACTTGCCCTTGCCGCGGCCGCCGGCGTGGATCTGCGACTTCACGACGTAGAGCGGGCCAGGCAGTTGCTTGGCGGCGGCTTCAGCCTGGTCGGCCGAGGTGATGGCGACGCCCGCCGCGACCGGGGCGCCAAAGCCCTTGAGGACCTGCTTGGCCTGATACTCGTGAATGTTCATGTCTGGATCCGCGCCGTTAGGGAGGTTTGTGGAAACTTTGGCCGCGCTTATAGGCGTCGCGCCTTCGCCTGCGCAACCGCCTGTCGTCTTATGGCCTCATGAGGATTTTCTTATGCCGGGCGGCGAGCCTGCTTCAGGCCGCCGCCCGGTCCATCTTCGGGGCGATTAGTCGACCCAGTCCTTCTTGAGCGTGCGCGAGGCGCCGAACAGCAGGGCCGAGGACAGAAGATAGAAGCCCATGCCCGTATAGATGGCCCAACGCAGGCTCTCCTCGCCGAAGGCCGGGCGCAGCAGGTCGCTCATCCAGCCGAAGTAGTAGATGCCGACGGCGATCCCCAGCAGGTTGTTGATCAGCAGGAACAGGGCCGAGGCCGTGGTCCGCATGGCCGGCGTAGCCAGGTGCTGCACCGCCGCCGTGATCGGACCCAGCCAGGTCAGGTTCAGACCCGTCGGGATCAGGAAGATCAGGAAGGCCATGGTCAGGGCCGCCGCGCCGTTGGGATCGGACCCCGGCATGACCGCGCCCACCACCGCGCCCGAATTCATCGCCAGGATGAAACAGGGCACCGAGATCAGGAAGGCGATCGCCGGCGTCAGCGGATAGGCCGCCTTGGATGTCTTGCCCAGCCGGTCAGCCATGGAGCCGCCCAGCCAGATGCCCGCCACCCCGCCGACCAGAACGATGGCCGAATAGTACCAGGCCGTCTGCGACAGGGTCAGGCCGAAGCTGCGCATGAAGAAGCTGGGCAGCCAGGCGGCCACGCCATAGCCGCAGACCGAAGACGACGCCGCCCCGAACGCCAGCAGCCAGAAGCTGGGCTTGGGCGCCAGGGTGCGCACCACTTCCTTGAAGGGCGGCGCCTTGAGCTCCTTGGCGACGGGAGCGGCCGCGACCGGCGCCGCGAGCGCCGCCGGCTCGACGTCCAGTCCGCCGCGCTTGGGATCCTTGACCGTCAGGCGCAGCACCGGCGCGACCAGCACGCCCAGAACGCCGACCACGATGAAGGCCGTGCGCCAGCCATAGGTCGCCGCCAGCAGGCCGCCGACCAGGGTGCCCGCCGCCATGCCCAGCGGAATGCCGAAGGCGTAGGCCGCGAGCGCCCGCGCCCGCTGCGACTTGGGAAAATAGTCGGCGATCAGGGAATAGGCCGGCGCCACGCCGCCCGCCTCGCCGATGCCCACGCCCATGCGGCACAGGAACAGCGAACCGAACCCGCCCGCCAGGCCGCACAGGGCGGTGAAGCCCGACCAGATGGTCAGGGCGCCGGTCATGATCCACACCCGGCTGAACCGATCCGCCAGCCAGGCGATGGGGATGGCCAGGGTCGAATAGAGCAGGGCGAAGGCCAGCCCCCCCAACAGGCCGAACTGGGTGTCGCTGAGGTTGAACTCGGCCTTCAGCGGCGCGGCCAGGATGCCGATGATCTGCCGATCCAGGAAGTTCAGCATGTAGATGAGGATCAGAACCCCCAGCACATAGTAGCGATAGCTCGGCGACGCGGCGCGCGCGTCGAGCGTCCCCGCGTCGGCCTTTGCGGCCTCGATCTGGCTCATGGACGTTCCCCGACTATGTTCCTTAAGACGACGGTAGCGGCCTCGCCGCTCCGCGCCACAAAAAAGAAGGGCGGCGGCTCCCATGAACCGCCGCCCAGTGCGCTGCGTTCAGGCGCGCAGCATCAATATTTGGCCGAAACCTTGATCATCCAGGTCCGCGGTGCGCCGTAGTAGGCGGTGCGGATGTTGCCGATCGAGGAGAATTCCTGGGCGTCGGTCTTGTAGACCTCATCCGACAGGTTCTGACCGTAGAGGCCGACCGTGTAACGGTCCGAGGCGTTCGACCAGACGACGCGGGCGTCATAGAGCCAATAGTCGTCCTGATACATGCCAGGGATTTCGGTCCCGGTGTTCTCGTAGGTGTTGTCCACCGCCAGAGCCATCCGCGAGCGATACTTGGCCGCGCCGCCCACGGTGACGGACGATCCGCCCGACAGGAACCACTCGTACTGACCGCCGAACCGCAGGGTCCACTTGGGCGAGAAGGCCGGGTCCTGGAAGGCGCGGCTGCCACTGAAGTTGGTGAAGCGGTTGTCCTTGAACTCCTTGTAGTCAGCGTCGAGGAAGCCGACCTGAGCGTCCAGCGTCAGACCGCGGACCGGCATCAGAACGCCTTCCATTTCGAAGCCGAAGATGTCTAGCTGACCAGCATTCAGCACCGACAGAACCGGCGCGGGCAAGCCGGTGACCGGATCGGTATCCAGACCAGCGACGCGGGCCTGGAAATCCTCATACTTGGTCATGAAGGCCGCCAGGTTCAGGCGGGCGCGACGATCCCAGAACGAGGTCTTGGCGCCGACCTCGAAGGAATCGGCCGTTTCCGGCTGATACTCCGTCGCCTCGGTCGGGGAGTTGGCGCGGCCGTTGAAGCCGCCCGACTTGAAGCCCTGCGAATAGCGCGCATAGACCATGGCGTCGTCGGACAGCTGATAGTCGGCCGACAGCATGATCGAGGTGTCATCGTACTTGCCCACGTCCGGCGCGAAGACGTAGGTCGCGTTGAACGCCGGGAGCAGGCTGTAGAAGGTCGACGTCGTGCGCCAGTAGTCCTTCTCCTCCTCGGTGTAGCGGACCCCCGCCGACAGACGCAGCTTGTCGGTCACGTCATAGCTGAGGTTGCCGTATACGGCCTTGGAGGTGGTCTCCAAAGTGTCGTCGATGGTGCGTAGGAAGCCGGAATTTCCGAACGCGGGCCCCAGCAGGGCGTCGTTGTAGCTTTCCTGGTGGGAGTCGACGTCTTCCTTCAGGTAGTACAGGCCAGCCACCGCGTTCAGACGGTCGCCAGTGTAGGTCAGCTGCAGTTCCTGGCTGAACTGGTTCTGATCCACGGCCACCAGGGCGTCGGCGATCTCCAGCTCGGTCGCGTCGAAATCGATGTAATCATCGGTGTTCATGGCGCGATAGGAGGTGATCGACTTCAGCGACAGGGCGTCGGAGATGTCCCACGTCGCGCGCAGCGCCGAACCCCAGCTTTCCAGCCGCGTTTCGTTCGGCAGGCCCGGCGTCGTGCGGGTCTTGAAGTCATATTCCGGAACCGGATTGGGCACAGGACGCAGCACCGTCGTCTTCAGCAGGTCCGTCAGGCTGTTCTGGGCTTGACCGACGGTCATGCCCGCGTCGTCCTTGGCGTAGTCGGCGT
This sequence comes from Brevundimonas diminuta 3F5N, assembly GCF_900163625.1. Classification (GTDB taxonomy): domain Bacteria; phylum Pseudomonadota; class Alphaproteobacteria; order Caulobacterales; family Caulobacteraceae; genus Brevundimonas; species Brevundimonas diminuta_A. The sequence goes on from NZ_FUIE01000085.1 coordinate 64,373, forward strand.
TCAGGTCGATGCGGAAGTTCGACGCCGGATCCCAGGCCAGGCTCGCGCGCACGGCGGTCGAGTTCTTGTCGTTGTACTCCGCTCCGGTGGCCGGGTCGGTGACATAGCCGCCGCGTTCCGAATGCAGGGCCGACAGACCCAGGGCCAGGGTGTCGGTGACCGGGCCGGAGATCGCGCCCTGGAACTCCATCAGATCATAGTCGCCATAGGCGGCGGAGGCGCGGGCGCGGAATTCCTGGTCCGGGCGGCGCGACACCAGCTTCATGGCGCCGCCGATGGTGTTCTTCCCGTACAGGGTGCCCTGCGGGCCGCGCAGGATCTCGACGCGCTCCAGGTCCAGCAGGTCGAACTGGGTGCCGCGAATACGCGAATAATAGACGTCGTCGACATAGACGCCGACGGCCGGGTCGAAGGTTTGCAGAGCGTCCGGCTGGCCGACGCCGCGGATGTAGATGTTGGTCGAGTTCGACGAGCCGCGGCCCTGTACCAGGTTCAGGTTCGGCACTGCGCCTTGCAGGTCCGTCACCTGCTGGGCGCCCGTGCGCTCCAGGGTCTCGCCGCTGAACGCCGTCAGGGCCAGAGGCGTCTTCTGGGCCGACTCTTCCGTGCGACGAGCGGTGACGATGATGTCCTCGACCTGAGACGCAGCCTCCTGCGTGGTCGCGTCCTGAGCCTGCGCCGCGGAGGCCATTGCGCCGAAGGCGGCGCCCGCCAGCAGGGCGGTCTTCACGAGTCTGTTCATGTGCATCCCAATCTTGTTTCCGGCCCGATCGACGCTTTTATTCAGCGTTCAATGATTTTTTGCATTGGTGACGGTCTTTCGCCCGCCTGTCAAACGGCCAAGCCTGATTTCCGTCACGGAAAGGCCCGCCCTGTGGCGCCGTTGCACTAACCCCCAAAGCGCGACTAGCTTCCGGCCATGACGAAGAGCGACCTGCCGCCGCCCCAAATTCCACCGCTGCCCGCCGCGCCCGCGCGGCGCGGACGGCCCAAGAAGTCCAAGGCGGCCGCTGCGGGCGAGACGCGCGACGCCATTCTGAACGCGGCCGAGGACCTGTTCTCCAAGCACGGATTCTACGGCGTCACCATCCGCGAGGTGGCGCGCGAGGCGGGCGTGGATACGGCCCTGGTCCACTATTATTTCGGGGCCAAGAAGGAGCTGTTCGACGCCGTCTTCAACCGCCGCGCCGAGGTGTGGAACGCCGAGCGCGTCGCCGCGGTCGATCGCTACGCCGAGGCTGCGGGCGACGCCATGACGCTGGAAGGACTGTTCGAGGCCTTCCTGCGCCCGCCGTTCCAATGGTCGCTGAAGGGCGGGCCGGGGTGGAAGCACTACGCCGCCCTGGTGGCCCAGACCAACGCCAACCCCGCCTTCGGCGGCGAGACCATGGCCCGCTATTTCGACCCCGCGATCCGCCGCCTGCTGGAGCTGGTCAAGCGCATCATGCCCGAGGCGGACGAAGCCGACCTCTATTGGGCCTATCACAACCTGTCGGGCGCCCTGACGCTGACCCTGGGCGAGACAGGGCGACTGGACCGCCTGTCGGGCGGCCTGTGCCGGTCCGGCGATCTGGACAGCGCCTGCGACTACATGGTGCGGTTCGCCGCCGCCGGTTTCCGCGCCGTCTGCGGTCCGGCGCGCGCGTGACGCCGCGACCGGATTTCTCGCCGGGCTCCAAGGCGCGCGACTTCCTGCGCGGCCTGGCGGTGGCCGTGGGGGCGGGCGTCTTCCTGGCGCTCGGCGGAGCCTTCGGCTCCAACGGCGCGCCGCTGGCGCAGCGTCTGGCCTATTGGGTGCCCGTGCTCGTCGTCGGCGGCCTGTGGGGGCACCTGTGCAGCCTGCTGGTCGAGCGCTTCATCGACGTGGACGCACGCCCCTGGCTGGGCGTCGCCGCCCTGACCCTGGTCATCACCGGGCCCTTGACCGTCATGATCTGGGCCATGACCGGCCTGATGTTCGAAGGTCGGCTGCGCCACGCCGACGACCTGCGCCACTTCTTCCCGCCGGTGGCGCTGATCACCGCCGTACTCAGCGTCCTGAACGTCTTCCTGGGCCGCAAGCAGCCGGTCGAGACCCACGCCGCCGCGCCAGGCGCCGCGCCCGCCCGCTTCCTCGACCGCCTGCCGCCTCGCTTGCGCGGCGCGCGGCTGATCGCGGTCCAGGCCGAGGACCACTATCTGCGCCTGCACACCGACAGAGGCTCGGACCTGATCCTGATGCGGCTGTCCGACGCCCTGGGCGAACTGGAAGGGCTGGAAGGCGCCCAGACCCACCGCAGCTGGTGGGTGGCCAAGAGCGCCGTGGCCTCGGTCGCACGCGGCGACGGCCGCGCCGCCCTAACGCTGGACGGCGGCCCCGGCGGCGAACTGGTCGCCCCCGTCAGCCGCCGCTACGCCAAGGCCCTACGCGACGCGGGCTGGTGGTGAGCCCCTACAGCCAGCGCTTCTTGCGGAAGACGAGATACGGCAGGGCGGCCGACAGGATCATCGCCCCCACCGCCGCCGGATAGCCGTACCGCCAGTGCAATTCCGGCATCACGTCAAAGTTCATGCCGTAGATGGAGGCGATCAGCGTCGGCGGCAGCAGGGCCACGGCCGCGACCGAGAATATCTTGATGATCTGGTTCTGCTCCAGATTGATCAGGCCCAGGGTCGCATCCATCAGGAAGGTCACCTTGGACGACATGGAGACGCTGAGCTCGCTCAGCGCCGCCGCATCGCGTTGCAGCAAGCGCACGGTCTGGCGCGCCTCGCGGTCCGCCTTGCCCCCGGCGCGCGCGCCCGACAGCGCCGCGTGATAGGCCAGCAAGCGCTGCAGGCTGGACAGGCTCTCGCGGATCAGGGCCAGGAAGTCGCCCGCCCGGCCGATGTCCTGGATCACCAGTTGCAGGTTGTGACTCTCCACCGCCTTGGGGTCGCGCTTGCGGAAGATCTGGCGCGAGATGGCGTCCAGCTCCAGCCCCTTCATCTCCAGGGCGTCGGCGTAGCGGTCGATGACGGCCTCGATCAGCCCCATCATGATGGCCTCGCCGCCGGCCAGCTTCTCGCCCGGCTTGTTGGTGGCGCGGGCGATGAACAACTGGAAGGAGCGCGGCTGGCCGTAGCGCACCGTCACCAGCCGCCCGCCCTTGAGGATGAAGGTCACGGGCGTCTTGACCGGATCATGCGTCTCCAGGTCCGTGGCCACGGCGGCGATCATGAAGACGCCGTTGTCCTCAGCGTAGAGGCGGGCGGACGGCTCGACATCGTCCATCTCGTCCCTGCTGGGGATGTCGATGCCGGTCAGGGTCTCCAGCGCGGCCACCTCATCGGCGGTCGGGGAGACGAGGTCGATCCAGCAGGCGGGGCCGTGATCCACGGCCGTGTCCAGGCGCACGAGCCGATCGGCGCGCCAGTCATAGGCGTTCAGCATAAGTCGCTTCCTTTCGCGAGGACCCTCGCGCGGAAGCGGAGCGTCCTCAGAGCGTCGAAGAAGTTGAAGACTGACTTCGGTCTTCGGGGTTCATCTGAGGGTTTCCAAAAAGACGCCGCCCCAAGACAAGCATCTGGGCGGCGAAGGGGTCTTGGCCCGTTCGGCGGCGGGGGTCAACCGCACGCCGATGGGGCGCAGCGAGGCGAAGGCGCGGTGTGGCTTTCACGCCCAGTTCCCATGAAACGCCGCCGGCAGGGCCACATCGGCGCGCCAGGTGGCGACCGGGCCGTCCTCGACGTGCATCAGGTCCAGGACGTGCAGTTCACTGACCCCGGCCTTCAAATTGATAGTCGGGCCGACCAGCCAGGCGTCGGCCTCGTGCGTTCCGCCGGGCTTGGGGACGTAGACCATCTCGTCCGTCACATGGCCGGGGCCGAAGTCGAAGGACCGGGTGCGGCCGGACGACCAGTCGGTGACGGCCACCGCCGAGGCCAGAGGCCGGTCGGCGCGTTCGCCCGTGGTGTGCAGACTGAAACGGCGGACCAGCCCGGCGCGGCGCGGATCGCTGCGGGGGAACTCGCCGACCACGCCCGTCCGCTCCAGCCGCCCGCGGCCGTTCGGCGACAGCACGACCATGGCCAACTCGGCCGGTTCTCCGCCCAGCGGCACGCCGTTCAGCACCTCCTGGGCGCCGCGCGCGGCGAAGTCCATGTCCCTGTGCGCGCACAGGTCGAAGCGGATCGTGCCGTCCGCCTCGTCCCAGGCGTCGCCGACGTGGAAGAAGCCGAAAGGCGGCAAGTCGTAGATCCGCCGCTGGGTCAGGTCAGCTTTGTCGACCACCAGCACCTGCGTCCCCGCCTCGGGCGTCCAGTCGAAGCCCGCCGACATCGGCGCGACGTTGCGGACATGGACCCAGGGCTGAAGCACGATGACCAGATGGCGGGCTGTGGCGCTGAAGTCGTGGATGTAGCTGGCGCGCGGCAGTGCGATCACCTCGGCGTCCTCCAGCGTCCCGTCCGCCGCCAGGCGCCAGACCATTGCCTGCCTGCCGTTCACGCCCAGGTTCCAGATGCGGCCGTCCGGCTCGATGCGCGGGTGGGCCAGGAAGGGCATGTTCTTCAGATCGGGACGCAGGGTGACGAAGTCCTCGGTCTCCAGCGTCTCGGGGTCCATGGCCAGGGGCGAGCCCGCCTCCCACAGGGCCCACAGCTTGCCGCCGACCTTGTGCACCGAGGTGTTGGCCGGGCTGGCGTCGTCGGCCGAGCCGATGCGGGCGCGCGGGTCCGCCACCGTGCCGAAGCCGGGCATCAGCATGGCCCCCACCTCGGTCTCCTGGCGCCGCTTGCGGGTGTCGGCGAAGCGGGCGGCAAGGCTGGCCTGACCGTCCTGCACCCGCCAGCGGCGGATCAGGCCGTCGCCGTCGAACCAGTGCTGGGACGAGCCGCCCGGTCGCCGGAACTTGGCCGGACCGTTGCGATAGAGGCTGCCCGCCAGCCCCTGCGGCGCCCGGCCGTGGACGAGGCGCAGGGCGCGCGGGGCGATGTCGCCCTCCACGTCGGCGGTGGCCAGGGACCAGTCGGCGGTCGCCGCCAAGGCTTGCAGAGCATAGGCCCGATCAGGGGCTAGGACGCGGGCGGCGGCCAAGGCGGCGGCGCCCATGAACAGGGTGCGGCGGGTCGGGGTCATGGCGATCTCTTCAGACAACGGGGCTTAGCGGATGCGGATGGTCTGGGCCGTGACGCCCGAGACGTCGAAACGGGCGCGCTCCCACTTGGCCGGACCCATGTTGCCGACGGCGTTGTTGGAGAAGGCGAAAGGCTCGGTCGGCATGCCGAACGGATTCACGTCCATCTTTCCGTTGCCGTTGACGTCATGGAACGCCTTCATGCCATAGGCGCCGGCGGGCAGGTTCTCGAACACGGCGGCGCGCTCACCCGTCGCCACATCAACCTGGGCCACACGGCTCGGCGGGCCGCGCTCATAGGCGGCCTCGTCGGCATAGAGGGCGACCATGACGGCGCCGGTCTGCGCGCCTGTCTCGAAGGTGAAGGTCAAGCGGTTGTCGGCGGTTTGGGCGACGGCCGGAACGGCGAAAGCCAGAACGGCGGCGATAACAATATGGCGGATCATGACGGGCGTCCTTGTGGGCGGGGTGAAGAAGTCGTCGCCTTCCTTCCTCGCCGCGCCGAACCCCGCCAGCGACCTTGCGTCCGCGACCGCCGCGCCTTCGCCAACGACCACCGCTCGCCGTTCACGAAGCGCCAATGACCGGCTTGGTCGCGGCCTGCGGCAGCAGCCCGGCTTGCTCCTCGCGCCGAGGGGCCCTAAGTCGCAGAACCATGACCCAGACGTCCGCGACCGCCGCCCCGCTGATCTGCCCCTCCATCCTGGCCAGCGACTTCTCCAAGCTGGGCGAGGAGATCCGCGCCCTGGAAACCGCCGGCGCCGACTGGATTCACGTCGACGTCATGGATGGCCACTTCGTGCCCAACCTGACCATCGGCCCGGACGTGGTGAAGGCCCTGCGCCCGCACACCAGCCTGCCGTTCGACGTGCACCTGATGGTCGCTCCGGTCGACAACTGGCTGGAGGCGTTCCGCGCGGCAGGCGCCGACGTGATGAGCGTCCACCCCGAAAGCGGCCCCCACGTTCACCGCACGCTCGGTCAAATCCGCCAGTTGGGCGCCAAGGCAGGCCTGGTCTTCAATCCGGCCACGCCGCTGAGCGTGCTGGAAGAGGCCGTCGAACTGGTCGATCTGGTGCTGATTATGTCGGTGAACCCCGGCTTCGGCGGTCAGAAATTCATCGAGACCTCGCTGAGGAAGATCGAGCGCGCCCGCGCCATCCTCGACCGCGCCGGGTCCAAGGCCCACCTGCAGGTCGACGGCGGGGTGGTCGCCGCCAACGCCGGGGCCTGCGTCGCCGCCGGGGCCGACGCCCTGGTCGCCGGCTCCTTCGTCTTCAAGGGCGGGCCGGACGCCTACGCCGCCAACATCCAGGCCTTGAAGGCCGCCGCCGCGTGAGCCCCCTCGGCCCCTTCGCCCCGCGCGACAGCGACGTCCCCCTGGCCGAGGGGCACATCCCCGGCCTGAAGGGCGCGCCCATACGCACGCCCGTCCGCAGCGCCTCGGGCGCCCGGCCCGACCCGCGTCTGTGGGCCTCGGTCGCCAAGGGACTGGCCGCGCGCCAGTTGTGGATCGAACTCTACGGCCTGCCCGGCTACGGCCTGACCCTGGGCGGACCCACGGCCGAGGGCTTCGCCGTCAGCCCGCGCGATTTCCGCCCCCTGCCCGAAGAAGCGCCGCGCCCCCTGCTGTCGGGCAAGCTGACGCTGGCGGGTCTCAGCCTCGACGCCGACACCCCGTTGGCGCTGTGGAACAGTCCCACCCCCAGCCGCGCCTTCGCGGTCGAACTGCACAGTTTCAACTGGCTGCCCGCCATGATGGCCCAGGGCGATCGCGGCGCGCGCGAGGCCCTGGCCATGACCCTGGCCTGGCGTGAGGTGTTTAGCCGCTGGTCGCCCTTCTCCTGGGATCCCGACATTCTGGCGCGCCGCGTCTATCATCTAGCCTGCGCCGGGCGGCGGCTGGCGGGCGTGGCGACCGAGGTCGAACGCCTGCAACTGACCGACATCCTGGCCCATCAGGCGCGCCAGCTGCTGCGTCCGCCCGGCGGCGTCATGGGCCGCGCCGAGCGCCTGACCGCCACCGCCGTCGCGGGCTGCGCCCTGAGCGGCAAGGCCGGCGCCGCCATCCGCAACAAGGCGCTGAAACGTCTGCCCGGCGCCCTGGCCGTCACGGTCGCGCCGGACGGCGCCCACGCCACGCGCGCGCCGGAAATGGGGCTGGAGCTGCTGCTCGACCTGCTGACGCTGGACGACGCCCTGGCCCAGCTGTCGGAGGTGACGCCCGAGCCGGTGGCCGAGGCCATCTCGCGTCTGACCCTGGCCCTGCGCGTCCAGACCCTGCCCGACCGGCGCCTGGCCGTGTTCCAGGGCGGCGGTCCTTCGACGCCCGAACGCATCGCCGCCGCCCGCGCCCATGACGACACGCCCGCCGCCCCGGCCAGCGGCGCCGTCGGCGGCGTCCTGCGCGTCTCCAGCCCGCTGCTGACCGTCATGGTCGATGTCGAGGCTCCGGCCCGCAACGCCTGGTCGGCCGCCGCCTGCGGCCAGCCCGCCGCGCTGGAGGTCGTCTGCGGCCGCGACCGCCTGTTCACCTCGGCCGGATGGACGCCGCGCGCCCTGGATCGCCAGGCCCTGCGCCTGACGCCGGGCGCCTCGACCCTGACGCTGGGCGAACAGCCGCTGGGCGAACCCCTGTCCGGCTGGAAGAGCGATCTTCTGGGCCCGCGCCTGGTCGGCCCCGCCCTGCACGTCACGCGCCAGCATCAGGACAGCGACGACGCCGTCTGGCTGGAAGTCGAGCACGACGGCTGGATGCCGGGCTACGGCCTGATGCATCAACGTCGCCTCTACATCGACCAGCGCCTGGACGAACTGCGCGCCGAAGAGCGGCTGCATCCGCCCGAAGGCCGCCCTGAAGCGACCCGCGCCATCGCCGCCCCCTACGCCCTGCGCTTCCAGCTCGAGCCCGGCGTCCAGGCGTCGCTGGCCCGCGACCGCCGCTCCATCCTGCTGCGCGGCCCGTCCGGGCGCGGCTGGTGGTTCCGCAGCGACGGCCCCGACGTGGCCATCGAGCCCGCCGTCCACATCGATGAGGGCCTGACCCGCCGCAGCCTGCAGATCGTGGTCCGCGGCTCGGCCCGTACCGACGCCGAGACCAAGGTCCGCTGGAAGCTGAGTCCGGCGGGCGCGAGCGGCGACCCGCACTGATGCTTCGCATGATCTGTCAGCGATGGATCTACAGGGTCGGCAATTCGACAGTCTGCGTGGACAACGCCTTCAGCTGGGTCGGTTGGGCGCAGGAACGCCTCAGGGTCAATGACGAGACGGTGCAGGACAGTCGCGGCATGTTCCGTACGCGCCAGTCCTACGCGGAACCGTGGCTGACCATGATCGGCGAGGGTGAGCTGTCGGTGCGCATGTCCGCCCGCCTCCTGAGCATCCAGTGCGAGCTTCTGCTGAACGGCGAGCCGCTGGAGCCCGAGGCCTATATGGCGACACGCTGGGCAGGCCCAAAGAACACCTGGCCCGCCGAAGAGGATTGGCGGCCTGCTCGGCGTGGAGACTTCATCGCCTTGCCGAAGGCCGAGGCCGCCAAGGGCTGACGCCGCGCCCCGTTGGTGCTAGAGGCCCCGCCATCTCCCCGCCCCAGCTGTAAACGGACGCCGCCCATGCCCGCCGCTCCCGACTTTCCGCCCGCCCCGGACGCGATCAAACCCGTCCGCGCCCTGATCTCCCTGTCGGACAAGGCGGGGCTGGAAGAGGCCGCGCGCACCCTGGCAGGTCTGGGCGTCGAACTGGTCTCGACCGGCGGCACCAAGGCGGCGATCGCGGGCTTCGGCCTACCGGTCAAGGATGTGGCCGATCTGACCGGCTTCCCGGAAATGATGGACGGCCGGGTCAAGACCCTGCATCCCGTGGTGCACGGCGGCCTGCTGGGCGTGCGCAACGCCCCGGCCCACGCCGCCGCCATGACCGAGCACGAGATCGGCGCCATCGATATCGTCTGGATCGACCTCTATCCGTTCGAAAAGACCGTGGAATCCGGCGGCGGTTTTGAAGCGGCCATCGAAAACATCGACATCGGCGGCCCGGCCATGATCCGTTCGGGCAGCAAGAACCACGGCCACGTCGCCGTCGCCGTCGACGCCGAGAGCATCAACCTGATCGTCGAAGCGCTGAAGGCCGACGGCTCGACCTCGCTCAACCTGCGCAAACAACTGGCCGCCCGAGCCTTCGCCCGCACCGCCGCCTATGACGCCGCCGTTTCCGGCTGGTTCGCGGCTCAGCTGGAAGACGCCGCCCCGGCCCGCAAGTCGATCGCCGGCTCGCTGGCGCAAACCCTGCGTTATGGCGAGAACCCGCACCAGACCGGCGCATTCTACCGCACCGGCGAGAAGCGTCCGGGCGTGGCCTACGCCACCCAGATCCAGGGCAAGGAACTGGGCTACAACAACATCGCCGACGCCGACGCCGCCTATGAGCTGGTCGCCGAGTTCGAGGCTCCGGCCTGCGTCATCGTCAAGCACGCCAACCCTTGCGGCGTGGCCGTCGGCAAGGACCTGTCGGAAGCCTACGCCCGCGCGCTGGAATGCGACGCCGTGTCCGCCTTCGGCGGCGTCATCGCCGTCAACCGCCCGCTGAACGGCGAAGACGCGCGCGCCATCACCGGCATCTTCACCGAGGTCGTCATCGCCCCCGGCGCCGACGAAGAGGCCAAGGCCGTCTTCGCCGCCAAGAAGAACCTGCGCCTGCTGATCACCGACGGCTTGCCCGACCCGCACGGCGCGGGCGAGGTGTTCCGCTCGGTCGCCGGCGGCTTCCTGGTCCAGTCGCGCGACCGCTCGCTGATCAAGCCGTCCGACCTGAAGATCGTCACGCGCCGCCAGCCGACGCCGACCGAGATCCAGGACATGCTGTTCGCCTTCACCGTGGCCAAGCACGTCAAGTCCAACGCCATCGTCTACGCCAAGGACGGCCAGACGGCGGGCATCGGCGCCGGCCAGATGAACCGTCGCGACAGCGCCCGCATCGCCGCCATCCGCGCCAAGGAAGCGGGCGAGGCCAAGGGTCTCGCCCACTCGCTGGCCGAGGGTTCGGCCTGTGCGTCCGAAGCCTTCTTCCCCTTCGCCGACGGCCTGCTGGAAGCCGTCGCCGCCGGGGCCACGGCGGTGATCCAGCCGGGCGGTTCGATCCGCGACGAGGAAGTCATCGCCGCCGCCGACGAACGCGGCATCGCCATGGCCTTCACCGGCGTGCGCGTGTTCCGGCACTAGGCCGAAAGGGCGCTAACGCGGGCGACGCGGTCGCCCGCTGCTTGAGCGCAAGCAAAAGGGCGCTGCCGGTCGTCGGCAGCGCCCTTTTCTTTGGCCTAGACCCGGTCGGGCCTCAGTCCTCAATCACCTCGTGCGATCCGGCGCGGCCCAGGCGCCAGTAGCCGGCGACCTTCATCCATTTCTGGTTGAATGGCCGGGCGGCCAGCAGGGCCGCGCGCATCGAGCGGGCGACCGAGGATTCACAGGCCACCCAGACATAGGCGTCGGCCGGATCGATCCGCTTCGCCGCCGCCACCGCCGCCGCCGTCAGGGCTTCAGGGCGGCCGCGCGGGCCGCCGTTGCGGTGCACCCAGACGACCTCGACGTTCGCCGGACTGGACAGGTCCAGCTCTCCGCCTGCGTCGTTCACCTCGATGCAGACGATGGCGCGCGCGGTCGCTGGCAGTTCCTCCAGCCGCCGAGCGATGGCGGGGATGGCCGCCTCATCGCCGATCAGCAGGTGCTCGGCGAAACTGGTCGGAATCAGGAAAGAGCCCCGCGGGCCGCCCAGGCCCAGTTCGTCGCCCGGCCGCGCATCCTCGGCCCAGGCCGTGGCCGGACCGCCATGACCGACGGCGAAGTCGATGGTCAGCCGCCGGTTCGCGGCGTCAAAGGCGCGCGGCGTATAGTCCCGCGCCACCGGCTTGGGCTCGGCATAGACCGGCCCGTCCGGTCCGAGCGTCGGCAGGACCAGACGCTCGCCGCGCGGCGCGGGGAATATCTTCACATGGTCGTCGAAGCCGGGACTGAAGAAGCCCTCCAGTTCGTCGCCCGTCAGGACGATCCGCTTCAGCACCGGCGTCAGTTGCTCCACCGCCTCGACACGGGCGAGGCGGAATTTCAGCTCGTGCCGCACGCGGCGCGGTTGTCTGAGGAGGGCGTCGGTCATGCCTGTCTCACCTTTTCGGCTACGGCTTCGATCAGATCGGCGATGGCCTCGACCTGAGCCTCGCTGAGCGATGGCTCCTGGGTCAGGCGCTCATGGGTCGCAGCGCGGAAGGCCTCGATGGCCTGGGCGATGCGCGCCGGGCGGTCGGCGCGGCCGCGCAGGGCCTTCATCTTGCGCTCGGCGTGAGCCAGGGCCTCGGCGTTCTCGACCAGCAGGCGGCGGCCCTCGTCGGTGATCGCGTAGCGTTTCTTGCCGCCCTCGGCGACGGCGCTGAGCGCGCCCATGTCTTCCAGCAGGGTCAGACTGGGGTAGATGACGCCGGGGCTGGGCGTATAGGCGCCGCCCATGCGCGCCTCGATGGCCTTGATCAGTTCATAGCCATGGGCGGGCTTGTCCGCGATCAGCGACAGCAGCACCCAGCGCAGGGCGCCGTGCTCGAACATGCGGCCGCCGCCGCGCCGGCCGTGGCCCTCGCCGCGCATCCGGCCCTCGCCCATGCGCCGTCCCTCCGGCCGCATCGACCGAAAGGGGCCGCCGTGGCCGCGCGCGAAGCCGTGGCCCATGTCGCTTCTGGCACCGCCGCTCATGCCGCATCCGCGCTTTCCGATCCGCTTGGATCCTCTCATTTGCGTCTCTTCTTTCTCAATTCGATATATCTAACTTGCAAACAGATATATCGATATGCTGAAAGCGCAAGACCCCTTTCCTCGGCGATGGGACGGATTAAGCTGTGCCGATGGACACCGTCGCCGCCCGCTGGGCCCAGCTAGAGCCCCATGTTCACGTCGTCGGACCGGACGACGATCACCCGCGTCCGGCGGCGTTGCTGTTTCACGGCTGCGGCGGTCTGCGGGCCCATCTCCCGCGCTACGCCGAGGCGGCGAAGGCGGCGGGCTGGCGCGCCTTCATCATCGATTCCTATGCGCCGCGCGGCTGGGGCCGGGCCTTCACCCTGGCCGCCGTCTGCACCGGCCTGGCCTTTCGCGGCTATGAGCGCGCGGGCGACGTGCTGGCGGCCATCCACGGGATTTCGCAGCGGCCCGACGTGGACGCCTCGCAGCTGATGCTGGGCGGGTGGAGCCACGGCGGCTGGGCCATCATGGAGATGATGAGCGAGACGCCCGAGCCGGGCCGTATGGGGGTGACCGATCCCGCAACCGTCGACCTGTCGGGGGTGAAGGCCGTCTGGCTGGCCTATTCCTATATCGGCCCCTGGGCCTTCAACCGAATGAAGCCGTGGCGGCATTGCCCACGCGTCCTGGCGCTGACGGCCAAGCGCGACCACCTGACCACCGTCCGCAACGCCGAGCGGGTCAACGCCATGATCCGTGACTGCGGCTCGGAGGTCGAAAGCTGGGTCGCCGACGGCACGCACGCCTTTGACGAACCGACCAACAACGGCCCCATGCGCCACAACCCCGAACTGACCGAAGAAGCGCTGCGCCGGTTCGGCGCCTTCCTGAAAGACGCAGCGCCTCACGCCTGAAAATAGTCTGCTGAAAATAATCTCTGGACCGCGCCTTGACGTGCAAGCCATCACGTAACAATTGAAGTTACATGAAAAGGGACTCCCGCCTCTCCAACATCCTGCACGCCCTGCTGCACATGGCCGAGCATGAACAGCGCTGCGGCCGACCCATGACCTCGGACATGCTGGCGACCTGCCTGTCAACCAATCCGGTCGTGGTCCGGCGGACCATGGCGGGCCTGCGCGAACAGGGGCTGGTCGTATCCGAGAAAGGCCACGGCGGCGGCTGGTGGCTGGCGCGCCCGCTGGAGGCCGTCACCCTGGGCCAGGTCCACGCCGCCCTGGGCGAGCCCGGCCTGCTGCCCGAAACGCCCCGGGTCGAGGCGGAGGGCTGCCTGATCGAGGCCGCCGTCAACGACGCCCTGTCCGACACCTACGCCGCCGCGCGCGCCCTGCTGGCCGCGCGGCTGAACTCCATCACCCTGGCCGATCTGGCGGCGGACTTCTCGCGCCGGCTGGCCACCGATCCCAAGCGAGACCTGCTCCATGCGCACCAGCGAAAATCCGATGCCCCATGACGCCGTCGTCATCGGCGGCTCCTACGCGGGCCTGTCCGCCGCCCTGCAGTTGGTGCGGGCGCGCCGCCGCGTCCTGGTCATCGACGACGGCCGCCCCCGGAACCGCTTCGCCGCCCGCGCGCACGGGGTGCTGAGCAACGACGGCCGTCCGGGGTCTGAGATCGCCGCCGCCGCCCGCACCCAGGTCGCAGCCTATCCCACCGCCGCCTTCCGCATGGCCGAGGCGGTGGACGCGACGCGCATCGACGGCGGCTTCTCGGTCGCCTTCGCCGACGGCAGCCGCACCATGGGCCGTCGTCTGATCCTGGCCCACGGGGTCGAGGACGTCCTGCCCGACCTGCCCGGCGTGAAGGAGCGTTGGGGCCGCACCGCCCTGCACTGCCCGTGGTGTCACGGCTACGAGGTCGGCGGCGGGCCGATCGGCGTCCTGGGGCGCGGCGACCATGCGGTCCAGTATGCGAGCGTCGTCGCCGAATGGGGCCAGGCCGTGCTGTTCATCGACCCGGCGCGCCTGAGCGAAGACGACGCGCGCGTGCTGGCGCGGCGCGGCGTGACCATCGAGCCGACGTCCGTCGAACGCCTGGAAGGCGAGGCGCCGACCCTGACCGGGGCGCGGCTGACGGACGGCCGCTTCATCCCGCTGAAGGCCGTCTTCGTCGGCGCCCATGTGCGGCAGTCCGGCGGCTTCGCCGAACGCCTGGGCTGCGAGATGACCGACACCCCCATGGGCCGCATCGTCAAGGTCGACGCTCAGCAACAGACCAGCCAGCCGGGCGTCTTCGCCGCCGGCGACCTGGCGCGGCCCGCAGGCAACATCACCCTGGCGACGACGGACGGCATGACCGCCGCCCACGCCGCCTTCCGCTCCCTGATCGAAGAGGAGACGGCCTGAGGATTTCAGCGCGGCTCGATCTTCACCTCGGCGCGGACCGAGTTGGCGATGTAGCAGATGTCATGGGCGCGGTGATGCAGGTCGGTGATAGCCGCCGCATCCGGCTGCGTGTCCCCCGACCAGGTCACGGCAGGGCGCAGCACCACTTCGGTGATCGACATCTTGCCGCGCTCATCCTTGCCGAGGGTTCCCTCCGCCTCATCGCGATAGGAATCGACCACGAAGCCGTCCTTGCGGGCGAAGGCCAGGAAGAACAGCATGTGGCAGCTGGACAGGGCGGCGACCAAGGCCTCTTCCGGGTCCACCGCCGCCTCTTCGGACAGGGGCGGCGGGATCATGGGCGAGGGCGCGGACGAACCGCGCACCACCGCGCCGCCGTCGAAGCGCCAGTCATGGCCGCGTCCGTATTTGTTGTCGCTGAAGGGCTGATCGCCCCGGTTCCATTCGACGACGGCGACGTGCTGGCTCATGACGGGCTCCGAAACAAGGGGTCGAAGCTTAAGCTAGGCGCCCGGTTCGGCTTTCGCCAGATCGCCTTGGGTCAGATCACCTGGGGCCAGATCGCCTTGGGTCAGCATCCGCATCTGCATCTCGGCGCGAATGGTGAAGCCCAGCGCATGATAAAGGGCGATAGCCCCGGCGTTATCCGCATAGGAATGCAGGAAGGCCGTCTCGCCGCGCGCCAGGATGCGCTCGATCACCGCCCGCATCAGCGCCCCGGCGTAGCCCCGCCCGCGCGCGTCGGGATGGGCGCAGACGCCAGAGACCTCGGTGAAGCCGTCCGGCTTCAACCGTTCGCCCGCCATGGCCAGCAGCCGCCCGTCCTGCTTGACCCCAAAGAAGTCGCCCAGCCGATGCGTCCGGTCGAAGAAAGGGCCCGGCTCGGTCAGGGTCGCCAAGGCCAGCATGGCCGGGGCGTCGGCCTCGGTCAGAGGTTCGATGACGATGTCGCGCACCTTGGCCGGAGCCAGATCGACCAGCACCATCTGCGCCAGCACCGCCTCCTTCAGCACCGTCAGGCCGGGCGGGACGGGCGTGCGCTCCGCCTCAACCGTGGCCAGCATCCCCTCGGGCTGCTCCAGCGCCGAAATGGCCGCCAGGCTTTCCGGCGACTGATCAACGCCGGCGACGAAAACGCCGTAGCCCGGCGCCAGCCGCAGCGCCCCGCCCGTCCCCACGGCCAGGGACGCCTGACGCGCGGACGTCAGGGCGTTCCAGATCGGACGGTCGAGCGGGTGCGCCATTCGGCTCAGCCCTGCCAGAAGCCGACGATCTTCTTGACCTCGGCGATGGTCGGCTCGGCGATCTCGCGGGCCTTTTCGGCGCCCGCAGCCAGGGCGCGGTCGATCTCGGCCGGGTCGTTCATCAGGCGGCGCATCTCGGCCGTGACATCAGCCATGGACGACACCGCCAGTTCGGCCAGCTTGGGCTTGAAGGCGCCGAAGCCCTGGCCCGCGAACTCGGCCAGCACGGCCTCGCGCGTGGTGTCGGCCAGGGCGGCGTAGATGGCGACCAGGTTCTTGGCCTCGGCGCGGCCCTCCAGCCCCTCAACCGTTTCCGGCAGCGGCTCCATGTCGGTCTTGGCCTTGCGGATCTTGTTGGCGATGGCGTCGGCGTCGTCGGTCAGATTGATACGCGACAGGTCCGACGGATCGGACTTGGACATCTTGGCCGCGCCGTCGCGCAGGGACATGACCCGCGTCGCCGGACCCTGGATCAGCGGGTCAGGCAGGGGGAAGTAGCCCGGCGCGCCGAAGTCGTTGTTGAACTTCTGGGCGATGTCGCGGGTCAGCTCCAGATGCTGCTTCTGGTCCTCGCCGACCGGCACTTCGGTCGCCTTGTAGAGCAGGATGTCCGCCGCCTGCAGCACCGGATAGGTGTAGAGGCCGACGCTGGAGCGTTCCTTGTGCTTGCCCGACTTCTCCTTGAACTGGGTCATCCGGTCCAGCCAGCCCAGACGGCCGACGCAGTTGAAGATCCAGGCCAGCTCGGCGTGGGCGGGCACGGCCGACTGCGGGAAGATGACGGCCTTGGCGGGGTCGAGGCCCGAGGCCAGATAGGCCGCCGCGATCTCGCGCGTCTGGGCGGCCAGCTTCTCGGGCTCCTGCCAGACAGTGATGGCGTGCATGTCGGCGACGAAGACGAACAGCGGCGCGCCCGTCTCCTGCAGTTCGGTGAAGCGCTTCAGCGCGCCCAGATAGTTGCCCAGGTGCAGGGCGCCGGAGGCCTGGATGCCGGACAGGATGCGGCGCGGACCGGTGTATTGGGCCGGAGTCTGGTCAGTCATGATGATGGATCTCGGAAATCGAAAGGCGAATGTCGGCGCGCGTCATCCCGCGCGAAAGGCAGGCGTGCGGAGGCACGAGGCGGCAGGTCAGCCGCGCCATCGTCCGTGAGCGAGTTTTCGTCCCGAAAGCGCCATATCCTCGCGCTTATCGGTTCGGGGCGCGAAGAGCAACACTCCTGCGGCGGTTCGCACGTCGCCGCGATCATGGAACGGTGTTAGCTTCACTTTCCTTAGGCACGGAGGGAAGGACATGGATGAATTCGAAGTCGCCCCGCCCGAGAGCTTCGACTCTCGACAGGCGCTGACGCGGATGCTGGCGCTGCTGCGTCATCTGATCAACATGATCGCCGAGTTCAGGGAGACGCTGATCCTGACCAGCGGCGGCGACCCCGCCGATCCGGTGCTGGACGAGGCGTTCCTGGCCGCCCGCAGCCTGGCGCTGGAAGACATCGACGCCTTGACCGCCCTCGTCGGCGATGCGGACTTCGCCGCCCCGCCCATGGTCGAGCATCGCCTTCAGGGCGAGGCGCTGCGCTTCAAGATGCTGGCGATCCTGGCGGCCTATCGCCTGGTCGTCGCCGCCCAGCCCAGCCGAAATCCGGGGATGAGCCGGGGCTGGTCCCTCTATCGCCGCGCCCTGCGCGGGACGCTGGCGGCCATCGACGGGCCGCTGGAATCCCTGACGGCGGCGCTCGGCGCAAGGCAGGGCTTGGTGGAGTTCAAGAAGGCGCTGGAGGTGCTGCTGGACCTATGATGACCGGGCCGAGCGTCGGACCAGTCCCTTGACCTCGGCGACCGTCACGGCGCGCGTCAGGAAGGCCAGGACGACATAGGCCAGACCGCCCGCCGCCACGACCAGCAGCAAGGTGATCTCCTTGGCGCCGTGGGTCGAGCCAAGCATGGTCAGCAGGTCCGCGACCGGCGCCTGCAGCATGGGCCGCGCCCATGAGGCGGCGCCGACCACCGCCGCCAGGCCCGCGCTGGCCAGGGCGATGCGCCCCAGCCGCCAGACAGCGCGCGGGCTGGGGCGGTAATGACCGCGCCGCCACAGGGTCGCCGCCAGCAGGATGACATTGGTCCAGGCCGAGGCGCTAACCGCCGCCGCAATGCCCGACACCCCCATGCCGAGATAGAACAGCCCGATCGCCAGCGCCGCGTTCACCGCCACCGAAACAAGGGCGAAGACCATGGGCCGTCGCGTATCGCCGCGCGCGAAGAAGGCCGGGGCCAGGATGCGGATCAGGACGAAGGCGGGCACGCCCCAGCCGAAGTGCAGCAGGGCGTGGGCCGTGTTGACGGCGTCCACCTGCAGAAAGGCGCCGCGCGTGAACAGGGCGTCGATCAGGAAGTAGGGCATGGCCATCAGGGCCGCCGCCGCCGGCAGGGTCAGGGCCATCGACAGGATCAGCGCCTCGTCCATCGAGGCCTGCTGCTGGCCCTTGTCCTCGGACGCCACCGCCGACGACAGCTTGGGCAGCAGGGCGATGCCGATGGCCACCCCGACCAGGCCCAGCGGCAACTGATACAGCCGGTCCGCCGTCGCCAGCCAGGTGCGCCCGCCGTCGACGAAGCTGGACAGGTTGCCGGAGATGAAGACGTTGATCTGGGTCGCGCTGTTGCCGATGGCGGCGGGAACCGCGGTGATGATGATGGCCTTCACCGCCGGGGTCATCTTCGGCAGGCTGAGGCGGATGTTCGCCCCCGCCTTGCGCGCCGCCCACCAGCACAGACCCGCCTGGGCCACGCCCGCGACCAGCACGGCCCAGGAGGCGGCGTAGGCGGCCTCGATCTGATCGCCCTTCACCGGCCAGACGGCGGCCAGCATGATGACGTTCAGCAGGATCGGATAGGCGCCCGAGACGATGAAGCGCCCGCGCGCGTTCAGCACGCCGCTGAGCAGGGCGGCGATCGCCATACAGGGCAGGTAGGGCATGGTGATCTGAGTCAGGATCACCGCCAGTTTGAAGCGCGCCGGATCGTCCAGGAAGCCGATATTGATGACGGTCATCAGCCACGGCATGGCCAGCTGGGCGACGATGGTCAGGGCCACGGTGACGGCGGCCACGGCGGCCAGGGCGTCGGTCGCCACCTTGTCGGCCGCCGCCTCGCCCTCGCTCTTCAGCGTCTTGGCGTAGGCGGGCACGAAGGCGGCGGCGAAGGCGCCCTCGGCGAAGATGCGCCGGAACAGATTGGGGAAGTTCAGCGCCGTATAATAGGCGTCGGCCGCCGGTCCCGCCGAGGCGCCCAGCGCCGCCGTGATGACCAGATCGCGCGCAAACCCGGCCAGACGGCTGAGCAGGGTCATGGCGCTGAAGATGGCCGAGGAGCGCGCCACGCCGCCGGCTTTGGGCTTAGCCACCGCCGCCGAGGCGGGGGGCTGGACCACCGGCTCGACCGTGGCGTTTGCCGCAGAAATCGGCGCGGCCGGTTCGATGGGATCGGTCTTGTCGTTCACGGCTGTTCCTGCGCTCGGTCCCGAAACGCCTTAGCGCGCCTGCGGGCCGCTGGATACGGGCGAGCGGCCCAGCGCACCTTCCAGATCCGAAACGTCGCGCACGCTGGCGCGCACGGGGGTGATGCGCCGCCCCGCCGGTCCCTGGGGCGCGCGGTCCAGCACCTCCAGAAGATCGGCCTTCAAGGCTTCAAGCTTCGACTTGCTCTTGGGTTTCCGGCCGTCCGCGTCGGTGATGTAGAAGCCGTCCACCGCCCGCTCGCCGAAGCTGGCGACGTGGGCCGATCGGGTCGAATAGCCATGCGCGGAAATGGTCCGCGCCAGGTCGGCCAGCAGGCCCGGCCGGTCGGCGCCCGAGACCTCGATCACCACGGCGCTGGTCCCCGTATCGGCGTCGATCCGCACCACCGGGCGCACCTCGAACACGGCGCGGCGGGCGCTGACGCGCGGCGTCTCCAGGGTCGAGGTCCGCGCGCCCTTCAGCACGGCCCGCTCCATCGCCTTGACCAGAATGGCCAGCCGTCGCGGCTCGCGTCGGCCATAGGGCTCGCCCGCCCCGTCCTGAATCTCGAACACGTCCAGCGCCATGCCGTCGTCGGCCGTGGCCAGCCGCGCGCCCACCACATCGGCGCCCGCCATCGACAGCGTCGCCGCCAGATCGGCGAACAGGCCGGGCCGGTCGCGCGCCGCCACGGCCACGCGGGCGGTGGATTCCAGCGGCCCTTCGGCAGGCAGGGCCTCGACCGCCGCCCCTTCGCGCCGCGCCCGCTCGACCAGCGCCGGGTGGTCGGCCAGAGGGTCTTCGCGCGTCACGGCGTCGCCCCGGAACAGAGCCTCGGTCGCCTCGAACAGGGCGCGCATCAGTTGCCCCTTCCAGCCGTTCCACACCCCCGGTCCCACGGCGCGGATGTCGGCCACGGTCAGCACCATCAGCATCCGCAGACGCTCCGGGTCGCCCACGGCCTCGGCGAAGGCCCTCACGGTCGAGGGGTCGGAGACGTCGCGCTTTTGGGCGTAGTCGCTCATCAGCAGGTGATGGCGCACCAGCCAGACGACCAGCTCGATCCGGCGCGGATCGACGCCCAGCCGCTCGCACGCCCGGCGCGCGGCGATGGCGCCGTCCTCCAACTGGCCTCGATCGCCGCCCTTGCCCACGTCATGCAGCAGCATGGCCAGCATCAGGGCCTCGATATCGGCGATGCGCGGGATGATGGCGGTCGAGGCCGGGTGGTCCGCCTTCAGCTTGCCGCGCGCGATATCATTGATGACGCCGACCGCCTGCAGGGTGTGCTCGTCCACTGTATAGGCGTGGTACATGTTGAACTGGGTCTGGCCGACGATCCGCCCCCACTCGGGCAGGAAACGACCCAGGAAACCCGTCTCATTCATGATCGACAGGACGCGATAGGGCCGCTGACCGTGCGCCAGCACCGTCAGAAAAGCCTCGGCCGCGCGCGGATCGCGGCGCAGGGCGGGCGTCACCAGAGTCAGCGAGCGGATCACGGCGGCGAAGGCGTCGGGGTGCAGGTCCAGGTCCAGCCGGTCCGCCTCGACGAACAGCAGCAGCAGACGCACCGGATCGCGCGCGAAGACATTGGCCCCCGTGACGGTCAGCCGCCCCTCTTCCACCGCCAGACCGTCGAAGGCCAGCTTGATCCGGCGCCGCCGCATCAGCCGCGACAGGCCGCGCGCCAACCCTTCCGCCTTCTTCTGCTGACGGGCCTCCAACTGGGCCGAGACGGCGCGTGTCAGGGCGCCGACCTCGCGCGCGACCTGGAAATAGCGGCGCATGAAGCGCTCGACCGCCAGTTCGTCGCCGCGCCCGCGCCAGCCCATGCGCCGGGCGATCTCGGGCTGGACGTCGAAGGTCAGCTTCTCCTCGGGCCGCCCCGTGACCAGGTGCAGCAGGATGCGCACCCGCCAAAGGAAGCCGATCGCCTCGCGGAAGCTGCGAAGCTCGCGGGCGGTCAGCAGGCCTTCCAGCGCCGCCTGTCCCCGCTCGCTGTCCGGGGCCAGGGAGCGGGCGATCCAGAACAGGGTGTTGAGGTCGCGAAGCCCGCCCTTGCCGTCCTTGATGTTGGGCTCGACGCGATACCGGACGGCGCCGGTCTTCTGCAGGCGCACGTCGCGCTCGGCCATCTTGGCGGCGATGAAGGGGCGAGGGTCGGCGCGGGCGACGGCGGTGCGGAACCGCTTCAGCAGGCTATCGCCCAGGGCCGCATCCCCGGCCAGCACCCGCGCCTCCAACAAGGTCGTGCGCACCGTCATGTCGTCGCGCGCCAGCGTCAGGGTCTCGCCAATGGAACGGAAGGCCGAGCCGACCTTCAGCCCCAGATCCCACAGGACGTAGTGGACGAACTCCACCACCGCTTGCGCACGCGGACTGATCGCCCGCCCCGGCCGCAGGAACAGCAGGTCGAGGTCCGAAAACGGCGCCAATACCCCGCGCCCATAGCCGCCGACAGCCAGCAAGGTCAGCCGCTCGTCCGGAGCTGGATGGACCTGTTCGGTCGCGAACCGCCACAGGGTCGACAGCAGGGCGTCGGCGGCCTCGGCGTAAAGATGTGCGGCCTCGGCCCCGTCGGTCGCGCTCTCGGCCCGGCGTGCAGCGCGAGCGCGGTCGGCGTCAAAGCTTTCACGCAGGAGCGCAGTGACGGCGGCGCGCGGGTCCGGCGCCGAGGCGGCCTCAAGAACGGCGGACGGGAGCGGAGGCGATGCGGTCACGGCGACGACCATAGCACGCCCTTTTCTTCCCGCTCATCCAGGCGGACCCCGGGATCCAGTGAGAGCTTCGCCCTCCATCGATAAGGCTGGAGCTGCCAATGTCTAAGCGCGCGCCTAAAGCCAAAGGACTGAATCCCGGCGTCCGCCGGGATGAGCGGGGATTTAGACCTTCGCCAAACCCTTCAGCCGATACAGCGCCTCCAGCGCCTCGCGCGGCGTCAGTTCGTCGGGGTCGATGGCGGCGACGGCCTCGTCCAGCATGGACTTCACCGGCGGCGGGGGCGGCTCGGCGGCGGCGAACAGGGGCAGGTCGTCCAGACGGGCGGTCGCCGCCTTTTCATTCTCTAGTCGCTCCAGCACCTCGCGGGCGCGGCCGACGACGGCGGTCGGCACACCGGCCAGACGCGCCACCTGCACGCCGTAGGAGCGGTCCGCCGCACCGGGCGCCGCCTCGTGCAGGAAGACCAGTTCGCCGTTCCACTCCCTCGCCTTCATCGACAGGTTGCAGACGTGGTCCAGCCGTTCCTCCAGTTGGGCCAGCTCATGATAGTGGGTGGCGAACAGGGTGCGAGCGCGATTGGTCTCGTGCAGGGCCTCGGCCGTGGCCCAGGCGATGGCCAGACCGTCATAGGTGGCGGTGCCGCGCCCGATCTCATCCAGCACGACGAAGCTGCGCCCCGTCGCCTGCGTCAGGATGGCGGCCGTCTCGACCATCTCCATCATGAAGGTGGAGCGGCCGCGCGCCAGATCGTCGCCCGCGCCCACGCGGCTGAACAACCGGTCCACCACGCCCAGCGTCATCGACCGCGCCGGCACGAAGGCCCCGGCCTGAGCCAGCACCACCAAAAGCGCGTTCTGGCGCAGGAAGGTCGACTTACCCGCCATGTTCGGTCCGGTGACGATGGACAGGCGCGAGGCGCCCACGCCGTCGCCCGCCAACTGGCAGTTGTTGGGCGTATAGGGCTGGCCCTGCGCCTTCACCGCCGCCTCGACCACCGGGTGACGGCCCGCCTCGACGGCGAAACTCAAGGAATCGTCGACGCTAGGGCGCACGGCCCCGACCTCTTCGGCCCATTCGGCCAGGGCGGCGTGGGCGTCCAGTTCGGCCAACGCCTCGGCCACGCCCTGAAGCGGCCCGGCCAGACGCGCCACTTCGCGGCGCCAGCCCTCGAACGTCTCGGCCTCGATGGCCAGGGCGCGGTGCCCGGCCTGGCTGATTTTCGCGTCCAGCTCCGACAGTTCGACGGTGGTGAAACGCACCTGATTGGCCAGGGTCTGGCGGTGAATGAAGGGGCTGTCGGGTCCGGCGCGCAGCAGGGGCTCGGCCGCCTTGGCGCTGGTCTCGAGGAAGTAGCCGAGGACGGCGTTGTGGCGCACCTTGAAGGCGACGCCGCTGTCGGCGACGGCCTTGGCCTCCAGCTCGGCGATGACCTTGCGGCTGTCGTCGCGCAGCGTGCGGGCGGCGTCCAGCTCGGGCCGGTGGCCGGGGTTCACATAGCCGCCGTCGCGCGCCAGATGCGGCGGCTCGTCCATCAGGCCGTCGGTCAGTTCGGCCAGCAGGTGCGACAGGTCGCCCTCAAGCGCCAGCCGGTCGAGGCAGGCCGTCACCCGCGCAGGCGGCCCGGCCAGCGGGTCGTTGGCCGAGGCCGCGAACAGGGCGCTGAGACCCTCAGCCGTCTTCAACCCCGAACGGATGGCGGCCAGATCGCGCGGTCCGCCGCGTCCCAGCGCCAGCCGCGAGGTCGCCCGCGCCACATCGGCCGAGGCGCGTAAAGACTCGCGCAGGTCGCGTCGCAGATCACGCCGCTCCAACAGCCACTCGACCGCGTCCAGCCCGGCGTTGATCGCTGCCGGATCACGCAATGGTCGCGAGATACGCTCGGCCAGCGCCCGCGCCCCGCCCGAGGTCACGGTGCGGTCGATGGCGTGCAGCAGGCTGCCGTCGCGCTCGCCCCTCTGGGTGCGGTCGATCTCGAGGCTGAGACGCGTCGCCGGATCAATGGCCAGAAAACCGCTCTCGCCCGAACGGCGCGGCGGGGTCAGGGCGGGGACCTTGCCCGCCTGCGTCGTCTCCAGATAGGCGGCGATCAGGCCCAGCGCCGAAATCTCGGCCTCTTCAAAGGCGCCGAAACCGTCCAGCGCCGAGACGCCGTAAAGCCGCTGGACCCTATCCTTCGCCCCGACCGGCTCGGCCAGGGCCTGGGGCATGGCCTGAACCACCCCGCCCGAGCCGTCCAGCGCGCCCTTCATCGTCTCGTCCGAGAACAGGCGATCGGGAACCAGCACCTCCGACGGCCTGAACGCCGCCAGCGCCGCGCCCAGGTCCGACAGGTCGCAAGCGACCGAATCCACCACGCCCGCCGACAGTTCGACCACCGCCACGGCGGCCCTTCCTTTACGGATCGCCACCGCCGCCAGACGGTTGGCGCCGCGCGCGTCCAGCAGGGTGTCCTCGGTCAGGGTGCCGGGCGTCACCACCCGCACGATATCGCGATGGACCACGGCTTTGGAGCCGCGTTTCTTGGCCTCGGCGGGGTCTTCCAGCTGTTCGCAGACGGCGACCTTGAAACCCTGACGGATCAGCCGCGCCAGGTAGCCGTCCATGGCGTGGACCGGCACCCCGGCCATCGGGATGTCCTCGCCCTGATGCTTGCCGCGTTTGGTCAGGGCGATGCCCAGCGCCGCCGCCGCCTTCTGGGCGTCCTCGAAGAACAGCTCGTAGAAGTCGCCCATGCGGAAGAACAGCATGGCTTCCGGCTGGGTGGCCTTGACCGACAGATACTGCGCCATGACCGGCGTGGTTCCGGTGTCGGGCTTGGCGTCCGGCTTGAGTTCGGTTTTCGGGGGATGGGAAAGCGGCGCGTTCATATGGCGCGCAGGGTGGCGGATCAGGGCGGTCGCCTCAAGCGCGGGCGGCGCCCCTCATGCACAGGCGCAAGGCGACCTGTGGACAGCTCTGTGGATCAGGCCGCGCTGACCAGGCGCAGACGCGGGCGCGAGGCCAGGGCGGCGGGCGTCTCGTCCAACGCCAGGGCGTCCCAGTCGATGTCGGGGCGCGGGGCGTGGGAGGCGGCGATGATGGCCCGCAGCTCGGCTGATGACGCCACGCTGGCGACGACCGAGGCCACGCCGGGCAGGGTCAGGGCGTAGGCCAGCGCCGCCTGCATCGGATCGACGCGCGCCTCGGCCAGACGGCGGCGCGTGCGCGACAGGGCCATGCCGTGGGCGGCCAGTTCGGGCGGCAGGCTGTCGCGGTTGGCGAACAGCAGGCCCTGGGCGAAGACCGAAGCCAGATGCACCTCGACGCCCTGGCTCGCCAGCTCGGCGATAACGCCGCACCGCGCCGCGCGCTGGTCCAGGATGTTGCAGGTCAGTTGCACCACATCCGGTTGGAAGCGACGGGCCAACAGGGCGGGGCCGTCCTCGACCGTGGCGATGAAGCCGACCTTGCGGAAGACGCCGCGCGCCTTCAGCGCCTGAAGGCGGTCCCACAGAGCGCGACCTTCGGCGCCCGCCAGATCGGCGGCGTTCTGCACCAGGACGGCGTCGCCGCGCGGCAGGCCCATCCGCTCCAGCGAGCGGCGGGCGCGGGCCTCGACGCGGTCCAGCCCATCGGCCAGCGGCACGGTGCGGACGGTGACGCGGAAGGGCGAAGGGAAGGGCCAGGCCTGCCCCAGCATCCGTTCGACGTCGCCCTCTGGACGGGTGGCGACCAGGCCGATCCCGGCGTCGCCCGCGGTCTGCAGCAGGTGGCGCGTCGCCTCCTCCCGCTGGCCGGGCGGCAGCGGGCGGGACCGATCAGGCTCGACCACCAGGGCGATGGCGAGTTTGTCGGCCGGAGAGGGCGGAACGGCGAATCTCACACCGCCACTCTCGCCGTCAAAGCTTAAGGGAGATTGACTGAAATCAAGGTCGTTGGTGAATGAAGACGCTTAATCCGCGTCCGGCTGGTTTTCCGGCAGGGCGGCGATGAAGGCCGGGTGGACCTCGGCCCGCGCCTCGATCTCCAGCAGGCGCGGAAAGGCCGCCAGATCGACGTTGAACCGCCGCGCCGAATAGAGCTGCGGCATCAGGTAGCAGTCCGCCAGGGTCGGCGCCGCGCCGAAACACCAGCCCTCGCCGTGACGCACGACCAGCGCCTCCAGCGCCGTAAAGCCGTCGATGATCCATTGACCGGCCCAGGCGTCCACGCCCGCCTGATCGGCGCCCAAACCGCGCACGGCCTTCAGCACCCGCAGATTGTTGAGGGGATGGATGTCGCAACCGATCACCGCCGCCATGGCCCGCACCTGCGCCCGTCCCGCCGCATCGCGCGGCAGCAGGGGCGGCTCGGGATGGGTCTCCTCCAGCCACTCCAGAATGGCCGGGCTCTGGGTCAGCACCAGGCCGTCGTCCGTCTCCAGCGCCGGGACCAGGCCTTGCGGATTGAGCCGGAGGTAGGCGTCGGACTTCTGCGCGCCCGTGCGCAGATCCAGCGCCGCCTGTTGATACTCCAACCCCTTCAGATTGAGGGCGATGCGGGTGCGATAGCTGGTGCCCGAGCGCCAGTAGCCGTGCAGGATCATGATTTCACCGTGAAGTTGAGCGGGGGCAGGCCGCTGATGATCGCCTCGACCCGATCGCCGCGCTGGATGGGGCCGACCCCTTCGGGCGTGCCGGTGAAGATCAGGTCGCCGGGTTGCAGCGCCCACAGTTCGGACGCCTTGGACAGGACGCCGTCCACGTTCCAGATCATATCGGACAGGCGGCTGGACTGACGAACCTCGCCGTTGACTTTCAACTCAATGGTCGCGTCGGACGCAGGCGGCGTCAGGCTGAGCGCGCCGCAGGGCGCCGATTGATCGAAGGCCTTGCCCGCCTCCCACGGCCGCCCCTTGGCCTTCGCCTCGGCCTGAAGATCGCGCCGCGTCAGATCGACGCCGACCGCCCAGCCGACCGGCCGGGCGTCCGCGCCCAGGGCCACGACCAGCTCGACTTCATAATGCAGGTTCTGCGTCGCCGACGGATAGGCCGGATCGGCCCCGTCCACGACCAGGGCGTCTCCCGGCTTGGCGAAGAAGAAGGGCGCGGGCTTGTCGGGATCGGCCCCCATTTCGCGGGCGTGGGCGGCGTAGTTCTGACCCACGCACAGGATGCGGCGCACGGGCAGGCGGCGCGCCTCCCCTTCGATCGGCAGGGACGGCGTCGGCGCGGGCGGGAACAACCACTGGGTCATGAGGCCTGTTCTAGAAGCGCCGCGCGCGTCGCGCCAGATGGCCTCCGCCGCGACCGTCGCCCATGCTGCATTGCAGGAACCTTGATCGTCGGTGTGGCGTTCCGGGCAGGGCTTCTCTATTTAATCGTCAAGCTTACACAAGGAGCGGAGCGCGCATCATGGCCACGTCCAAGGCTCGTGAAGACATCAAGAACGACCTCAAGACCCTCAAGGAGGACCTCAAGACGGGCGCCCGCGAGGAAACCCAGCGTCTGAAGGAAAAGGCCTCAGAGGCCGAAGCCCGCCTGCGCGAGCAGGGCGAGGAGCTGCGCGAGAAAGCGCGCGGCTATTATGACGACGCTAAGGTGCGCGGCCGCGAATATTACGACGACGCCGCCGAGAAGTTCGACGAAGCCCAGCGCTACGTCGTCGAGCGCGTGCAGGAGCGTCCGATCCAGTCGACCGCCATCGCCCTGGGCGTCGGCGTCGTCCTGGGCCTGCTGCTGGCCGGGCGTCGGCGCTGATGATCGGGCGGGGGCTCATCAACCGCGCGGTGGCGACCTTCGTCGCCGCCGGCGCGGCCTTCGTGGCCATGGTCGCCCTGGGGGCCACGGTCTATTATCTGCTGCTGCTGGTCGTGCCGCCGCTTATCGGCGCCGCCCTGACCGCCCTGCTGTTCGCCCTGATCGCGGCCATCGTCGCCCTGGTGTTCGTGCGACGGGCGCATGGTGATGACGAGGACGAAGAATACGACGAGCCCGAGGGCCTGGGCGTACGGGCCTTCCGGCTGTTCCAGCAGCGCCCGATCCTGGGCGCCGCGGCGGCTCTGGCGGGCGGCTTCATCTTCCTGCGCAACCCGGCGCTGGCCACCATGGTGGCGGCGGCCTTCACCGAGAAGAGTCGCAGCACAAGCCGCACAGGGCGTCGTCGTTAAAGGGAACAGCCAAGTCTCCGAGGCGTTGTTTCAGGCAAGCGGCGCTATCGACGGGAGAGGTCGAAAGCTCGCTCCCGTCAACACTTCTCGGAGGGTTCGCCTATGCTTCGCTGGGCTATTATTTTCTTCATCATCGCCTTGGTCGCGGCTGTTCTCGGCTTCGGCGGTATCTCGGGCATGTCGTTCGAGATCGCCAAATTCATCGCCATCATCGCCGTCATCCTGTTCGTCGTCTCCCTGCTGGTCGGCGGCCTGAGGGGGCGCGGCGGACCACGCATCTAGCCGAACGGCCAGACATTGAAATCAGGGCCGCGACGATGTCGTCGCGGCCCTTTTTCATGATTGAAGCCGTCAGGCGCGGCGGCGCGGAAGCCGCCAGGTCTGGTGATCCGCGAAACCCCGACCGTCCCAGGCCACGGCTGAGACGGTCACCGTCTCGGCGTCCCATTCGATGCGGTTGAAGCTGGGCGGCGCGCCGCGCTCACGATGCGACAGCGTCCCGCAGCCGACCGCGTAGGAGCAGCGATCCCCGACCCCGATCGGCAGGGCGAAAGGCACATGGACATGGCCAGTGACGATCAGGTCGACGCCCGCCTCGGCGAAGATGAGGGCGGCCCGTTCGCCGCGCTTGACCTCGCCGGTCATGGGGGCGCCGATCATCTCGATGAGCGGATGATGACAGGCCAGCACGCGCAAGGCCCCGGCCGGCGCCTGACGCAGGGCCTCGGCCGCGCGGCGCGTCTGATCCAGATCGATGACGCCCTTCGACCAGTTGGGCCGAGCCTGCCAGCCGCGCGCCGTCGTCACGCCCCGCACCATCAGCCGGTCCGTGCGGAACTCATGGTCATGGGCCGGATGGCCGGTCGCCCGCTCGAACGCCCGCCAGGGCCAGAACAACCGCGCCATCACATCCCAATAGGGCACGTCATGATTGCCGACGGTGACGAAGACCGGTTCGGGCAGGGCGCGGATCCACTCGCCCGCCGCCGCAAACTCGCGCGGATAGCCCCTCTGGGTGATGTCGCCGGTGATCAGGATCAGGTCGGCCCCGGCGGCGTGGGCGTAGTCGGACGCCGCCGCCACCGCATGTTCATGCTCGCATCCGAAATGAACGTCCGAGAACTGGAGGACCAGACCCACTAAACGCTGTCCTCGCCCGCCGGAGGCTTGGGCGCCAGAGCCATGAAGGCGCGCGGCACGAACTTCACCGCCGTTGCGCGGCCCAGCAGCATCGGCTCGCCGTCGATCACGGCGGGAATGCGCGAACGGGCCTCCACCTCGATCTTGCGCGCGCCGCGGGTGGTGACGGTCGGATCCTGGCGCCAGTCGTCGAACAGGGCGTGGGCGGCCAGACGGAAGGCCTGGGCCGCGTCGGCGGTGTTCATGGCCGCCGCCTCCAGCCCGTCGCACTTGACCATGGCCTTGGAGATCAGCGGGCTGATCAGCACCAGAGCCTCGGCCTTTTCCCGCTCGCCGCCGTCCAGCGCATAGCGCACCCGGCCCGAGAAGGCCTTTTTCAGCGCCCGGCGGCCATAGGTCCAGGCCATCTTCAGCTTGCCTTCGCGAATGGCCTCGCGCGCCGGAGCCCACAGGGCGGGCGAGCCCAGGATGGCGGCGCAATAGAAGGCCTCGCCCTCGACCTCGCCGCCGGACACGCACTGGGGCGCGCCCTCCTCAAGCGCCAGCCGAAGCGCCGCCTTCCAGTCCGCCGTGCCGTACAGGGCCTTGGGCAGCATGTTCATGGTGCCGCCGGGCAAGGGGGCGATCAGCGGCCCTTCCGGCCCAGCGCGAGCAGCGACCGCGCGCGCCGTCCCGTCGCCCGCCAGGATGAACAGGGCGTCCGGCCGCGCCGCCAGAGCCTCGCCGATCTGATCCGGGATGCGCGCCCCCTCCAGCACCACCACCTCGGCCTGCAGCGGATAGACGGCCAGCAGGGCGGCGGCTTCGTCGGCCGCCTGTGGGCCGACGCCGCCCGACAAGGGATTGACCAGGATGATGACCCGCTCCAGTCGGACCTCGCCGGTCAGGGGACGAAGCTCCTCGGCGGCGTCATGCGACGAAGGGGCGGCGGCCAGGGCGCTCAAGAAATTCGGGGCGTCGATCATGGGCGGCGAACGCCTGCGCGACCGGCCAGTTCCGCCCCTGCGACAACCGGTGAAAAATAAAGTGAAGCTTGCGGCGTTTTGCCTCGGAACCGCCCCGTTCCGACTGCGTTATCGAAGCTTCAGGGGTGCCCCCTAAGGGATGAAGGACAGAACCATGAACAAGGCGATTCTCGCCATCGCCGGCGCCGGTCTTCTGGTGACCGCCTGCGCCAGCGACCCGTATTACGGCGGCGGCGCCGGCTCGAGCCAGGCCGTCCGTCAGGGCGCCGTCGGCGCGGGTCTGGGCGCCGTGGCCGGCGCGATCATCGGCAACAACGTCGGCGGCGGCAACGCAGCCACGGGCGCCGCCATCGGCGCGTTGGCAGGCGGCGCGGCCGGGGCCATCCGCGGCTCGAACCAGGACCGCAACAACCAGCAGCGCTACCGCGACAACCAAGGTCGCTACTACTACTGCTACGACAACCGCCAGAGCGAGTGCTACTGGGAGAACGGCCAACGCCGTTATTGATCCAGGCTTCTAGCCTCTGGCGCCCGAAACGTTTTCGGGACAATCTGAAAGGGCGATCCGCATGGCGCGGGTCGCCCTTTTTGCTGGAGGGCGCGCACGCCGCACGGCGCGCGCGAGGGGCCTGACATGAAGCTTGTTTCCGTCGTCGTTCTGCTGACCGCCGGCTTGGTCGTGGCCGGGTGCGCCGCCACGAGCGGATATAAGAAGCGCAGCGATCTGGTCAGCGACCCGTCCGCCTGCGCCGACAAGCGGTTCGAGGTCTATTTCGTGCCCGACCGCGCCACCCTGACCGACGCCGCGCGCCAGGCCATCGGCATGACCGCGACCCAGCTTCAGGGCTGCCAGATCAAGCACGTCAAGGTGACGGGCCTGGCCGACGCCCGCAGCGGCACGGCCGCCGCCAACCAGTCCATTTCCGAGCAGCGCGCCCGCGCCGTGGCCGAGGCCCTGGCCGGCGCCGGCCTGCCCGCTCCGGCCTTCGACATCGAAGCCGCCGGCGCTCAAGGCGCCGTGGTCGGCGGCGTCAACGATCCCCTGCGGCGCCGCACCGAGGTGCTGATCGAGGTCGTCGCCCCACGCTAACGGCCCCAGGCGGCTGAACTGCGGCCCGCCGTCGCGGGCCGTGGATAGGCGAGGCTTGAGGGTCTAAGGTCGCGCCTTTCCCTGATCTTGTACTCGGCGTCGCCCTTGCGCATCCTGCTTCTTCTGCTGACCTGGTTCGCCCTCGCCCTTCCGGCGACGGCAGTCGCCTCTGCGCCCTCGACCGAGGCCGCCCTGCGCGAGGCTCTGGCCGCCGGAGCCGCCCCCGCCGCCAAGGGCGCCGTCGCGCCGGGCCCCCAACGCACCGAACGCATCGAGGCCGAACTGGTCGCCATGGGCGCCTGGGCTGCGCCCGGCTCCACTGCCGTCGTCGCCATCCGCCAGAAGATCCAGCCCGGCTGGCACACCTATTGGCGCAACCAGGGCGACTCCGGCGGCCCCACGACCCTGACCTGGTCCTTGCCGGGCGACGTGACGCCCGGCGACATCCTGTGGCCCCTGCCCGAGCGTCAACGGCTGCAGAGCCTGATGAACTACGGCTATTCGGACACGGTCTTCCTGCCTGTGCCGATCGGGATTCCGGCCGACGCGCCGCCGGGGCGCAGCCTGCCCCTGCGCGTCACCGCCCACTTCTACGTTTGCAGCGACGAGATGTGCGTGCCGGAAGACCTCGACCTGGCGCTGGACCTGCCCGTTCGCGACGGCGCCGCGCCGCTGGACGCCCGCTTCGGCCAGGCGGTGCAGGCGGTGGTCGCCGGCGCCCCCCGTCCCGCCGGGATCGACGCCCGCGCCGCCCTCGTTGACGGCAAGCTGACCCTGACGGCCAGCGGCGGGCCGTTGACCGGGGTCGCGCCGAAATGGGCCTATTTCTACCCGTTCGAGGGCGGGGTGATCGACCACGCCGCCGCCCAGTCGGGCGAACGCGGCCCGCAGGGGCTGACCGTAGGCGTCGCCGCCGGTCGCGGCCTGACGACCAAGGGGTTGCTGGGACCGATCGGCGGCGTCCTGTCCACCGATCTGGGCGCCTGGGAGATCACCGCCGAACCAGGCGCGGCTCTGACCGGGGTCGCGGGCGAGGGCGCGATCGGCGACGGCGAGGGTGCTCAGACCACGGCCGCCGCCACTGGGCTGTCCGACTTCGCCAAGGCGGCGCTGTTCGCCCTGCTGGGCGGGCTGATCCTGAACCTGATGCCCTGCGTCTTCCCCATCCTGGCGATGAAGGCCGCTTCGCTCAGCCGCGCCGCCCATGAACCGGCCGAGGCGCGCCGCGACGGCCTGGCCTTCCTGGCCGGAGTGCTGGCGACCTTCCTGCTGCTGGCGGGCGCGCTTCTAGCCCTGCGTGCTGGCGGTCAGGTTCTGGGCTGGGGCTTCCAGCTGCAATCGCCGGGCGTGGTCGCCGCCCTGGCCCTGCTGATGCTGGCGGTGGCGCTGAACCTGTCGGGCGTCTTCCATGTCGGCGCAGGCCTGCAAGGCGCCGGACACGGTCCGCTGTCGCGTCTGCCCGGCGCGGCGGGCGCCTTCTTCACCGGGGTGCTGGCGGTGATCGTCGCCGCGCCCTGCACCGCTCCCTTCATGGCCTTTGCGCTGGGCGCCGCCCTGTTCATGCCCTGGCCGATGGCCCTGGCGGTCTTCCTGATGCTGGGGTTGGGCCTGGCCCTGCCCTATGTGCTGATCAGCCTCAATCCGCGCCTGCTGGCCCGCCTGCCCAAGCCTGGCCCGTGGATGGAGAGCTTACGCAATCTGCTGGCCTTCCCCATGTACGGCGCCGCCCTGTGGCTGGCCTGGGTCTATGGTCGCCAGACCGCCGACGCCCTGGCCCTGCTGTTCGGTGCCGGGCTGATGCTGGCCCTGGCGCTGTGGCTCTACGGCCGGTATCAGGCCGCCGCGCCCGGAAAAGGCCGGGTCGCGGGCGCCGCCGCCCTGCTGGCCCTGATCGCGGCGCTGGGCTTCGGCGTCCTGGCGGGGCGCGCCGCGCCCGCCGCCCCGGACAGCGCAGGCGCTTCGACCCATTTGCCGTCCCAGCCCTGGTCCGAGCAGGCGGTGAAGGCCGCCCTGGCCGACGGGCGTCCGGTCCTGGTCAACTTCACCGCCGACTGGTGCGTGACCTGCAAGGTGAACGAAAGCACGGCCCTGTCCTCGGCTCGCACGGCTGAGGCGCTGGAACAGGCGAACGCCGTCTATCTGGTCGGCGACTGGACGCGACGCGACGACGCCATCACCGCCGAACTGCAACGCCACGGCCGCTCGGGCGTGCCCCTCTACCTCGTCTATGCGCCCGGCCAGTCCCAACCGCGCATCCTGCCTCAACTCTTGACCGAAGGCGTCGTCATCGGCGCCCTGAAGGACGCCGCCGCCCGCTGATCCATCACCCCAAGGAGACCGCCATGTTCCGCCTGCTGACCGCCGCCTCCGCCTCGCTTCTTCTGCTCGCCGCCTGCCAGCAGCAACCCGCCGCATCGCCCGAACGGTCCGAAACCGCCGCCGTCGCGCCCGAAGCGACCGAAGCGCCCGCCCCCGGCGAAACCGCCCCGGCCTTCACCCTGGTCGACGCCGAGGGACAGCAGCGATCCCTGGCCGATTTCCGCGGCAAGACGGTCGTGCTGGAGTGGACCAACGAAGGCTGTCCCTTCGTGAAGAAGCACTACACCGGCGCCATGCAGGCCCTGCAGCGCGAGGCGACCGCCGACGGCGTGGTCTGGCTGACCATCATCTCCTCGGCGCCGGGAACCCAAGGCTTTGTCGAGGGCGACGAGGCGCAAGCCTGGAAGGCCAAGCACCAGGCCGCCTTCACCCACCTGCTGCTCGACCCGACCGGCGAGGTCGGCAAGCGCTACGACGCCAAGACCACGCCCGACATGCGCATCATCGACCCGGAGGGGCGGCTGATCTTCGTCGGCGGCATCGACGACCGGCCGACCAACAAGGTGGAAGACCTGGACGGGGCCAACAACTTCGTTCGCGCCGCCCTGGCCGACGCCAAGGCCGGCCGCGCGGTGCAGACCGCCTATGCCGCGCCCTACGGCTGCGCCATCAAATACCCCGAGACCGTCGAGGGCTGAGGACGGCCTTTCTGGCCGCCCTGCAGTCGGGCCTCAAGTCGCGCGAAGCGCGGCAGGCCCCAGCAACCAAGCCTCAAGTCGAGGCTAGGCCTCGGGTTGCGGCGGCGAGGTGATGACCTCGACGTTGTCGTTCAACAGATAGGACAGCTCGTCGAGGGCCAGCTTGCGTGCAGCCGTGTCGGAGGCGCTTTCCAGCGCTGCGACCTTGACCGGAATGTCCTCCGAAATGCCGCGCAGGATGCACTTCAGATCGTTGTCCGTGCCGCGTT
Organism: Brevundimonas diminuta 3F5N; assembly: GCF_900163625.1. Classification (GTDB taxonomy): domain Bacteria; phylum Pseudomonadota; class Alphaproteobacteria; order Caulobacterales; family Caulobacteraceae; genus Brevundimonas; species Brevundimonas diminuta_A. Next base: position 98,623 of record NZ_FUIE01000085.1, read on the forward strand.
CCTTGAGGATCAGATGGCCCTGCATGTCGCGCTGGGCCAGATCCGTCGCCTGGGTCTTGAACGCCGCATAGGCCGCGCCGGAGAAGAAGCCGGCCTTGTCCGCCTCGCCCGAAGTCATCCAGCCGTCGACGATCGTCTTCAGGGCGCCCGAGCGGGCCACCAGATCGGCGAACAGGGGCTCTTGGGCCACAGAGACCGGAGCGGCGGGCGCGACCGGCGGCAGGGCGGCGGCTTCGGCGACGGCGGGATCAGCCAGCATCAGGGCGACAGCGAGCGCTATTCCGCAGGACATGGCGTGCCTTTCACAGGGGACCGGAACGGCGGACTTCCACTAGGAAATCCTTGTTGACCCAGTCTTGGATTGAACTCTTCACGGCCTGAGCCGTAAACCAGAGCTTGCAAGCGCCGGGCCAAAAGCCGGGACCGCCATGGGGAGACGACGATGCCGCACACCGCCTGGACCGAATTGGAGGCCGCCGCCCGCCGGGACGCGGACGCCCGAATCCAGGATCAGTTCACGGCCGACCCCCACCGGCTGGCGCGGCTGACCCTAGATGCGGCGGGCCTGCACATCGACCTGTCCAAGCAGAGCTGGACCCAGACGGGCCTGGACGCGGCGCTGGCTCTGGCCCGCGCCCGCGACGTTGAAGGCCGTCGCGCGGCCCTGTTCAACGGCGAGGCGGTCAACCTGACCGAAGATCGTGCTGTGCTGCACCCGGCCTTGCGCGCGCCGAACGGCGCCGACTTCCGTGCCCTGGGCGAACCCGTCTCGGCCGAAGTCGAGGCCGTGCGCGCCGAAATGAAAGCCTATGCCGAAGCTTTGCGGTCCGGGAATGAAACAGGCGCAAGCGGACGCCCCTTCAAGACGGTGCTCCATATCGGCATCGGCGGTTCCGATCTGGGACCGCGCCTGATCTGGGACGCCCTGCGCCCGCTCGATCCGGCTATCGACCTGCGGTTCGTCGCCAACATCGATCCGCGCGACATGGCCGAGGCCTTGATCGGGCTGGATCCTGAAACCACCCTGGTGATCGTCGTCTCCAAAACATTCACAACCCAAGAGACTCTGGCCAACGCCGCGCTCGCCAAGGTCTGGCTGGCCACCGCCCTGCCGGCCGAGGGGATGACGAAACACTTCATCGGCGTCACCGCCGCGCCGGACAAGGCGGCGGCCTTCGGCTGCGGCCGCGCCTTTGCATTCCGCGACTGGGTCGGCGGACGCTATTCCCTGTGGTCGGCGGTCAGTCTGTCCTGCGTCATCGGCCTGGGCTGGGACGCGTTCCAGGGCTTCCTCGACGGCGCCGCCACCCTGGACCGCCACTTCCTCGAGGCCCCGCTAGAGAGGAACGCGCCGGTAATGCTGGCCCTGGCCGAAATCTACAACGTCAACGGCCTGCACCGCCCGGCGCGCACCGTCGCTCCTTACGCCCACGCTCTGCGCCGTCTGCCCGCCTTCCTGCAACAACTGGAGATGGAGTCAAACGGCAAGCGCGTCCACTGCGACGGCTCGCCCGCCGGTCGCCAGACCTGCCCCGTCGTTTTCGGCGAAGCCGGAACCAACGGCCAGCACGCCTTCTTCCAGCAGATCCATCAAGGGCCGCAGGTCGTCCCGTCTGAGTTCATCATCGTCGCCTCCACCGACCAGAGAACCTTGGAGAGCCCTCTCTGGGCCAACGCCCTGGCTCAGGGGCAAGCCTTGATGCTGGGCAAGACAGAGACCCAGGCTCGCGCCGAACTGATCGCTTCCGGCGCATCCGAGGATGAAGCCGACCGCCTGGCGCCGCATAAGGCCTTCCCCGGCAACCGGCCGTCGACCGCCATTCTGATGGAGCGGCTGACGCCTCAGACCCTCGGCGCCCTGATCGCCCTCTATGAGCACAAGACCTTCGTCGAGGGCGTGCTGTGGGACATCAACAGCTTCGATCAGTGGGGCGTTGAGCTGGGCAAGGTTCTGGCCAAGGCCTTGCTGAAGGACGCCGCCACGGGAACGCCTTCAGAGGATCTCGACCCCTCCACGGCGGATCTTCTGCGGCGACTGACGACGTGATCGTCGTCGCCCCGGCCTGGCAGCGGCTGGAGGGTCTGGCCTTGCTCGCCCTCGCCGCCCTGGCCTATGCCCGCCTTGGCCAGGGCTGGGCGATGTTCGCCGTTCTCTTCCTGGCCCCCGACCTCTCATTCGCCGGCTACCTCGCCGGTCCGCGCGTGGGCGCATGGACCTATAATCTGGCGCACAGTTTGATCGGGCCGTTGGCGCTGGCGGGGGCGAGCCTGCTCGTCGCCGCGCCCTTGGCGACCGCTCTCAGCCTGATCTGGCTGGCGCACATCGGGTTCGATCGCGCGCTCGGCTATGGGCTCAACTCGCCGGACGCCTTCGGCCTCACCCACCTGGGCCTGATCGGCCCCGCCAGGCGCGCGGCGCAAGCTGATCAATAGGATTGATGCTGCGCAGCCGCCCGGCCGGAGGTTCCTCGCCACAGGGGGTCGGTGCTAAGGCATGGCGGCACAACGGACGGCGAGGCGGCCATGGACATGTTGCTGGAGTTGACGGTCGCCACCGCCATGGTGCTGCTGACCGTGGGAGCACACGCGATCGGGTTGCTCTGTCTGGGTCGCGTCCTGGCGACCCTGGAATCGCGTGAAAGTCCGACCCCCACGGCGATCCGCCTCAACCCCCTGTCCACGCGCGGCGCCCTCTATACGGTGACGCTGGTGCTGGGCCTCTTCTTCATTCACGGGCTGGAGATCTGGAGCTACGCCGCCCTCTTCTACCTGCTGGGCGCCGTGCCAGACCTGCGCGAGGCGGTCTATTTCTCGTCCATCAGCTACAGCTCCATCGGCTACGGCGACGCCTCCATCGACCCGGAGTGGAAGCTGCTGGGCGCGATCGAAGGCATCAACGGCGCCATCCTGTTGGGCTGGACGGTGGCCTTCTTCGTCGCCGTCATGGGACGGCTGCTGCCGAGCGCCGAGCGAAACAGCGGCTTCGAGTAGGCCCGCCCATGAGAAAGGCCCGGCCATGCAGCCGAGCCTTTCTCATCTCACCCTCCGCCTACCAGCGGCGGTCGTATCGATAGTCGCGATCACGATCACGACCACGATCGCGACGGTTCTGATGGCTGCGCCATTCGCCGTGGTTCCGCCAATAGCGGCCGTCCCGATAATAGCGGTCGTCGCCCCGCTCGTAGCGGCCGTTGTAATAGCCGTCGCGGCTGTTGATGCCGTGCTCGCGTTCCCAGTGGCCCTGGTTCCGATAGCAGCGGCCGCCACGGCGATAGCCGCAGTCGTCGTTGTTCGAGGACGACGCCGCGCCCAAGGCTGCGCCCGCCAAGGCGCCGCCCGCGACATAGCGTCCGTCGCCTTGACCGATCAAAGCCCCGGCGACGCCGCCGACCACGGCGCCCAGGACCGCGTCACGACCGGTGTTGTCGCGATCGCGGTCGCGATAGTGCTGAGCGGCGGCCGGGGTCGAAGCCAGCATCGTCAAGGCGATAGCGCCCACGCCGATCTTGGTCAGGGTCTTCATGGCGGGCTCCTTTCGAAAGCCGGTTGATCCGTTGTCCCCCTTTTAGCGGCGCCTGTCTGAACGACCTCGGCGGCGGACGTTCATTTTCGCTTCATCTTGAGACCGGATTTCGGGCGCCGTCGCCCTTGACGCCTCCCCTCCCCCTGCCTAACTCCCCGGTCGTTAGCACTCGGGGAGGGCGACTGCCAAAGTCGCGGGCTCCGAGGGCTGGAACCAACATCCTAACGGGAGTTACTCAGATGGCGTTTCGTCCGCTCGGCGACCGCGTGCTGGTCAAGCGCGTTGAAGAAGAATCCAAGACCAAGGGCGGGATCATCATCCCCGACACGGCCAAGGAAAAGCCCCAGGAAGGCGAAGTCGTCGCCGTGGGCCCCGGCGTCCGTGACGAAGACGGCAAGTTCGTCGCCCTGGAACTGAAGGCCGGCGACCGCGTCCTGTTCGGCAAGTGGTCGGGCAGCGAAGTGAAGATCGACGGTGAAGACCTGATCATCATGAAGGAATCCGACGTCCTGGGCGTGCTGTCCTAAGCGAAATCGGTCCGGCCGCTTCGCGGACGGGCTCAGATATTCGCGGCAATGACAGCCGCCTCAGGTTTCCGGTTTCTGATTTAAAATCTTATAGATAGGAGCTGCCCGCATGGCCGCTAAAATCGTAAAGTTCAACACCGACGCCCGCGACAAGATGCTGAAGGGCGTCAACGTCCTGGCTGACGCCGTCAAGGTGACCCTGGGTCCGAAGGGCCGCAACGTCGTGATCCAGAAGTCGTTCGGCGCCCCGCGCTCGACTAAGGACGGCGTCTCGGTCGCCAAAGAGATCGAGCTGGAAGACGCCTTCGAGAACATGGGCGCCCAGATGATCCGCGAAGTCGCCTCCAAGGCGAACGACAACGCGGGCGACGGCACCACCACCGCCACCGTTCTGGCTCAGGCCATCGTGCAAGAGGGCCTGAAGGCCGTCGCCGCCGGCATGAACCCGATGGACCTGAAGCGCGGCATCGATCAGGCCGTCGCCGTGGCCCTGGACGAAGTGAAGACCATCTCCAAGCCGGTCTCCAACAACTCGGAAATCGCCCAGGTCGGCACCATCTCGGCCAACGGCGACGCTGAAATCGGCGAGCTGATCGCCCTGGCCATGGCCAAGGTCGGCAACGAAGGCGTCATCACGGTCGAAGAAGCCAAGACGGCCGAAACTACCGTCGACATCGTCGAAGGCATGCAGTTCGACCGCGGCTACCTGTCGCCCTACTTCATCACCAACCCGGACAAGATGGAGGTCTCCCTCGAAGAGCCGCTCATCCTGCTCCACGAGAAGAAGCTGACCTCGCTGCAGCCGATGCTGCCGGTGCTGGAAGCCGTGGTTCAGTCGGGCCGTCCCCTGCTGATCATCGCCGAGGACATCGAAGGCGAAGCCCTGGCGACCCTGGTGGTCAACAAGCTGCGTGGCGGCCTGCGCGTCGCCGCCGTCAAGGCTCCGGGCTTCGGCGACCGCCGCAAGGCCATGCTGGAAGACATCGCCATCCTGACGGGCGGCCAGGTCATCTCTGAAGACCTGGGCATCAAGCTGGAAACGGTCACGCTCGACATGCTGGGCAAGGCCAAGAAGGTCCAGATCACCAAGGACGACACCACCATCGTCGAAGGTTCGGGCGAGAAGGACGGCATCGAAGCCCGCGTGGCCCAGATCAAGCGTCAGATCGAGGACACCACCTCGGACTACGACAAGGAAAAGCTGCAAGAGCGTCTGGCCAAGCTGGCTGGCGGCGTCGCCGTCCTGCGCGTCGGCGGTTCGACCGAAGTCGAAGTGAAGGAAAAGAAGGACCGCGTCGACGACGCCCTGAACGCAACCCGCGCCGCTGCCGATGAAGGCATCGTCCCGGGCGGCGGCGTGGCCCTGCTGCAAGCCTCCAAGAAGCTGATCGATCTGAAGGGCGTCAACGCCGATCAGAACGCCGGCATCAACATCGTGCGTCGCGCCCTGCAGGCTCCGATCCGTCAGATCTCGGAAAACTCGGGCGTCGAAGGCTCGATCGTGGTCGGCAAGGTCATGGAGTCGACCGACGCCTCGTTCGGCTTCAACGCCCAGACCGAAGAGTACGGCGACCTCGTCCAGATGGGCGTGATCGATCCGGCCAAGGTCGTCCGTTCGGCTCTGAAGTCGGCCGCCTCGGTCGCCGGCATCATGATCACCACGGAAGCCGCTATCGCTGACGCGCCCAAGAAGGGCGGCGCCGGCGGCGCCCCCGACATGGGCGGCATGGGTGGTATGGGCGGCATGGACTTCTAAGTCCAAGCTGGCCAACGCTGAGACCAAGGAAGGGCGGGATCGAAAGGTCCCGCCCTTTTCTTTGCGCGGACGCCGCCTCTCCCTCCCCGTCCCGGGGAGGGTGGTTGCAGCGAAGCGGAGACCGGGTGGGGGAGGGCTGGGCGATCCCGGCCTCAGCACTTGCATCGCCTTGCCGCCCCCACCCGGCTTCGGCCTGACGGCCTCAGCCACCCTCCCCGGGACGGGGAGGGAGAAGTTGTGCGCTAGCCCGTTAGCTTCTTGTCTCTCCCACTTCGCGCCCCGCCAAGCGCGCGCCTTCGACCACCGCCGGTTCGGTCCGGGCCGTGTCCAGCACCCAGTCGCGGAAGCGGGCGATCTTAGGGGTCAGGCGGCGGCCGGGCGGGTAGCAGAGCCAGTAGCCCTCGGCCAGGGCGACGGTCTCCTTGAACGGCCGCACTAGCAGGCCGCGCTCGATCTCGCGGCCGTAAAGAATGGGCGAGCCCAGGGCCACGCCCTGATCGCCCAGCGCCGCCGCCACCTCCATCGCCTGATTGTCGGCGGTCAGGCGCGGCGGCGGGGCGGCGTCGGCGGGCGCCACACCGGCGGCGGCGAACCAGGCGGCCCACTCCTCCGGCTCTCCGACCAGATGGGCGCGCTTCAAGTCCGCAGGCGTCTTCAGCTCTAGCCGGTCACGCATGGCCGGCGTGCACACGGGCGTGAAGACGGCGGGCATCAGAAAACGGCTCTCTAGCCCCGCCCAGCGGCCCGAACCGAAGCGCAGCGCCACGTCCAGCCCATCCGCGCCCAGGCTAGACAGGCCGGGGCTGGTGTCCACCCGCACGGCCAGGTCGGGATTGGCCAATTGGAACGTCCCCAGACGCGTCGCCAGCCACTGGGTCGCCAGGGTCTGGAGCGTGGTGACGGCCAACACGCCCTGGTCGGTCTCGATCACCTCGGCCACCGCCCGACGCAGCAGGGTCATCGCCTCGGTCGCCGCCGTGGCCAGACGCTCGCCCTCGGGGGTCAGGCTCACCTGCCGCGTGCCCCGTGTGAACAAGGGCCGCTCCAGCCGTTGCTCCAGGTCGCGAATACGCCAGCTGACCGCCGCCTGGCTCATGCCCAGAACCTCGGCCGCGCGCGTGAAGCTGAGCAGGCGCGCCGCCGTCTCGAACACGCGAAGGGCGTCGACCGGGATGCGGGAAAGAGGATCAGACATAAGCCAACCTTATGGATGAACGCCGTCGTCTCGTTTGTGACGCGCGCCATCATGCGCCATCCTGCATCTCTCAGAAAGGAGGACGAAGTCATGGAGCACATCTACCGCACTCATAAGGAACCCGCGTGGGGTTGGATCGGCGCCCTGCTCGACGCCCGCCGACTTTCTCGCCGCGAAACCGGCGATGTCCGCCTCAGGGCCCGACCCTGCCCGACGCCCCCGCGCCGGGCGGCCTGCTGACGGCCGCCGCTGCGCCGGGCGCGGCTCCAAAGCGCGCGCCAAGCGCGACAAGGCGTCGCGCCCGGCGTTCTTCCCTCAGCGGAGCAGTTGCCCCCGCGTCACGCCACCGCCCATAAAGGCGCCTTCATCGTCACAGAGGGGGCCCTGATCGATGCGCCGCACCACCCGTATTCCGTCCTTCGCCGCAGCCGCGCTGATCGCCGCCGCCGGTCTGAGCGTCGCTGTTCCGGCCGAGGCGCAATCACGCCGCGCCGCGCCCGCCGCCGAGCGTTCCGACTGGCCCGCTCGCCCCGCCCCCGCACAGACGCGCGCCGTGACCTTCGCCGCCTCGGCCGCACCATCGGGCGCCCTGGTTCTACCGCTAGCGTCGGAGGCTGAATTGGCCGCGCGCAGCGCCGCCCTGGACGCCGCGACGCGCCAGGCGATCGCCTCAGCCCTGACCGCCGCCCGCTTCGACTACAAGGCGCGCCAGACCCTGAGCCTGCACGGCGTCGGCGGCTGGGACCGCATCCTGGTCGTCGGCCTGGGCGAGGCGCCCAAGGCCGCCGACGTGCAGACGGCGGGCATCGTCGCGGGCCGCGCGCTGAACAGCCAGCCCGGCGCCCTGACGGCCCTGACCTCGGGCCTGTCGGCGGATCTGGCCTCGGAACTGGCGACGGGTCTGGGCATCGGCCACTATCGCTCGGACCTCTATGTCACCACCGGCCGTGACCGCCCAGCGCCCGGCGCCCTGACCGTGGTGGCCGATGACGCGGCCGGCGCCCAGGCGCATCACCGTCGCGGCGCCGCCCTGATCGAGGCCATGGCCTGGACCCGCGACGTGTCCAACGAACCGGCCAACGTCATCTATCCGGAAAGCTTCGTCGAGCGCGCCCGCGCCGCCTTCGCCGGCGTGCCCGGGGTCGAGATCACCGAGCTGGACGTACCCGCCATGCAACGCCTGGGCATGGGCGCCCTGCTGGGCGTCGGCCAGGGCTCCAGCCGCCCGCCGCGCCTGCTGGCCGTGCGCTATCGCGGCCAGGGCGCGCCCAACGACGGCCCGGTCGCCCTGCTGGGCAAGGGCATCACCTTCGATTCTGGCGGCATCTCGATCAAGCCGGGCGCCAACATGGGCAATATGAAGATGGACATGTCCGGCGCCGCCAGCGTGGTCGGCGCGGTTCTGGCCCTGGCCAAGTCCGGCGCGCCCGTGGATGTGGTCGCCGTCGCCGCCCTGGCTGAAAACATGCCCGACGGGAACGCCATCCGTCCGGCCGATGTGCTGACCGCCATGAACGGTAAGACCATCGAAATCATCTCGACCGACGCGGAAGGCCGCCTGGTCCTGGCCGACGCCGTGGTCTGGGCCGACACCACGCTGAACCCCGCCGCCATCGTCGACGTGGCCACCCTGACCGGCTCGGTCGGCGGCGCGCTGGGCAATGACTATGCGGGCCTGTTCAGCCGTCACGACGCCCTGGCTGATCAGTTGAAGACCGCAGGCGACGCCACGGGCGAGACCCTGTGGCGCCTGCCGCTGCACCCCTCCTATGTGCGAGCCACCGCCTCGACCATCGCCGACATCAAGAACTCGGGCGACGGCGGCGCGGGCGCAGGCACGGGCGCCCACTTCATCGGTTATTTCGCTCGCCCGGAGACGCCCTGGGCGCATCTGGACATCGCCAACATGGCCTTTGGCGCAGCCAACGACGTAAAACCGGCCGGGTCGGCGGGCTACAGTGTGCGCCTGCTGGAACGCTTCGTGCGCGACTTCCAGCCGGTGGCCAAGGAAAAGGGCACGGGCGGCTATTGAGGCCGTCCCCTCTCAGCCTTCCTTGATGGCGACGATCTCGACCGACTGGCCCGCGACCGTCGCCTCATCCCCCTCGCGCTTGCCCATCAGGGCACGGGCCAGGGGCGAGACGTGGCTGACGCTGCCCTTGGTCGGGTCGGCCTCGTCCTCGCCGACAATGCGCCAGGACTGGGTGCGCCCATCCTCGCGCTCGATCGTCACCGTGTCGCCGAATCGCACCTTGCCGTCCGGCGGCGCCTCGACCAACTGGGCCGTGCCACGGCGCGCCGACCAGTAGCGCAGGTCGCGCGTCGCCCGCGCCATGGCGGTGCGGTCAGCCTCGATCGAACCTGCCGCCTGCGCCGCCGTATAGGCCGCGCGCGCGGCCGCCAGCTCGGCCTCGATCTGGGCCAGCCCCTGCGGCGTGACGAGGTTGGGATGGGGCGAGATCGGCCGGTCCGGCAGGTCCGCCGCCGTGGCTTCCAGATCTTCTTCCCGTGTAAAGGCGACGCTCATGTCCGCCAGCATAGGCCGCGGCGGTCATTCCGGCTAGGAAGGCGTCGATGACGCGCTCCCCCTCCACAGTCGCCGTAATCGGCGCCGGCCCTGCCGGGCTGATGGCCGCCGAACGTCTGGCCCAGGCGGGCCTGCGCGTCGTCGTGCATGAGCGGATGCCCTCGGTTGCACGCAAATTCCTGATGGCCGGGCGCGGCGGGCTGAACCTGACTCATTCGGAGCCGCCGGAGCCGTTCCTGAACCGCTATGACGCCGCCGCGCAGGGACGCATCAAGGAATGGCTGGACGCCTTTTCGCCCGCCGATCTGATCGAGTGGGTCGAGGGGCTGGGCCAGCCGACCTTCGTCGGTTCGTCCGGACGGGTGTTCCCGAAAGTGATGAAGGCCTCGCCCCTGCTGCGCGCCTGGTTGGCGCGGCTGGAGGGTCTGGGCGTCGAGGTCCGCACCCGCTCGCGCTGGACCGGCTGGCAGGGCGATGCCCTGACCTTTGACACGCCTGAGGGCGAGCAAACCGAGCGCCCGGACGCCATCGTTCTGGCTTTAGGCGGCGCCAGCTGGGCGAAGCTGGGTTCGGACGCGGCGTGGGTTCCGGCGCTGGAGGACGCGGGCGCCGAAATGGCTGCCTTCCGACCCGCCAACGTCGGCTTCGACGTCGCCTGGTCGCCGCTGTTCCGCGAGCGCTTCGCCGGAACGCCGCTGAAAGGCGTCGCCCTGACGCATGAAGGCCGCACCGTGCGCGGCGAGGCCATGATCGCCGCCTATGGGATCGAGGGCGGCGGCGTCTACGCCCTGTCCGCCGGTCTGCGCGAGGCGGTGGAGCGCGACGGATCAACCGTGCTGACGCTCGACCTGCGGCCCGATCTGGACATCGAGGCTCTGACCCAGCGCCTGTCGAAACCGCGTGGCAAGGACAGCCTGTCGAACTGGCTGCGCAAGGCCGCGCGGCTGGACCCGGCCGCCGTCGCCCTGCTGCGCGAAGCCGGAGCCCTGCCCGCAGAACCCGCCGAACTGGCCGCGCGGATCAAGGGCGTCGCCCTGACCTTGACCGGGGTGCAGGGTCTGAGCCGCGCCATCTCCTCGGCCGGGGGCGTCGCTCTGGACGCCGTGGACGAACGGCTGATGCTGAAGGCGCGGCCCGGCGTCTTTGCGGCGGGCGAGATGCTGGACTGGGAGGCGCCGACCGGCGGCTATCTGCTGCAGGCCTCGTTCGCCTCGGGCGTTGTCGCAGCGGAGGGCGTGCGCGCCTGGCTGGACGGGCGCTGAGGTCTTTCGGGGTCGACAGCGGCGGCCTCAGGGGGCAGCGTGGCGCAAACATTTCAGATGTCGAGCCTGCCCATGTCCCTGCCCCGTTCCGCCGCCGTCGGCCTGATCGCTGTCCTGATGTGTTCGACCTCCGCGCTCGCTCAAGCCGGCCGCGTCGACCCGGCCCGGCTGAACGAGGCGACCCGCGTTCTGGCGTCTGATGAGTTCGAAGGTCGCGCCCCGGTCACGCCCGGCGAAGACCGTACCATCGAGTGGCTGTCGCAGCAGTTCCAGGCGCTCGGCCTCGAACCCGGCGGCCCGAACGGATCATGGGTGCAGGTGGCCCAGGTCAGCCGCACCAGCCAGGACGGCCCCGCCGCCATCAGCGTCTCATCCAACGGCCGCACGACCGAACTGCAACGGGCCAAGGACGTCATCGTCTCCTCCGACCGGCCGGTGCAGCGCATCACCCTGACCGACGCGCCGCTGGTCTTCGTCGGCTATGGCGTGGACGCGCCCGAGCGCGGCTGGGACGACTACAAGGGCGTCGATCTGACCGGCAAGATCATGCTGGTGCTGGTCAACGACCCCGACTTCGGCGCGCCCGAAGGCCATCCGATCAATGGCAAGTTCGACGGTCAGGCCATGACCTTCTATGGCCGCTGGACCTACAAGTTCCAGGTGGCGGCGGCGCACGGCGCGGCGGGCGTTCTGGTCATCCATGACACGCCGGGCGCGGGTTATCCGTGGTCGACGCTGGAGAATTCCTCGACCGCGCCCAAGTTCGACATCGTCCGCGCCGACCCGGACAAGGAGCGCGTGGCGGCGCAAGGCTGGATTCAGGGCGCTGTAGCCGAACAGCTGTTCCGGGACGCCGGGCTGGACTTCGCCGCCCTGAAGGATCAGGCGCGCACCCCCGACTTCCGCCCCGTGGCGCTGGACGGCGTCAGCATGTCCATCGACTTCGGCCAGAAGGCCGACCGGGTCGAGACGCGCAACGTCATCGGCCGCCTGCCCGGAACCCAATACCCGAACGAGACGGTGATGTTCGGCGCCCACTGGGACGCCTATGGCCGCGCCACGCCCAAGAACGGCGACGACATCTATAACGGCGCCGTCGACAATGCGACGGGCGTCGCGGGCGTCATGGAGATCGCCCGCCTGTTCGCCGAGGGGCCGCGTCCCGAACGCTCGACCGTCTTCATCAGCTGGGCGGCCGAGGAAACGGGCCTGCTGGGCGCCGAATACTATGCCGCCAATCCGGTCTGGCCGCTGGAGACGACCGTCGCCAACATCAATATGGACAGCCTGCTGCCAGGGACCGAGATCGACCCCAACATCGTCGTCATCGGCGCGGGCAAGAATGATCTGGACGACCGGCTGGCGGTTCTGGCCGCGCGCGAGGGTCGCCGCCTGATCCCCGACCCGGCGCCGCACGCAGGGGCTTTTTACCGCTCGGACCACTTCCCGCTGGCGCGCAAGGGCGTGCCCGCCCTGTTCGCCGCTGCGGGCTTCACCGGCCACAACGAAGCCAGCCGTGATTACGTCGCCAACCGCTATCATCAGCCGACCGACGAATGGACGCCGGAGTGGAAGATGGACGCTGCCGCCGCCGATGTGCAGTTGCTGTATGAAGTCGGCCGCGACCTGGCCAATTCGCGCGACTGGCCCGCGTGGAAGCCGGGCGACGAGTTCGAAGGCGCCCGCAACGCCTCGGCGTCCGCTCGCAAGTGACGTGAAGCCGCCAAGGCGCTAGACCGCATCCATGACCAGCCTCACCGAACTCCACGGCGTCTGCCCGCCGCGTTTCAATGCGGTGAAGGACGCCTTCGCCGCCAACTTCGCCGACGCGCCCGAGGGGCTGAACGAACTGGCCGCGCGTTTCAGCGTGACCATCGACGGCGAGGTGGCGGTGGACCTGTGGGCCGGGTCGGCCGATCTAGCGGGGACCAAGCCCTTCGCCGAGGACACGCTGGTCCCGGTCTTCTCGACCGGCAAGGCGGTGATGGCCCTGATGATCGCGCGCTGCGTGGACAAGGGGCTGCTGTCTTACGAGGACCGGGTCGCCGACCACTGGCCCGCCTTCGGCGCGGCGGGCAAGGACCAACTGACCGTCGGTCAGTTGATGAGCCACCAGTCCGGCCTGCCGGGCTTCTCCGACGGCGTCGAACCGGCCATCTGGTTCGACCGTCAGGCGGTGCTGGACAAGCTGGCGGCCCAGACGCCGCTATGGGCGCCGGGGACGGCGTCCGGCTATCACCCCATCACCATCGGCTATCTGGCGGGCGAGCTGTTCCGCATCGTCGACGGACGGACCATGGGGACGGCGTTGCGCGAAGACTTCGCCCAGCCGTTCGATCTGGATCTGTGGATCGGCCTGCCTGAGGCCGAGCACGGCCGCGTCGCGCAACTTCGCAAACCCGCCGCCGCACCGGACCTCGGCCCCATCGACGCGATCAAGAAAGCCGCTTTCCTGGATCGCGGCTCGGCGCCCGGCGGACGCGGCTCGACCGAGTGGCGCATGGCGGAGATTCCCTCCGCCAACCTGCACGGCACTGCGCGAGACCTAGCGCGGATGATGTCCATCGTCGCCACCGGCGGCTCGCTGGATCATCTGGCCGTGTTATCGGAAGAGACCCTGACCCAGGCGACGCGCGAACGCATCCACGGGCCGGATCGGGTGCTGCCCTTCGACATGAGCTGGGCGGCGGGCTTCACCCGCAACCAGGGCCTGAACATCTTCGGCCCCAATCCGGCGGCGGTCGGCCACTGCGGCTGGGGCGGATCCATGGTCTTCGCTGATCAGGCGGCGGGGCTTTCGGCCGCCTATGTCATGACGCGCCAGTCGCCGCACCTGATCGGCGATCCGCGTGCCCTGCGGCTGGTCGAGGCGTTTTACAGCGCGCTCTGATTCTTGATCCGCTCATCCCGGCGGACGCCGGGATCCAGTGAGAGCCACGACCACCACGTTCGGCGGTCGCGCGCCCGAGCTTCCTTCAACTGAGGACGGAGCCAAAGTACTGGGTCCCGGCGTCCGCCGGGATGAGCGGA
>NZ_FUIE01000036.1 GCF_900163625.1 Brevundimonas diminuta 3F5N
CAGGTGGAGGGCGAAGAAGGCTGGATCCTGGGGGTCTGAGTCTTCCTTCTCCCCTTGAGGGAGAAGGTGGGCGCCGGAGGCGCTCGGATGAGGGGTGTCAGCGTATCGGTTGTGAAAACCGCGCCGACGCCCGCTCACCAAACTTAGAGTAGACGGAGTCAGCACCCCTCATCCGTCAGGCTCCGCCTGCCACCTTCTCCCTCAGGGGAGAAGGATGGGATCAGCCGATCAGCACTCTCGCCGCCGCCCGCGCTTCATCGGTGATCTCGGCGCCCGACAGCATCCGCGCGATCTCTTCCTGACGGGGGCCTTCCTCCAGCACATCGATGGAGGTGCGGGTGTGGCCTTCAACGTCGGCCTTGCGGACCTTCCAGTGGGCGTGGCCGCGCGCCGCGACCTGCGGGCTGTGCGTCACCACCAGCACCTGAGCGCCGCGCGACAGGCGTTGCAGGCGCCCGCCCACGGCCTCGGCCACGGCGCCGCCGACGCCCTGATCCACCTCGTCGAAGATCATGACCGGCTGGCGCTGGTCCTCGCGGCTGGCCAGCGCCGCCTTCATCGCCAGCGCAAAGCGCGCCAGTTCGCCGCCCGAGGCCACCGTATCCAGCGGCCCGAAGGCGGTTCCGGCGTTGGTCGCCACCTCGAACCGCACCGTCTCGACGCCCAGCGGACCGCGACGGCCCTCGACCGGCTCCAGCGTCACGCGGAACCGGGCGCGTTCCAGTTTCAACGGACCAAGCTCGTCCATGACGGCGGCGACCAGACGGTCCCCCGCCGCTTCACGCGCCGAGGTCAGCAAAAGGGCGGCGACGTCATAGGCCTCCATCGCGACGGCGACGTCGCGGCGGGCCTTGGTCAGCGCCTCTTCGCCGTCTTCGATCAGGCGCAGTTGCTCACGCAGGCGCACCCGCAGCGCCGGCAGCGCCTCGACCGTCGTGTTGAGCTTGCGGGCGGTGGCGCGCAGGGCGAACAGCCGCTCCTCCGCCTTGTCCAGACGGCCCGGCTCGAAATCGAAGGCGTCAGCGGCGGCGTCGACGCAGGCCACGGCCTCGGTCGCCTCGACCAGGGCGCGGTCCACCGCCTCGGTGGCCAGACCCAGTTTGGCGATGATGGGGTTTTCGCCCTCGGCCCCGGCCTGCACGGCCCGCTGGCGCGCGTGCTCCACCGCGCGCAGGGCCGAGGCCAGACGCTGGCTCAGCTTGTCGCCGCCCAGCAGGTTGCGGGCGTCCGCCAGGTCGGCCACCGCCTTTTCCGCCGCGCCGAGAAGGGCGCGCTCGCCGGCCAGTTCGGTCTCTTCGTCGGGCTTGGGGTCCAGCGCGTCGAGGTCGGCCAGGTTCTGTGCGATTTCCTCGGCCTTGGTCGCAGCCTCGGCGGCCGAAGCCTCCAACGCGTCCAGATGCAGCTGCGCCGCCTTCAACCGCTCGGCCGCCGCGGCCACGCCCGACAGTTGCGGCTGCAGTCCGCCATAGTTGTCCAGCAACGCGCGGTGCGTCTTCCAGTCCAGCAGGCCGACCGTCTCATGCTGGCCGTGCACCTCGACCAGCAGGGCGCCGATCTCGCGCAGGGCCGTCACCCCGGCGGGCTGGTCGTTGACATAGGCGCGGCTGCGACCGTCGGCCGACACGACGCGGCGCAGGATCAGCTCCTCGCCCGGCGCCACCTCGAAGCCGCGTTCGGACAGCAGGGCGATCAGGGCTTCATCATCAGGCGCGGTGAAGACGGCCGTAGCCGAGGCCTGTTTGGCGCCGTTCCGCACCAGACCGGCGTCAGAGCGTGCGCCCAACGCCAGCCCCAGCGCGTCGAGGATGATGGACTTGCCCGCCCCCGTCTCGCCGGTCAGCACGGTCAGACCGTCCCCGACCTCCAGGTCAAGGGCGTCGACAAGGACGACGTCACGGATCGAAAGGGTGGTCAGCATGGGCGATCTGATTCGATGTTTCGCCGCATCCTAGCCGGAAACAGAACAGGAACGCAGCGCCTTAATCGCGCCGCGCCCTGCGTTCTGCGACCGGATCAGGCGCCGCCGGGGATCAGGCGTTGCAACCAGGATTCGCGCTTGCCTTCAGGCGGGACGGCCGGGTTTTCACCGCGCTCGCGCAGCAGGGCGAAGGCCTCGGCGTACCAGGGGCTGCCCGGATAGTTGTGTCCCAGAACGGCGGCGTTGCGGGTCGCCTCTTCCGTCAGGCCCAGGCTCAGATTGACCTCGACCAGACGGTACAGGGCCTCAGGCGTGTGCGAGGTGCGCTGGAAGTCGGGGTTGTTGATGACCGCCTTGTAGCGGTTCAACGCGCCCAGCGGCTGGTTGGCGCGCTGATAATAGCGGCCCACGGTCATTTCCTTGCCCGCCAGCTGGTCGTTGACCATGTCGATCTTGACCCGTGCGTCAGTGGCGTAGGTCGACCCGGGATAGCGGCGCACCACGTCGCGCAGGCCCGCCAGGGCGGCCTCGGCGTAGCCCTGGTCCCGGCCCACGTCGACGATCTGCTCGAAGTTGCAGACGGCCTTCATGTAGAAGGCGTAGCCTGCCGACGGATTGCCGGGGAACAGGGCGATGAAGCGGTCAGCCGCCGCGATCGCGTCCTGATAGTTGTTGTTCTGATAGTAGGCGTAGACCTGCATCAGAATCGCGCGACGGGCCCACTCCGAATAGGGGTGCTGACGCTCCACCTCCTGGAAATAGTCGACGGCGTCCATCCAGCGCTTGGACTGCAGGCGCTGGTAGCCGGTGTTGTAGAGGGCCTCGACCGGACGCTCCTCATAGGCCAGCTTCTGGCGCGGCTTGTTGCCTGCGCAGGCGGATAGCGACAGGGCCGCCACAGCGACCGTCAATAGGGCCAGGCCGGAACGAGACTTCGAAGCGAGCAAGAGCGACCTCATCAAGATGCCTTCGGGACGCGGACACGCGCGGCGCCCTCGTTAGCAGGATGCGTCCTCTATAACAGCGCTTGCGCCCAAGCCAATCGGCTGAAATCGAAGATACGACCGGAACACGGCTGGACGCCGCACCGTTCGCCGCCTAGAGAGCGCGTCCAGAAACGCACCCGCAACTATTGGCGGAGCGATGACGGCGAAAGGATGACCGGTCAATGAAGCTGCTTGCTGGCAATTCGAACCGGAGCTTGGCCCAGGCCATCGCTGCTCACCTGGACATGCCGCTGACCAAGGCTCAGGTGAAGCGCTTCGCGGACAATGAGGTGTTCGCCGTCGTCGAGGAGAACGTGCGCGGCGAGGATGTCTTCATCATCCAGTCGACCTCCTATCCGGCTAACGACAATCTGATGGAGCTGCTGATCATGACCGACGCGCTGGTGCGCGCCTCGGCCAAGCGGATCACAGCCGTCATGCCCTACTTCGGCTACGCCCGACAGGACCGCAAGACCGGCGGCCGCACGCCGATCTCGGCCAAGCTGGTCGCCAATCTGATCACCCGCGCCGGCGCCGACCGCGTCCTGACCATGGACCTGCACGCGGGTCAGATTCAGGGCTTCTTCGACATCCCGACCGACAATCTGGTGGCGACGCCCGTCCTGGCCCAGGACATCAAGGACAACTATCCGAAGGGCGACGACCTGATGATCGTCTCGCCCGACGTCGGCGGCGTGGTGCGCGCCCGCTCGCTGGCCAGCCGCCTGAATGCGGACCTCGCCATCGTCGACAAGCGCCGCCCCAAGGCGGGCGAGAGCGAAGTCATGAACATCATCGGCGACGTCGAAGGCCGCCGCTGCATCCTGTTCGACGACATCGTCGATTCGGGCGGCACCCTGGTGAACGCGGCCAAGGCGCTGATCGACCGCGGCGCGACCGAGGTCTCGGCCTACATCAGCCACGGCGTCCTGTCAGGTCCGGCGGTCGACCGCGTCGCCAACGGCCCGCTGAAGGAGCTGGTGATCACCGACTCCATCGAACAGCCTGACGAAGTTTTGAACTGCTCGAAGATCCGCCGCGTGCCCGTGGCGCCGCTGATGGGCGAGGCGATTCGGCGCATCGCCAACGAAGAGTCGGTCTCAAAGCTGTTCGATTAAGGTTCGGCTAACCATTCCCTCCGCGATATAAGGGACATGTCGTTCGGTAGGCGCCTCGCGCCTCCGACACCCCTCCAAGTGCGTATCGCTTAAAAACAAGGGAAGATCGCCGATGCCCCAGGCCTTCTTGCGTCGCGGCCTCTCCGTCGCCGCTGTCGCCGCCGCCGCCGTCCTGGCCAGCTGCTCTACGCCTGAGCCGGAAGCGCCGCCCCCTGCGCCGCCCCCGCCGCCGCCGCCTGCCCTGGCGCTGAACCAGAGCGTGGCCGAGGCCGCGTCCGTCTATGTCGCCTTCGTGCGCGAAGTGGGGTCGATCCAGGCCGGCTTCCCCGACGCCGAATCCATTCAGGCCGCCGTCCGCAAGGGCGCCGCCGTCGAGGCGGGGCAGTTGTCGCGCGGCATGATCGCCTACGGCGCCATCCTGGCCCTGCAATCGCCTGAGTACGTCGCCGGCGTGCGCCAATTCGCCTCCGATCCGGCCCAGCGTCAGCAGATGGTGTCGCGAATCGTCGCCGACCCGGCCTACGCGGCCACCCTGCCCGGCGCGGAAGCCGCCGCCGGTCTGATCGCCAGCACCATGGGACGCGACGCCGAGGTCATGGCCGCCCTGGCTGAAGCGGTCGAAACCGATGCCTACACCATCCAGGGGCGCAGCGACCCGCGTCGTCGCTGGGCCACTCAGCCCGTCGCGGACCGCGTCGGCCGACTGGAAGGGGCCAAGTCCCTGTCGGCCGTGCCGCGCCTGCCCTCGGCCGAGGACAGCGCCCGTCTGTTCGCCGCCGCCAACAGCGGCTCGGGCCTGAACCTGACCGCCGCCCAGCGCGGCGCGCCGTTCACGCCCGCCATCGTCAACTCCCTGGCCATCGCGGCCCTGGCGGCCCTGGGCGCCGCGGGCGAGGACGCCAAGGCGAACACCGACGCCCTGACGACCGAATCGAACAATGAGTTCTGCCTCAATCTGTCGAAGCTGATGCTGTTCCAGTGTCTGGCGGCGGCCAAGCCGAACTATGAGGACATCTTCTGCGCCGGTCGTCACGTCGTCCGCGACCTGGCCCAGTGCACCTCGCAGTACACGGGACCTATGCCCACCATCACCGTGGCCGTGCCGCCTGCGGGCGCGCCCACGCCGATGGCCCAGGCCGAGAACCAGCCCGCCACCCCAAACGGCTAGGGCTGATTATCGCTGCGGGCAGAGCCGGGGCGGTTGCGTCCGCCCCGTGTTCCGTGTAATAGCCCGCGCTCTTGAATTCGAAGGGTTCATGACCCCGCCGCGCGGGACACGGTTCTGCGCAGGCGTTTACTTGTATTGAAGGCGAGCCCGATGGCTGAGATCATTCTGAACGTTGATGTCCGCGAAAACGTGGGCACCGGCGGCGCCCGCGCCGCGCGCCGCGAAGGCGCCGTCCCCGGCGTGCTGTACGGCGGCGACAAGGCCCCGGTGGCCATCTCCGTGAACGAACGCGAGTTCCGCAAGTCGCTGTACACCGGCAAGCTGATCGGTCACCTGGTGACCCTGAAGTACGGCAAGGAAACCCAGCCGGTCATCGCCAAGGACATCCAGTTCGATCCGGTTTCCGATCGCCCGATGCACTTCGACCTGATGCGCGTCGGCGCCAAGGAAGAGATCAAGATCGAAATCCCGGTCGCCTTCGTCAACGCTGACGAAGCCCCCTACACCCGCCAGGGCGGCATGCTGGAAGTCGTCCGTCACACGGTCGAAATCCTGGTCCGCGCCGACCGTATCCCGGCTGAACTGGTCGTCGACCTGAAGGGCCGCGAAATCGGCGAGAACATCCGCATCTCGGACATCCAACTGCCGGAAGGCGCCTCGGCCACCATCACCGACCGCGACTTCATGATCGCCGCGATCAAGAACTCGGCCGCTGGTCAGTCGGACGCCGGCGACACCACGGCCGAAGCCGAAGCCGAAGAAGCCTGATCGGCTTCATGCGTCCCCTAGGGCCCTGCGTACGGCGCAGGGCTGCTTGAGGGGGATCAGGAAATCAGCCCCGCCAGGTTCGCCCGGCGGGGCTTTTCTTTGTCTGAAGCACGGGGCATGAGGACCGCATGATCATCATCGCCGGCCTGGGCAATCCCGGCCCCAAATACGAAAAGAACCGCCACAACATCGGCTTCATGGCCGTGGACGAGATCGCCAGCCGCTGGCGCTTCGGCCCCTCGCGCGCCAAGTTCCAGTCGATCGTCGCCGACGGGGAGGTCGAGGGGACAAAGGTCCTGCTGATGAAGCCACAGACCTATATGAACGAGAGCGGCCGCGCCGTCGGCGAGGCGGCGCGCTTCTACAAGGTGAAGCCCGAGCACGTCATCGTCTTCCACGACGAGATCGACCTGGCCCCCGGCCGTTTCCGCATGAAGAAGGGCGGCGGCGCGGCGGGTCAGAACGGCGTCCGCAGCCTGATCAGCCACCTGGGCGCCGACTTCCGACGCGCCCGCATGGGCATCGGCCACCCTGGCGAGCCGCAATTGGTCATGCACCACGTCCTGGGCGACTTCCACAAGGCAGATCTGCCTTGGCTGGACCCGATGCTGCAGGCCTGCGCCGACGCCCTGCCCTTCGCCGTGGCGGGCGACGACGAACGCTATCAGGGCGAAGTCATGCGCCTGGCCCCGGCGTCGAAGTTCAGCCCGAGGCAGGCGGCCAAAGGCGAATAACACAACGCCTCTCCCTCCCCGTCCCGGGGAGGGTGGCTGAGCCGAAGGCGAGGCCGGGTGGGGGCGGCTCGGCTATTCAGACGCAGAGGGCCGATCACCAAGCCCCCACCCGGTCGCTACGCGACCACCCTCCCCGGGACGGGGAGGGAGAATCACAGCCTCAATCCGTCGTCGTCCACGCGGCCGTCAACGTCGCCGCGCCGTTCGCGGGCACGCTCAGCGTCCAGACCGGATAGCCGGTGTCGTCCACCCGGCTGCGCACCGACTGGCTGCGGATGTGGAAGCCGCGCTGCATGGCGGCCGCGGCGACCAGTTCGACCGTCACCGGCTCGGATCGGGCGTTGGTGACGGTGGTCTCGACTTCGGTGCGTTCAGTCGTGACGGCGCCGCGCGTCGAACTGCCGGACTTCACCAGCCGTGTCTGCACACGCACATCCGGCGATTCGCCAAAGGCCAGCCGCACCGGCAGACCCACGCCCTTGTCCTCGAACCGGTCCTGACCAGCCAGCAGCACGCCGCCCGCCCCGTCCGGCTGCATCACCGCCACCGAGCCGCCCGGCAGAGCCACGCCCAGCCCGGCGCGCGCCTCGTTGCGCAGCTTCATGACGATGGCCGTGGGGCGAGACTCCTCGTCCGGGTTCAGCACCCCGCCCCGATAGACCCGCTCATAGGCCACGCCCTCGCGCTCCAGAAAACGCACCTGCTTGGTCTGGCGCGCCGCGACGGTCGTCGGCTCCGGCAGGGTGTAGATCTTGTAGTCGCCCAGCTCGCCCTGTTCGGCCAGCTTCGGAGCGCGGGCCATGCGGCTGCCGGTGACGACGACATCAGCCGCCTCCATCACCGCTGGCCTCGGCGGCGCCGGAGGCGGCGGAGGCGGTGGCGCCCCGCCATAGCCCGCGAACTGCCCCGAACCGAACGTCGTCGTCCCCTGCGGCCAGCACTGGTTCTGCTGATAGCGGACCAGCGGCTCGACCGGCGTGGTGCCTGCGTCCTTCCTCAGCGTGCCCGCCACCACCTGCACCGGCGCGTCGGGGAAGCCCGTGCCGCCGAAGTTGGCCAGCGTCACCCAACCGGTCAGGTCCAGCGTCCCGTCCGTCGGGTCCAGCCGCGCCACATAGTCGGCCGACCACTGCAGCCCCGTGGTCAGATAGGCCAACGTCACCGTGTGCCGCCCCGCCCGCTCGGCGCGCGTGCGCACAGACAGGGTCGGCTGGTCTCCCAGCCCCTCGGGTACGCGGTCGAAGACGACCCGCTCGGTCTGGCCCGAGCAGTCCAGCGCCTCGAACCGGCCGTCGATCTCCAGCACGGTCCCTTGCACGCCCGCGCGGATGACAGCGGCTTTCTCGACCTGTTCGCCGGTCGCGGGATTGGTGCGGACGACGCGCACCACCTCGCCGATGGACTTCTCCATCAGGCTGGCGGGCGACAGCAGGTCGAAGTCGGCGTTGCGCTCGACCACATGGGCGGGCAGGCCCTCCAGCACGGCGCTTTGCGGCACGACGCCGGTGGCCAGTCCGCGAAAACGGATGATCCCCTCGCCCGCCGGAAGATCGACCGTGCGCGTCTCGACGATCAGGGCCAGCCCCTGACGGTCCAGACGGCTCCACGGCTGGCGCGACTGCGCCATCAGTTGGACCGTATCGACTGGCTGATCACGATAGATCACCACCGTCGCCCCGTCAGGACGCGCGGAAACGCTTTCCGTCTGCGCCCATGCCGCAGGCGCCAGAAGGCTCAACGCAGTGGTGATCGCCAGAAGGCGTCGCATGAGATCAGCCGCCCGTGGTGATGGTCGCGGTCAGCTTCGTCTCGCCATTGGCGGGCACCGGCACGCGCCAGACGACGGTACGCGCGTCGCGCATCTCGCCCGTGATGCTCTGGTCCGTCAGCTCCGTGTCGCGACCCAGACCGCGCTGGCGCACCTCGACCGTCACCGGCTCCGATCGGGCGTTGCGGACCGTGTACTCCATCGCATAGCGGGTGCGGAAATAGTCGACCAACCGCTTGGACACCCGCTCGGACGACACCAGACGCGGCTGCACCGTCACATCGAAAGCGTCACCGGTCGTCACCACGATCTCGGATCCGGCAGGCGAGTGATCGACCTGGCTTTCGCCGATGAAGCGCGGCTCGCCCGCCTCATCCTTCACATAGACGCGGATCACCCCCGCCGGCAGGGCGCGCGCGGCGGCGCCCGATCCGTTGGCGAAGATGACGCCGACTTCGGCCGCGATTGGCTCCTCGGCGCTGTAGAAGCCGTCGACGACCCGTAGATAGCGCTTGGTCGCCGGCACGCCCGCCGCGTCGATCAGGCCGACCTGCTTGGTCTGATTGTTGGCGACGGTGACGGCCTCGGGCAGCGGATAGACATAGACGTCGGCCAGCGCGCCCTCGCCGCCCGACTGGGTTCCATTGCCCCGCACGCCGCCGCCACGCATGGGCTGTCGCGGATTATAGCCGCCCTCATTGATCAGATTGACGTCGCCCGCCACCACTCGCGTCTGGGCGTTGCTGAAGGTCGCGCCCGAGTTATTGGTCAGCGTCACCCAGCCCGTCAGGTCCAGCTTGCCCGCCTTCTCGTCGAAACGGGCGACATAGTCCGCCTTCCACGTCAAACCGCTGGTCAAATAGGAGAGCGTCGTCTCACGGCGCCCGGCCCCTTCGGCGTCCAGGGTGACGCTGAGCGTCGGGCGCGGGCGCAGGTTCTGCGGCACCCGGTCGAAGATGACGCGCGTGGGTACGCCGTCGTCGCGCAACACCTCGATGCGGTTGCCGATCTGCAGCACCACGCCCTGATTCGCCGCCAGAACGCGGGCGCGTTCCGTCGTCTGCGCGCCCGATCCGGGGTTGGTGCGGACGATGCCGATCTCATTGCCGACGGCGCTTTCCATCAGCTTGCCCGGCGTCAGCAGGTCATAGTCGAAGTTCTGCTCCACCACCGACAGGCCGCGCCCCGACAGGCCGACCGTTTCGGGCCGGATGCTGGCCGAAACGCCCGGAAACTCCTGACGCGAGCGCCCGGCGGGCACGTTCAGGTTCCGCACGTCCTCCACCAGGGCGATGTTCTGATTATAGACCGTCAGGGACACGCGGTCGGGACCGCCCGGCCCCTCCTCCACCTGTTGCGCGGCGGCAGGCGCGGCAAGAAGCAGGGCGAGAGCGAAGGGTCCGATGGCGCGGATCATGCGTATCCTCGATGACTGTCCAAGCGTCACGCTGCACCGCGAAGGCGGTCTTGTCGAGGCCGCGCGCGACGCCGCGTCGCCCCTTGCCGGTCTAGCTTCCCCGCCTGGGAAGGTTTAAGCCCTGCCCCGTGACCCGCTCCCAGGCTGAAAACTGGTCGACCTGGCGCTCGCTGGCCTTCCTGGCCGCGACGTTCGCCATCGTGATCGGCAGCCTGATGCCGTTCGCGGCGCTGGCGGCCTCCACGCCCGGCCAGCCCATCGTCATCTGCTCGGCCGACGGCCCCCAGACCATCCAGTCCGGCGGCGTCGACGGCCCGATCAAGGCTGAGATGGGCGCCAAATGCGCCGCCTGCGTCATGCCTCTGCTGGCCGCCCTGCCCGCGCCCGCCGCGCCCGCCGTCGCGCGCTCCGCCTCACGCCTGAAAACCAGACCCATCGACGCCGCGCGCCTGCTGAAGGCCTGCGCGGCCGCACATCTGTTTTCAGGATACAAGTTCCATGTCTCTCAAGACCGCTGCGGCGCCGTGCGCCCTGCTCATCGGCGCCTGCCTGGCGCCGTCCATCGCCCATGCCTACGACCTGTCGAAGGCTGACAGCCCCACCGTCGTCGACAGCATCATCGTCACCGGCCGTCGCAACGCCGAAGACCCGACCGTCGTGGCCGAGGCTCGTGACCGTCTCAGCCGCACCCCCGGCGCCGTCGCCGTGGTGTCGGCCGAAAGCTATTCCGACCGCTTCGTCCAGGGCTTTTCAGACACCCTGCGCAACGTCCCCGGCGTGCTGGCGCAAAAGCGGTTCGGCGAGGAAAGCCGCCTGTCCATCCGCGGCTCGGGCATCGCCCAAGGCTTCCACCAGCGCGGCGTCCTGTTCGCCCAGGACGGCGTGCCCTTCGCCGACGCCGACGGCTTTTCCGACTTCCAGAGCGTCGATTCCCTCAGCGCCCGCTATGTCGAGGTGTGGAAGGGCGCCAACACCCTGCGCTTCGGCGGGGCGCAACTGGGCGGGGCCATCAACCTCGTCACCCCGACCGGCCGCACCGCCCGCCAGCGCGCCCTGATGCAGATCGAGGGCGGCAGTTACGGCTTCGTGCGCGCCCACGGCGCCGTCGCCGAAACCTATGGCGACTGGGATGTCTATGCCGCCGCCACCGCCATGCAGGGCGACGGCTGGCGCGACCACAGCAAACAGTCACAAGGCCGCCTAACCGTCAATGCGGGCCGTTCCTTCGGCGAGGACCGCGAGGTGCGCCTGATCGCCCAGGCCGCCGACATCAAGCAGGACATGCCCGGCGCCCTGACGCTGGACGATGCGCTGAACAAGCCGCGCAAGGCCTCGAACGGCGCCCTGTCCGGCGATCAGGCACGCGACCTGACGGTCAAGCGGCTGACGCTGCAGACCCGCTGGCGCTTCAATGAATCCACCCTGTTCGAGGGCGCCGTCTGGGGCTGGGAGAAGTCGCTGTATCACCCGATCTTTCAGGTGATGGATCAGGACAGCGCCACGCGCGGCGCCTTCGCCCGCATCGACTGGACGGGCGACATCGGCGGCCTGCGCGCCGACGCCTTCTACGGCTTCTCGTGGCGCGAGGGAGAGGTCGAGGCCCTGCGCTATCTGAATCTGGCGGGCCAACGCGGCGCCAAGACCGCCGATGCGCGTCAGGACGCCTCCGGTCAGGACGTCTTCGCCGAGGGGCGGCTGTTCGTCACCGAACAACTGGCCCTGGTCGCGGGCGGCTCATGGGGGCGCGCCACGCGTGACTATCTGGACCGCATGACCCCGGCCAACGACGCCAGCCGGGACTATGAGTGGTTCTCGCCACGCATGGGCCTGTTGTGGGAAGCGGAAAGCGGCGCCCAGGTGTTCGCCAACCTGACCCGCTCGGTCGAACCGCCGACCTATGGCGCCCTGGTGCAGGCGCCGTTGACCGGCTTCACCCCGGTCGAGGTTCAGGACGCCTGGACCGGCGAGATCGGCACGCGCGGCCGTCATGGCCCTCTGGCCTGGGATCTGGTCGCCTATCGCAGCCGGATCGAGGGCGAGATGCTGAACTTCATCACCAGCCCCGACATTCCCGCCGCCACCTTCAACGCCAAGAAGACCATCCACCAGGGCATCGAGGCTGGGCTGGACTGGACCCTGCCGCTCGAACCGGCGGACGGGTCGCTGATGCTGCGTCAGGTCTATAACTGGAGCGACTTCCGCTTCGACGGCGACGCGCGCTGGGGCGACAACCGCCTGCCGGTCGTGCCGCAGCATCAGTATCGCGCCGAGCTGACCTGGCGCCACCCGACGGGCGTCTTCGTCACCCCGTCGGTCGAGTGGCGGCTGTCCAGCCCCTACGTCGACTACGCCAACACCATGAAGGCGCCGGACTACGCCGTGCTGGGCCTGACGGGCGGTTTCAACATCAACGCCAGAACCTCGGTCTACATCGACGCGCGCAACCTGACCGACAAGCGTTACGTCGGCGAGTTCTCGGCCGTGACCGACGCCAGCAAGGCGCAAACCGGCGTCTTCTTCCCCGGCGAGGGCCGTTCGGTCTCCGTCGGCCTTCGGCTGGCCTATTGATGGGCCGTTCCGCCTCAACACAGGCCAAGGCGCCGGACGTGATGTCCGGCGCCTATCGGGCCGTCTGGCGCTGGCACTTCTACGCCGGGGTGCTGGTCATGCCGTTCCTGATGCTGCTGACGCTGACGGGCGGCCTCTATCTGTTCAAGGATGAGATCGACCACGCCGTCTATCGCTCCATAATCGAGGTTCCGGCCAGCGCCCAGCAGGCTGATCCCGATCAGTGGCTGGCCGCCGCCGCCCAAGCGGGCGAAGGCCGGGCAGCGAACGTTCTGGTGCCTGACCGCGCCGATCAGGCCGTGCGCGTCCGCGTCGACCAAGCTGACGGCGCCCAGCGCACCGTCTTCGTCGATCCACACACGGCCAAGGTCACCGGCGTGACCGCCTATGGCGGCGTGACCGAGACGATCAAGAAGCTGCACTCCCTCAGCCTGTTCGGCGGCCCCATCGGCACGGCGCTGAACATTCTGGTCGAGATCGTCGCGGGCTGGGCCATCATCCTGTGCGCCACCGGCCTCTACCTGTGGTGGCCCCGCCGTCGCGTCGGCGCCGTGCTGAAGCCCAGCGAGACCGACGCCAGCCGCCGCCCCTTCTGGCGCGATATCCACGCCCTGACCGGCTTCTACGTCGGCGGAGTGATCATCTTCCTCTCGGTCACGGGGATGCCCTGGTCGGCCGTCTGGGGCGATCAGTTCATGGGCGTTATGCGCGGCACGGGACTGGGCCGTCCGCCCGCGCCCGCCGCCGCCAGCCCCTGGAGCCACGCCAAGCCCCACGACGCCCCGGCGGGCGTGGGCTGGACGCTGGAGAACGCCGTCCTGCCCGCCCATGATTACGGCGTCGCCAGTCTAACGCGCGTTCTTGATACCGCGCAGACGCAGGACCTGCCCCGCCCCTTCACCGTCAGCATCCCGCAGTCGTCCGATCTGGCCTGGACCGTCGCCCGCCAGACCCGCAAGGCCGAGGACGCCCGCAGTCTCTATGTCGACGGCGCCAGCGGGGCGGTGAAGGCCGATCTGCGCTGGAGCCAGTTCGGCGTCATGGCCAAGGGCTTTGAATGGGGCATCGCCGTCCATCAGGGGATGCAGTACGGCTGGATCAACCGCATCGTCATGCTCATCGGCTGCATCGCCGTGTGGCTGCTGGCGATCAGCGGCCTGATCATGTGGTGGAAGCGCCGCCCGCCCAGTCTGTCGCGCCGCCGCTCCGGCGCTCCGACGGCGCCGCCCGGCCCGCGCGCAAGTATCGCCGTGCTGTGCATCGTCATCCCCCTGTCCATCCTCTATCCCTTGACGGGACTGAGCCTTGTGGCCGCCCTGCTGCTCGACCGAGTGGTGCGGATGCTCACCGGGTCCAAGCCCGTCGCAGCCTCTTGATAAGGAGCTTCAACTTGAAACGTCTGTTCGCCCTGACCGCCCTGTCGGCCGCCGCCCTCACCCTCGCCGCCTGCGGCCAGCCCGCCGAGAAGTCAGCGGAAGCCGCCAAGGACGCCACGGTCGCGCCCGGCACGGTCCAGGTCGCCGACGCCTGGTGCCGCCCCACGCCCAACGGCGCCAAGGCCGGGGGCTGCTATCTGACCCTGACGGCAGGCTCCGACGACCGTCTGGTCAGCGTCTCGACCGCTCTGGCCCAGTCGGCCCAGGTGCATGAGATGAAGATGGAGAACGGGGTCATGAGCATGGCCCATCTAGCCGACGGCCTGCCTCTGCCCGCCGGAACGCCGGTCGAGCTGAAGCCGGGCGGAAACCACATCATGCTGATGGGCCTGCGCGATCCGTTGGTCGACGGCAGCGTGGCCTCCTTCACCCTGACGTTCGAGAAGGCCGGCCCCATCGGCGTCCACGCGGCTATCAAGCAGCCGCCGGTGGTGGATTCGGAGGAGTAAGAGGCTCTCTTAATGGCGCGAGCCTGACAAACCGGCCCGAACCGGCTAAAGGCTCGCGCTCACGAGGAATACCATGGCCCTGAAAGTCGCGATCGTCGGCTTGCCCAACGTCGGCAAGTCCACCCTGTTCAACGCCCTGACCAAGACGGCGGCGGCCCAAGCGGCCAACTATCCGTTCTGCACCATCGAGCCGAACACCGGCGACGTGGCCGTGCCGGAACCGCGCCTGAACGTCCTGGCGAGCATCGCCGGGTCCAAGGAGATCATCCCCTCGCGGATCACCTTCGTGGACATCGCTGGTCTGGTGCGAGGTGCCTCCAAGGGCGAAGGCCTGGGCAACCAGTTCCTGGCCAACATCCGCGACTGCGACGCCATCGCCTTCGTCGCCCGCTGCTTCGTCGACGACGACATCACCCACGTCGAGAACCGCATCGACCCGATCTCGGACCTCGAGATCATTGAGACCGAGCTGATGCTGGCCGACCTCGAGAGCCTGGAACGCCGCCGCGTCCAGATCGAGAAGCGCGCCAAGGGCGGCGACAAGGAATCCCAGCTGAACCTCAAGCTGATCGACGCCGCGCTTGAAAAGCTGCGCGACGGCAAGCCCGCGCGCCTGGCCGAGGTGTCCAAGGAGGACAAGAAGGCCTGGGACATGCTGCAGTTGCTGACCGCCCTGCCCGCCCTCTACGTCGCCAACGTCGAGGAATCCTCGGCCGACAAGGGCAATGAGCTGTCCGACCTGGTGGCCAAGCGCGCCGCCGAGGACAACGCCAACTCAGTCGTCATCTCGGCCCAGATCGAGTCCGAGATCGCCGTCCTGGACGACGAGGAGCAAAAGGAGTTCCTCGAGACCCTGGGTCTGGAAGAGCCCGGCCTGAACCGCCTGATCCGCGAGGCCTACAAGCTGCTGGGCCTGCAGACCTACTTCACCGTCGGCCCGAAGGAAGCCCGCGCCTGGACCATCCCTGTCGGCGCCACCGCGCCGCAGGCGGCGGGCGTGATCCACACCGACTTCGAAAAGGGCTTCATCCGCGGCGAAACCATCGCCTTCGACGATTACGTCGCGCTGAAGGGCGAAGCGGGCGCCAAGGAAGCGGGCAAGATGCGCGCCGAAGGCAAGGCCTATATCGTCAAGGACGGGGATGTGATGCATTTCCTGTTCAACAACTAGGCTACTTCCTCAGGGCGGTTAGAAAATCTGACCGCCCTGATAGAATTACTGAAATTCCATACCCTTGCAGGTATCGCCAAAGCCCTGGATGAATCAGCTCAATTGACGCTGAAAATTCTCCAGGGACGCCATGAAGTTCGATACCCTCGCCGTGCACGCCGGTTATTCGCCGGACCCGACCACCAAGTCGGTCGCCGTGCCCATCTACCAGACCACCAGCTACGCCTTCGACGACACCCAGCACGGGGCGGATCTGTTCGACCTGAAGGTGGCGGGCAACATCTACACCCGCATCATGAACCCGACGTCCGACGTGCTGGAGCAGCGCCTCGCGGCGCTGGAGGGCGGCATCGCGGCGCTGACCGTGGCCTCGGGTCAGGCGGCGATCACCTATGCGATCCTGACCATCGCCGGGGCGGGCGACAACATCATCGCCACCTCGACCCTGTATGGCGGCACCTACAATCTGTTCGCCCACACCCTGCCGCAATACGGCATCACGGTGCGCTTCATCGACGCCGCCGATCCGGCCACCATCGCCGCCAATACGGATGAGCGCACCAAGGCGGTCTTCTGCGAATCCATCGGCAACCCGCTGGGCAATGTCGTGGACTTCGGCGCCCTGGCCGACGCGGCGCACGCACAAGGGTTGCCGCTGATCGTCGACAACACTGTGCCGACCCCCTACCTGACCCGCCCGATCGAGCATGGGGCGGACATCGTCGTCCACTCCCTGACCAAATACATCGGCGGCCACGGCACCAGCATCGGCGGCGCCATCGTGGACAGCGGCAACTTCCCCTGGGCCGAACACAAGGCGCGCTTCCGCCGCCTAAACGAGCCGGAGGTCAGCTATCACGGCGTCGTCTACACCGAGGCGCTTGGCCCGGCGGCCTTCATCGGCCGGGTGCGCACGGTTCTGCTGCGGAACACCGGCGCGGCCATCTCGCCGTTCAACAGCTTCCTGATCCTGCAGGGGCTCGAGACGCTGGGTCTGCGCATGGACCGTCACGTCGCGAACGCCACCGCCGTCGCCCAATGGCTGAAGGCCCATCCCAAGGTGGAATGGGTCAACTACGCCGGGCTGGAAGATCATCCGTCCAACCCGCTGATTAAGAAGTATTTCGGCGGCAAGGCGTCGGGCCTGCTGACCTTCGGCGTGAAGGGCGGTCGTGAGGCGGGCGCCCGCTTCCAGGACGCGGTGAAGATCTTCACCCGTCTGGTCAACATCGGCGACGCCAAGTCGCTGGTCTGCCACCCGGCCTCGACCACCCACCGCCAGCTGTCGCCGGACGAACTGAACAAGGCGGGCGTGACCGAGGACACCGTGCGCCTGTCGGTCGGCATCGAACACATCGACGACCTGATCGCCGATCTGGACCAGGCCCTGGCCGCCGTCTGATTTTCCGACCTGTCCCAGCCAGGCGCCACCGACGCGGCGCTTGGCTGTCGACACTCGCGATCCGGCTCACTACGGTCCCGCCATCGAATTCTCCGAGGGGTGAGACTGTATGCGTATTTCATCTTCCATCGCCGTCCTGGCGTTCGCCGCGGCCCTGGCCGGCGGCGCGGCCGCCCAGGCCCAGACCGCTCAGGCCCAGACCGCGCCCGCCTTCGACGCCGCGCGCATTTCCGAGGACATCCGCGTCCTGTCGGACGACAGCTTCGAGGGTCGCGGCATCGCCACCCCGGCCGAGCAAAAGGTCATCGACTACCTGAGCCGTCAGTATGCGGCCGCAGGCTTCGCCCCCGGCGGCGAGAACGGCGGCTGGACCCAGGCCGTGGGCCTGAACCGTTTCAGCGTCTCCAACGTCTCGGGCCAGTTGAAACTGGGCGACTGGAGTCAGTCGCTGACGCAGGGTCAGGAAGTCACCATGACCACTCGCCTGCCCGGCGCGACGGTCGACCTGAAGGACAAGCCGCTGGTCTTCGTCGGCTACGGCATCAGCGCGCCCGAGCGCCAGTGGAACGACTTCAAGACCGACGTGCGCGGCAAGGTGATCGTCGTCCTGGTCAATGACGCCGATTTCGAAGACCCGTCGCTGAACACCTTCGGCGGCGAAGCCATGACCTACTACGGCCGCTGGACCTACAAGTTCGAAGAGGCAGCGCGTCAGGGCGCCGCGGGCGTGCTGATCGTGCATGAGACCAAGCCCGCCTCCTACGGCTGGACCACGGTCGCCAACTCCTGGGGCGTGCCGCAGTTCGACATCGTGCGCGCCGATCCGTCGGCCGAACGCGTGGCGATGGAAGGCTGGATCCAGCGTGATCTGGCCGTCGACCTGTTCCGCCGCGCGGGCCTCGACTTCGAGCAGGAGAAGATCAAGGCGCGCAGCCGCGACTTCCAGCCCGTCGAACTGACCGGCGCGACGCTGGACGCCAAGTTCGACGTGAAGTCCGAGCGCATCGTCACACACAACATCGTGGCCAAGCTGGAAGGCACGACCCACCCGGACGAGACCATCCTCTACACCGGCCACTGGGACCACATCGGCATGGGCGAGCCGGACGCCAACGGCGACCGCATCTTCAACGGCGCCATCGACAACGCTTCGGGCACGGCGGCCCTGCTGGAAATGTCGCGCCAATGGTCGGCCGGACCGCGGCCTGAACGCACCATCGTCATGATCAGCTTCACCGGCGAGGAAAGCGGCCTGCTGGGTTCGGAATTCTACGCCGCCAACCCGCTGTATCCGGTGGAGAAGACCGTCGGCGGCTTCAATATCGACTCGGCCGCCGTCTTCGGTCGGATGAACAAGCTGGGTGTGACCGGCTACGGCCATTCGGAACTGGACGAGCCGGTGATCGCGGCGGCGGCGGCGCAAGGGCGCGGCTTCGTCGGTGACGCCGGGGCGGCGGCGGGCATCTACTTCCGCTCGGACCACTTCCCGCTCGCCAAGAAGGGCGTGCCGATGGCCTATCTGTCCTCGACGGGCGAGTTCATCGACGCTCCGATCGAGCCGCGCCTGGCGCGCGCCGCCGACTACCGCGCCAACCGCTACCATCAGGCGGCGGACGAGTGGGAAGCCGATTGGGACTATTCGGGCATGCTCCAGGACCTGGAGGTCATGTTCAAGGTCGGTCAGGATCTGGCCA
The DNA here is from genome assembly GCF_900163625.1 of Brevundimonas diminuta 3F5N. GTDB lineage: Bacteria > Pseudomonadota > Alphaproteobacteria > Caulobacterales > Caulobacteraceae > Brevundimonas > Brevundimonas diminuta_A. The sequence continues at coordinate 18,598 of NZ_FUIE01000036.1, forward strand.
ACAGCCGCGACTGGCCGGAATGGAAGTCCGGCTCGGAATTCGGCCCGGAACGCGCCAAGAGCGCCGCTCAGCGCCGCTGATCCGACCTCTCGGTCGAACATGACGAAAATGTAAGGGGCGGCCTCGCAAGGGGCCGCCCTAAGACTATGAGGAACGGCCTCCTGGGGAAGGTCGAAGGAAACGCCATGCACCACCGCTTCATTCGCGGCGTCGCCGCCGCCGCCCTGATCCTCGTCGCGGGCGCCGCCTCGGCCCAGGACTTCTCGGCCCAGCGCCTGTCCGACGACATCCGCGTCATCAGCGCCGACGACTTCCAGGGCCGCTATCCCGGCACGGAGGGTGAGAAGAAGACGCTGGACTGGCTCCAGGCCCAGTATGAAGCCATGGGCCTGGAGCCCGGCGGCCCGAACGGCCAGTGGCTGCAGGTCATCGACCTGAAGCGTCTGACGCCTAGGGGCGAGCCCGCCCTGATCTGGGCCGGAACGACTTCCGGCGGCCGCGCCCTGACGGCTGGCGCCGACTTCACCCTGCGCGCCATGAACGACGCGGCCAGGGGCCAGGTGATCGACGCCCCCGTCGTCTTCGCCGGTTACGGCATCCATGCGCCCGAACGGGGCTGGGACGACTACGGCGACCTGGACGTGACCGGCGCGGTCGTCCTGGTCCTAGAGGGAGAGCCCGACGGCGAACTGTTCAACGGCCCCTACGCCACCACCTACCAATCCGACGCCTACAAGGCCGACGAAGCCAAGCGGCGCGGCGCCCTGGCCGTTCTGACGGTCGTCGACGGAGGCGCAGGCGCCGCCGCCTGGCGACGCGAGACCTCAGGGGCCGACCGCACCCGCACCCTGACGCCCGGCTCGGCCGAGCTGAGCCTCAGCGGCGCCGTAAACCGCGACGTGGCCGCCGAAATGGGCGTGAACCTGGAGACGCTGAAGCCCCGCCTCGAGACCGGCGACTTCCGCGCCTTCCCGCTGGAGGCGCGCATCACCGCCTCGGCCGAGGAATCGGTCGAGATCCTGCGCACCCACAATCTGCTGGCCCGCATCACCGGCAAGGAGCGCCCGAACGAGGTCGTCATCTATTCCGCCCACTGGGACCACGTCGGCGTCAATGAACACGCGGCGGGCGACGACAAGGTGTTCAACGGCGCCTGGGACAACGCCTCGGGCACCATCGGCGTGGTCGAGATGGCCCGCCAGATGAAGGCCGCCCCGACGCCGAAGCGCACCCTCGTCTTCGCCCATATGGCGGCCGAGGAGATGGGCCTCCTGGGCGCCTACGCTTACGTCGCCGATCCAGTCTATCCGTTGGAGACGACGGTGGCCGACATCAACATCGACATGCTGCCCCTGAGCGGCCCGACCCGCGACGTCCCCATCTTCGGCAAGGGCCAGAACAGCCTCGAGGACGACCTTCAGGCCCTGGCCGAACAGAAAGGCCGCTATGTCTCCGATGACGGTCAGCCGGAACAGAATTTCTACTATCGCTCCGACCACTTCCCCTTCGCTCGCGCGGGCGTGCCGGCCCTGATGCCCTGGCACGGCGTGGATTGGGTCGAGGGCGGCCGCGAGGCGGGCCTGGCCGCGTGGAAGGCCAAGTTCGGCGCCGACTATCATCGCCCCAGCGACGAGTGGTCCGCCGACTGGGATCTGCGCTCGGCGGTCGAGAACCTGACCCTGCTCTATCGTCTGGGCCTGGACCTGGCCAACGGCGACCAGTGGCCCACCTGGAAGCCGACCTCCGAGTTCGGTCAGGTCCGCGATCGCAGCGAAGCCGCGCGACGTTGAACCCTCAAAAGGCAAGGGCGGCAACGCCCTCGCCGTCCAGGGCGTTGAGGCAGGGATGATCCGTCTCTCGTCTTCATTGCTCGCCGCGCTGGCGATCCTGCTAGGGGCCTGCGAACCGCCTCGGCCGGTCAATCCGCCGACCGAACCGGCTCAACCCATTCAGGGTCCGGGAACCTCAGCGCCGCCGCCCCAGCGCCCGCCGGGCATGGAACCGCTGCTGCGCGGCGCAGGCGCGACCAGCTTCATCGGCCGCTGGGCCGCCACAGCCGATTCCTGCGCCCAGGTGGGCGATCAGGTCGCGCTGGAAATCACCACGGCAGATCTGCATGGGCGCGGCCTGCGTTGCGCCATCGAAACCATCAACGAGCGCGGCCAGGGCTACGACGCCCTCCTCGCCTGCGAGACGGCTGCCGGCCGGACCGAGCGGCACGCCCGCTTCGAGGCTACGGACGACACCTTGCGTCTGATGTGGCTGGGCCAGCCATCTGAGCAGCCCATGCGCCTGATCCGTTGCACCAGTCTGGCGCGCTGACGCGCAGAACGCCGCCCACGAAAAAACCCGCCGGATCGCTCCGGCGGGTCGTTTCGTCTGCGAGGACAAAGCGCCTTAGTGGGCGACGCCCTTCCAGATGCGGCGATAGCTGGCGTAGGTCACGCCCGCAAAGGCCAGCAGGAAGATGATGACGCCGAAGCCCATCTGCTTACGCTCGACCATCTTCGGCTCGGACGTCCAGGCGATGAAGGCGGCGACGTCCTTGGACATCTGGTCCACGGTCGCCTCGGTGCCGTCGTCATAGGTGACCTGACCGGCGGTCAGCGGCGCCGGCATGGCGATGAAGCCGCCTTCCGGCACATGGCCCTCGCCTTCCCAGAACGGGGTCATGTCGCCCGCCATATAGGGGTTGTAGTGCTGGCCCGGCGCCATCTTCAGGCCCGCCGGCGGGGTCGAATAGCCCGACAGCAGCGAATAGATGTAGTTGGCGCCGTCGTGACGGGCCTTAGCCATGACCGACAGGTCCGGCGGCATGGCGCCGCCGTTGGCCGCAGCGGCCGCCGTCGGGTTCGGATAGGGGTTGGGGAAGCGGTCCGCCGTGGTGGCGTCGCGGCGCAGGTCTTCACCCGTTTCCGAGTCGATGTCGGCGACCTGGATTTCCTTGGCCAGCGCCTTCACGACCGGGTTGTCGTTCGGGTTCGGATACTTGGGATTCCAGAACGGCCCGTGCTTGTCGCCCAGGTTGCGGAAGTGCACCAGGTCCATGCCGTGGCAGGAGGCGCAGACCTCACGATAGACCTTGTAGCCGCGCTGCAGCTGGCCCTGATCGAAGGTGCCGAATGGCCCGGCGAAGCTGAAGCCGCCGTCGCGCGGATGCTTGGCGCCCCCGGCGGCCATCGCCGGAGCGGCGATGGCGACCAGGCCGACAGCGGCCGTCACGGAGACAAGGATCTTGCGGAAGGACACGGTCTTTTTCTCGTTGCTCATCATCGCGCTCAGGCCTTCTCGGCTGCGGTCGACGGGAGCACGGGCTCCGAGATCGTCGCCGGGATCGGCAGCGGCTTCTCACGCAGGCCGATGACCGGCATCAGCACCAGGAAGAAGACGAAGTAGTACGCCGTCAGCAGACGCGTCAGCCACAGGTAGGAGTTCAGCTGGCCGTCGATCAGGTTGAAGCTGGGCATGCCCGGCACGACCGGCGCGTCCGGCAGCTGAGCGCCGCACCAGCCGAGGCCGAAGCAGACGAACAGGAAGATGATGAAGAAGGTCTTCATCGTCGGGCGGTAGCGCATGGAGCGCACCTTGGACGTATCCAGCCACGGCAGGACGAACAGGACGCCGATCGCCGCGAACATGGCCACCACGCCGCCGAACTTGTCGGGGATGGCGCGCAGGATCGCGTAGAAGGGCAGCATGTACCACTCAGGCACGATGTGCGCCGGGGTCTGCAGCGGGTTTGCCGGGATGTAGTTGTCGGCGTGGCCCAGAGCGCCCGGGTTGTAGAAGACGAACACCGCGAACAGGATCAGGAACAGGATGATCGCAAAGCCGTCCTTGACCGTGAAGTACGGGTGGAAGGGCAGCATGTCCTTCTTCGCGCGGTCCTTCGGGATCAGGATGCCGACCGGGTTGTTCTGACCAGCGGCGTGCAGCGCCCACAGGTGCAGCACCACACAACCGGCGATGACGAACGGCAGCAGGTAGTGCAGCGAGAAGAAGCGGTTCAGCGTCGCGTTGTCGATCGCCGGGCCGCCACGCAGCCAGACCAGGATCGGCTCGCCGACGACCGGAATGGCGCCGATCAGGTTGGTGATGACCTCAGCGCCCCAGAAGGACATCTGGCCCCACGGCAGGACGTAGCCGAGGAAGGCGGTGGCGATCATCAGGAAGAAGATCACGCAGCCGACGATCCAGATCATCTCGCGCGGCGCCTTGTAGGAGCCGTAGTACAGGCCCCGCAGCATGTGCAGGTAGACGGCGATGAAGAACATCGACGCGCCGTTGGCGTGCACATAGCGGATCAGCCAGCCGCCGTTCACGTCGCGCATGATGCGCTCGACCGAGGCGAAGGCCATGTCGACGTGCGGGGTGTAGTGCATGGCCAGGACGATGCCGGTGATGATCTGAGTCATCAGGCAGATCGCCAGAATGCCGCCGAAGGTCCACCAGTAGTTCAGGTTCTTCGGGGTCGGCAGGTTCGCATAGTCCATACCGAAACGGATGATCGGCAGGCGCGTGTCCATCCACCGCTCGACGGCGGTTTTCGGGACGTAAGTGGATTCGTGATCGCTCATGGTTCCTCTGTCCGTCCTCAGCCGATCTTCACGCGGGTGTCGGACATGTATTCGTAGTTCGGCACGATCAGGTTCAGCGGCGCCGGGCCCTTACGAATACGCCCCGAGGCGTCGTAGTGCGAACCGTGGCACGGGCAGAACCAGCCGCCGTACTCGCCGGCGTTGAAGGTCGGCACGCAACCCAGGTGGGTGCACGAACCGATGACCACGAGGTACTTTTCGTGACCAGCCTTGGTGCGCTCGGCGTCGGTCTGAGCGGGGCTGCCCACGGCGCCTTCGTCGATGACCTTCTTCAGCTCGGCCGGAGTGCGATAGCGCACGAAGACCGGCTTGCCCTGCCACTTGATGACGACCTGCTGGCCTTCCTGGACCTTCGTCAGATCGAATTCGATCGACGCCAGGGCCAGGGTGTCGGCCGCCGGGTTCATCTGATTGATGAGCGGCCAGGCCACCATCACGCCAGCGCCGGCCGCAGCCGCGCCCGCAGCAATGTGGATGAAGTCGCGGCGAGTGGCGTCGCCACCCCCGTGTTGGCCGTCAGGCCCGTCAGCATTCACGACCGATTCGGCCACGCGTTTCACCTCTGCATCGCCGGTCGCCCGCCCCAAGATGGGACGTCAACCGAATGGAACCCTATCATGCGATGGCAAATCCCTGCCCGTCCGGCCTTGGTTTCAACTGTTCCTGACAAGTCGCGGAAGCGATTTGCGAAACAGTCGCAACAAAAGCCGCGACAAGGCCCCGCCCCGCGCGTATGAGGGCCTTAGAATGCGTCTCGCCCTTTTTCAACCTGACATCCCCCATAATGTCGGCGCCTGCATCCGACTGAGCGCCTGTTTCGGCGTGGAATTGCACGTCATCGAGCCCACGAGCTTCAATTTCGACGACCGCGCGATGAAGCGGGCGGCCCTGGATTATGGGCCTCTGTCCCATATGACGCGCCATTCCGACTGGGACGCCTTCCAGCGCGAGCGGGCGCCGGGGCGGCTGGTGCTGTTCACCACGCGCGCGGCCGAACCTCTGACCGATTTCGTTTTCCGGCCCGATGACGTTCTGTTGTTCGGCAAGGAGAGCGCCGGGGCTCCCGACTACGTCCATGCTGCGGCGGATGCGCGAATCTATATTCCGATCCGCCCGGAGACCCGGTCGCTGAACCTCTCGGTCAGCGCCGGAATCGGCCTGCACGAGGCGTTGAGGCAGATGAACGAACTGCCTATGCGAAACGCGGATTAACTAAACCCGTTCAAATCACGCCAATCCATAGACGCGTAACATCGATCCATGATGTCGGAGACGATGATGCAATCCCTGTGGCTTAAGCTTACCACCCCTGACCAACTACCCTTGCTCCTGGCCTTCGCCCTTCTGGCGGGTTTTCTAATCGGGTGGAGCGCGGCGCAGGCAAGGAAACGCCACGGGCGACGTCAAGCCAAGCCGTCGACGCCCCTAATCAAGGTCGTAGCCGCGCCTCGAAACCTCGCCACCGATCAGCTGGCGACAGTCATGAAGGCCGAGTTTCACGCCAAACGGCTCATGTCGCGAGAGGAAGCACGCCTATTCTACGCCGTAGAGCGAGGCTTGGCTAAGCACGCGCTCGGCTGGCGCGTCATGGCTCAGGTCTCTCTCGGCGAGGTTCTAGGATCGGCCGATACGGCCGCCTTCCAGGCTGTGAACAGCAAAAGGGTCGACATGCTGATCATCGCCAAGGACGGCCTGCCTATCGCGGCGGTCGAATACCAAGGCTCAGGTCACTACCAAGGTACGGCAGCCGCGCGCGACGCCGTGAAACGTGAAGCTCTCCGGCGCGCCGGCATCGAGTTCCTAGAGTTTCGTTCGGGGCACGCACCCGAAGAGCTAACCTTCGAAATCGACCGGCTCGTCCGGCGCAGAACGCCTGCCGACGAGCCGGCCTGATCGACTCTCCCCTAGCCTGAGCCTTACTCCGGCGCGCCGTCGTTCGGCAGCTTGGCCAGGCTCGGCCGCTCGGCGCTCTTCGAGGCCGCCACGCGCTCCACCGCGCGCATGACGCGCAGTAGGTTCTCGCCCGAGATCTTGCGGATGTCGGCCTCGCTCCAGCCGCGGCGCATCAGTTCGGCCAGCAGGCGCGGATAGCCGTCCACGCCCTCCAGGCCGACCGGCAGGCTGTCCACGCCGTCATAGTCGCCGCCCAGGCCCACGTGGTCGATTCCCGCCACGTCGCGGACGTGCTGGATGTGGGCGATGACGTCCTCCATCGTCGCCTTGGGCGCCGGGTTGGCGGCGTTCCAAGCGTCCATGCCCGCCTTGACCGCAGCGGGATCGCCGGGGTTGAGGGCCGTCAGCCGCGTCATCTCCGCGCCGCGCGCCGCGCCCGAGGCCCTCACCGCCTCGCTGACGAAGCCCGGCACGAAGGTCACCATGACGATGCCGCCGTTGCCCGCCATCTGGCGCAGCACGGTATCGGGCACGTTGCGCGGATGGGCCGTCACCGCCCGCGCCGAGGAGTGGGAGAAGATCACCGGAGCCTCGGACACGCGGATGGCGTCAACCATGGTGGCCTCGGACACGTGGCTGAGGTCGACCATCATGCCCAGACGGTTCATCTCACGGACCACGTCTTCGCCGAAAGCGTTCAGCCCGTTCCATTTCGGCGCATCCGTGCCGCTGTCGGCCCAGGTCGTGCTCTTGGAGTGGGTTAGCGTCATGTAGCGCGCGCCCGAATCGTAGAACTCGCGCAGCAGGCCCAGGGAGTCGTCGATCGAATAGCCGCCCTCCATGCCGATCAGGCTGGCGATCTTGCCCGCGCGGTGGATGCGGACCAGATCGTCGGCCGTGGTGGCGATCTCGAAGGTTTCGGGGTGAGCCGCGACGATGCGCTTGACCATGTCGATCTGCTCGAAGGTGGCCTTGGCGGCGTCGACCGGCGCCATGCTGGCGGGAACATAGACCGACCAGAACTGACCGCCCACCCCCCCGGCGCGCAGACGCGGGATATCCGTATGCAGACGCGTCGAAGTCGACAGATTCGCATTCAGATCAACGCCGTGCGGATCATTCCCGAAGCCCTGGCGCAGAGCCCACGGCAGGTCGTTGTGCCCATCAATCAGGGGCGTGCGCTTCAGAATCTGCATCACGCGCGCCTCTTGAGGTTGAGCCGTTTGAGCCAGGGTCGGTCCCGCCAGAACGGCGACGGAGACGGCGGCCAGCAGGCTGGCGCGCAAGGCGATGCGGATCATGATTTCCCCCTCTAAACTACAGACCCGCCCGGTCGCCCCACGGCGCCGCTTTGCGGGCGCCGCACGCTGACACAAGCGCGACGCTGAGGGAACCGTCCGTATACCGCCTCACGACAGCCCTCTTGTGATCTGGATCAAGGCCTCCTCGCCCGCGCTAAGGCATCAGGCCCGCATCCGCGCACCTCGCCGGACTGTTCAGAAAGGCCGCGTCATGGTTGAAGCCCTCATGATCCAAGCTGACCCCGCCCTGATGATTGAGCGCCGCGAGCGCGCCCGCGTCTGGTTCGAGACCCTGCGCGACAAGATCCACGCCGGTTTCGAGGCGCTGGAAGACGCCGCCCCCGCCGAACTGTTCGCCGGAGAGGCCGGCCGCTTCGTCCGCACGCCGTGGGACCGCAAGGAAGGCGGCGGCGGCGTCATGGGCATGATGAGCGGCCGCCTGTTCGAAAAGGTCGGCGTCCACTGCTCGACCGTCCACGGAACCTTCCCCGCCGACTACGCCAAGAATGTGCCGGGCGCCGAGGAAGACCCGCGCTTCTACGCCACCGGCATCAGCCTGATCTGCCACCCGGTCAGCCCGCGCGTGCCCGCCGTCCATATGAACACCCGCCTGATCTCGACGACCAAGACCTGGTTCGGCGGCGGCGGCGACCTGACCCCCGTGCTGGACGTCGATCGTCGCGACGACCATCCCGACACTGTGGACTTCCACGCCGCCATGAAGGGCGCCTGCGACGCCTTCGACCTGGCATGGCATGCCAAATACAAGCAGTGGTGCGACGAGTACTTCTTCCTGCCCCACCGCAATGAACCGCGCGGCACCGGCGGCATCTTCTATGACCACCACGACAGCGGCGACTGGGAGCGGGACTTCGCCTTCACCCAGACCGTCGGCGAAGCCTTCCTCAAGGTCTATTGCGACATCGTCGCCCGCCGGATGCACGAACCCTGGACCGCCGAGGAGCGCGAGGAGCAGTTGATCCGCCGCGGCCGCTACGTCGAGTTCAACCTGCTCTATGACCGCGGCACCATGTTCGGGCTGAAGACCGGCGGCAACGTCGAGTCGATCCTCAGCTCCATGCCGCCCGTGGTGAAGTGGCCCTAAAGGCCGAGGTTCAGGCCGAGACCTGATCGTTCGTCCGGTCCAGGGCCTCTGCGACGGCCCTGGTCAGGCCCGCCACGCTGAGCGGTTTGGTCAGATGGCCGTCGGCCCCCGCGCGATGACTGGCCTCGACGTGTTCGCTCATGGCGTTGGCGGTCAGCATCAGGATCGGCGTCGGCTCGGCGCCTGTGCGGCGCTCGTGAGCGCGCATCTCAGCCGTCGCGGTCAGCCCGTCCATGACCGGCATCTGCATGTCCATCAGCACCAGATCGAAGCCGCCCTCGCGGAAAGCGGCCAGGGCCTGAGCTCCGTCCTCGACCGTCGTCAGTTCGACGTCCAGCGGTTCGAGCATGACCTCAACCACCTTGCGGTTGGCCGGATGATCGTCCGCCAGCAGCACGCGCGGCGCGACTGAGCGATCAGCGCGCGGCAGGGCGGCGGGCGTGAAGGCAGGCTCGTCAATCTGGTCCTCGCCTCCTTCGGCAGGCGGCAACGTCAGTTCGAACCAGAAGCGCGCGCCCTCGCCCGGCGGGGATTCGCAGTCCAGCTCGCCGCCCATCAACCGCACCAGATCATCCGAAATGGCCAACCCCAGCCCGCTGCCGCCGAACCGGCGGGTGATGGAGCCGTCCTCCTGCTGGAAACGATGGAAGATGCGCGACTTGAACTCGGCGTCGAAACCGATGCCCGTGTCGGCCACGGCGAAGCGGACGCGGTCCATCTCCAGCAGGTCGACTTCCAGGGCCACTGACCCCGCCTGGGTGAACTTCAACGCATTGCTGATGAGATTGGTGAGCACCTGGCGCAGCCGCACTGCATCACCGACGACCCGTCGCGCCAGGGCGGCGTCATAATCCAGGCGCAGCTCGACCCCCTTGTCCAGGGCCAACGGCGCCCACAGGGCGACCACGTCGCGCGCCGCCTGCTCAAGGTCGAAGGGCGCCGGCTCGATCGCCAACTGGCCCGACTCGATGCGGGCGACATCCAGAATGTCCGACAGCAGCCGCTCCAGCGTGACGCCCGACGAACGGATGATGTTCACCAGCTCCCGATCCTGCTCCCGCAGGTCGCGCCCAGCCAGGGCCTCGGCCATGGCCACGACGCCGTTCAGCGGCGTGCGGATCTCATGGCTCATATTGGCCAGGAATTCGCTCTTGGCCCGGTTCGCCGCCTCGGCGTGAAGCTGGGCCCTCTTCAGGTGGCGTGACTGTCGCCTCTGCCACACCAGCACCAGCAGCACCGACAGGACAAAGACGAGGCTGATGGCCAGAATCCAGTTCTGTCCCCGGATCACCGCCTGCTGCAGCTGGGTGTTGGCGCGGGCCGTCTCCAACTGGCGACGACGCTGGGCCAGTTGTTGCTGCATGTCGCCCGTCACCTGGTGAATCCCCGCGCTGAAACGCTGGGCGGTGTGCAGGTCACGCTGCCGCTGATATTCGCGCAGGACTTCAAACGCCTCGCGCGACCGGCCTGAGCTGAACAACAGTTCGGCCTCAACTAGGCGTTCCGTTGGGTCGACCGCCCCTTCAGGCGCCAGTTCGCGCAGACGTTCCAGATCGCTGCGGGCGCCCGCAAGGTCGCCCAACCGCGCCCGCGCCACGCCCCGTATCGGCAGGATGTCCAGCGCCAGAAAGGCCTTGCCGTCGATCAACGCCTCATGGGGCGCCAGACAGTCCAGCACCCCGCGCGAATCCCGCCGCGCATCGGCCACGAAGGCGCACAAGGCGGCGTCATAGGCGCCGAGGCTGTCCAGGTTCGCGCGCTGGCTCAGGCGATGGTGGGCCGCGTAGTAAAGCTCGGCGTTCGACAGGTCTCCGACCTGAATCGCCATGCGCGTCAGATTGTAGAGGCTGTCGAAATCCGGGCGCGGATATGCAGGATTGGAATCGTCGATCTCGAAGCGACGAAAGGCGTCGGCTGCGCCCGCCACATCGCTCAGCTTCATCAAGCCCATGCCGGTGACTTCCCAAACCCCGGCTCTCGCGGTGGCGGCATAGGGATCGTGGACCGGGATTTCAGCCTCGACCGTCGTCAGCAGGCGCAGGCCTTCGCCGACGCGGTCCTGATCCATCAGAGCCAAGGCGCTCAACCGGGCCGCATGGGCCATGACGAACCAGTCGCGCGTGGTGCGAGCCGTATGCGCCATCTCATTCTCAACCGACAGGTCGCCCTGATCGTAGAGGATGGTCAGAGTGTTCAGACGCGCAATCGCCAGGTAGCGCTGGTCATTCTGGGCGCGCGCCTGCGCCTCCAGACGACTGTTCCACAAGATCGCCTTGTCGAAATCCCCCTGGTTCAGGACCGTCCAGGCGACATGATACAGCCGGTTCAACCCTTCCCGATCACGGCGCTTCATGGCCTCGAGACCGAAGCTCTCCAGCGCCGCAAAGTTCGTATTGGCGGCCCGCTGCTCGACGGCTCTGGCCAGTTCCAGGCCCTGCGTCGACTTCGCCACGGCAGGCGCAGCGGTCGCCAGCACGGCGACCGCGATCAGGGGCGCGCGAAGGAAGGTCTTGAGGCGTACGGAAGACATCCTCACGACCCTAGTCCTGTGGAAGTTGCCTAAGGCTTAGCGCCGTTCGACGAAGCGCGCCACGCCGAGAGCGTTCTTCAGGCCGAAACGCCCAGATAGGCGCGTATCCAGTCGGCCAGAACCGCCCGGTCGTTCGGCTCGGCCAGGGTGGCGTGCGCCTGGTCCACCAGGGCGTCGTCGATGCGCCCCCTGCGCCCCTCGGTCAGGCGGGCGGCGAAGGCCGGATCGAACTCGGGATGGCACTGGAAGCTGATGGCGTCCTGCCCCCAGGCCAGGCCCGCATAGGGGGTGAACGCGCTGGCGATCAGCACCCGCGCATCGGCGGGCGCGGCCACGACCTGATCCTGGTGCGAGACCGGAATGGCGATCGTCGCCGCAGCCGGCGTCATCCAGGCCTCGTCGCTCAGCACGTCATAGCGGTGCAGGCCGACGCCCCAGCCCTTGTCGGACTTCTCGACCCGACCGCCGAAGGCATGGGCCAGGATCTGGTGGCCGAAGCACACGCCCACCAACCGCGTCTTGCCGCGCGCCCCGCGCAGCCAGGCCGCCAGAGGCTCGATCCACGGCAGATCCTCATAGACGCCCGCCGCCGATCCGGTGACGATCGTCCCGGCGAAGGCTGACGGGTCTTCGGGCAGCTCTCCCGCCTGAACGTCGAAGCGATGCGTGGTCGCGCCCTCGCCCAGCATGGCGCGGAACTGGGCGGTGTAGTCGCCGAACGTCTCAGCCAGATGAGCAGGCGGGCGACCGGTTTCGAGGATGGCGATGGCGGTCATGAAATCCACTTGATCGACAGGAGTGAAGGAAGCCTCAGCGGCTGGATTGCGGTAGAAGAAGGGACAACGCAATGAGACGAACCGCCCATGCCTTCCTCCGCCGACGCCCAGGCCGATGCGCCGCTTGAGGACCTGGTCGTCCTGATCAATGTCTTCAAGTGCAATGCGCCCCATCAGGACGAACTAATGGAGCGCCTGGCGGATCTGGTGCGGGTTCAAACCGCCCTGCCCGGCTTCGTCTCGGCCACCCTGCATCGCGGATTGAACGGTCGCGTGGCGGCCAACCACGCCGTCTGGGCCGACGCTGACGCCTGGAAGGCCATGACCCGCCATCCGCAGGTCGTCGCCGCCATGGGGCCGATCCTGGCCATCGCGACGTTTGAACCCCACCTCTACGAGCCGGGCGAGGTCATCCAGGCCTAACCCGCGCGCCAGACCTCGGCTCGACCGCCCGCGTCGCCCAGCGCCTGAACCGTCCAGCCGCAGATCTCAGCCGCCGCCGCCTCTGCGCCCGACGGGGCGTTGACCACCGTCATGGCGCAGCCGTTCATCTTCATCGGATTGTTCAATGGGCGCAGCCGCGCCTCGGCCACCAGCACCCGCGACAGCCCCGCCTGCTCCAGCCGCCGGATGAAGCCGTCGAAGGTCTCCAGATCCTTCAGCGGCGTCCAGATCGCCACGCAGGCCGTCGGATCGGCGCGCAACACCGCCGCCGCCGTCTCGGCCGAGCGGACATAGTCGTCGGGCCGCTCGAACGGCGGATCGATCAGCACCAGCGGCGCCTTCAGCCCCCGCGCCGCGCGCACCGCCCCTTCATAGCCGTCGCCCGCCTGGCCCGTCGCGTTGGGCCAGGGCGCCAGCGCCTCGCGCAACAGCGCCTCGACCGGCGGGTTCAACTCGAAGCCGCGATAGGAATCTTCAGCCCGCAAGGCCCGCGCCGTCAGCACCGGCGAACCGGGATAGAAGCGCACCCCGCCCTGCGGGTTCAACGCCGCGACCTCGACCGCCAGCGTCTCGATCAGCGGCGGCCGCGCCTCGGCGGTCATAAGCCGCGCCACCCCGGCCTCGGCCTCGCGCGAGCGGACCCCATCGCCCGACAGATCATACAGACCCGCCCCGGCGTGAGTGTCCAGAACCGCGACGGGTCCCAAGGCGCCGCTTCGCGCCTGCCGCTCCTTCAACAGCCACAGCACAAGGGCGTGCTTGACCAGATCAGCGAAATTTCCGGCATGAAAGCTGTGACGATAATTCATGGCCGCTCGTCCCTCGCCCCCGTCATCAGGTCAAGTCGTATAAGAAGGGGCGACACCCCGGCCTCAGGATACGCCATGCTGATCGACCACCCCATCCTCTCCGACGAAGAGCGCACGCCCAGCGCCGCCATCGCCGAGACGGCCGAGGACGGCCTGGCCCTGCGCGAACAGCACGGACGCGGCGGCACCGAGGTCGGGGTCAGGCGCGCCGAACAGCTGATGGCGCGCACGCCGCTCAGCGATCGGGATATCAAGTCGATGTACAGCTATTTCGCCCGCCACGCGGTGGACAAGCACGGCCGCTATTGGGCCGATCCCATCAAGCCCTCGGCGGGCTATATCGCCTGGCGCCTGTGGGGCGGGGACGAAGCGCGCGACTGGATCAACATCCTGCGCGCCCGCCTGCGCGAGGTCAGCGTGTGACGCCGGGGACGCCGATCGCGCCCCCGACCTGATTCACGACGGCTCAGTCGGCCCAGTTCAGGACGACCTTGCCCGACTTGCCGGACTTCATGGCTTCAAAGCCCGCCTCGAAATCCTGATAGGACATCTGGTGGGTGATCAGCGGCGTCAGGTCCAGACCGGCCTTCAGCAGGCCCAGCATCTTGCGCCAGGTGGTGAACATCTCGCGCCCATAGACGCCCTTGATGGTCAGGGCCTTCAGGATGATCGCGCCCCAGTCCGTCTCCATCGGCTTGGACGGAATGCCCAGCAGGGCCATGCCGCCGCCCATGATCAGGGTGTCGACGCACTGCTTGAAGGCGACAGGCGAACCCGACATCTCCAGCGCCACATCGAAGCCGACCTTCAGGCCCAGCTCGTGCATGACGTCGCGCAGGTCTTCCTTGGTGGTGTTCACCGTGCGCACGCCCGGCGCAACCTTCTGTGCAAGTTCCAGGCGGAAGTCGTTGATATCGGTCAGAACCACGGTGCGGGCGCCCGCGTGGCGCGCCACGGCGGCGGCCATCATGCCGATGGGACCGGCGCCCGTGACCAGCACGTCCTCGCCCAGCAGGTCGAACTGCTGCGCCGTGTGCACGGCGTTGCCGAACGGGTCCAGGATCGAACCGATCTCATAGGGCACGTCGTCCGGCAGCTCGATGACGTTGAAGGCCGGAGCCACCACGTATTCGGCGAAGGCGCCCTGACGGTTCACGCCGATGCCGCGCGTGTCGGGGTCCAGGTGGAAGTGACCGGCGCGGGCCGCTTCGGAGTTCAGGTCGATGACGTGACCCTCGGCCGAGACGCGCTGGCCGATCTTCAGGCGGCGATCCACGTCCTTGCCGATGGCGACGATCTCGCCGGCGAACTCGTGGCCGGTGATCATCGGCACAGGCACGTTCTTCTGGGACCACTCGTCCCAGTTCCAGATGTGGATGTCGGTGCCGCAGACGGCGGTGCGGTGCACCTTGATCAGCACGTCCTCATCGCCCGCGACGGGAATGGGGGCGTCGATCAGCTCCAGCCCTTCGGCCGGTTTCGTCTTGGCCAGGGCCTTCATCATGTCAGCCATGTCGTTTCCTCAAACGCTTTCTAATTCCGGCACGGCCGGTCGCCGGCCATGACGATACAGGCGAACGCCTATTTGATGACGCCCAGTTCCTTGCCCGCCTGGGTGAAGGCGGCGACGGCGGCGTCGATCTGTTCAAAGGTATGGGCCGCCGACATCTGGGTGCGGATGCGGGCCTGGCCGCGCGGCACCACCGGGAAGCTGAAGCCGATGACATAGACGCCCAGCTCCAGCAACCGCGCCGCCATGTCCTGCGCCAGCTTGGCGTCGCCCAGCATGACCGGAATGATCGGATGCTCGCCCGGCAGAAGGCCGAAGCCCGCCTCGGCCATGGCCGAACGGAAGCGCGCGGCGTTGGCGAAGAGTTGAGCGCGCAGCTTGTCGCCCTCATCCCCTGCGGCGATGCGGATGGCCTCCAGCGACGAGCCGCAGACGGCGGGCGCCAGGGCGTTGGAGAACAGATAGGGCCGCGCGCGCTGCTTCAGCAGCTCCACCACGTTCGACCGGGCGCAGATGAAGCCCCCCATGGCGCCGCCCAGCGCCTTGCCGAAGGTGCCGGTGACGAAGTCGACCTCGACCCCGCAATGCGCGAACGAGCCCTTGCCCTTGTCGCCCAGGAAGCCGGTCGCGTGGCAGTCGTCGACCATGATCAGGGCCTGATACTGGTCGGCCAGGGCGCGGATCTGGTCGATCTTGCCGATATAGCCGTCCATCGAGAAGGCGCCGTCAGTCGCGATGATGATGTTGCGGGCGCCGGCGGCGCGCGCCTCCTTCAGCTTGGCTTCCAGATCGGCCATGTCCGAGTTGGCGAAGCGATAGCGTTGCGCCTTCGACAGGCGCACCCCGTCGATGATGGAAGCGTGGTTCAGGCTGTCCGAGACGATGGCGTCCTCGGCCCCGAACAGCGGCTCGAAGATGCCGCCGTTGGCGTCAAAGGCGGCGGCGAACAGGATGGCGTCCTCAAAGCCGAGATAGTCAGCGATCGCGCGCTCCAGCTCCTTGTGGATTTCCAGCGTGCCGCAGATGAAGCGCACCGAGGCCGTGCCCGCGCCCCACTTTTCCTGCGCCTTGATCCCGGCCTGCGCGACGCGCTCGTCGCCCGCCAGGCCCAGATAGTTGTTGGCGCAGAAGTTCAGCACGTCGCGGCCGTTGACGGAGATCACCGGCCCCTGACGGGAGGCGATGACGCGCTCGGGCTTGGTCAGCCCCTGGGCGTGAATGTCAGCCAGTTCGGCGGAGACGCGGTCGTAAAAGGCCAGGTTCGTATCTTGGGTCATGTTTGCTCCGCTACGCTGAATTCGGGCAGGTTTGAACCCCTAGTTTGCGGACGCCGAAGCAGGCTGAGACGAGGCGTCGGCGACGGACCGCAGGGGACTGACCTCAACCTGCCCGCCGCAGGGGGTAAAGGCCAGCGGCAGGGCGATCGCCGTCGCCGCGCCCGGCGCCGTGACGCGCACCGTCTTGGCCGAGGGGCAGGTCGCCTCGCCCTTGTCCTCATGCGGCACGACGGACCAGGCCAGATCGAACCAGGCGGCCTGCTGCGGGCGGATTTCGACCGGCGCCGGAGCACGGCCCTGGGCGAGGTAGCTCCCCGGCGCCTGAACCGCGCGCACGCCGGTCAGCAGCTTGCCCTCGCCGTCGAGCAGGCTGACGGACGGATAGCCGGTCACGGTGCAGGCGTCGGCGCCGGTATTGCGCAGCGCCAGGGTGGTGAGACGATGACCCATGCCCGCATCGCCGCCCTCCACCGTCAGGCGGAGGTTTTCAGCGGCGCACGGCGCGCCCGACGGCGGCGGCGCCACGGCGGCGACCGGGCGGCTGCAACGCTCGATGATGACGCCGCCCGCCTGATCCCCTTGGCCAGCGCGGCTGAGCGCGCCGCTCTCCAGCTCGCCCCGGCTGGCCGTGTGCCATTCCAACCCCTGCCCCGCATAGCGGGCGCCGCTGGCCGAGACGACGTTGGTCAGGACGTAGTCCTTGCCTTCATAGGACACGCGGGCGGTCTGGGCGTCGGGATAGGCGACGGCGATCGTCTTGCCGCTTTCGCAGGCATAGCCGACGGCGGCGGCGCTCTGAGCCGCTGGAGCCTCGATCGGCGAGGTCGGCTCAGCTGGCTTTTCCTGAGAACACCCAGCAGCCAGCAACCCGAACGCAGCGGTCATGGCGATGGTCTGGAACGTGGCGGATCTGGTCATGGAGGCCCCCTTGAAGCAGCGACCCTGCTGCAACGTCGAGGGCTTGTGAAGGCTCCGCTTGGACGAAATCGTCAGGGGGGGCGCTTGCGTAATGATATACTATAACATATCAAGCCTCCCATCATTGTAACGGGGATGCGTGACATGCGATTTCGGACCTTCCTGCTGACCGCCGCGGGGGCGGCGGCGCTGACCAGCCTGGGCGTCGCTGCGCCAGCCTATGCGGAAGAAGTCTTCGCCGAAGACGTCATGCAGCGTCAGTCACAGGGCGACCCGCATGATCACGCCCCTCGCGCCGCCGACGCCTATGAGGTGGATGAAGTCGTGGTGCGCGCCCTGCCCCTGGGCCGCGCGGGCGACGACGTCGGCTCTCACGTCGCCCTGCTGAGCGGCGACGATCTGGTCCACCGACGCCAGTCGACCCTGGGCGACACCCTGAACAGCATTCCCGGCGTCAACTCCGACACCTTCGGCGGCGGCGCCAGCCGCCCGGTGGTGCGCGGCCAGACCTCGCCCCGCGTCAAGGTGCTGAGCGAGGGCGCGGGCCTGATGGACGCCTCCGAAGTCTCGCCCGACCACGCGGTCAGCGGCGAACCTCTGCTGCTAGAAGGCGTCGAGATCCTGCGCGGCCCGGCGGCGCTGCTCTACGGCGGCGGCGCCATCGGCGGGGCGGTCAATCTGCTGGACAAGAAGATCCCGACCCGCGTCCCGGCCAACGGCGGCGAGGGCGTGGCCGAATACCGTCGCGGCTCGGTCGACAACGAGGAAGCGGGCGTGGTCGGCCTGACGGTCGGCGCCGGCAACTTCGCCGTCCGCGTCGAGGCGGCGGCGCGCAAGTCCGACGACTACAAGGTTCCCGGCTGGGACGAGCCGCGCCTGGACGGCTCCTACAACGAAACCTCGACCGCGACGCTGGGCGCCTCCTGGATCGGGTCGCGCGGCTATCTGGGCGCGGCCTATACCGAACAGACCAGCCGCTACGGCCTGGCCGGCCACAGCCACGAATATGAGGGCTGCCACCCCCACGGCGACCACCTGCACTGCGGCGGCGGGCACGACCATGGTCACGACGATCATGATCATGGCGACGACGATCACGGGCACGAACATGAGGGCGAGCACGACCACGCCGCCCCCGAGGTCCGCCTGAAGAGTCGCCGCGTCGACCTGCGCGGCGAACTGCGCGACCCGCTGCCGGGCATCGAGAACGTGCGCCTGCGCGCCGGCTACACCGACTATGAACACAGCGAGCTGGAGGAAGGCGTCGTATCGACCACCTTCACCAACAAGGGCTACGACGGCCGCATAGAGGCCCAACACCGCGAGATCGCCGGCTTCCGCGGCGTGGTCGGCCTGCAACTGAGCAAGAGCGACTTCGCCGCCGTCGGCGAGGAGAGCTTCCTGGCCCCCAGCACGACCAAGAACACCGGCCTGTTCGTGATGGAGGAGTACGAGATCGGCCTGTGGCACCTGGAAGGCGCCCTGCGTCAGGAATGGCAGGAAACCTCGGCCATCGGTCTGCCGGATACCGAGCACAAGCCCTTCTCCATCTCGGGCGCGGCGGTGTGGCACTTCACCCCCGGCTGGTCCGGCGCCCTGTCGCTGTCGCGTTCACAGCGCGCCCCCTCGGCCCAGGAACTGTACGCCGACGGCGTTCACCTGGCGACCAACACCTATGAGATCGGCGACACCAACTTAGACGTCGAGACGGCCAACTCCATCGAGCTGACCCTGCGCAAGACCGAAGGCGCCCTGACCGGCTCGGTCAGCGCCTACCACTACATCTATGACGACTACATCTTCGCCCGGACGCTGGACCAGTTCGAGGACTTCCGCCTGATCCGCTACAGTCAGGCCGACGCGACCTTCACCGGCATCGAGGGCGAGCTGACGCAACAGTTCACCTCGTGGCTGTCGGGCACGGTGTTCGGCGACTACGTCCAGGGCGAGCTGAAGGGCGACGGCGGCGCCCTGCCCCGCATCCCGGCGGCGCGGGCAGGCGTGCGCCTGGCCGCCTTCCAGGGACCGTGGTCCGGCGACGTCGAATACAGCCGCACCTTCAAGCAGACCGACATCGCCGCCTTCGAGCACGAGACGCCGGGCTACAACATGGTCAACGCCACCGTGGCCTATGACATCGACCTGGGGCCGGTGCGCTCGCAAATCTTCCTGCGTGGGACCAATCTGCTGGACGAGACGGCGTTCAACCACGCCTCCTTCCTGGCCGAGACGGCGCCTCTGCGCGGCCGCAACCTGACGGTGGGCGTGCGCGCCCGCTTCTAAGGTTTCTTCGCCGTTGCAAAAAACGAGGGGCGGGATCCGACGGATTCCGCCCCTCCGTCCGTTGGAGTCTTGTCGGTTCGGACAGGACTAAGCCCCGTATTACAGGAGTTTAATCCGGGAGAGCGAACGCGCCCCTTTTCGGCGCACATCGTTCTTTAATCGAGTCGATGCGATCGACGGGACAGGGCGTCGGTCGCGAGCGTGCCTGTTTTCCGGTTGCCTTTAGGACTCGACATGTCGCCAGTCGCCTTGCTGTTCGCCCTCGCCTCCCTGTCCCCTGCCGACACGGCGGCGCCCGCCGCTCCGCCGCAGTCCACGCCCGCCCAGACGGCGACCCCGGTCCCGCAGGAAGAGCTGGACGACGGCGCCTATGACCTGGGCACGCTGGAGACCGTCACCACCGCCCGGCGCGGCGCGGCCCTGGGCGACTATGAGCCCGAACTGACCCTCGACGAGGAGCAGATCAAGGCCTACGGCGCCAGCAGCATCGAAGAGCTGATGACCCTGCTGGAGCCGGTGACGCGCAGTTCGCGCGGCGGCTCGCCGGTCTTCCTGGTCAACGGACGGCGCATCTCGGGCTTCCGCGAGATTCGCGGCATCCCGCCCGAGGCCATCGAGCGCACCGAGATCCTGCCCGAAGAAACCGCCCTGTCCTACGGCTACAGCGCCGACCAGCGGGTCGTGAACTTCGTGCTGAAGGCCGACTTCCGCTCCGTCACCATGCAGGCCACCGCCCGTCGTCCCGACCAGGGCGGCCGCACCATGACCGACCTGGAAAGCAACATCCTGCGCATCTCGGGCAAGCAGCGTTGGACGCTGGACCTGGAGTACGAGCGCGACACCCCCCTGTTCGAAACCGAACGCAACATCACCCGCGATGGCGTTCCCTACGACCTGATGGGCAATGTCACCGCGCCCGGCGGCGGCGAGATCGACCCCGCCCTGTCGGCCCTTCTGGGCCAGAGCGTGAGCACCGCCTCGGTCGGGGCGGGCGCGGCAGGCGGCGCCGCCCTGTCCGACTTCGGCGTCGGGCCGCGCACCGACGACCTGACCGCCTATCGCACCTTGTCGCCCAAGCGTGAGAACAGCTCCATCTCCGGCTCCCTGGTGCGCGACCTGAACCAGACCATGTCGCTGACGCTCAGCGGCGAACTGGAGGACACTTCCAGCTTCTCCTACCTGGGCCTGCCGGGCCTCAGCCTAGCTCTGCCCTCGGCCAGCCCCTATTCGCCCTTCGTCGGCGACGTCCTGCTGCACCGCTATATTGATGCGCCGGGCGCCCTGGGACGACAGACGGACACCATGTCGGGCCAAATGGGCTTCCTGGTCGACGGCTATCTGGGCGACTGGCGCTGGACGGTGAACGGCGGCTACGACCGCACCGAGACCAAGACTCGCACCGGCCGGGGCCTCAACGACGACGCCCTGCAGGCGGGCGTGACGGCGGGAACCATCGACCCGTTCGGCGATCTGGGCCAGTTGCCGACCAACCCGTTCGACACGGCGCGCTCCATCTCCAGCAAGACCAGCGTCGAGGGCGTCATCAACGGCACGGCCTGGGAAGGTCCAGCCGGATCGCTGACCTCCACCTTCAAGGTCGGCTTCGACAGCCAGTCGCTGGACTCCGAGACCCTGCGCTTCTCCGAGGAGCAGCAGGCCAGCGTCTTCTCTGAACGCTCCCTGTCGCGCGACCGGACCAGCGCCTCGGGCAACTTCAACCTGCCGATCGCCAGCCGCGACCGCGAGGTGTTTGGCGCGCTGGGCGACCTGTCGGCCAATCTGAACCTGGCCTATGAAGACCTGTCCGACTTCGGCGGCCTGTCGGCATATACGGTCGGGCTGAACTGGTCGCCGTGGGAGCCGGTCAACTTCACCGCCAGCTGGGCCGACGAGCAGAAGGCCCCGTCGATGTCGCAGTTAAACGACCCGACGCTGTCGACCCCGAACGTGCCGGTCTATGACTTCGCCACCGGCCAGTCGGTCAACATCATCCGCATCGAGGGCGGCAACCCCAACCTGTCCGAAGAGACCAAGCGAGTCCTGAAGTTCGGCGTCAACCTGACCCCGCTGAAGGACAAGGATCTGCGCTTCACGGCCAACTATACCCGGACCGAGACGGAAGGCTCCATCGCCTCCTTCCCGACCATCACGCCGGAACTGGAAGCCGCCCTGCCCGAGCGCTTCACGCGCGATCTGGACGGCAACCTGCTGTCGATCGACGCCCGACCGCTGAACTTCCAGAAGGCCGAGCAGCAGGAAATTCGCTGGGGCCTGAACTTCTCGACCGCCTTCGGCAAGCCGGATCCCTCCGCCATGGAGCGCATGAACGCACGCAGCGGCGGCGGCCAGCGCGGGCCCGGCGGCGGCGCGCCGACCGTCATGCGTGTCGAGGGCGGCCCGCCTCCGGGAGGACACAACGCGGGCGGCCCGCCCCCTGGCGGCGGAATGCGGATGCAGTCAGGCGGCGGGCGCAACCGGGGCGGCGGCATGATGCCGGGTCAGGGGCGGTTCAACGTCTCGCTGTATCACACCTATCGCATCCAGGATGAGATCACGATCCGCGACGGCCTGCCGGTGCTCGACCTGCTGGACGGCGCCGCCATCGGCGCGCGCGGCGGCCAGTCCCGCAACGAGGTCCAGTTGCAGATGGGCGCCTTCAAGAGCGGTATGGGCGGCTTCCTGAACGCCAATTGGAAGGAATCCACCCGCATCAACGGCGGCGCCTCGCCCGACGATGACCTGAGCTTCTCGGACCTGACGACAGTGAACCTGAACCTGTTCGCCGACCTGTCGTCGCGCGAGAACCTGGTCTCCCGCTATCCGTGGCTGAAGGGCGCCCGCGTCAGCGTCGGCGTCGAGAACATCTTCGACCAGCGCCTAAAGGTCCGCGACGGCCTGGGCGAAACGCCGCTGTCCTATCAGCCCGACTACCTCGACCCGCTGGGCCGGACGTTCAGGATCAGCCTGCGGAAGATCCTGTACTGATCAATGAAAAGGCCCGGTCTCGCGACCGGGCCTTTGTGTTTTAGTGATCGCCCTTCGGCGTCTCCATCAGTTCGATCAGCACCCCGCCCATCTCCTTGGGATGCAGGAACACCACCGGCGTGCCGTGCGCGCCGATGCGGGGCTCGCCCGTGCCCAGAATGGTCATGCCCTTGGCGCGCATTTCGGCGATGGCCGCGTGGATGTCGGCCACCTCGAAGCAGACGTGGTGCTGTCCGCCCTTGGGGTTCTTGGCCAGAAAGCCGGTGATCGGGCTGGTCTCGTCGAACGGCTCGATCAGTTCGATCTGGGCCGTCGGCGTGTCGATGAAGCAGACCTTCACGCCCTGCGCGGGCAGGTCGAACGGCTCGCCGATCTTCGTTGCGCCCAGCACGTCGCGATACAGCTTGATCGACTCGGCGATGGAGGGCGTGGCGACGCCGACGTGGTTCAGGTTGCCGATCACTTCTTCGTCTCCACAGGTGTCGGCTGGGCGTAACCCAGACGCTGGTTCAGCTTTTCGATCAGGTCTACAGCCGTCTCGGCGATCACCGAGCCGGGCGGATAGACCGCCGCCGCGCCCATATCGAGCAGGGGCTGCACATCTGCAGGCGGGATGACGCCGCCGACCACGATCATGATGTCCTCGCGCCCCAGCTTGGCCAGTTCGGCCTTCAGCTCCGGCACCAGCGTCAGGTGCCCGGCCGCCAGCGACGAGGCGCCGACCGCGTGGGCGTTCTTCTCGACCGCATCCTTGGCCGCCTCGGCGGGCGTCTGGAACAGGGAACCGGCCGTCACGTCGAAACCGATGTCGCCATAGCCGGTGGCGACGACCTTCTGGCCTCGGTCGTGGCCGTCCTGCCCCAGCTTGGCGATCAGGATGCGCGGCGGGCCGCCGTCGTTCTCGACGAAGGCGGCGACCATTTCGCGGGCGCGGGCGATCTTGGGATCGTTCCCGGCCTCTTTCGCATAGACGCCCGAGACCGTCTTCACCGTGGCGATGTGACGACCGAAGGCGGCCTCCAGCGCGTCGGAGATTTCGCCAACGGTGGCCTTGGCGCGGGCCGCCCGCACCGCCAGCTCCATCAGGTTTTCATTGCCGCGCGCGCCCTCGGTCAGGGCGTTGAGGGCGGCCTGCGTCGCCGCCTCGTCCCGCTCGGCCTTCAGGCGTTGCAACTTCTCGATCTGGCGGGCGCGCACCTCGGCGTTGTCGACCTTCAGCATCGGAATGTCGTCGACCACGGGGTTCAGATATTTGTTCACGCCCACGACCGTCTGCTGGCCGGTATCGATGCGGGCCTGCGTCTTGGCGGCGGACTCTTCGATCCGCAGCTTGGGGATGCCCGCCTCGATGGCCTTGGCCATGCCGCCGTAGGCCTCGACCTCTTCCATCAGGGCACGAGCCTTTGTCGCCAGCTCCTGCGTCAGGCGCTCGACGTAGAAGCTGCCGCCCCACGGGTCGATGACGCGGGTCAGGCCCGTCTCGGCCTGCGCCAGAATCTGCGTGTTGCGCGCGATCCGGGCCGAGAAGTCGGTCGGCAGGGCCAGGGCCTCGTCCAGCGCATTGGTGTGCAGGCTCTGCGTCTGGCCGCCCGCCGCCGCCATGCACTCGACCATGGTGCGCGGCACATTGTTGAACACGTCCTGCGCCGCCAGCGACCAGCCCGAGGTCTGACAGTGGGTCCGCAGGGACAGGGACTTCGGATTGACGCCCCCTTCCCGCTTCACCGCCTCGGCCCACAGCAGGCGGCCGGCGCGCATCTTGGCCACCTCCATGAAGTAGTTCATGCCGATGGCCCAGAAGAAGCTCAGGCGCGGTGCGAACCGGTCGATCTCCATGCCCGCCGCCTTGCCCGCGCGCAGGTATTCGATGCCGTCCGACAGGGTGTAGGCCAGTTCGATGTCCGCGGACGCCCCCGCCTCCTGCATGTGATAGCCGGAGATGGAGATGGAGTTGAACTTGGGCGTTTCCTTCGCCGTCCACTCGAAGATGTCGGCGATGATCCGCATCGAGGGCGCGGGCGGATAGATGTAGGTGTTGCGGACCATGAACTCCTTCAGAATGTCGTTCTGAATGGTCCCGGTCAGCTTGGCGTGATCGACGCCCTGCTCCTCGCCCGCCACGACGTAGAGGGCCAGGATGGGCAGCACCGCCCCGTTCATGGTCATGGACACCGACATCTGGTCCAGCGGGATGCCGTCGAACAGGGTCCGCATGTCCAGAATGCTGTCGATAGCCACGCCCGCCATGCCGACGTCGCCCTTCACCCGCGGGTGGTCGCTGTCATAGCCCCGGTGGGTGGCCAGATCGAAGGCGACAGACAGGCCCTTCTGACCGGCGGCCAGGTTGCGGCGATAGAAGGCGTTGGACTCCTCGGCGGTCGAGAAGCCCGCATATTGGCGGATCGTCCACGGCGCGCCCGCATACATGGTCGGATACGGCCCGCGCACGAAGGGCGCGAAGCCCGGCAGTCCGTGGATGAAGTCCAGCCCGTCCAGCGCCTCCGGCCCATAGGCCGTCTCGACCGTCAGCCCCTCGGGCGTGGTCCACGGCGCGCGCTCAGGCCCGGCGTCGGTCGCGCGCAGATCAAGGGGGACCTTGGAGAAATCAGGAAAGTTCATTGAGCGGCCTCCTCGAAGGCGGCGGCGAAGCGGACAGGCGCCAGCGCCTCGAACGTCCCGATGGCGGCCACAGCGGGCGCAGGCGTCACCGGCGCGGAACGCACGTCCGGGTCGACGAATTTGGTGACGCCGATAATCTGTGCGGCGCCGTCCTTGATGGCTTTTTCAGCCATGTCGCGAGCGCGGGCGATGCGGGGTTGGATCACCCCGCCCTCCAGACAGGCGATCACGCCGCCTTCAGCCTCATAGACCTGAAACTCGGCCCAGGCGGCCTCGGCCAATTCGCGCGTGCGGGCGTCCAGATACCAGGAACCGCTGGCCGGATCGTCCACGCGGCCCAGGTTGGATTCCTCCATCAGGATCAACTGGGTGTTGCGCGCCTGACGCTTGGCGAAGTCGTCCGGCAGGCCCGCCGCGCGGGTGAAGCCGTCCAGCACCACCGCGTCAGCCCCGCCCACAGCCCCTGCGAACCCGGCGGCGGTCAGGCGCAGCATGTTCGGCCACGGATCGCGCGCCGACAGCATCCGCCGCGACGAGCGCGCCTCGATGATCGCCGGAACCTCGGCGCCGAACGCCTTGGTGACACTGGCCCAGACCAGGCGCAGCGCACGGATCTTGGCCAGAGAGTCGAAATAGCTCTGGTCCACAGCCACGCCCAGAACGACGCCCTTCAGCGCCGCCTCGGCCGACAGACCTGCTTCAACGGCCGCCTTCACATAGGCCACAGCCGACGACGCGGCGAAGGCCAGCTCCTGCGCGATGGAGCCGCCCGCCTCATGCGCTGCACGGCCCGAGGCCATGAACAGCGTCGCCTCGGGATAGGTCGCGGCATGGGTCGCCGCCGCCTTGGCCGTCTCAGCCATAACAGCTGCAAAGTCGCCCGGCGCCCCGCCTGCCTCGGCATAGGCCGAGATCGGATCGAGGTGGAAGGCCAGCTTCGCGCGGGGCGAACCCTTGGCGACCGCCGACAGGGCTTCGGCCGCCTTCACGCCCTCAAACCCGGCGTCCAGCGCCACCGGCGCCAGCTCCAGCGCCACCCCGTCCAGCGCGCGCGCCAGTCGGCCCGCGTCCGCCGCGATCGGCCCGGCGATCAGGACGGAGGCCGCCCCGTTCTCCAGATCGGTCAGAATGGCGCGGTTCAGAGCGTCAGCGTCCTCGCCCTCGTTCAGCGCCCGCACGTCCCAGGCCCGACCTTCGGAATCCGAGGGCCGGGGCGCGAATACAGGCTCGCCCCCATTCGCCGTCCCATACAGAGGCTTCGTCGCCAGCTGGTCCGCATCCAGGTGGATGAGGCTTTCCAGCGGACGCTCCTTCAGCGCCTTCACGGCGGCTTCGCGCCACTCCAGCGGGTTCGGGACGGCGAACTCGGTCATTTACTCGAACTCCACCAGCACATCGTCAGCCGCGACCGGGTCGCCGGCCTTGGCCTTGACCGCCTTCACCTTGCCGTCGCGCTCGGCCTTGAGGATGTTCTGCATCTTCATGGCTTCGATGATGGCGACGGTCTCGCCGGACTTGACCTCCTGGCCCTCGACCACGGGGATGTCGACCACCAGACCCGGCATCGGCGACAACACCAGCTTGGACGTGTCCGCCGCCTGCTTCTCGGGCAGCAGGGCATAGAGATGCGCCACGTCGGGGCGCAGCACGCGCACCCGCGCCCGCGCCGCGCGGTGGCGGATGTCGAACCCGTCGGCGGCGCGCTTCACCTCGGTGGTGAAGGCGTCCTCGTTCAGCACCGCCTTGAACAGCGACAGACCCGGCCGCCAGTCGATCTCGGAAAGGGAAATCTCCTCGCCGTCGATGGCGACGATCAGGTCTTCGGCCTCGTCATAGCCGACCTCGACCTCATAGGCCGTCTTGTCGATCAGGACGGTCCAGTCGGTGCGCTCGCTGGGATCACCGTCCTGTTCGGCGATAACCTCGTTCATGGCCACGGCCGAGGCGATCAGGATCTTCACCTGCTCGGCCGAGGGCGTCAGACCGTGGAAGCCCTCGGGGAACTCGTCCTTGATGTAGCTGGTCGACAGTTCGCCGGACTGGAAGCGTTCCTGATCCATCACCGCCGCCAGGAAGGGCACATTGTGGCCCAGACCCGCCAGATGGGTGTCCTCCAGCGCGCGGGCCATGCCGCGCACGGCGTCGTCGCGCGTCTCGCCCCAGGCGCACAGCTTGGCGATCATGGGGTCGTAGAACATGCTGATCTCGTCGCCCTCGCGGACGCCGGAATCGTTGCGGACCGTATAGTCGCCCTGATCGCCCTCTTCCGGCTGCTCATAGCGGACCAGACGGCCGATCGACGGCAGGAAGCCGCGATAGGGGTCTTCGGCGTAGATGCGGCTCTCGATGGCCCAGCCGTTGATCGACAGGTCGTCCTGCTTGATCGCCAGTTGCTCGCCCCAGGCCGAGCGGATCATCTGTTCGACCAGATCGACGCCGGTGATCAGCTCCGTCACCGGATGCTCGACCTGCAGACGGGTATTCATCTCCAGGAAGAAGAAGCTCTTGTCCTGACCGGCGACGAACTCGACCGTGCCCGCCGAGTCATAGTTCACCGCCTTGGCCAGGGCGACGGCCTGCGCCCCCATCGCCGCGCGGGTCGCCTCGTCCAGCAGGGGCGACGGCGCCTCTTCGATGACCTTCTGGTTGCGGCGCTGGATCGAGCATTCGCGCTCGAACAGGTGAATGACGTTGCCGTGCTTGTCGCCCAGCACCTGAATCTCGATGTGGCGCGGGTCGACGATGAACTTCTCGAGGAAGACGCGGTCGTCGCCGAAGGCGTTCAGCGCCTCGGCCTTCACGGCGGCAAAGCCCTCGGCCATGTCGTCGTCCGAATGGGCGACGCGGATGCCCTTGCCCCCGCCCCCGGCCGAAGCCTTGATCATGACCGGATAGCCGATCTCACGCGCGATCTTCACCGCCTCGTCCGGCGTTTCGATCAGGCCCATGTGCCCCGGCACGGTCGAGACGCCCGCCTCGGCGGCGAACTTCTTGGACGTGATCTTGTCGCCCATGGCGTCGATCGCCTCGGGGTTCGGCCCGATGAAGGCGATGCCCTCGGCCTTCAGCCGCCGCGCGAAGCTGGCGTTCTCCGACAGGAAGCCGAAACCGGGGTGCACAGCCTGCGCCCCCGTCTGCTTAACGGCGTCCACGATCTTGTCCTGGATCAGATAGGACTGGGCGGCGGGCGACGGCCCGATGTGCACCGTCTCGTCCGCCATCTCGCACGCCAGCGACCCGGCGTCGGCGTCGGAGTAGACGACCACCGTCTTGATGCCCATGCGGCGGCAGGTCTTGATGACACGAACCGCGATCTCGCCTCGGTTGGCGATCAGAATTTTATCGAACATTTCTGGGCCTTACAGCGGGATGTTGTCGTGCTTCTTCCAGGGATTTTCCTGGGTCTTGTTCTTCAGCGTCTTCAGCGCCTTGATCAGGCGACGGCGGGTGCCGTGGGGCATGATGACGTCGTCGATGTAGCCAAGCCCAGCCGCGACGAACGGATTGGCGAAGCGTTCCTTGTATTCGGCCTCGCGCGCCGCCAGGGCCTCGGGATCGCCGGCCTCCTTGCGGAAGATGATCTCCACCGCGCCCTTGGCGCCCATGACCGCGATCTCGGCGGTGGGCCAGGCGTAGTTGACGTCGCCGCGCAGGTGCTTGGAACTCATGACGTCATAGGCGCCGCCATAGGCCTTGCGCGTGATGACCGTCAGCTTGGGCACGGTGGCCTCGGCATAGGCGAACAGCAGCTTGGCGCCGTGCTTGATCAGGGCGCCGTATTCCTGCTTCGTGCCCGGCATGAAGCCCGGCACGTCGACGAACGTCACCAGCGGGATGTGGAAGGCGTCGCAGAAGCGCACGAAGCGCGCGGCCTTGCGGCTGCTGTCGATATCCAGCACCCCCGCCAGCGTCTGGGGCTGGTTGCCGACGATGCCGACCGGCTGGCCGTCCAGACGGCCGAAGCCGCAGATGATGTTCTTGGCGAAGTCGGCGCCGATCTCGAAGAAGTCAGCCTCGTCGACCGTCTTCAGGATCAGTTCCTTCATGTCATAGGGCTGGTTCGGATTGGCCGGGACCAGGGTGTCCAGCGAGGCCTCGTCGCGATCCGGCTCGTCATAGGTTTCGCGGACCGGCGGCGTCTCGCGGTTCGACAGCGGCAGGAATCCGATCAGGCGGCGCACCTCCGACAGGGCCTCCAGATCGTTCTCGAAGGCGCCGTCGGCGACCCCCGACTTGCCCGCATGGACGCGGGCGCCGCCCAGATCCTCGTGGCTGACGACCTCGTTGGTGACCGTCTTCACCACGTCGGGGCCGGTCACATACATGTAGGAGGTGTCCTTCACCATGAAGATGAAGTCGGTGATGGCGGGCGAATAGACGTCGCCGCCCGCGCACGGGCCCATGATGACCGAAATCTGCGGGATGACGCCCGAGGCCAGCGTATTCTGCAGGAAGATGTCGGCGTAACCGGCTAGCGACTCCACCCCTTCCTGAATGCGCGCGCCGCCCGCATCGAACAGGCCGATGATCGGGGCACCGGCCGTCAGCGCCATCTTCTGGATCTTGACGATCTTGGCCGCGTGGGCGCCCGACAGCGAGCCGCCGAACACCGTGAAGTCCTTCGAGAAGACATAGACCAGACGGCCGTTGATGGTGCCACGCCCGGTGACGACGCCGTCGCCGGGGATGCGCTGCTCGGCCATGCCGAAGTCGTGGCTGCGGTGCTCCACGAACATGTCGGTCTCTTCGAAGGAGCCTTCGTCCAGCAGGACGCCGATGCGTTCGCGGGCGGTAAGTTTGCCCTTGGCGTGCTGGCTGGCGATACGCTTCTCGCCCCCGCCCAGCTTGGCGGCGGCGCGACGGCGCTCGAGTTCCTCGAGGATGGCCTGGCTCATGGTTGGAGCGACTCCCTGACTTCGTTCAGGGTCCAACAAGCCGCTTCATCGCAGAAAGGCAATCGCAACTTTGCAAAACCTGCGTAAGTGCGTAAGCCTGCCAAGGCGGACAGGTGTTTTTGCAAAGTTGCAATGCCCAACAACCATGGCTGAAAAACTCTATCTCGGAACCAAGGTCCGCAAGCTGCGCGAGACGCGCGGCTGGACGCTGGAGCAGTGCGCCGGGCGGCTGGCGCTGTCGCCGTCCTATCTGTCGCAGATCGAGACCAACCAGCGCCCGGCCACGGCGCGGGTGCTGATCGCCCTGACGCGCGCCTTCGACGTGGACGCCAGCCTGTTCGATCTGGACGGCGACGCCCGCCTGATCGCCGACCTGCGCGAGGCGACCACCGACGTCGCGGGCCACGCCGAGGCGCCGACGGCCGGCGAGCTGAAGCAGGCGGCCATGAACGCCCCCCGGCTGGCGCGACAGTTCCTGGCCCTGCATCAGGACTATCGTCGTCTGGACGAGCGGCTGAAGACGCTGAACGAGACGCTGGGCCGCGACGAACACGCCGCCGACGCCGCCCCCGCCCTGCCCTATGAGGCGGTGCGCGACTTCTTCCACTATCGCGACAACTACATCGACGCCCTGGACCGGGCGGCAGAGGACTTGGCCGCACGGCTGAACCTCGGCGACGGCGCCCACCCAGAGCGCGAGTTGGAGGCCGCCCTGAACGACCTGTGCGGCGTGCGCGTCGCCACGGGTCAGGGGCGCGGCGCCATGAGGCGTTTCGATCCGGGCGCGCGCATCCTCTATGTCGACGCCAGCCTGCCGGGCGCCACCCGCGCCTTCCAGATGGCGCACCAGCTGGTGCGTCTGCGGTTCGAGGACCTGATCGAGCACGAACTGGACCGCGCCGCCTTCGACATTCCCGCCGCGCGCGACGTGTGCCGGGTCGGTCTGGCCAACTATGCGGCGGGGGCGCTGCTGCTGCCCTATCGCGCGTTTCTAGAGGCGGCGCGCGAGTTGCGGCACGACGTGGACCGCCTGCGCAACCGCTTCCACGTCAGCTTCGAACAGGCCTGCCACCGGCTGTCGACGCTACAGAGGCCGGGCTGGCGCGGCGTGCCCTTCTACTTCGCGCGGGTGGATATGGCGGGCAACATCACCAAGCGGCACAGCGCGACGCGCTTCCAGTTCGCCCGCTTCGGCGGCGCCTGCCCGCTGTGGAACGTGCATGAAGCGTTCAGCGCGCCGGACCGCATCCTGGTCAATCTGTCGGAGATGCCGGACGGCGCTCGCTACGTCTGCCTCGCCAAGAGCGTGTCCAAGCCGGGCGGGTCGTTTCTGGAGCCGGACCGGCGCTATGCGCTGGGACTGGGGTGCGAGATCGAGCACGCAGCGCAGTTGGTCTATGCGGACGGGCTGGACCTGAACGGTCCGCCGACGCGCATGGGGGTGAACTGCCGCATCTGCGAGCGAACGGACTGCACCCAGCGGGCGTTTCCGCCGATCGACCGCACGCTGGCCGTGCCGGAGAATGAGCGGGGGGTAATCCCGTATACGCTCATCTGATGTCTTTCCTCCCCACTGGTGGGGAGGGGGACCGCGAAGCGGTGGAGGGGGCGGCGCAGACGGTTGACGGGATTCGCCCCTCCGTCTCGTCGGCTGCGCCGCCGATCCACCTCCCCATTCGCTGCGCGAACAGGGAGGAAAGATGTTTAGCCCATCGTCGGAATGACGAAGCTGCTATCCGCGTGCTCCAGATCGCTATCCGGCCAGCGGGCCGTCACGGTCTTGGTCTTGGTCCAGAAGCGGACGCCTTCCATGCCGTGCTGGTTGATGTCGCCGAAGGCCGAACGCTTCCAGCCGCCGAACGAGTGATAGGCCACCGGCACCGGGATCGGCACGTTGATGCCGACCATGCCCACGTTGACGCGGGCGGCGAAGTCGCGGGCCGCGCGGCCGTTCTGGGTGAAGATGGCGACGCCGTTGCCGTACTGGTGCTTGCTCGGCAGGCTCAGGGCCTCCTCGAAGCTGGCGGCGCGCATGATCTGCAGCACCGGGCCGAAGATCTCTTCCTTGTAGGATTCCATCTCCGGCTTGACGTGGTCGAACAGTGACGGGCCGATGAAGAAGCCCTTCTCGTGGCCCTGCAGGCTGAACTCGCGGCCGTCGACGACCAGTTCAGCGCCTTCTTCCACGCCCTTGTTGATCCAGCCCAGAACCTTGTCCTTGTGGGTCTGGGTGACGACGGGGCCATAGTGGGCCTCGGCGTCGGTCGAGACGCCGAGGCGCAGGTTCGGGATTTCCGAGACCAGACGCTCGCGCAGCTCATCCGCCGTGCGCTGACCGACCGGCACCACGACCGGCAGGGCCATACAGCGTTCGCCGGCCGAGCCATAGGCCGCGCCGGTCAGATCCTTGATGACCTGATCCATGTCGGCGTCAGGCAGGACGATGCCGTGGTTCTTGGCGCCGCCCATGGCCTGGACGCGCTTGCCGTGGGCCGCGCCCTTCTGGAAGACGTAGTGGGCGATGTCGGACGAACCGACGAAGCTGACGGCGTGAACCAGCGGGTGTTCGAGGATGGAGTCGACCGCCACCTTGTCGCCGTGGACGACGTTCAGCACGCCCTTGGGCGCGCCCGCTTCCATCATCAGCTCGCCCAGACGCACCGGCAGGGACGGGTCACGCTCGGACGGCTTCA
This sequence comes from Brevundimonas diminuta 3F5N, assembly GCF_900163625.1. Classification (GTDB taxonomy): domain Bacteria; phylum Pseudomonadota; class Alphaproteobacteria; order Caulobacterales; family Caulobacteraceae; genus Brevundimonas; species Brevundimonas diminuta_A. Next base: position 51,234 of record NZ_FUIE01000036.1, read on the forward strand.
GGATGAAGGTGTTGCCCGCGGCGATGGCCACGCCGAACATCCACATCGGGATCATGCCGGGGAAGTTGAACGGGGTGATGCCCGCCACCACGCCCAGCGGCTGGCGCATGGAATAGACGTCGATGCCCGGACCGGCGCCATAGGTGTATTCGCCCTTCGAGGCGTGCGGGATGCCGCAGGCGAACTCGATCACTTCCAGACCGCGCTGGATGTCGCCCTTGGAGTCGGCGATGACCTTGCCGTGCTCGCTGGACAGCAGTTCGGCCAGTTCGTTCATGTTCGCCTCGACCAGGCGCTTGAACTCGAACATGACGCGGGCGCGGCGCTGCGGGTTGGTCGAGGACCAGCCTTCAAAGGCGGCCTGCGCCGACTGGACCGCGCGGTCCAGTTCCGACGGCGTCGCCAGTTGGACGCGGGCCTGAACCTCGCCGGTGTTGGGGTTGAAGACGTCGCCGAAGCGGCCCGACGCCCCATCAAAAGCCGCACCGTCGATGAAGTGGCGAATATCGCGCATTGAACGTCTCTCCCGATGATTATGGTTCTTCGTGAGCCTGCCCTAGCAGAGCGGGCCGGTCAGGCCCATTGCAATCTTGCAGGTGATGATGCGCATATCTGCATATGTTCGACTGGGATGATCTGAGAGTGTTTCTGGCGGCCGCCCGCGCCGGGTCGCTGGCCACGGCGGCGCAGCGGCTGGGCGTGGACGCGGCCACCGTCGGGCGGCGCGTCGCGCGGCTGGAGACGGCGCTGAAGTCGACCCTGCTGGTGCGCTCGGCGGCCGGTCTGCACCTGACGGCCACCGGCGCCCAACTGCTGGAGCGGGCGCTGGACGCCGAAAGCGCGATGGAGGCCGCCGGTCGCGTCACCCAGCCCGACCTGATCGCGGGCGCCGTGCGGATCAGCGCCTCTGAAGGCTTCGGCGGCGCGGTGCTGGCCCCCGCCCTGCCCGGTCTGCTGGCGGCGCACCCGGGGCTGAACGTCGAACTGGCGGCCAGTTCCGGCTTCCTGTCGCCCAGCCGCCGCGAGGTGGACATGGCCATCACCCTCAGCCCCGCCGCCGGGCCGCGCCTGATCGTCGAGCCGCTGACGACCTATCAACTGGCGCTCTACGCCTCGCCGCAGCATCTTCAGCAACACGGCGCGCCGCAGAGCATCGACGACCTGAGCCGCTTCGACATGGTCGGATACGTCGACGACCTGATCTATGCGCCCGAGTTACATTATCTGGACGAGATCCGTCCGCACCTGCGCCCGCGACTGGCCTCTTCCTCGATCCGGGCCCAGCGGGACATGGTGGCGGCGGGCGGCGGCATCGGCGTCCTGCCCTGCTTCCTGGCCGAGGGGCTGACGCGGGTTCTGGCGGACGAAGTGCTGATCGAGCGCCGCTTCTGGCTCAGCACCCACCGCGAGGTTCACGGCACGGCGCGACTGAAGACGGTTCGCCGCTGGATCAAGGCCCTGTGTCGGGACCAGGCCCTGCGCCTGACCCCCACGCCGGCGTCCCCGCCAAGACGCGCCGAGGGGTGACCATATTTTACATTTTACATTGCTCTAAAGCTGAGCAACCGGGGCTATGACTCCAGCGTTCTCCCCGGAGCTGCGTAACAAGTATGAAGATCGCGATATTAGATGACGATCCCGTCCAGTTGGAGTTCGTCTCCGAGGTCGTTCAGGACGCCGGGTATCGCGCCACTCTGTTTTCGCGTGGGCAGGCGCTGATCTCCGCCCTGCGCAAAGACACCTTCGACATGCTGATCGTCGACTGGAACCTGCCGGACCGTTCGGGTCTGGAGGTGCTGGCCTGGGCGCGCACCAATCTGAAACCCGCCCCGCCCATGCTGCTGGTCACCAGCCGCGCCGAGGATGAAGACGTAGTCGCCGGTCTGGACGCCGGGGCCGACGACTACCTGCCCAAGCCCCTGTCCAAGCCGGTGCTGGCCGCGCGGATCAACGCCCTGATCCGCCGCGCCTACGCTCAACCGACGACGCCGGGCGTCGAGGTCTATGACGGCCTGTCCTTCAACGAGTCCGCCGGATCCGTGACCCGCGACGGCCAGCCTGTCGCCCTGACGGCCAAGGAATACGCCCTGGCGCTGCTGCTGTTCCGCAACCTGCATCGGGCGCTGTCGCGAACCTATATTCTGGAGACGGTGTGGGGCAATGAGCCGGACCTGAACAGCCGCTCGCTGGACATGCACATCTCGCGCATCCGCAACAAGCTGGAGTTGCGGCCCGAGCGAGGCTTCCGCCTGACCCCCATTTACAGCTACGGTTATCGTCTCGAGCGCGTCGCAGGGGCCGAACCCGGCCCAGACGCCTGAACGACGGCGCAGGTGGCGAAATGAAGACGGATTGGGCGGCGGCCCTGGCGATCGCGGCGACCTTGGCCGCAGCGCCGGCCCTGGCGCAGGCTCCGGCTCGCAACGCGCCTGATCCTGCCGCTGAAACGCTCGATTATGTGGTCCGCCGCGGCGACACCCTGATCGACCTGGCGACCGCCTATATGAACCGGCCGCTCGACTATCGCCGGGTCCAGCGCGAGAACCGGGTCGCCAACCCGCGCCGCCTCTCCATCGGGCGCACCCTGGCCCTGCCGGTCGATCTGCTGCGCGCCGATCCGGACGAGGCGCGCATCGCCGGCTTCCGCGGCGCGACAAGCCTGAACCAGGACGGCCGCTCCGTCGCCCCCGCCGCCGGCCAGATCGTGCGCGAAGGCGCCGTCCTCAACACCGGCGCCAACGCCTTCGTCCGCCTGGCCCTGTCGGACGGCAGCCATGTGGTCGTGCCCTCCAACAGCCGCGTGCGCGTCAGCCGCCTGCGCCGCTACGCCATCAACGGCGCCGTCGATCACGCCCTGACGGTCGAGGCGGGTCGTGCCGAGTCGCGCGTCACGCCCCGTCGCCGTCCCGGCGGCTTCGCCATCCGCACCCCGGTCTCGGTCTCGGCCGTGCGCGGCACCGACTTCCGCGTTTCCTTCGACGATGACGCCGACCGTTCGACCACCGAGGTTCTGGAAGGCGCCGTCGCCATCGCGTCGGGCGACGCCGAAACCCTGGCCGCCGCCGATCAGGGCGTCAGCGCCGCCGCCGGCGCGGTGCGCCTGCTGCCCCTTCTGCCCGCGCCCGCCCTGGTTCGCCCCGACGCGCCGCAGACCCAGGCCCAGGTCGCCTTCGACATCCAGTCCCTGCCCGGCGCCGAACGCTATCGCGGCCGCGTCGCCCAGGACGCGGGCATGATCGAAGCCTTCGCCGAGGCCGACAGCGCGCCCGGCGGCCCGCTGGTCTTCGGCGAAATGGAGGAAGGCGCCTACTTCCTGCGCCTGACCGCCCTGTCGCCCGAGGGGCTGGAGGGCAAGGCCACGACCTACAGCTTCATCCGCGCCCGCAACGGCGTCGGCGGTCTGGCCTCGGCCCTGGATCAGCGCGACCGCCGCCGCTTCTACCGCTTCCGCTGGGAGGCCGAGGGCGTCGGCGCGGCGACCTTCCGCTTCCAGCTGTGGCGCGAGGCCGAGGATGGAACCGCCGACGGTCCCCTGCTGATCGACCAGCCCGGCCTGACCGACGAGGCCTTCACCCTCAGCGACCTGCCGCCGGGCGTCTACAGTTGGCGGGTGCAGGGCGCGCGCCATCGTTTCGGCCGCCTGCTGGAAGCCTGGTCCGAGCCGCAACAGCTTCGTATCGGGCGATAAGGCCGTGCCCGCGTCCGCAGGGCCGAAAGACGGCTGGAGAGGCTGGCTCGGCGCCCGCCTGACCGGCCGTCGCGCCCTGGTCGAATGGGGGCTGGTGGCGGCGCTGTCCGCCCTGCTGGTCAGCTGGATGGCGCTAACGCCCGTCGCCGACGGCGCCGACCACCTGGTCTATGACGCCCTGATGCGGGCCGAGGCGGGACCGGCGGATCAGGACATCGTCATCATCGCCATCGACGACCGCAGCCTGGAGGCGCTGGGCCAATGGCCCTGGCCGCGCGACCTGCACGCCCGCCTGATCGACCGCTTGACTCAGGCGGGCGCGGGGCCTGTCGCCTACGACGTCCTGTTCACCGAAGCTTCCCCGCAAGACCGCGCTCTGGCCGACGCCCTGGCGCGCAACGGCAAGGTCCGCCTGCCCGTGGTGCTGGACGCCCCCGGCCTGAACGGGGCCGCCTTCCGCGAGGACGCCCCCGCGCCCGGCCTGACCGAGGCGGCGGCGGGCCTGGGCCACGTCAATCTGACGGTCGATGACGACGGCGCCGTGCGCCGCCTGCCCCTCTATCTTCAAGCGGGCCAGCAGACCTGGCCGCACCTGATCCTGCCCCTGGCCGCCGCCAGGGGCGTCGTCCCCGCCTCGCCCGCACCGCACGACAACGGCGACCTGTTCGCCGCCGCGCCCGAGGCCCTGATCTATCGCGGCCCGCCCGGCGCATTCCGCACCCTGTCCTTCGCCGACGTGCTCAGCGGCGAGACGCCCGCCGCCTTCCTGAAGGACAGGTTGGTGCTGGTCGGAGCGACCGCGCCCGGCCTCGGCGACCGCTACGCCACCCCGGCCACGCCCCACGGCGAACTGCGCCCCGGCGTCGAGGTGCAGGCCGCCCTGCTCCAGACCCTGATCGAGGGCGGCGGCCCGCGCAGCCTGTCGCCCGGCTGGGTTCTGGCCCTGTCCCTTCTGCCGCTCGGCCTGCTGGTCGCCGGCTTCCTGGTGCTGCGCCCGGCGGCCAACATGGCCCTGGGGGCCGGCTTGATCATCGTGACGCTGATCGCCGCCGCTTTCGCCTTCCTGGCTTGCGGCCTGTGGTTTCCGCCCTCGGCCGCGGTGGCCGGGTTGGCCCTGGCCTATCCGCTGTGGAGTTGGCGCCGTCTGGCCGCCGCCTCGGCCTATATGCAGAGCGAAGTCGACGCCTTCGAACGCGACGGCGTGCGCCTGATCGGCCGCGCCCAGGGCGGCGACGTCGTGGCCCGTCAGGTGGACGCCCTGCGCGCCGCCGTGCGCCAGGTGCGCGATCTGGAACGCTTCATCTCCGACGCCCTGCGAAGCCTGCCCGACGCCACGGTGGTGGCCGACCCTCACGCCCGCATCATCCTGTCCAACGACCGGGCCGAGGCCCTGTTCGGCGAACGGCTGAAGGACGGCGCCGACCTGCCCCTTCTGTTCCAGTCGCTGGGCGAACCAGCCTGGCGCCGCTTTCTCGATCTCGAGGGCGACCCCGGCGACATCACCACGCCCGACGGCCGCATCCTGAAAGCCGCCGCATCCGTGCTGACCGACGCCGAGGGGCAGCCCGTCGGCCATATCGTACGCTTCGCCGACATGACCCGTTTCCGCGCCGCCGAGCGTCAGCGCGCCGAGGCCCTGCAACTGCTCAGCCACGACATGCGCGCGCCCCAGGTGTCGATCCTGACCCTGCTGGACGGCCCAGCCCCGCGCCTGGATCCTATGGTCGAGCGCCGCATCGCCGACTACGCCCGCCAGACGCTGGACCTAGCTGAAGGCTATGTTCAGTTGGCCCGCGCCGAAAGCCAGCCCTATCGCTCGGAGCTGCTGGATCTGGGCCAGGTGGCGATGGACGCCGCCGACATCCTGTGGCCCCAGGCGTCGAAGAAGGGCGTTCGCATCCTGACGCCCGACGGCGAAGAAGAGTTCCTGGTCCAGGGCGACCCCGCCCTGCTGCGCCGACTGACCACCAATCTGCTGGACAACGCGCTGAAATACGGCCCCCAAGGCGGCGTCATCCAGGTCAGCCTGACCGGCGCCGAGGAAGACAGTCGTCCGGTCTGCATCCTCAGCGTCAGCGACCAGGGACCGGGCCTGTCCGAAGAGGCCGCACGTCGGCTGTTCCAGGCCTTCGGTCACGGCGGCGCCGATCATCGCGGCGCGGGTCTGGGTCTCGCCTTCGTCCGCACCGTCGCCGAACGCCACGGCGGAACCATCCGCCACCAGCCCGGCTCGCCCGGCGCGACCTTCATCCTGACCCTGCCCAGGGTCATGGAAGGGGAATGAAGCTGCAGGCGGCCTGCTCTAGTCCGCCGTTTCCAACTGCGCCACCGCCGCTTCGGCCAGCAGGCCCGGCGCGCTCTCCACCTGACGCCGCCCCAGGATCGCCACGGCCGAGGCGCGATAGGCTCCCGCTTCATCTCCCGGTCCGGTCAGGATCACGGTCAGGCTGTGCGATTGGCGGCCCTGGCTCCACCATTGCGGCAGGCGCGGCGCATCCGTCCACTCGCCCTGGCGCGCGTCGACATCGGTGAAAACGCCGGTCTTCTGGGGCCGCACCGCATAGGCCGTCTCGACCCGCCAGGCGGCCTTGTCGTCCACCTCGCGCCAGCCGCGCGCGGCCAGCGCCTGACGCACCGCCTCGGCCGCCGCGCGGTCGGCCTCGCTCGGCGTCTCGGCCTCCAACAGGCGATAGACGGTCACGTTCGCGGGCACGGCGGCGGACAACTGCGTCTCGACGCGAGGCGCAGAGACGCAACTCGCCAGGACGACCGCGCTGACCAGGGGAAGAACCAGACGAGAGATCATGGCTGCGATACCTGCCTCGCCGCGCCCTCCAAGTCTACAACCGACGACCAGCCTCGACCGAAAAGCGCGGCCCGATCAGCCGCCGGACGCCAGCGCGCCCGTCACGCCCAGCGTCCCGTCCGGGCTCTCGACCACGCCCAGTTCCTCGATGCGCGCCCCGCCCTGCTCCAGCGCCGCCAGCCAGCCGAAGGCCTGGGCGGTCGTCACACGATCCAGCCGGAAGCCCAGCCGCCCGCCCTCGGACATGCCCAGCGTCGGCTGCACCCCCGTCGCCGTCGCGGTGGAAGCGACCAGAGCCTGAAGATCGACCGCCGCCGTCGGCGTCTCGCCGCGTTGGACCACCGCCGTCTCGATCTGCCCCAACTGCCGCTCGGCGGCGACGCGAGCGCGCGCCTGATCCGCCTGCCAGCCGTCCAGCGGCCGCACCACGCCCAGCCAGCCGACGACGCCCAGCACCAGCGCGCCCATGACCGCCAGCATCCGCCGCTCGCGCAGCGACCGGCCGTCCCACCAGGCGACGACGGAAGAGAACAGGGCCTTCATCGGGCGGCTCCGATCGTGAGGGTGCTGACCATGCGACCGGCTTCCTCGGCCGAGGTTTCGTCGACCACCGCCAGACCCGCCTCGGCCAGATCGGCGCGCACGGCGTCCAAATCATTGAACGTCGGATGGGCCAGGGTGACGCGCAGCCCTTCGCCGCCCAGTGTCGCGTCGTCCACTTCGGCGCCCGGCACACGCTCGACGGCGACGAAGACGGCGGCCAGGGCGCGCGCGGTTCCGCCCGGCGGCGCTCCGGCGTCGAGGCGGCGCAGGGCCTCCGGCGCCGGGTCGTCCGCCGTCGCCAGTTCGGGATAGAGCTTCACCGCTCCGGCCTTGGCGTCCGCTCCGGCGCGCTCAGCCGCCGCCCGGTCGCGCAGCCCCTCCGCCGCCATCAGCACCAAAGGCGAGATCAGCAGCGCCGCCGCCAGACCGGCCGCCAATCGCCAGCCCTTGACCGCCTGCCCCCGCTCACGCCGGTCATGGACCTGCAACAGGTCGACCGGCGCCCCCAGCGCCCCTGCCGCCAGCGCTGCGTCCAGCGCCTCGCCCTCCAGCCAGTCCAGAGCGCGCCCGGTCGCAATCGCCTCCGCCAGATCGGCCTGCACGGTCGCGGCGAAGGCTACGCCGCGCAGCGCCACGTCAGCGCCGACCTGCGCGGCGGTCAGGGTCTCGGCCTCCAGCGGCGCAGGCAGGCACAGATTATCCGGCACGACGGCCTCGGGACGAATGTCGAAGGTCTCCATCCAGCGCAGCCACGCCTGCAGCAGCTTGGCCGACACCGCCGCCGTCAGCCGCGGGCCGCCGTCTGCAGGCGCGCCCAGCGCAACGTCCAGCCCCTCCACCTCGCCCGCCGCTTGATCGCGCAAGGCCCAGCGCGCGGCGGCTCTGGCCTGCGCCATATTGCCCGGCGGCAACTCCAGCCAGCGCGTCATGACGTCGGCGCCCGGCGCTACGGCGATGGTCCGCAGCGGCGGTGGCGCCTCGGCCTGATGCGGGTCCAGCTCGCCACGTCCGACGACACGGCCCTCGCGATCGACCAGCAGGAAACGCGCGGGCAAGGTTGCGTTAGTCGGGATGAACAGGATGCGGGCGTGGCTCATTCTTCCATGCTCATTCTTCAGGCGTCCAGCGACGGATGACGGTGCGCGCCACGCCGTCGGGCGCGACGTGGATCAGGGCGGTGCGGACGGCGCGGGCGTCGCCGTGCTCGATCTCGACCCTCAGGTCGAAATAGCGGGTGGCCAGGGTGATCTGGCCCTTGGTCTCTTCGTCGACGACCACGCCGGACAGGGCGGGCTGTGCCCAGAAGGCGTCAGGACTGCTCCAGCCGGTCGCCGGGCGCGCGGCGATAGCCGCCTTGGCCGCATTCAGCCCCACCACGCCTCGACTGATGGCGACCAGCAGCACAGCGTCCTGCGCCTCCAGCGTGTTGACGTTCAGAGGCGACAGGCGCGCCTCGGGCAAGGCGCACAGATAGGGCCTCAACCGGCGATAGAGTTCATCATCCACCCCCGCCACGGCGCGCAGTTCACTGACCTCAGCCAGCATGACTCCGCCGGTGCGATAGGGCGTAGGGCGGCTGGCGTAGGCGGCGTCCTCCGCCCCCTGCGGCGACACCACATCGTCGCCGTCCATCCAGTCGGTCAGGGCCGCCGCGACCGCCGCCATCCGCCCGCGAGGCGCGCCCAGCGCCTCGCCCAGGGCGATGAACTGCGCCGCGCCTTCGGGTCTGGCCATCAGATCCTCCCCCTGCCCCAGCACCAGACTGTTCAGGTTGAAGCAGGCCTGACCGTCGCGGATCACCGCCCGCCCCTCGCCGTCTTCCAGCGGCAGGGCGAAGACGCGGCCGTTCCACTGTGGCTGAAGCGGCGTGCGCGCGGGATCGGCGCGGACCAGGTCGGACAGCCGCCGCCGCGCCAGCGCTTCGGCTCCCGCCGCATAGGCTTGCGCCTGCGCCTGGCTCTCCGCGTTGGTCGTGCGCCGCACGGAGAAGCGCACATCGTCCAGCAGCACCACGCACAGCGCCGCCATCACCGCCACCAGCAGCAGGACGGTCAGCAGGGCCATGCCTCGACGATCGCGCGCGCCCGGCTTCATGCGGCGGCGACCAGAAACAGTTGCTCGACCGGGCCGAAACCGTCGAGCGTCAGCGTCACCCGCACCGCGTCCGGCAGGGGTCGGTCGCTGCTGGCGGAGAAGGCGGGCGCCTCGGACCCGTTCTGGATGAAGGCGATGCGGGCGTCCTTCACCCCGCGATACAGCACCTGCGGCGGCCCGGCCCGCGCCCCGTCCAGATAAGGGGCCACGCGGCGCTCCAGTCGATCCTCCACCAGCCGATATTCGACCCTTTGAACCGAGGCGCGCGGCGCGCCGTCCGGGTTGCTCCAGCCGCTGCGGGCCAGCACCAGCAGCGGATCGCCCGGCGACTGCGGCCCCATGATCGCCTGAGGCGCCGGACGCCCCGTCGGCCCGCGCACCCGCCGTCCCGTCGCCTGCGCCAGATCGGCGCGCAGCAGCGCGCGGGTGCGTTGCAGCGCCGCCACGCGGTCGGCGTTCGCCTTCACTGCGAACCGATTGTCGATCGACTGCCCCAGCACCAGCGCGCCCGCCCCCGCCAGCAGGGCGAAGATCAACAGGGCGATCATCACCTCGACCAGTGTAAATCCGGCTCTCTTTCTTCCACTACCGCTAGCCGCGCGGCGGCTCGCTGCTTGAGCAGATAGGCGATCTTTCCTCATGCCCCCGCCGCCCGAAACAGCACGCGCTCGGCGGCCTGTTCCTCATCGGCGAAGACGCGCACGTCGATGCGGCCGACGCCCGGCATATCCGTCGCACTGACCACCCGCACCCAGCGCCACTCGCGCCCGCCCAGCGACGCCTGACCGCCCGTGCTGCCGCTGGGCAGGTCGCGCGCGATCATCGCCTCGGCGGCCACATTGTCGGCGACGATGCCGCCCAGCGTCCGCGTCTCGACCCGCGCTGCCGAACGCGTGCTCTCGCCAGACAGGTTCAGCAGCGCCATGGCCGCCAGACCGAACACAGCCAGCGCCACCAGACACTCGATCAGGGTGAAGCCCGCGCGGGACGAACCCTCACTCATGGATCGTCACCTCGCCCGCCCCGTCAATGGCGACGGTGACGGATCGGCCATCGCGTTCCAGCCGCACGCTGGCGGCATCGGCCCCGCCGGTAGGGTCGAACACGGCGCGGGCGGCTCCGGCGGCGGCGGCGCCCTCGCCCCACGCCTTGGGCGCCAGCACGCCGGTCAAAGGCGTCCAGACGGCGCCGTCGAAACTCTCGAAACCATAGCCCGCCGCATCGGCGCGCAGAGCCACCGGGCGATTTGTCATCACCGCCTCCTCCCGCGCCAGCGTCAGGCGCGCGGCGAACCGCTCGGCTTCGACGGCCAGCGTCGGGCGCGGGTCCGGCATGGACAACATCACCGCCCCCGCCGCCACGCCGATGATGGCGATGACCACCATCAGTTCGACGAGGGTGAACCCCATTCTTTGTTCGCTATCGCGCGCGCTTCGGGCGCGCGCTGCTTGAGCGAGTTGTCGTGCGCTACCGCTCACCGCGCGGCGGCTCGCTACTTGAGCGCGTTTGGGCGTTTCCACGGCTACCGATGAAGCCGAGTAGGCGCGAGCCTCAGCCCTGCCAGTTGCCGATGTCGGCGTCATTCCCCTCGCCCCCTTCCTGGCCGTCGGCGCCGAAGGACCAGATGTCAAACTGGCCTCCGTGGGCGCTAAGGCGACGGTACTGATAGGGATTGCCCCACGGGTCTTCCGGCAGGCGGCGCACATAGCCGCCCTGGCGATAACGTTCCGGCCGCGCCAGATCGGCGGGCGGCGCGGTCAGGGCCTTCAGCCCCTGCTGGTCCGTCGGGAAGGTCAGGTTGTCGAGGCGATAGGTCTCCACCGCCTGCTCCAGCACCGAGATGTCGGCCCGCGCCTTGCCGACCATGGCCTTGTCCTGACTGGGCAGAACATTGATCGCCACCACCGTCGCCAACAGGCCGATGATGACGATCACGACCATCAGTTCGACAAGGGTGAAGCCCTGACGTTTCTGATGTTTATCCTGAGTATCTTCGCTACGCATGGAAGGTCTCCTCACCCCAGGGCCAGGGTGTTGATCTGAAGAATGGGAAGCAGGATCGACAGCACGATCACGGCGACGATCCCGCCCATGACCACGATGATCGCCGGCTCCAGCAGGCTGAGCATAACGGCGGTGAAGTTGGAGAATTCGCGCTCCAGATAGTCGGCTGCTCGCTCCAGCATGGGCTCCAGCCGACCGCTGCTTTCGCCGGAGGCGGTCATGTAGACGAGGATGGGCGGGAAGACATCGGCGCGGCGCATGGCGGCCGACAGGCCCCCGCCTTCACGCACGGCCTCAGCCATCTGTTCGGTGGCGCGGCGCAGGGCGCGGTTGGAGACGGTGCGGGCGGTGATGGTCAGCCCCTCCAGCACCGGCAGGCCCGCCGCGATCATGATCGACAGGGTGCGGGCCATGCGCGCCCCGTGCAGGTCGCGCGTCAGCCGCCCGACCAGAGGCAGCCTGAGCACCCAGGCGTCCATCTTCAGCCGCACCGCCTCGCGCCGTCGCGCGATCAGCCCTGCGGCGACCACGGCCGCGAGCATCAACAGCATCAGCCAGCCCCAGTCGCGCATCAGGGCCGACAGACCGATGACCAGCCGCGTCAGCAGCGGCAGGGTCTGGCCCATGCTCTCGAACTGATCGACCACCTTGGGCACGATGTAGGTCATCATGGCGACGATGACGCCCAGCGCCACCACCGCCAGCACGCACGGATAGACCAGCGCCGTCAGCACCTTGCCGCGCACCACCTCGTCCCGCTCCAGCCCGTCGGCCAGCCGTTCGAGAATGGGTTGCAGCGCGCCTGACTGCTCGCCCGCCGCCGTCATGGCGCGATACAGCGGCGGAAAGGCCGCGCCCTGCTGGCCCATGGCGTCAGACAGGCGCCGCCCCTCGATCACCCCGGCGTGGACGCCTTCCAGCACGCGGCGCAGGTTCGGCCGGTCGGCCTGAAGCATCAGGTTCCGCAACGCCTCCTCCAGCGGGGAGACGGAGATCAGCGTCGCCAGTTGCCGCGTCGTCAGCGCCAGCGCCTTGGGCGACAGCCGCCCGGCTTTGCCAGCCTTCGCCGACGTCGCGACCGTCCCCGAGCGACCGGGCGACAGTTGCAACGGCGCCAGCTGACGCTTCGCCAGCGCCTTGCGCGCAGCCGCCTCGTCGGCGGCGGTCACAGAGCCGCTGACCGTCCGCCCGGCCGCATCGGCGGCGATGTAGTCGAAGGCCCCCATCAGGCCGCGACCTCTTCGGCGGCGGTCTCCTGACGCGCCACGCGCAGGGCCTCCTCGACCGAAGTAACGCCTTCCAGCACCAGCGTCCGCGCCCGGTCGGCCAGCGTCCCGCCGCGCGCGAAGGCTGCGTCGAACACCGCGTCCTCATCGGCGCCCGAGGCGATCAGGCGGCGCACCTTCTCGTCCACCGTCAGCGTTTCATAAAGGCCGATGCGTCCGACATAGCCGGTCGAACCGCAGTCGGCGCAGCCATGCGGCCGCCAGACGCGCACGCCTTCCTCGGCGCCGATCAGCCGCGCCGTCGCCTTGTCCGCCATCTCCTCGATCCGGCAATGCGGGCACAGGCGCCGCACCAGCCGTTGCGCCACCACCAGCCGCAGGGTCGAGGCCAGCAGGAAGGGCTCGACCCCCATGTCGCGCAGGCGCGTCACAGCCCCGGCCGCGTCATTGGTGTGGACCGTCGACAGCACCAGGTGGCCGGTCAGCGACGCCTGAACGGCGATAGCCGCCGTCTCCGTGTCGCGGATTTCGCCGACCATGACCACGTCCGGATCCTGACGCAGGATGGCGCGCAGACCGGCGGCGAAGGTCATGCCGACCTTGGGGTTCACCTGCGTCTGGCCCACGCCTTCGATGGCGTATTCGACCGGGTCTTCGACCGTCAGTATGTTGCGCGATCCGTCGTTCAGCGGCGCCAGCCCGGCATAGAGGCTGGTCGTCTTGCCCGAGCCCGTCGGGCCGGTGACGAGGATGATGCCGTTCGGCTCGGCCAGCGCATGGCGGAAGGCCTCCAGCGCGGCCGGGTCCATGCCCAGCCGATCCAGCGTCAGCCCGGCCTGATCCTTGTCCAGAATCCGCAGCACCACCCGCTCGCCCGCCCGCGACGGCAGGGTCGAGACGCGCACATCCAGAGACTTACCGCCCAGCGTCAGGGGAATACGTCCGTCCTGCGGCTTGCGCTTCTCGGCGATGTCCAGCCGCGCCATGACCTTGATGCGCGACACCAGCAGCGGCGCCACGCGCGGGTTCAGGCTCAGCGCCTCGCGCAGCACCCCGTCCACCCGCATCCGCACCAGCAGGCGCGTCTCATAGCTTTCCAGATGCACGTCCGAGGCGCCGATGCGGGCGGCCTCGGCGATGACGCCGTTGATCAGGCGGATGACCGGCGCATCGTCCGTCGCGTCCAGCAGGTCCGCCGCCGCCGGAATATCGTCCACCAGACTGTCGAGGCCGACCGGCAGGGACAGGTCGTCGCCGTCGGCCGCCGTCAGTTGCTCGCCCGCATAGACCTCTGACAGCTTGCGATCGAAGGCGGCGGCGCTGAGAGGCGTCGCCTCCAGCGGACGGCCCAGCGCGCGGCGCGCCTCGACCAGCGCCAGCGGATCAGCGCCCTCGCGTACGCCCACCGCCATCACCTCCCCCGCCGCCAGCAGCAGCACGCCGTGGGTCTTGGCGAAGCCGTAGGGCAGACGCGGATCGACGACGGTGATCACCGGGCGGCCCCCGCCACGGGCGGCAGCGGCTGGGCCGCGACCGGCGCCACGGGAGCGATGACCAGAGGTTCGCCCGCCACGGGAGCCGCGGGCGGCTGCGCCTGCATATAGTCACGCAACAGGGCGTCCAGGCTCGGCTCGCGGTCCGGGTGAACCCGCTGCTGCTCGCCGCGCATATAGCCCCAGCGATCCGCCGCCAGACCCTGCGCATCCGCCGTGGTGCGCAGGATGGTCGGGCGAAGGAAGACCATCAGATTGGTCCGCCCCCGCTCGCGACTGGTCGAGCGGAACAGGACGCCGACGCCCGGAATGTCGCCCAGGCCGGGAACCTTGCTCGTCTCCAGCCGGTCGTTCTGATCCAGCAGGCCGCCCGCTACGGCGATGTCGCCGTCATCGACGACCAGCGTCGTCTCCAGCTCGCGCTTGTCCAGGATCAGGTCGTTGGCGCCGCTGGTCAGCAGACCGTTGATGCTCGACACCTCCTGCCGCAGCGTCAGGGTGATGGAGCCGCCCGCATTGATCTGGGGCCGGACCGTCAGGCGCACGCCGATGTCCTTGCGCTCGGTCGTGGTGAAGGGGTTGGAGTTGCCGTCCAGGATGGTCTGGCCGGTGGTGATCGGCACCTCCTGCCCGACCAGGAAGGTCGCCTCTTCATTGTCCAGCGTCATGATCGACGGGGTTTGCAGCAGGTTGGAGCCCGCGTCCGTCTTGGCCGCATTGATGATGAAGCCGAACAGGCCGTCGCCCCATTTGCCGCCCGCCCCGCCGACAAAGCCGTTGGCGCCCAGCAGGCTGTTGAGGGCCAGGTTCTGCAACCGCTCGCGCAGGGGATCGTCCTTGTCCAACTGCCCCGCCGCCGCCCCGCCCGCAATGGGAACCAGCGGCGCCGCACGATCGGAATAGTTGGTCAGGCCGACGCCCTGCTCGCCCGCCATCAGCCACTGCACGCCCAGGTCGCGAACGGCCTTGTCGCTCAGTTCGACGACGATGGCTTCGATCAGCACCTGCTGGCGGCGCACGTCCAGTTGGCGGATCACTTCGGTCAGGGTGCGTTGCAGGTCCGCCGGGCCGGAGATGACCAGGGCGTTGGCGCCGGGGAAGCGGGCGATGGTGGCGCGCTGGCCGGTGGCGGTGACGGTGGTCGAGCCGATCGGCCCGCTGTCGGGCTCGCTCGTCGTGGTCAGGCCGCCCTGCCCCATGCCGCTGGTCGTATGGGCCGCTCCGGCGCGGGCGGTGCGAAGACGCGGCGAGGAGGCCGCCGCCGCATCGGCGGGCTGGCCGACGATCTGTTGCAGGACCGGCAGCAACTGCTCGGCGTCCGCATGCTCCAGAAAGACGACGTTGACGTCCTGACTGGCCCGCGCCCGGCCGTCCAGATCGGCGATCAGGCCGCGCACGCGCGACAGCGCCTGACCGTCGCCGCGCAGCACCAGGGCGTTGGAGCTTTCGACCGGGGTGATCGTCACCAGGCTGGGCCCGCCGGGACCGCCCGTCACCTGTTGCAGCACGCCCGCGATCTCACGCGCCGAGGCGTTCTCCAGCGCCACCACCTCATAGGCCGAACGGTCCACGTCGATGCGACCGACCAGCGCCCGGATGCGCGACAGATTGTCGGCGAAGTCGGCCACCACCACGCTGTTGGCGCCGGGATTGGCAAGCACCTGCCCCTGCGCCCCGACCAGAGGCCGGATCGTCTCGGCGGCCGAGGCGGCGTCGATGTGGCGAAGGGTGAAGACCTCGGTCGAGAACCGCTCGGCGCCGACCGTGGCCGGCCCCTGCGCCGCCCCCTGGGCCGGACTGATGCGATAGGCGCCGGACGACGTCGGCGTCACCACCAGACCATTGGCCCGCAGCGTCGACAGGAAGACCTCGAACAACTGGGCGCGGGTCAGGGGGCGCGGGCTGGACACCGTCACCGTACCCGTCACCGCCGGATCGACGATGAAGGTGCGCCCCGTCGTGCGCGCCACATCCTGCACGAAGGCGCGGATGTCGGCGTTCTGGACGTTCAGCGTCTGACGCGCCTCCTGCGCGATCACCGGCGCAGCGGCCAGCGGCTGGACCGCCAGAACAGCGGCCAGAACACCGGTGAGCAGTGAACGGTTACGGGCCTTCATGGGCGCGTCCTTACGGTGGTGGAGCGGACTTGACCGTCGCGCTCGAACTGGATCTGGGCCGAAGGGGCGTCGGCCAGCTGGCTGCGCAGGGCGGCGAGCGCCTGCGGGCTGTTCAGGGCCGTGCCGTTGACCGACACGATGACATCGCCCGAGCGCAGGCCGGCGTTGCGAAGCTCGCCCCCGTCGCCCGAGGCGGAAATGGTCAGGCCGTTGACGCCCAGCCCCTGAATGCGCGGCCGCAGCCCCGCCTGGGCGATCAGACGCTGGGGGTCGACCGCCACGCCTTCGGCCGGGGTCGGTTCAGGCGTCGCAACGGCCGGTTGGGCCGTTGTCGCGGGCGCAACAGAAGCTGCGCCGGACATCATGTCGGGAAAATCGAGGCGGAACGGCGCGCCGCCGCGCGACAGCATGACGTGATCGGGGGCGACGGCGCTCAAGGTCAGCCCCGGCTCCAGTTCCTCGCCCGCCCCGACCGAAACCTGACGCCCGTTCGACAGGCCGATGATGGCCGATCCGCCGCCCGCGCCGTCCGCGCGCACCCCGAACAGGGTCAGGCCGCCGCCGTCCGACGACGCCGCCTCGGCCCCGCCACCGCCGTTGCGGAAGAAGGCGTCGAAGCGCGACAGCACGCCCAGATCGATCTCAGATAAAGGTTGGGCCTGGACGCCTTGCGGCATGGGCGCCGCGAACAGCCAGACCAGTCGCCCGGCCTGCACCAGAAGAAGCAGGATCAACGCCGCCTCGACCACGCGCCGCAGCGGCGGACGGCGAAGGGACAGGCCGCCCTCGCCCAACGAAACGGCGCTCAGTTTGCGAAGGCCAGCGAGCAAGGAAGACATCCCCCACGGCCTCTCGCGGCCGCACCGCCTCCCTAGGCGGATGCTCCGTACCCGGCTCGCTCCGAACCATGACAGCGCCGAGAAGTTGTCGCGACAGATGCGGCGGGTTCGGAGAGAATGACGCGAAACATTCACCCTGCCCCGACGGCAGGCATAAAAAAGCCGGGAGACCACTGGGGTCTCCCGGCTCAAATGTCAGGCGCAGTCTGCGCTTAGAAACGCGCCGTCAGGCTGACCGAGGCGCTCTGACCCAGGTCATACTGGTTGATGCGGATCTTGTTGCCCTTCTCCTGATACTCTTCGAAGTCCGTCCCCAGCAGGTTACGCAGCTCCAGGGCGAAGCCCAGGTCGCGCCCCTTCACGGTGAAGTCCTTGCGATAGACGAAGTCGAGAACGGCGCCCGGCTCCTGCAGGTAATTAGGCTCGCGCGCCGTGCCGACGCCCGCACCGCGTGCGGTGATCCGCTCCGAGACGTAGTTCAGGATGAGGGTCGCCTGCGAGCGAGCCGTGTCGTCTTCCCAACCCAGTTGCAGGTTGGCGACGTGCTCCGACTGGCCCTGCATACGGCTGCCGTCCTGAATGAAGAAGGACGCCTGCTCAGGACGGCCGCCGCCGCCCAGGGTGATAACGGTGTCGCCCTCGCCGACCGAAACCTCGGAGTCCGACCAGGTGTAGTTGGCCTGCACCAACCAGCGCTTGTTGGAGATGAAGGCCGCCTGGTCGGCGAACTCGAAGTATTTCTTCACCTCGGCCTCGACGCCCATGACGGTCGCTTCCGGCGCGTTCAGGAAGGTCTGCTGGCGCTGGTTGCCGACGTCGACGATCACGGCTTCAACCGGCTTGTCCAGCTTCTTGTAGAAAACGCCCGCCGTGACGAACTGCTGGCGGCCGAAATACCATTCCCAACGCGCGTCCAGGTTCAGGATCTCGGTGTCGGTCAGATAGGGGTTGCCGATGAAGACGCGGTCGCTTTCCGGGTCGGTATAGGCCTGGGGCGCCAGTTCGCGGAACTGCGGACGGCCGATGGTCTTGGACGCGCCGAAGCGCAGCTGCTGATCCTCGGTGAAGTTCCACGTCGCGGTGAACGACGGCAGCCAGTACTGCTCCTCGATCTCGGTCGCCTCATAGGACGAGGTTCCGCCGAACAGGTCGCGCGGGGTCACGCTTTGCTGACCGTCCTCGAAGCGGACGCCGAAGGTGGTGCGCACGGTCGGCACGAACTCGGCGTCAACCATGGCGTAGACGGCGTTGACCTTGAGGTCGGCATCGTAGGCGTTGGCGCCGTTCGAGCCGGCGATCTCGCGCAGCTGCAGGGTCCACGGATTGATGTTGAAGTCCGAGAACAGATAGTCGATCCGCGAATGCCGCTGGCTATCGGTCAGGCCGTTGACGGCCTCGAACTGCAGGTCGTGACGTTCGGCCGAGCGGGTGTTGTCCAGAGTCGAGGCACCGACGCTGATGGTCGCCTCACGGCCCGCCGCCATCGGCAGCTTATAGGCCAGGTCCACGCCGCCGGACCAGATTTCGTCGTCCAGCTCGCTGAACGAGATCTGGTTGCCCTGGACGTTGTGGATGAAGCGGTCCTGGGCGTCGACGCCGTACTGGAAGCGCGATTCATAGGGGGCGTCGCGCGAGGTCTTGGCGTAGGCCGCGCGCCAGTCCAGCTTCCACTCGCCGTCGGCGCCGAAGTAGTGCTCGCCCGCCAGTTGGCTGGTGAACAGCTGACGCACGAACCACTCGGTGTAGTCGTTGCGGATCACGCTGCCGCCGGCGTCGAAGTCCGGCCCGGCCGAGGTGCGCGCGCGCTTGGTCGTGGTGCGGACGTAGAGGTTGGTCCACTTCACCTCATGATCGTCGGTCGTCAGCGACAGGCCGCCCAGGAAGTTCAGGCGCACGTCGTTCTGGTTGGACTCGACGTCGAAGGTCGAGACCGGCACCAGGTCGTCGCCCTGGAACTGGCCTTCTTCCTGGATCGCCTGGCGGGTGCGCCAGGAGTTGTCGTAGCCGGCCACGGCGATGACGCCCAGGTCGCCGATCTCGGTCGGAGTGCGGAAGCCGCCCGCCAGCTCCAGGCTGCCGTCGACCGGCGTCTGCTGACGCTGCATCAGGCGCAGCGGCGCATTGACCATCGATCGGCCCATCCGCTGCAGCTCGGCGGCCGAGAAGTTGGCCATGTTGATCTGCTTGCCGGTGCGGAAGGCCAGATCGATCGGCCCCGGAACCTTGCGAGTCTCGTCGTCGAAGCCGGTCCAGTCGGTGTCCGAGCCGTAATAGACCAGGTTGTCGCGGCCCGTCGTCTCGGTGTTGCCGCCGATGCCCGCCTTGAAGGTCAGGAAGGGCTCGGCCGGGGCGTCCACGGTGCGCAGGTCGATGACCCCGCCGCCGAACTCGCCCGGATAGTTGGGGGAATAGGACTTCTGAACCGTCATGCCCGCCAGGATGCTGGAGGGGAACAGGTCCAGCGGCACCACGCGCTGCAGCGGCTCGGGGCTGGGCAGCGGCGAACCGTTCAGCAGGGCCGAGGAATAACGCTCGCCCAGGCCGCGCACATAGACAAAGCGGCCTTCGACGATCGACAGGCCGGTCACGCGGGTCAGGGCGGCGGCGGCGGTGGAGTCGCCGGTGCGCTGCAGGTCTTCCGACGTCAGGAAAGCGGCCACTTCGGCGCTCTGACGGTTCTGCTGCGGGATATTGCGGCCCAGGACGACGATGTCGCCCAACTGGGTGGCCGGGGTCTGCGACACCTGATCCGGGCTTTCCGGATCGGCGGGCAGTTCATTGCTCAGCGCCACGGCGGCGACGGGGGCGGCCGCCTGGGCGAGCGCGAGGCTGGGCGCGCCGAAAGCGGCGACCAGGGCGCTGCTGGCCAGCAGCAGCCCGTTACGGGTCAGGGTCTTGTTCTTCATGTTCGGCTGCCTTGCGTAGGTCGAGAGAGGCTGGACGCTCAAAGGGTCGGCGGCGGCCCTTTCGGACCGCCGCCTCGCCAGAGGGTTCATCAGCACTTCGCGTTGGCGGTCAGGCCGCAGGTCCAACCCTGCCACCAGGTGTCCGAAGCGTTCTTCACGGCGCCGATGTAGTCGGTGTCGGTGAAGGCGGCGTGGACACTCGAAGCCTTGGCCGGAGTCACGGCGGTTTCGTTGGCGCCGTTGATGAAGGTCAGGACCTGATTGGTGATCGTCACGCCCGCGGCCGGGGCGGTCAGGGTCGAGGTTCCCTTGGCCGTGTTGTTCGTGCCGGCCGTGAAGATCGGCTCCGAACGGGTGGCGTTGCTCGGGCGATACGAAATCCCGCAGGACATGAAGACCGAGTTGAACACCGGGTTCACGCTGGCCGTGTCGGCGTCGGCGATGTCCAGGCAGCCGGCCAGCGAACCGGCGGCGCTGGTGAAGACCGAGTTGACCACGGTCGCCTTCGTGCCCGTGTCGAAGTGGGCGACGGTGTGGGCGTCGGTCGGCGAGTTGCGGCCCACCATCGTCCAGTTGGCGATCTTGGGCTGCGAGTTGTAGCGCTGGGCCAGCGGCGTCGAGGCCGGGGCGGCCGAGAACTCGAAACCGGCCGAGCGGCTGGTCGCGTTCGGGGCGCGCTGGGTCACGATGCCGAACTGGGCGCCGCCGCGCCAGCCGGTGTCGGTGTCGAAGGCGTCGTCGTCGGCGCCGTTGATGACGATGCGCTTCAGGTTGACGTTGCCGCCGAAGATTTCGATGCCGTCGTCCGACGAGTTGTAGGACTGGACGTATTCGATGGTGGTGCCCGCGCCGACGCCGGCCAGGGTCAGGGCCTGCAGCTCGTTGCCGGTCGAGATCTCAAAGCCCGAGTAGCGGATCTGGACGTAACGCAGACGGCCCGAGTTGTCGTTGACGTTGCCGCCGCCGTAGAAGGCGTTGGTGCCTTCCACCTGGCCGGTGCAGGTGACCGGTGCGGTCAGCTGGCAGTTGGCCTGGGGCGCGCGGCCGGCGATGACGATGCCGCCCCACTGACCGTGCGAGTTCTCGTTGGTCGCGCCTTCGACGTTCTGACGGCTGGTGAAGACGATCGGCTGCGAGGCCGTGCCTTCAGCGTAGATCTGCGAGCCGCGGTTGACCAGCAGATAATCGCCGCCGCCCGAGGCGAAGATGGTCACGCCCGCTTCAACCGTCAGGATGCCCTGCGTGCCGGTGTTGGCCGAGGCGTCGACGCCGCCGTCGGTGCCGACGGCCGTGCGGCCCGAGATGGAGTAAATGGTGCCGGCGCGCAGCGGCACGGTCAGCGCGCCGTTGATCTGTTGCGGCAGTTGGCAGTTGCGCAGCGTGCCGTTGGCCATGGTGCCGACGTTGGCGAAACCGGCCGGGCAGTCAGCGGCGGCCTGGCCGTTGCCGCCATTGCCATTCCCGTTGCCATTCCCGTTGCCGTTCCCATTGCCGAAGTCGCCTTCGCCGGGCGAGGCCACCTCGGCCGATCCGCCGCAGGCCGCCAGGGCGAGCGCGCTGGCCGCCACGGCGAGCATGGTCTTGAAGCTGCTGTTCATCGTCATCCACCGGTCTGGTCAAAAGATGCGACAGTGGGCGGCCTATCCGTCACGGATGGCCCTGCTTCCCTCCTGCCTCGGCGGCATGGATAGCGGCTGCGGTTTCCGAAGCTTGCGTGCTTCAGTGACGGATCGGCTTAGGTTTCTTGCCGTTTTATCGCCGCCCGAGTGACAAAATGTCCGGTGACGGAGGTAGCCGTCCGCCCTGCCGCGCCTCAAAGCCGCGCTTCAGACCCGCGTGACGCTTGTATCCAGGGCGCGTCTGGCGCAACACAGCGCGCCGGTCTTCCCGCCGGTCCCGACACACAAGAAGATGAGAGACCGTATGGGCGGCTGGAACGTGCGCAAGCGCATCACGGTCAACGCGCAGGAACGCAGCCTGACCCGCAGCCTCAGCTGGCCGCACCTGATGGCGATGGGCGTGGGCGCCATCGTCGGCACCGGCATCCTGACCCTGATCGGCATCGGCGCGGACAAGGCCGGTCCGGCCGTCCTGCTGTCCTTCCTGATCGCGGGCTTCGTCTGCGCCTGCGCCGCCCTGGCCTATGCCGAGATGGCCTCGACCATCCCCGCCTCGGGCAGCGCCTATACCTACAACTACGTCGTCATCGGCGAGGTCGTCGCCTGGATCATCGGCTGGAGCCTGATCCTGGAATACAGCCTGGTGGTCAGCGCCGTGGCCGTCAGTTGGTCCGGCTACGCCGCGCCCCTGCTGCACGACTGGCTGGGACTGCCCATGGCCCTGATGCAAGGGCCGCACGCGGGCGGCGTCGCCAATGTGCCCGCCCTGTTCATCATCCTGGTCATCGCCGGAATGCTGATCATCGGCACCCGCAAGAGCGCCACGCTGAACCTGGCCCTGGTGGTCGTGAAGCTGTCGGCCCTGGTTCTGTTCGTCTGGTTCGCCCTGCCCCACTTCAACGCCGCCAACCTGGAGCCGTTCAGCCCCTTCGGCTTCGGCCGCACCATGGGCGAGGACGGGGTCGAGCGCGGCATCATGGCGGCCGCGGCTATCATCTTCTCGGCCTTCTACGGTTTCGACGCCATCGCCACGGCGGCCGAAGAGACCCGCAACCCCAAGCGCGACCTGGCCATCGGCATCGTCGGCTCCATGCTGGTCTGCGCCGCCATCTATACGGTGATCGCCACGGCCGCCCTGGGCGCCGCGCCCTTCACCCTGTTCGCCAATAGCCCCGAGCCGCTGGCCCTGATCCTGCGCGAGATCGGCCAGCCGGGCGCCGCCCACTTCCTGGCGGTGACCGCCGTGCTGACCCTGCCGACCGTCATCCTGGCCTTCTTCTACGGCCAAAGCCGCATCTTCTTCGTCATGGCCCGCGACGGCCTGCTGCCGCGCGGCCTGTCGCAACTGTCGGCCAAGGGCGCGCCGCTGCGCATCACCGCCTTCACGGCCGTCGTGGTGGGGACCATCTCCCTGTTCTTCCCGCTGGACGAGATCGTCGCCCTGGCCAACGCCGGAACCCTGGTGGCCTTCAGCTCCGTGGCCCTGTGCATGCTGATCCTTCGCCGCCGCGCGCCCGAGCTGCCGCGCGGCTTCCGCACGCCGCTGGCCTGGATCATCGGTCCCGTGGCCATCGCCGGCTGCCTGTATCTGTTGGCCAGCCTGCCGCAGAAAACCCAGCTGTGGTTCCTGATCTGGAACGTCATCGGCGTCGGCGCCTATCTGCTCTACGGCCGTCGCTTCAGCGTCGCCCGTCGTGAGGCCAAGGAAGCCGAACAGGCCGCCACCGACTGATCCATGGGGGGCGCTGCAACCGGCGCCCCCTCAAATCCGCAACCGGCCCAGGCGACGTCCGACGTCGCCTGCTACCCAGACGCCTCGCCCCGATGGCCGGATGGCGGAGCGGTTACGCGGCGGAATGCATATCCGCCCAGCCTGGTTCGATTCCAGGTCCGGCCTCCATCGGGGCGCCCTGCCGTTCAGGAGCCGCCTCCATGCACCGTCTCGCCCCTCCGATCGACGCCGTGGAGTGGTTGAACACGCCCGAACCCGTCCGTCTGGAAGACCTGCGCGGCAAGGTCGTCTGCATCGCCTTCCTGCAACGCCTCTGCCCCGGCTGTTCCCACTATGCCCTGCCCCAGGCCCGGCGCGTGGCCGAGACCTTCACCTCCGGCGAGGTCGCCGTTCTGGGCGTCCACAGCGTGTTCGAGCATCACGATCAGCAGTCGGACCGCGCGGGCCTGACCCGATGGCTGGCCGAGCACGGCTGCCGTTTCCCGGTCGCCGTCGACGCGCCTTCGGCCGACACCACAGCGCCGCGCACCATGACCGCCTTCAATCTTCAGGGCACGCCCAGTCTGGTGCTGGTCGACCGGCTGGGCCGGATGCGGATGCGCCGCTTCGGCCCCGTCTCGGACATGATGCTGGGCGCCGAGATCATGGCCCTGCTGCTGGAGCCTGCAACCGCCGCCTAGGCCAAGGTCGAGCGCCTGCTTATTCCGGCTCAGAACGCTCATTTTAATGAGCACCACGAACACAAAATCAGTCACTTAGGTCAAAACCATAAAGGGCTTGGCGCCTGATCCGTTATCGTGCCCACTATCCTGGACGGCGAACCAGAGGGGATCGCCTTCGCAGTGAGCAGACGATATGGCCGCCCCCTTCTCCACGGATAAGGTCTTCATCGGCGGCGTCTGGCGCCCCGCAGGGGGTGACGCGACCCTGCCGATCGAGAACCCGTCGACGGGCGAAGTCATGGGCCGGCTCGCCGCCGGGACCGCCGCAGACGTCGACGCCGCCGTCCGCGCCGCGCGCGCCGCTTTCGAAGGCGACTGGGGCCGCATGACGGCGGTCGAGCGCGGCCGCATCCTGGCCCGCATGGGGCGCGAGGTCGAAGCCCGCATCGACATGCTGGCCGAGCTTGAGGCCCTCGACGTCGGCAAGCCGCTGAAGCAAGCGCGCAACGACGTGATCGCCCTGGCCCGCTATCTCGAATTCTACGCGGGCGCGGCGGACAAGCTGCACGGCGAGACCATTCCCTTCCAGGACGGCTACACCGTCTACACCCTGCGCGAGCCGCACGGGGTGACGGGCCACATCATCCCCTGGAACTATCCGATGCAGATCATCGGCCGCTCGGTCGTGGCGGCCCTGTGCGTCGGCAACGCCGTGGTGCTGAAGCCTGCAGAGCAGGCGTCTCTGACCGCCCTCGCCTTCGCCCACATCGCCGCCGACTGCGGCCTGCCCGCAGGCGCGCTGAACGTCGTGACCGGCACAGGCGCCGAGGCGGGCGCGGCGCTGGCCGCCCATCCGGGGATCAACCACCTGTCCTTCACCGGCTCGACCGGCGTGGGCGTCGCCATCCAGCAGGCCGCGGCGGTCAACGCCGTGCCGGTGACGCTGGAGCTAGGCGGAAAGTCGCCTCAGTTGGTGTTCGACGACGCCGATCTGGACAAGGCCCTGCCCTTCCTCGTCAACGCGGGCGTCCAGAACGCAGGCCAGACCTGCTCGGCCGGATCGCGCGTGCTGGTTCAGCGCGGCGTCTATGACGAAGTCGTGCGCCGCATGGCCGAACGCTTCGCCGCCCTGACCGTCGGTCCCGCCATGGATGACCGTGATGTCGGGCCGCTGGTGTCGAAGAAGCAGCAGGCCATGGTCGAGAGCTTCATCGACAAGGGCCGCGCCGACGGCCTGATCGTGGCGCAGGCCACGCTGGCCGACCTGCCGTCCGGCGGCGCCTATGTCGCTCCGACCCTGTTCGCCAATGTCGCGCCCGACCACCCGCTGGCGCAGCAGGAAATCTTCGGCCCCGCCGTCGTCGTCATCCCCTTCGACACGGAAGACGACGCCGTCGCCATCGCCAACGGCACCGATTACGGCCTGGTCGCGGGCGTCTGGACCGCCGACGGCGGGCGGCAGATGCGGCTGGCGAAACGGCTGCGGGCCGGACAGGTCTTCATCAACAACTACGGCGCAGCGGGCGGGGTGGAACTGCCCTTTGGCGGCGTCGGCAAGTCGGGCCACGGTCGCGAGAAGGGGTTCGAGGCGCTGTACGCCTTCACCACCCTGAAGACCGTCGCGGCCCATCACGGATAGCGCAAGGGAGTAGCGTCTTGGGGGAGAACAGATCGAAGCGGCTGGAGGGCGAGCGAGCGATCGTCACGGGCGGAGCCTCCGGCTTCGGCGCCGGAATCGCGCGCCGCTTCGCCGAGGAAGGCGCCCGCGTCATCGTCGCCGACCTGAACTTTGAGGCCGCCCGCACGCTGGCCGCTGAACTGGGCGACGCCGATCTGGGCGTGAAGGTCGACGTATCCAGCGCCGCTGACGTCGCTGCTCTGGCCGAAACCGCGAACCGCCTGCTGGGCGGGGTCGATATCGTGGTCAACAACGCGGGCGTCGGCCACACGCCCCAGCCGCTGGACGAGCTGTCGGACGAAGTCTTCGACCGCATCGCCAACGTCAACATGCGCGCCATCTATCTGATGTCGAAGGCCTTCGTCCCGGCGATGAAGGCGCAAGGGTCCGGCGCCATCCTGAACATCGCCTCGACCGGCGGAGTCAGCCCCCGCCCGAACCTGACCTGGTACAACGCCTCCAAGGGTTGGGTCATCACGGCGACGCGGGCCATGGCGGTCGAGCTGGCGCCTTTCCAGGTGCGGGTGAACGCGCTGAACCCGGTGGCGGGCGACACCCCCCTGCTGAAGACCTTCATGGGCGCCGACACGCCCGAGATGCGGGCGAAGTTTCTGGCCTCCATCCCCATCGGCCGCTTCTCGACGCCCGAGGACATGGGCGCCGCCGCCGCCTTCCTCTGCTCCGACGACGCCTCGATGATCACCGGCGTGGCCATGGAGGTCGACGGTGGCCGCTGCATCTGACCGCGTGTTCAAACTGCTGGTCCTGCCGGGCGACGGCCTCGGGCCCGAGATCATCCGCGAGACCCTGCGCGTCGTCGACTGGGCCCGGAACGCCGGGCTGCGAATTGAACTGAGCGAGGCGCTCGCAGGCGGCGCCAGCATTGACGCCGTGGGCGCGCCCATCGCCGAGGACGTGGTGCAACAAGCGCTGGCGTCAGACGCCGTCCTGTTCGGCGCCGTCGGCGGCCCCAAGTGGGATCACCTGCCCCGCGCCCAGAGGCCCGAGATGGGCATACTGCGCCTGCGTCAGGCGCTGGATCTCTACGCCAACCTGCGACCCGCCGTCTGTTTCGACGAACTGCTGGACGCCTCGGCGCTGAAGCCCGAGCTGATCCGGGGCCTCGACATCCTGATCGTGCGCGAGGCGACGGCGGGCGTCTATTTCAGCCTGCCCCGCGCCAATGAGGTCGACGCCAACGGCCAACGCCGCGCCTATGACACCCAGGCCTATACCGAGGCCGAGATCGCCCGCGTCTGCCGCACGGCCTTCGAACTGGCCCGCACCCGCCAGCGCCGCGTCTGCTCGGTGGACAAGGCCAATGTCATGGAGACCGGCGCCCTGTGGCGGGCCGTCGCCACCGAGGTCGCCGTCGACTATCCCGACGTGGAGCTGTCGCACATGTACGCCGACAACTGCGCCATGCAGTTGGTCCGCCGCCCGGACCAGTTCGACGTCATCGTCACCGACAACCTGTTCGGCGACATCCTGTCCGACGCGGCGGCGGCCCTGACGGGCTCGCTGGGCCTGCTGCCCTCCGCCTCCCTGTCCGGCCTTGGGCAAGGCGGCAACAGCCGGGGCCTGTATGAGCCGATCCACGGCTCGGCACCCGATATCGCGGGCCAAGGCGTCGCCAACCCGATCGCCACCATCCTGTCCTTTGCCCTGTGCCTGCGCTGGTCGTTCGACCGCGCCGATCTGGCCGACCGGCTTGAGCGCGCCGTTCGGCACGTCGTGTCCAGCGGCGTCCGTACCCCCGATATCGCCCACCCCGGCGTCGCCGCCGTCTCCACCATTGAGATGACCGACGCGGTTCTGGCCGCCTTGGCCGCCGAGTGAGGATCAACCGATGAGCGCCCCGACCCTGCAGACCGTGATGGACCTGATCGACGGCCGCGCCGACGAACTGGTCGCCCTGACGCAGGACCTGATCCGCTTCCCCACTATCAACCCGCCGGGCGAGGCCTATCGTCCCTGCGCCGAATACATCGGCGAGCGGCTGAAGAAGCGCGGCTTCACCGTCGAATATGTGCGCGGCGAAGGTTCGCCGGGCGACAGCGATCAATACCCCCGCACCAACGTCATCGCCCGCTGGACCGGCTCTGAACCGGGGCCTTGCGTCCACTTCAACAGCCATATCGACGTGGTCGAGGTCGGCGCCGGCTGGACCGTCGATCCCTTCGGCGGCGAGGTGAAAGACGGCAAAGTCTACGGTCGCGGCGCCTGCGACATGAAGGGCGGGCTGGCCGCCTCCATCATCGCGGTCGAGGCCCTGATCGATTCCGGCCTGCCCCTGCCCGGCGCGCTCGAAATTTCCGGCACCGTGGACGAGGAATCCGGCGGTTACGGCGGCGTCGCCTATCTGGCCGAACGCGGCTGGTTCTCCGAGCCGCGCGTCAACCACGTCATCATCCCCGAGCCGCTGAACGTGGACCGTGTCTGCATCGGACACCGCGGCGTCTGGTGGGCCGAGATCGAGACCAAGGGCCGCATCGCCCACGGCTCCATGCCTTTCCTGGGCGATTCCGCCATCCGCCACATGGGCGCGGTGATGGAGGAGTTCGAGAGCAAGCTCTATCCCGCCATGGCCGCCCGCCATTCCGACATGCCGGTTGTGCCCGAGGGCGCCCGCCAGTCGACGATGAACATCAACTCCATCCACGGCGGCCAGGCCGAGGGCTTCGACGGCCTGCCCGCGCCCTGCGTCGCCGATTCCAGCCGCATGGTCATCGACCGCCGCTTCCTGATCGAGGAGTCTCTGGAGGACGTGAAGGGCGAGGTAAAAGCCATCCTCGACGGTCTGGCGGCCCAGCGTCACGGCTTCCGCTATGAGATGCGCGACCTGTTCCAGGTTGCGCCCAGCATGGCCGACCGCGACGGCCCCGTCGCCAGCACGACGGCCGCCGCCATCGAGACGGTGCTGGGCAAAAAGGCCCAGTTCGTCTGCTCGCCCGGCACCTATGACCAGAAGCACATCGACCGCATCGGCAAGCTGAAGGACTGCATCGCCTACGGCCCCGGCGTGCTGGATCTGGCGCACCAGCCGGACGAATGGGTGGGCATCGACGACATGACCAACTCGGCCAAGGTCATGGCTCGCGCGGCCTATGACCTGCTGACCCGCAAACGGAGCTAGCGAGATGGCGCGTGGCGATATGGAAGAAGAAAACATCATCGGCCCGCGCCTGCGCGCCCTTCGCGACCGCCTCGGCCTGTCGCAACGCGCGCTGGCTCGAAAGGCGGGCGTGCCGTCCAGCACCGTCAGCCTGGTCGAGAGCGGCCGCACCAGCCCCTCCGTCGGCTCGCTGAAGCGGCTGCTGGACGCGGCGGGCATATCGCTGGGCGACTTCTTCAGCTCGGAGTTCGAGACCCCGACCAAATACTTCTATCGGCACGACGAACTGACCGACATCTCGCGCGGCGAAGTCTCCTATCGCCAGCTGGGGTCCAGTCAGGATTCCAGCCTGCAGATCCTGTATGAGACCTATCAGCCCGGCTCGGACAGCGGCCGGGTCATGCTGTCCCACGAAGGCGAAGAGGGCGGCATGATCATCTCGGGCCGTCTGGAAGTCACCGTCGACGGCCAGTCGCGGGTGCTGAAAGCGGGCGAAGGCTATCTGTTTCCCAGCGTCCTGCAGCATCGCTTCCGCAACATCGGCGATGTCCCCTGCGTGGTCATCAGCGCCTGCACGCCGCCCACCTTCTGACAGTGTCGTTGCAAACGATCAGTATTCCGATCATTGGAATATTTTTCCTTTAGCCGACAGAGACATAGACAAAACAAGAAACAGCCTTGCTCAATCTTACCCCTGAGCGACTACTAATCCCCAAGGGAAGAGGGTTCCCCGTCGTCGATCATCGCAACCGCACACACGTGCTGCATTGCACAAAGCATCGACAGCGGAGATAGTTCGGCGACCGGGCTGTCCCGGTCGCGACGGCTGAACGCGGCTTCAGACTGCGGCGGCCTCATGGGGAGGAAAGACGATGAATCGTCTGATGGTCAGCGTTTCCGCCGGGGCCTTGTTCGCCCTGTCCGCCACCTCCGTCGCCGCGCAACGCGCGCCCGACGAACCGGCCGCCACCACGGTCGACGAGGTCATCGTCACCGCCCAGCGCCGCGAACAGGCGGCCCAGGATGTCGGCATCGCCCTCAGCGTCCTCAGCGGCGAAAGCCTGACGCAGCAGGGCGTCACCAACGTCAACCAGCTTCAGAACGCCACGCCCAACCTGGAGGTCGAACCGGCCTTCGGCGGCGGCGCGGCCCAGTTCCGGATGCGCGGCGTGGGCTTTCAGGACTACGCCTCAAACAACTCGCCCACCGTCGGCGTCTATGTGAATGAGGTCGCCTATCCGGTCCCGGTCATGACGCAGGGACTGATCTTCGACATCGACCGTGTCGAGGTGCTGCGTGGGCCGCAGGGCACCCTCTATGGCCGCAACACCACCGGCGGCGCCATCAGCTTCGTCACCAAGCGCCCGACCGAGGAACTGGCCGCCGGGCTGATGACCGAATGGGGCAGCCACAACCTGTTCCGGGGCGAGGGCTATGTCTCCGGCCCGCTGGCCGAAACCCTGCGCGGCCGTCTGGCCGTCTCGACCGAACAGGGCGGCGCCTGGCAGCGCAACCGCGACACCGGCGAAAGCCTGGGCGACGCCGACCGCACCGGCGCCCGCGCCCTGCTGGAATGGACGCCCAATGAAACCTTCACGGCCCTGCTCGACGTCCACGGCGGCGTCGACAAGTCCGAGAACCAGGGCCTGTATCTGATCAGCGACCTGCACACCCGACTGGGCGCGGGTCCGGTCATCCCCGCCGACAAGGATCGCTCCAAGACCGGCTGGGGTCTGTCGCAGCGTTTCGCCGACGCCATCGGCCGCGATGTGAACGCCAAGCCGGGCCGAGACAACTCCTCCTGGGGCGCCTCGCTGAACGCCAATCTGGCGCTCAAGGGCATGAACCTGTCCAGCATCACCAGCTATGAAACGCTGGAGCGCAGCGAATACGGCGACTGGGATTCCAGCGCCTCGGTCGAGGCCGACACCTTCTTCGGCAGCGATGTGAATGTCCTATCGCAGGAACTGCGTCTGGCCTCGGACAACGATAGCCCCCTGACCTGGGTGGCCGGTTTCTACTATTCGAAACAGGATCTCGACGAGCGTTACTTCTCGGACTTCATCGACATCTACGGCACCTACGCCCAGGTCACCTATGACCAGAAGGTCGAGTCCTGGAGCCTGTTCGGTCAGGCCGAATACGCCTTCTCCGAGCGATGGAAGGCCATCCTGGGCCTGCGCTACGAGGAAGAGACGCGCGAGCTCGAAGGCTTCGGCTCGGCCTTCGGCGGCGCCACCGCCCTGCCCCCGACCAGCGTCGACACCAAGATGACCCCGCTAACCG
The DNA here is from genome assembly GCF_900163625.1 of Brevundimonas diminuta 3F5N. Taxonomy (GTDB): domain Bacteria; phylum Pseudomonadota; class Alphaproteobacteria; order Caulobacterales; family Caulobacteraceae; genus Brevundimonas; species Brevundimonas diminuta_A. The sequence continues at coordinate 82,042 of NZ_FUIE01000036.1, forward strand.
GCAAGGCGGCGCTGGAGTTCAAACCCGCCGACAATGTCCTGATCTACGGCTCGGCCAGCCGGGGCGCCAAGTCGGGCGGCTTCACCACCTACAACACCGGCGACAGCAGCGGCATCGAACCGTTCGACCCGGAAATCCTGTGGGCCTATGAACTGGGCTTCAAGGCCGATCCGTCGCGCGCGGTCCAGATCAACGGCGCGGCCTACTACTACGACTACAACGGCCAACAGGTGCTGTCGGCCGTCTGCGGCGTCAACGGCCCGGTCGGGCGCTTCACCAACGCCGATTCCAAGATCTACGGCGCCGAACTGGAGGGCGTCTTCCGCCCCGCCGCCGGTCTGCGGATCAGCCAGAACCTCAGCTACAAGAAGGGCGAGTACACCGACTTCATCGACCTGGACATCGGCGCCTGCCAGCAGACGCCGCGCGCCACCGTCTACATCGACAAGTCGGGCCAGAAGATTCCCTTCCCTGCCTGGTCCTACGGCGGCTCGGTCAGCTATGACTGGACGGTCGGCGGCTTCGCGGTCACGGCCGAGGCCAACTACAGCTATCGCGACGAATACCCGTCCTGGCTGGGCGCCAAATACGATGTCGAGGCCTATTGGCTGGCCAACGCCAGCATCACCGTCGGACCAGAAGACGCCGACTGGTCCATCGCCTTCTGGGCGCGCAACCTGTTCGATGAAGACTACGACCTGACGCGCAACTTCTTCACCAGTGCGGACATCGCCCAGCCTGGCCGTCCGCGCACGATCGGGGCGCGGCTGACCCTGCGTTACTGATCGATCAACCCGCTCAGTAAATCGAGCGCGCAGATAAAATATCTCTTTTTATCTGCGCGTTGCGCCCAACAAGTAACAGTCTTCCCTTTCGTCGCGGTTCAGCCGCTACTGGCGAAAGACAGAGGATGACCGCATGACCGCTGCAAACGCCGGCAAGGCCGCAAACGACCTTGATCCTTTCTGGATGCCCTTCACGGCGAACCGCGCCTTCAAGGCGCAGCCGCGCCTGTTCGCCTCGGCCAGGGACATGCACTACTTCACGCCCGACGGTCGGGCCGTGCTGGACGGGACGGCCGGTCTGTGGTGCGTCAACGCCGGCCACGCCCGCAAGCCGATCGTCGAGGCGATCCAGCGTCAGGCCGAGATTCTGGACTACGCCCCGACCTTCCAGCTGGGCCATCCGCTGGCGTTCGAGCTGGCGTCGCGTCTGGGGATGCTGCTGCCCGGCGACCTGAACCACGTCTTCTTCGCCGGTTCGGGGTCAGAAGCGGTCGACACCGCTCTGAAGATCGCCCTCGCCTATCAAAGCGCCAGAGGGTTCGAGAACCGCACCCGCCTGATCGGCCGCCAGAAGGGCTACCACGGCGTCGGCTTCGGCGGCATTTCCGTCGGCGGGCTGGAGAACAACAAGCGCGGCTTCCCCACCCTGCCCGGCGTCGACCACCTGTCGCACACGCTGAACCTGGACGAGGCCGCCTTCACGCGCGGCCAGCCGGTCTGGGGCCTGCATCTGGCCGATGAGTTGGAGGCTCTGATCGAGACGCACGGCGCCGAAACCATCGCCGCCGTCATTGTCGAGCCCATGTCCGGCTCGGCCGGAGTGATCGTGCCGCCGATCGGCTATCTGGAGCGTCTGCGCGAGATCACGGCGCAACACGGCATCCTGCTGATCTTCGATGAGGTCATCACCGGCTTCGGGCGCCTGGGCGCCCTGACGGCGGCCGAGGCGCTGGGCGTCACGCCCGACCTGATGACCTGCGCCAAGGGGCTGACCAACGGCGCCGTGCCGATGGGCGCCGTGGGCGTCAGCAGCGCCGTCTATCAGGCCGTGGTCGAGGGCGCGGCCGGGCCGGGCATCGAGTTCTTCCACGGCTACACCTATTCCGGCCACCCGCTGGCGGCGGCGGCGGGCCTGGCTACGCTGGACGTCTATGAGAGCGAAGGCCTGTTCCAGCGCGCGGCCGAGCTGACGCCTTACTGGCAGGACGCGGTGCACAGTCTGAGGGGGCTGCGCCACGTCATCGACATCCGTGATCTGGGCCTGGTCGCAGGGATCGAGCTGGAGCCGCGCCCCGGCGCGCCAGGCGCCCGCGCCACGGAAGTCTTCCACCGCGCCTTCGACGAAGGCCTGCTGATCCGCGTCACCGCCGACGTCATCGCCCTGTCGCCGCCCCTGATCATCAGCCACGCCCAGATCGACGAACTGATCGACCGTCTGGCCGCCATTGTGCGCGACACGCCCTGACGCCGTGGCCGATTTGAGCGATGCTGCGATCAGGACGGGAGGCGTGACCGCGTGACATCGGGCATGGGACGACAGGTTTGGCGACGCGCCCGGCGCGCGCTGGCGGCCGCCGCGCTGATGTTCGGCCTGGCGGCGGCCCTGCCCGGCGCCGTCGAGGCGCAGGCCCCACGCGACCGTCTGATCCTTGGCCTGCCGCTGGAGCCGCCGAACCTCGATCCGACCTCGGGCGCGGCGGCGGCGGTGGATGAAGTCGTCTACGCCAACGTCTTCGAGGGCCTGACCCGGCTGACCCAGAACGGCGCCGTCGCGCCGTCTCTGGCCGAGTCGTGGGAAGCCGCCCCCGACGGCCTGACCTGGACCTTCCACCTGCGGCGCGGCGTGACGTTTTCAGATGGCTCGCCGTTCGACGCCGCCGTCGCGAAATTCTCTCTCGACCGCATCACCGCCGAAGGCTCGACCAACGCCCAGAAGGCCCTGTTCGTGCCGATCCGCAACGTCGAGGTCGTCGACCCGGCGACCCTGCGCATCCACCTGTCCCGACCCATGGCGACCCTGCCATACGTTCTGGCCTGGGGCGATGCAGTCATGGTGTCGCCAAAGAGCGCCGCGACCAACGCCGTCACACCCATCGGCACCGGCCCGTTCAAGCTGCAAGGCTGGCAGCGCGGCAGCCAGCTGGCCCTGATCCGCCGCGACGGCTACTGGGGCGCAGCGCCGCGCCTGAACAGCGTCGTCTTCCGCTTCATCAGCGATCCGACCGCCGCCTTCGCCGCCGTCAGCGCGGGCGATGTGGACGCCTTCCCCAACTATCCCGCGCCCGAGAACGTGGCCCAGTTCCAGCGCGACCCGCGCTTCCGCGTCGTCGTCGGCGCCTCCGAGGGCAAGGTTATCCTCGGCATCAACAACACCAAGGCGCCGTTCAATGACGTGCGGGTGCGCCGCGCCCTGTCCTACGCCATCGACCGGGACGCCCTGATCCAGGGCGCCATGTTCGGCTTCGGCCAGCCGATCGGCAGCCACTATTCGCGTCAGGCGCCGGGCTATGTCGACCTGACCGGCCTGTCTCCTCACGACCCAGCCAAGGCGCGCGCCCTGCTGGCCGAGGCGGGCTATCCCAACGGCATCGACGTGACCCTGCGCCTGCCGCCGCGCCCCTACGCCCGGCGCAGCGGCGAGGTGCTGATCTCGCAACTGGCGCAGGCGGGCATCCGCGCCAGGATCGAGAATCTGGAATGGGCCCAGTGGCTGGATCAGGTGTTCAAGCGCCGCCAGTTCGACCTGACCATCGTCGAGCACGTCGAGCCGATGGACTACGACATCTACGGCCGCAAGGACTACTATTTCGGCTACGACAGCCCCGCCTTCGACGCCCTGCTGGCCGAAGTAAACGCCGCCCCGGACGAACCGACGCGCAACCGCCTGCTGGGCGATCTGCAACGCCGCATCGCCGATGACGCGGTCAACGGCTTCCTGTTCCAGTCCTCGCGCATCGGCGTGTGGAAGGCGGACGTGAACGGCCTGTGGATCAACGGCCCCATCGCCGCCAACGACGTCACCGGCGCCTACTGGACCGGCGCAGGCGCAGCGGGCGCCGCGACCGCCGAGCGCACGAGCGGCGGCCTGCCGTGGGGCTGGATCAGCCTGATTGCGGGCGCGGCCCTGCTGGCCTTCGTCGCCTGGCGCTTCGGCGCGGCCTGGCTGCTGAAGAAGCTGGGCGGTCACGCGCTGACTCTGCTGGCGGCGACCGTGGTCATCTTCCTGCTGCTGCAGGTCGTGCCGGGCGATCCGGCCAGCTATATGATGGGGCTGAACGCCAGCCCCGAAAGCATCGCCGCCCTACGCCAGCAGATGGGCCTCGAAGGCTCGGGCCTTGAGCGCTACCTCGCCTGGCTCGGCGACCTGCTGACCGGCAAGTTCGGGACCAGCTACACCTATCAGGTGCCGGTCGGCGGCCTGATTGCGGAACGTCTGGCCGTGTCGGCGCCGTTAGCCCTGATGGCCACCGTCCTGTCGTTGGTGGTCGCCTTGCCTATCGGCGTCACCGCCGCCAGCCGCAGGGGAACCGCCGTCGACACCGGCCTGATCAGCGTGACGCAGGTCGGCGTCGCCCTGCCCAACTTCTGGATCGCCATGCTGCTGATCCTGCTGTTCTCGGTGAACCTGGGCTGGTTCTCGGCGGGCGGCTTCCCCGGCTGGGGTTCAGGTTTCTGGCCGGCTTTCAAGGCCCTGGTCCTGCCCGCCGTGGCGCTGGCCGCGCCGCAGGCCGCCATTCTGGCGCGCGTGCTGAGGACCGCCCTGCTCGACACCATGAACGAGGACTATGTCCGCACCGCCCGCGCCAAGGGTCTGTCGGTCAATCAGGCCCTGTGGCGTCACGCGCTGCGCAACGCCTGGATCCCGGTCCTGACCATTCTGGGTCTTCAGTTCCCCTTCCTGCTGGCGGGCGGCATCATCATCGAGAACGTCTTCTCCCTGCCCGGCCTCGGCCGACTGGTATTCCAGGCCATCACCCAGCGCGACCTGATCGTGGTGCAGAGCGTGGTGGTGGTTCTGGTCTTCGCCGTGGTTCTGGTCAGCTTCCTGATCGACCTGGCCTACCTGTTCGCTGATCCGCGCCTGAGGGGGCGCCGCGCATGACCGACGCCTCCGCCATCACCGCCCCCGCCAAGCCCCGCGTGCGCTGGCCCCTGTCGCTGATCGTCGGCGCAGGCCTGACCGCCATAGTGCTGGCGACGGCCCTGCTGGCCTTGGCATGGACGCCCTACGACGTCGAGGCGGTCGACATCGCCGCCAAGCTGACCGCCCCCTCCGCCGCCCACCCGTTCGGCACGGACCACTTCGGCCGCGACGTGCTGTCGATGATCATGGCGGGAGCGCAGAACTCCCTCGTCGTGGCCTTCGTCGCCGTCGGCATCGGGGTCGCGATCGGCACGCCGCTAGGTCTGACGGCGGCGGCGCGCGGGGGCTGGATCGACGAACTGGTCATGCGCGGCAACGACCTGATCTTCGCCTTCCCCGCCCTGCTGCTGGTCGTGATGATCACCGCCGTCATGGGGCCGGGCGCGATCAACGCCGTCATCGCCATCGGTGTCTTCAACATCCCCGTCTTCACCCGCGTCGCGCGCGGTGCAGCGCAAGGGCTGTGGACTCGCGAATACGTTCTGGCCGCCCGCACGGCGGGCAAGTCCAAGGCCCTGATCTCGCTCCAGCACATCCTGCCCAATCTGATGAGTCTGCTGGTCGTGCAGGCCGCCATCCAGTTCGCCGTCGGCATCGTCGCCGAGGCCGGCCTGTCCTACGTCGGCCTGGGGGCCCAGCCGCCTGCGCCCAGCTGGGGCCGGATGCTGGCCGAGGCCCAGACCATGATCGGTTTCGCGCCGTGGCTGGCCATCATGCCGGGCCTCGCCATCTTCGTGACCGTGCTGGGCCTCAGCCTGACCGGCGACGGCCTGCGCGACCTGTTCGACCCGCGCGTGCGGCGGGAGCGTTGACCATGACCGTCCTCGATATCCGCGACCTCAGCCTGTCGATCGGCCAGACGCCGATCCTGAAGAACGTCAGCCTGTCCGTCGCCCCCGGCGAAATCCTCGGCCTCGTCGGCGAGAGCGGCTCGGGCAAGTCCATGACCGCGCTGGCCGTGCTGGGCCTGACGCCGCCACGCGCGACCCTGACCGGCGAAATCCGTCTGAACGGCCAGGTCGTCTCGAACGCCCCAGACGCCGTGATGCAGCAGGTGCGCGGCCGCGACGTGGGCATCATCTTTCAGGAGCCGATGACGGCCCTGAACCCGGTCATGACCATCGGCGATCAGGTCGCCGAGACCGTGCGCCTGCACAAGAAGGCGTCTCGCAAGGAGGCCCTCGCCGTCGCCCGTTCCGTGCTGGAGCGCGTCGGCCTGCCCGCCGAGCGCTTCCCTTTGACGCGCTATCCGCACGAACTGTCTGGCGGCCAGAGACAGCGCGTCGCCATCGCCATCGCCATCGCCCTGACGCCCAAGCTGCTGATCGCGGACGAGGCGACGACGGCGCTGGACGTGACGACGCAGTCTCAGGTGCTGGACCTGCTGAAGCGGCTGGTGCGCGAGGACGGCATGGGCCTGATCCTGATCACCCACGACCTCGCCGTCGTGGCCGAGACCGCCGACCGGCTGGCGGTGATGAAGGACGGCGAACTGGTCGAGGAAGCGCCCGTCGACCGTATCCGCACCGGCATGGGCCACGCCTATTCCCGGCGCCTGCTGGCCAACGCGACCCACGCCCCCACGCGCCTCAGCCGCCCGCAGGCCGACGCCGCCCCCGTGCTTCAGGTCGAGGGTCTGGTGCGCGAATACGGCGGCGCGCCCGCCCTGTTCGGCAAGTCGAAAGCCTTCCGCGCCGTCGATCAGGTCAGCCTGTCGATCCAGCCGGGCGAGAGCCTCGGCCTCGTCGGCGAGAGCGGCTGCGGCAAGTCCACCCTGCTGCGCGCCATCCTCGCGCTGGAGACGCCGCAGGCGGGCCGCGTCCGGGTCAAGGGCCGCGACATCACCGCCGCGCGCGGCGCCGCCCTGAAGGCCATCCGCCGCGACATCCAGGTGGTGTTTCAGGACCCCTACGGCAGCTTCGACCCGCGCTGGAAGGTCAGCGATCTGGTGGCCGAAAACTTCCACCTGCTGGACGCCCGCCCCTCCCCCGTCGAGGCCCGCCGCCGCGTCGATGAAATGCTGGAGCGCGTGGGTCTGAACAGCGCCGCCGCCGACCGCTATCCGCACGAGTTTTCGGGTGGCCAGCGCCAGCGCATCGCCATCGCCCGCGCCCTGATCACCGAGCCGTCGGTCATCTGTCTGGACGAGGCGGTCTCGGCGCTGGACGTCTCGGTGCGGGCCCAGGTGCTGGACCTGTTGGCCGATCTGTCGGATCGCCTCGGCCTGTCCTACCTCTTCGTCACCCACGACCTCAGCGTCGTGCGCACGGTGACGGATCGCCTGCTGGTCATGCAGGCCGGAAAGATCGTCGAACAGGGCGAGACGGCCGCCGTCTTCGCCGCACCATCGCACCCCTATACGCAGAAACTTCTGGCGGCGACGCCAGATCTGGTCCGCAATAAAGCTCTGGAAAAGGAAACCGCCGGATGAACCGCAGAACCGTCCTCGGCTCGGCCCTGATCGGCGCCGCAGCCTCCGCAGCGGGCGCCGCCAGCGCCAAACCGGCCGCCCAGAGCGCCGCCCGCGCCTCAGGCCGCACCGGGCCGCTGAACCTGATCACCGACGTCGAGGGCCTCAAGGTCGGTCAGGCCCATGACGCGGGCGTCCGCACCGGCGTCACCGTCATCCTGGCCGAAAAGCCCGCCACGGCTGCCGTGGACGTGCGCGGCGGCGGCCCCGCCGGGCGCGAGACCGACGTGCTGCGCCCTGAAAATCTGGTGCAGGAGGTGGACGCCATCATCCTGTCGGGCGGGTCGGTCTATGGCCTCGGCTCGGCCGACAGCGTCGCCGCATGGATGGGGATGCGCGGGCGCGGCTACGGCATGGGCGGGGCGCCGGGCGTGCCCCCCTCGCCCATCATCCCGACCGCCTGCCTCTATGATCTGGCCAACGGCGGGAACAAGCAATGGGAGATGGAGCCGCCCTATCGCCGCCTGTCGGTTCAGGCGCTGGAGGCCGCGGGCGACCGCTTCGACCTCGGCACGGCGGGTGCCGGCTATGGCGCCGAGGCCGGCGCGCTGAAGGGCGGCATCGGCTCGGCCTCGGCGGTCATGGCCTCGGGCTGGACGGTCGGCGCCATCGTGGCGGTCAACAGCGTCGGCTCGGTCGTGGCGCCCGGCGGCAAGAGCTTCTGGGCCGCCCCCTATGAGATCGGCGACGAGTTCGGCGGCCTCGGCTCGTCCGCCCTGCACGCCTCGGCCGAGGACTGGGGCGCATCCAAGTTCCGCCCTCAACCGCGCGAGAACACCACCATCGCCTGCATCGCCACGGATGTGGCCCTGACACGCGTGGAGCTTCAGCGCGTCGCCATCATGGCGCAGGACGGCATGGCCCGCGCCATCCGCCCGGCCCATGCGCCCTTCGACGGCGACACCCTGTTCAGCCTGTCGACCGGCAAAAAAATCATCGAAGACCCCGCCGCCCGTCAGGTCGCCGTGGCGCAACTGGGCAACGTCGCGGCCGATGTGCTGGCCCGCGCGGTGGCGCGCGGCGTCTATCACGCCACCAACTATGAAGGCGTCACCGGCAAGACCTGGCGGGAGATGTAACCAACGCCCCTTCTCCCCACCGGGGGAGAAGGTGGGCGCCGGAGGCGCTCGGATGAGAGGGACGCCTCAAGGCTCTCGACGTCCGCGTTTGCAGACCTAGCCCCTCATCCGTCATGCTTCGCCTGACACCTTCTCCCCCGGTGGGGAGAAGGGCCTTTAGATCGGTGCCCCCGGCGGCACCGCCTGCGCCACCGGCAAAGTCTCGCTCAGCGCCTTCAGCCCCTCGACCGGCCCGGTCAGAGCTTCCGCCAGATAGGCGCACTGGGCCGTTTCCAGCCGGTCGCCGCGGCAGCGCTTCAACTGCTCGCCGAACCGCCGCGCGCTATCGCGCACCGCGCCCTGCGCCGTCGAGGACAGATCCTTGCCCTGGATCAGGGCGGCCAGATGGGCGGCGTAGCGGGCGCGGGCCACACGACGCAGCTCGGCCTGACGCGGGCTCAACGCCGCGCCCGACCCGACGGCGGTCGCCACCCGGTCCAGCGTCTCGACCAGACCCAACTGCCCCGGATCACGACGCTCCTGCTCGACCAGACGGTTCAGGCGTTCGGGCGCCAGCAGGGTTTCGAACACCACCTGGGTCGCCGCCGCCGCCGCCGAAGACGGATCGAACACGGCGTCGGTCTTGCCCTCGAACAGCTCGATCTGGGTCTGGCGGTCGGGATTGCCCGACTGGACCGAGGACAGCAGGTCGATCAGGTCGTCGCGCAGGTCCAGTTCGGCCGGCGACAGCGCCAGCATCAGCGCCTCCAGCGCCGCGCGCTGTTTGTCAGCGGGCACGACGTCGGCCCGCTCATGCCCGGCGCCGCTGACGGCGTAGCTGTAGTCGACGCCGCCGATCTGACGTCCGACCGCCGTGGTCTGATAGCGGTGATAGAGGTAGATCGGCACGATCACCCGGCGCAGGTCCGCCGCCGGAGCCCCGGCCGGCAGATTGACCAGACCGAAGCGCGACAGGGCGATGCGCCGCACCGCCAGGGTGTTGGCGAACTCGGCGGTCGGGTCGGTCCCATTGTCCCACATGGCGCCATAGGGCTGCAGGCTGCCCAGCGGGCGGGTGTCGCCGTCGCCGACGAAGCGATAGCCCTTCGCTTGCGCCTCCGCGGCCAGGGCCAGGCGACGCGCTTGCGGATCCTGCCCCGGCGTATCGCCATACAGCCAGTCGATGGCGTAGCGGTCCCAGGCGCCGACGCCGGTCGTATAGGCCTGGCTGAAGTCCAGCCGATCCCCGTCCGCGATCACCCACGGCGCCGGATAGTCCATGACCGAGGCCCGCCCCTCATAGGTCGAGGCGGCGAAGTTGTGGGCCAGGCCGATGGAGTGGCCGATCTCGTGCGCCGACAGGTGGCGCAGGCGGTGATAGGCGAGACGGTCGGGATCATCTTCACCGCCCGTCCCGGCGCGCGCGGCGCCGACCAGGCCCTCGATGATCATCTTGTCCTGCCGGTCCCGCAGCGAGCCCAGTTGCACCACGCCGCGCACGATCTCGCCGGTGCGCGGATCGCTGACAGTGCTGCCGGTGGACCAGCCGCGCGTCTCGCGGTGAACCCAGGCGATGATGTTGTAGCGGGCATCCATCGGATGCGCGCCCTCGGGCAGCAGTTCGACCCGGAAGGCGTTCAGATAGCCTGCCTCTTCAAAGGCCTGCGCCCACCAGTCGCCGCCCTCGATCAGGGCCTCGCGGATGGCGACGGGCGCGGCGCGATCGACGTAGAAGACGATCGGCTTCTTCACCGCCGACCGGGCGGCGGTCGGATCGGTCTTCTCCAGGCGGAAACGGCGCGCCATCCGCTTCATGACCGGCTGGTCCAGCGGCGCGGCGAAGTCCACCGCCATCGCCTGGCTGATGCTGCCGCCGCGCGGATCGTGCGGCACGGTCTGGAAGCCGTCGTCCGGCAGACGGATGAAGGAGTGCTGGACCGTCAGGGTGACGGCGCGCGCATCCGGCGCGATGCGCGACAGCTCGCCGCCCGGCTCGTCGCTGGTGAAGGTCTGGACGGTCTGCAGCTCGATATTGTCCGGGAAGACCAGGGTCTGATCCAGCGCCAGATGGCCCAGGTCCGGCGCCGCCTTGAACGTCCCCAGGCTCGCCCGCTTCAGCCGCCCTGCGATGTTGACCGCGTCGCGCGTCAGGAAGCCCGTCAGATCGACGACGACCGAGCCGTCGGCGCCCGTCTCGATCACATCCGTCGCCCAGACGGTCGAGGGGGCGAAGGAGGCGGCGACCGCGTTCTGCTCGTCCGCGCTGGCGTCGATGGCGCGGAAGCGATGGTTCTCGAACCGGGCGAACACCCGGCCGCCGACCTTGTGGAAGGCCACGATCTGCGCCTGCCCCAGGCCCGAGCGGTCCAGCCCCGCCCCATCCATGCCCAGCCCCGCCGACAGGCCGGGCTGATACAGGTAGCGGCCGATCACCCCCTCCGCGTCTGGGGCCGACAGGCGCGCCAGGACGCGGCCCTTCTCGCGATCCAGCCGAACGTCGAACAGGCCGTCCTGCCACGCCGCCGAGGCGGCGGGACGGCTCGTCGAGCCTCCCGCCTGAGCGTGAACCACAGGCGCCGCTCCGGCGGCCAGAACCAGGCCGGCGACGCCCGCCAGCAGAACCTTACGCATCATCGGTATTCCCCCTCCGAGCCCCGATAGTTTTAGCGGCCGCTTCCCAGGTCAGCGAACGCCCAACGCCAGGGCGTCCGGCCGACGGGTGTCGGCGGCGCCCAGGAATCGATCTCCCTCGACCATGATGGACTGGGTGCTGCCCATTGTCATGGACGGACGCACCGTATGGCCGCGCTCGCGCAGCAGACGCTCCACGTCGGGCGAGAAACCGCCCTCCAGCTCCAGCGGGCTGTTCCCGGCGCCCTGGTTCAGGCGCGGGCGCATGGCCGCCTCGGCCACGTTCAGTCGGTGATCGATGACGTTGGAGATCAGTTGCACCATGGTGGCGATGATATAGCCGCCGCCCGGCGTGCCCGTGACCAACCAGGGCTTGTCGTCCTCGAACACGATCATCGGCGTGATGGTCGAGCCCAGCCGCTTGCCCGGCGCGGGCGAGTTCGGCTGCCCTTCGGAGCCCCAGTAGAAGTTGTCCATGTGGTTGTTCAGCAGGATGCCCGTCCCCACCGGGGCGACGTGCGCGCCATAGGAGTTGGACAGGGTGTAGGTGTTCGACACCGCATTGCCGAAGGCGTCCGCGACCGAATAGTGGGTCGTGTCCTTGCTCTCATAGGGATAGGGGTTGCCCTCGGGGATGTCGGCGGCCTTCAGCGTCTTGTCCGGCGAGATCAGCCGGACCCGTTCGGCGGCGAATTCCTTGCTCGCCAGGCCGTGCGCCGGGGTGGTCCACTGCGGCGCCCCGCCGATCAGGCGACGATCCGACGAGGTGATCTTCATCGCCTCGGAGATCAGGTGCAGGCTGTCCACGCTGCCCCACCCCATCGACCGCAGGTCGAAATGCTCCAGCAGGTTCAGCGCCTGGGCGACGCTGACGCCCGAGGCCGTCGGCGGCATATAGGCGATCCGGTGGTCGCGATAGCTGCCCCAGATCGGCTCGGACACATCGGCGCGATAGGCGGCCATGTCGGCCATGGTGATGACGCCGCCGCCCGCCTGGACTCCCGCCACGATCTGACGCGCCAGCTCGCCCTTGTAGAACTCGTCCGCCCCGCCGCGCGCTACCTTGCGCAGGCTTTCGGCCAGCAGCGGCTGGCGGAAGATCTCGCCCGCGCGATACGGGGTTCCGTCCGCCTTCAGATAGGCTTCACGCGCGCCCGGATCGGTCGCGAGCACCTGCGCCCGACCCGCCGTGGCGTCGGCCTCGCCGTCCGACAGGACATAGCCTTCCTCAGCCAGCTTGACCGCCGGCGCGACCAGATCGGCCCAGGGCATGGAGCCGAAGCGCGCGTGCGCCTCCCACATGCCCATGACCGTGCCCGGCACCGAGACGTTGATGAAGCCCGACGGCTTGGAGCGGTCAAACCGGCCGCTGTCGTCCAGCAGCAGGTCCGGCGTCGTCGCCGCCGGCGCCGTGCCGTAATAGTTGATGGCGATGGTCTGGGCCGGGCGCTCGGCCGTGGCCGCCATATGCAGGACCATATAGCCGCTGCCGCCGATGTTGCCTGCGCGCGGCAGGGTCACCGCCTCGGCGAAGGCGACTGCGACGGCCGAGTCCACAGCATTGCCGCCCTGGCGCAGGATCTCGACGCCGACGCGGGTGGCCAGGTCGCTCTGGCTGACCACCATGCCGCCGCGGCCCACCACGGGGCTGTGGATCTGGCCGTAGTTGACGATGTCGCCGCCGCTGCCGGTGGCGGGCCGGACCTGGGCCGCCGCCTCCTGGGCCAGAACAGGCCCCGCCAGCAGCATCAGGGCCGCCGCAGAAACCGCCGTCGCCGACTTCATCAAACCGATACGCATACCAAACCCCGCCACAAATCCCGTCCCACCGCAGCGGTTACAGTCTCCCGCCGCCCCAAAAAGACAGAACACATTGCCAATAAACTCTGCGATAGCATTGCGGAAAACAGCAGTTCAAGGGCGTTCATCTGCGATTATTGCGCTCATTATCTTGAATATCCGCAATATTTATCCCGAAAAGGTTGACGTTCCCTTCTGTGGCCGCTTCAAGTCCGAACCGAGGCGGAATCTCCGTTCTGCGCCCAATTTCGATCCATCGAAGCGGCGGACGAAGGCCAAGCCTGTTCACAACACATAACGGTCAGAGGCGTCACAGAGCGCCGACCACAGGGGATGCCCAGTCTAATGAGTTCAGTATTCGCGCGTCGCAGCATCAGAACGGCCCTGCTGGCCACAACCGCCCTGTTCGGCGCGACGACCGCCGTCGCTCAGGAAGCCGGTCAGGAAGCGGGCGGTGAAATCACCCAGCTCGAAGAGATCGTCGTCGTCGGTTCTCAGATCAAAGGCGCCAAGGTGACGGCCGCCCTGCCCGTGACGGTTCTGGCCGAGGAAGACATCATCGCCGCCGCGCCGGTTTCGGGCGATGACCTGTTCCGCTCCATCCCCCAGATGGGCGATGTGACCTTCAACTCGTCCTACCAGCCGAACACCTCGAACTCGGCGCGCGGCGACACCGGCTCGGTCAACCTGCGCAGCCTGGGCATCGGCAACACCCTGGTGCTGCTGAACGGCCGCCGCGTGGTGGGCCACCCGACGTCGCAGGCCAACGAGCACCTCGTTCCGGTCCTGACCTACAACACCAACGCCATTCCGGTATCGGGCCTGAAGCGCCTTGAAGTCCTGCGCGACGGCGCCGCCGCCATCTACGGCGCCGACGCCGTGGCCGGCGTGGTCAACACCGTCCTGCGCGACGACATGAACAGTTGGACCATGTCGGCCCAGCACGGCGGCGCCGAAGGCACCGGCATGCGCGAAACCAACCTGTCACTCTACGGCGGCAAGGACTTCTTGGACAGCCGCGCCAACCTGTCGCTGTTCTTCAACTACGATCACCGCAGCGAGCTGAGCACGCTGGACCAAGACTACACGTCCAGCAACGACAAGCGTAGCCTGTTCGCCGGCACCGGCTTCGAGGACCACTCCAGCCTGAACGCCACCTCGCAGCTGGCACCCTGGGGCCGCTTCACGGTGCGTAATGCGAACGGCTCCGCCGGCCAGGGCTTCACGATCGTCCCGCAGGGTCACGCCAGTTGCGTCACCCCGACCCAGGACGGCGTGTGCCTCGCCAACGGCACGAACCTGCCTGCGGACCTGAACGCCGACACGGCCCGCATGGGCCTGTCGGTCATGCCGGAAGTGGACCGTTTCAACGTCTTCACCACCGGCCGCTATCAGATCAACGACGCCGTGGAGGCTTTCGGCGAACTGGGCTTCTACCACGCCAAGTCGCAGGCCTATCAGGAACCGATCGCGACCGCTTCGGGCGTCAGCTTCATCATTCCCGGCTCGAACCACTACAATCCGATCGCCGGTGATCCGAACATCACCCTGACCGGCTACCGCTTCTCGGACATGGGTCCGATCAGCGTCGAAGTCACCAACAAGCAGTTCCGCATCCTCGGCGGCGTGCGCGGCGAGTGGAACGGCTGGAACTGGGAATCGGCCCTGATGTGGTCGGAAGCCTCGGCCAAGGACGTCTCGGATAACATCTCGGCGACCCGTCTTCAGGAATGGGCCGCCAAGTCCACGCCCGACGCCTACAATTTCTTCAACGGCGGCACGATCGGCAACCCGCAGGTCAGCGATGGCGCCCCGTCGAACCAGGCAGCGCTGGACGCCATCCGCGTCGACATGGTCCGCAAGACCAAGACCGAACTGGGCCTGTGGGACTTCAAGATCTCGCGCCCGGACATCTATCAGCTGCCGGCCGGTCCGGTCGGCGTCGCGGCCGGTATCGAACTGCGCACCGAGACCCAGCACGACGACCGCGACGATCGTGTCGACGGCACGATCCGCTACACCAACCTGGCCGGCGTCAAGTCGTCGGACCTGATCAACCAGTCGGAAAACCCGGACACCTACGGCGAGCGTGACGTCTTCTCGGCCTATGTCGAAATCGCCGCGCCCCTGGTGTCGCCAGAGATGGGCGTTCCGCTCGTCCACAACCTCGAAATCCAGCTGGCCGGCCGTTTTGAGGAATATTCGGACTTCGGTTCCGTCACCAAGCCGAAGATCGCCGGCGCCTGGGACATCGTCGACGGCTTCCGCATCCGCGCTTCGTGGGCCGAGGGCTTCCGCGCCCCGAACCTGGAACAGATCAACGCCACCCAGATCACCCGCTCGAACCAGTCGGTCGATTGGCTCTACTGCGAGGCCCTGAACCGTCAGGGCGCGCTCGCCAACGGCATGCGTGACTGCGGCGCCTCGATGGCCTCCAAGGTCGCCCAGCCGTGGCGCGCGGACTTCAATCAGAACCACGCCCGCAAGTCGACGCAGGAACGCCGCGCCGGCAATCCCGACCTGCAGCCGGAAGAGTCGGAAACCTTCTCAGTTGGCCTGGTCATCCAGCCGCGCTTCATCCCGGCAGAACTGGGCGACTTCACCCTCACCGCCGACTGGTGGCAGGTCGAGCAGACCGGCATGGTCGGCCTGTTCCGCGGCCAGAACGCCCTGACGCTGGACTATTTGCTGCGCAAGAACGGCTCGTACAATCCGAACGTGGTGCGCGCCGACGCCACCGCCGCCGACGGCCGCATCTTCGCCGGCACCGGCCTGGATGCCGCGGGCGAGGTTCTCTACATCACCGACGCCTACACCAACCAGCAGCCGCAGACGGTTGAAGGGCTGGACCTGGGCGTGATGTGGCGTCTGCGCGGAACCCAGTATGGCGACTTCAGCGCCAACCTGAACGTCTCGCACCTGCTGAAGTACTATCTGGACATGGCGCCGGACACGCAGAAGCTGTCGGACGCCGTCGCTTCGGGCGAGTTGGACTCCAACATCTGGGTTTCTGGCTCGATGGGCGACATGATCGCCGACCTGGGCCGTCCGGAATGGAAGTGGTCGCTGTCGGCCACCTGGCGCAAGGACGCCTGGACCGTCGGCGCCTTCACCCAGTACATTTCGTCGCTGTACGATGACAGCATCACCAACTCGGCGGGCGACTACTGGACGGTGGATTCCACCCTCACCGCCAATCTGTACGCCGAATACGAGTTCGGAGCCGACCGGTTCGGCGGAATGCTGTCCGACACCGCAGTGCGCGTCGGCGTCCGCAACATCACCGATGAGCAGCCCCCGCTGTCCTCCGACGGCTACGTCGGCACGGTGTATCAGCCCTACGGCCGCTACTGGTACGCCAGCGTCCGCAAGGCCTTCTGATCGGTCTGATCTAGACAAGGGGGCGGGAGGCGGCGACGCCTTCCGCCCTTCTCTTTTGAACACGAGGGAGACCCCCGAGATGAAACCCGTATCCCTGCGCGCCCTTGCCCTGGCCGCCGCCCTCGCCGCGCCGCTGGCCGCCCTGCCCGTCCAAGCCGCCGAACTGTCGGCCCAGGACAAGCAGAGCCTGATCGCCACCGTCGACCGCAACCAGGCCGCCCTCGACCACGCCGCGCTGGAAATCTGGAAGTTCGCCGAGCTGGGCTATCAGGAGACCCAGAGCGCGGCGCTGCTCCAGGGCCAGCTGCGCGACGCCGGCTTCACCGTCACACCCGGCATCGCCAATGAGCCGACCGCATTCCTGGCCAGCTTCAAGACCGGCGAAGGCCCCGTGGTCGCTGTCCTGGCCGAGTACGACGCCCTGCCCGGCCTGTCCCAGACGCTCAGCCCGATCCAGGAATCCGCGGGCGGCCATGCGGGCCACGGCTGCGGCCACAACCTGTTCGGCGCCGCCTCCATCCACGCCGCCATCGCGGTCAAGGACTGGATGGTCGCCAACAACATCAAGGGCGAGCTGCGCGTCTACGGCACCCCGGCCGAAGAAGGCGGCTCGGGCAAGGTCTACATGGTCCGCGACGGCCTGTTCGACGATGTCGACGTGTCGCTGCACTGGCACCCCGGCAATGTGAACTCGGCCCGTCAGGGCGACACCATGGCCAATGTCTCGGGCAAGTTCCGCTTCTACGGCACGGCCTCCCACGCCGCCGCCGCGCCCGACAAGGGCCGCTCCGCCCTGGACGGCGTCGAGGCCATGAACGCCATGGTCAACCTGATGCGCGAACATGTGCCCGACCGCACCCGCATCCACTACGCCATCACCGACGGCGGCAAGGCGCCCAACGTCGTCCCGGCCTACGCCGAGGCCTATTACTACGTCCGTCACAACAACCCGGAGATCGTCCGCGACGTGCTGGAGCGGGTAAAGCTGGCGGCCGACGGCGCAGCCCTGGGCACCGGCACCCGCGTCGAGTTCGAGGCCATCGGCGGCGTCTATTCCATGCTGCCGAACGAGGCCCTGATGCACGTCATGGACCGCAACCTGCGCCACGTCGGCGGCATCACCTGGACGGCCGAGGAAACCGCCCTGGCGTCGGAAATCCAGAAGACCCTGACCACCAAGCCGGACCTGGCCTCCGTCGGTCAAATCGAGGACGCCGTGATCGGCGGCGACTTCGGCGGCTCGACCGATGTGTCGGACGTGTCGTGGGTCACGCCGACGGTCGGCCTGTCGACAGCGACCTTCGTGCCGGGTTCTGCCGGTCACTCGTGGCAGAACGTGGTGGCGGCGGGCACGAGCATCGGCCTGAAGGGCGCTCATCTGGCGGCCAAGACCCTGGCCCTGACCACCGCCGAACTGTTCCAGAGCCCCGAAACGATCGAGGCCGCCAAGGCCGAGTTCGAGCGCCGTCGCGGCCCGAACTTCGAATACCGCGCCCTGCTGGGCGACCGCGCCCCGGCGCTGAACTACCGCGACTAAGGTCGCCGAGCCGGACGGATGAGGGGTGCGAGGACACGGGCTGGCGACATCCGTTCAAGCGCCGCGCCGACACCCCTCATCCGGCCCTGACGGGCCACTTCTCACACAAGGAGAGAAAGAAACTCAGCTGCGCGTCTTGTCCCAGGTTCCGAACTCGTGGGCGATGCAGCGGTCGATCAGCAGGCGCCAGACCGGCTCGGCGATGTCAGGCGACAGGCCGGCGGGCTGGGCCGCCTTCAGCACCTTTTCCACCACGTCGTCGATGCGGGCCTGATCGAAGACGGCGTCGCGGTTCGGCTTGATGCGAGCGGCGGCGTCCATATAGCGCTGGCGCTCGGCCAGCAGGGTCACCAGGGCGCGGTCCAGGGCGTCCACGCCCTGACGCACGTCAGCCATGGTGGCGCAGTCTTCCGGGGCCTTGCGGTCGTCGATGGCGACGGCGGCAGGAGAGGTCATCAGGTCAGCCGACAAAGGCGCGCTCCAGAACATAGTCGCCGGGTTCGGCGTTCGAGCCTTCTTTCAGGCCGTAGGATTCCAGCAGTTCGCCGGTCTCCTTGATCATGGCCATCGAGCCGCACAGCATGACGCGGTCGCTGTTGGGCGAGAAGCCGATGGGCAGTTGCAGGTCGGCGAAGACGTCGCCCGACTTGATGCGGTCGGTGATGCGGCCCGGCGTCTCGAAGCGCTCGCGGGTCACGGTCGGATAATAGGTCAACTGAGCCTTGGCCTCGTCGCCGACCAGCGGATCGTCGTGGATCTCGTGGCTGAAGAAGTCGCGATAGGCCAGGTCGGCGACGTTGCGCACCGTGTGGCAGACGATGACCTGTTTGAAGCGGGAATAGGTTTCCGGATCGCGCGCGACCGACAGCCAGGGCGCCAGGCCCGTGCCGGTGCCGATCAACCACAGACGCTCGCCGCCGGTCAGGGCGTCCAGAACCAGGGTGCCGGTCGGCTTCTTGCCCATCAGGACGCTGTCGCCTGCGACGATCTTCTGCAGACGCGAGGTCAGGGGGCCGTCCTCGACCTTGATGGAGAAAAACTCCAGTTCCTCGGCCCAGAAGGGCGACGCGATCGAATAGGCACGCAGGATAGGCTTGCCGCCGTCTTCGCCGGGCAGGCCGATCATGACGAATTCGCCCGAGCGGAAGCGGAAATCCTCGGGCCGCTTCACGCCGAAGCTGAACAACTGGTCGTTCCAGTGGCGGACCCACAGGACTTCCAACTCATGAAACGGACTGGCCTTGACGGGCGGCGCGGAGAGGGAGGCGTCAGACATGGCGACTACCTAGGCCGTCGCGGGCGGTTGCGAAAGGGTGGTGCGGCGATCCTTCTCCCCTTGCGGGAGAAGGTGGCCCGCGCAGCGGGTCGGATGAGGGGTTTCTCCGCGGTCGAATGGAACGATGAGAATTCGATTGTAAAACCCCTCATCCGTCAGGCTTCGCCTGCCACCTTCTCCCACAAGGGGAGAAGGGAGAAAGAAGGGATGACGACGTAAGATTCCGTCTCTAGCTTCACCGCCATGCGCACTTTTCTTCTCGCTTCGACGATCCTGATGGCTGCGACCTCGGCCTTCGCCCAATCCTCGCCGCAGCCGGCGGCTCCGCCCGCCGCCACGGCGCCCGCGTCCTCGGTCCTGACGGTCGAGCGGGTGTTCGCCAATCCGTCGCTGGCCGGGCCGGTGGCCAAGGGCGTCAGCCTGTCGCCCGATGGCGAACTGGTCGCTTTCCTGCGCTCGCGCGAGGATGACGTGGACGTGCTGGATCTGTGGGCCGCGCCGGTGAAAGGCGGCGAGCCGTTCAAGCTGATCGACGCCCGCGCCCTGGTTCCCGACGCGGGCGAACTGTCCGAGGCCGAGAAGGCGCGGCGCGAGCGGATGCGGATTTCGCAGCGCGGCGTGGTCGAATATTCGTGGGACGAGCAGGGCCGCTATATCCTGGCGCCGCTGGAAGGCGACGTCTTCCTGGCCAATCGCGCTGACGGCTCGGTGCGGCGCCTGACCGAGACGGCGGCGGATGAGATCGACGCCAAGG
This sequence comes from Brevundimonas diminuta 3F5N, assembly GCF_900163625.1. Lineage (GTDB taxonomy): Bacteria > Pseudomonadota > Alphaproteobacteria > Caulobacterales > Caulobacteraceae > Brevundimonas > Brevundimonas diminuta_A. Next base: position 101,878 of record NZ_FUIE01000036.1, read on the forward strand.
TGTCGCCCAAGGGCGCCTTCGTCAGCTTCGTGCGCGATCAGAACCTGTTCCTGATCAACCTGGAGACGGGCGCCGAGCAGGCGATCACCACGGACGGCAAGGATCTGATCACCTGGGCCACGGCCGAGTTCATCGCCCAGGAGGAACTGGACCGCGACACCGGCTATTGGTGGAGCCCGAACGAACGCTACATCGCCCTGCAACGCACGGACGAGAGCACCGTCGACGTCATTCCGCGCCTGGACATCACGGGCGGCGGGGCCTCGGTCATCTCGCAACGCTATCCGCGCGCCGGACGGCCCAACGCCGTGGTCGAGCTGTATGTCCAGGACGTGCAGAGCGGCCAGCGAGTCAAAGTCGATCTGGGCGCCGATACCGACATCTATCTGGGCCGGGTGAACTGGGCGGCGGACGGTTCGGTCGCCTACGTCCAGCGCCTGTCGCGCGACCAGAAGCGGCTGGATCTGCTGAGCGTTGATCCGGCCACGGGCGCCAGCCGGGTTATCGCCAGTCAGACCTCGAACGCCTGGGTCAATGTCACCCACGACTTCAAGGCGCTGAAGGACGGCAACTTCATCTGGTCCAGCGAGGAGAGCGGGTGGCGTCACCTGTATCTCTACAACAAGGACGGCCGTCGCCTGCGGGCGATCACGCGCGGCGACTATCCGGTGAAGTCGCTGGACGGCGTCAACCCGGAGACGGGCGAGGTCTTCTTCACCGCCTCCATGCGCGACGGCCGAGAATATCCGATCGAGCAGCAACTGTTCCGCGCCAGCTACAAGCGGACGCTGAACCCGACGGAAGTCACCCCGCGCGGCGGCTGGTGGAGCGCCAAGGTCAACGGCACGGGCACGGCCTATGTCGGCAACTATACCGACGTGAACACCCCGGCGCAGTCGGCGCTCTATTCGATCAACGGCCAGCGCGTGCGCTGGATCGAGGAGAATAAGCTCCAGCCCGGCCACCCCTTCTGGCCCTATGCCGAGCGCCAGCAGAAGCCGACCTTTGGAACCCTTCAAAGCCACGGCGAGACCCTGGTCTGGCAGATGACCACGCCGCCGGGCTTTGATCCGTCGAAGCAGTATCCGGTGGTGATGCAGGTCTATGGCGGTCCTTCGGGGGGCGGGGTGAAGAACGCCTGGCAGCCGGCGACGACGCAACTGCTGACCGAGGCGGGCTATATCGTCTTCCGCCTGGACAACCGGGGCGAGGGCGATCGTTCGGCGGCCTTCAAACAGGCCCTCTATCTGAAGATGGGCCAGCCGGAGATCGCGGATCAGGTCATCGGCGCGGACTATCTGCGCTCGCTGCCCTATGTCGACGATAGCCGCATCGCCATGATGGGCTGGTCCTACGGCGGGTTCATGAGCCTGATGGCGCTGACCGAGCCGAAGATGGGTCTGGCTTCTGCTCTGGCGGGGGCGCCGCCGACAGAGTGGAGCCTGTACGACACCGCCTATACTGAGCGGTACATGTCGACGCCGCAGGGCAATGTGGCGGGGTATGCAGCCTCGGACGTGGTGAACCGGCTCGACAATCTGACGGGGCGTCTGCTGCTGATGCACGGCATGGCCGACGACAACGTCATCTTCGAGAACACCACGCGGGTTCTGAACGCCCTTCAGGAAAAGAGCATCCCCTTCGAGACCATGCTCTATCCGGGCCAGCGCCACGGCATCCGGGGCAATGATCGTCAGCTGCATCAGTGGCGGACCTATCTGGACTTCCTGGACCGCACCATCGGGACGCGGGCGGCCCAGAAAGCGGACTGAGGCGACCACTGATCCGGCGGAACCCGGCCCTGCGGCCGCCGTTCCGCCGGAATGGAAAAGCTGTTCAATCATCTGGCGAACGCGACGGCCAAGCTGGCGGGGCGGCCGTGGACCTTCATCGTCTGCGTGGCGGTGGTGCTGGTCTGGGCCGTGACCGGACCGGTGTTCAGTTTCAGCGAGACGTGGCAACTGGTGATCAACACCGGCACGACCATCGTCACCTTCCTGATGGTGTTCCTGATCCAGAACACCCAGAACCGCGACGCCGCCGCCATGCACGCCAAGATGGACGAGCTGATCTATGCGGTGAAGAAGGCCGACGCGGGCTTTATCGGCATCGAGCATCTGACCGACAAGGAGTTGGCGGTCATCCTGCAGGAGGTCGAGCGGCGCGGGCGCGACATCCATGCCGGGCGGCCCGCGCGGGCAGTTAGAAGCCGCCCCGCGTCACGCGCCGAGGCCTAACGAGGCGCCGAAAAAACAGAGTCCAATTCGTCTGAATCGTCTGAAATCTCTCCGCGCCGCTGGTGGATCGCACATCATGGCGAACGGACGAGAGGCGGCGGACTGATCGCGGTAAGACACGCGCAATCGCCATGTTTTACCGGTATTGCAGCGGTGCGATAGGCGACGTTCGATCATTCTCCCCTTGCGGAAGAAGGTGTCTACGCCACAGGAAAAAGGGGCTGCAGGACACGTCGTCCAGCAACCCCTCATCCGTTCGACTTCGCCGTCCACTTTTTCCCGCAAGGGGCAAAGGGCGCGGCTTCAGCCCTTCAGGCTCTTCAGCGCCAGTTCGTGACGATAGGCCGCCACATCCGCCAAGGCCGCGTCCAGCGCCGTGCGAACCCGCTCCAGCCCGGCGGGCGCAGAAGCCTGTTCGCCGAACTCAACCTCTTCACAGACCTGAGCCAGGGTCTTGGCCCCGATACCCGCCCCGGCGCCGCGGATGGTGTGAACGGCGTCGCGCCAGCCTTCGCTGGACGCGTCCAGCATGGCCGACCACATGCGGGCCTGTTCGACGAACAGGCCCAGCACTTCTTCCGTCACATCATCCATGCCCGCCGTCATGGCTTCGAGGACGGTGAAATCCACCGCCCCCGACAGGTCGCGCCTGGCCATCAGGCCTCGGCCTCTTCACCCTTGGCCAGGCGCGAGTTGCGCGACGACCACAGCAGGTAGAGCGCCAGACCAAACAGGTTCCACAGCAGGAAGTAGAGCTGCGTCGAGGTCTTCAGGCTGAAGAAGAAGATGATGCAGCCGACGATGGCGATGCCGCCGACCAGCCACCACAGCGGCGCCTTGAACTTGCGCTCGCGGTTCGGTTCGCGCACGCGCAGCACGATCAGGCTGACGCCCACGGCCATGAAGGCCATCAAGGTGCCGGCGTTGGCCAGCGACGCCAGTTCGTCCAGACGCATGATGCCGGCCAGGAAGGCGACGACGACGGCGGTGAACACCGTCACCACAGCCGGAACGCCGCGCTTCGAGATCTTGGCGAGGCGGTTGGGCAGCAGGCCGTCGCGCGACATGCCCAGGAAGATGCGGCTCTGGCCGAACAGGAAGGCCAGCAGCACGGTCGGCAGGGCGATCACGGCGGCGGCGGCGATCCACTGGGCGGCGACGCCCTGGCCCAGACCACGCATGATGTGCGCCAGCGGCTCGGGGCTGTCGGCGAAGCTGGCGACCGGAGCGGCGCCGATCGCCGCGGCGGCGACGGCGATATACAGAACGGTGCAGACCACCATCGAGCCGACGATGCCGATGGCCAGGTCGCGCTCAGGCTTCTTGGTCTCCTCGGCCGCCGTGGCGATGGCGTCGAAGCCGTAGAAGGCGAAGAAGATGATGGCCGCCGCCGCCATGACCCCCGTCTGTACGAAGGGCGCGCCGAAGCCGTGCGGCATGAAGGGGGTGAAGTTGGCCGTATCGAAGTGCGGCATGGCGATGGCCACGAACACCACCAGGGCGGCGATCTTCACGAACACCAGGATGGCGTTCAGCGTCGCGCTTTCCTTCGTGCCCAGCAGCAGCAGGCCGGTCACGATGGCGATGATGAAGATGGCCGGCAGGTTGATCAGCCCGCCCTCGACATGCGGCCCCACGGTCAGGGCGAACGGCAGGTCGATGCCCAGTCCCGCCAGGAAGGGCACGGCGTAGCCGGACCAGCCGACGGCGACCGTCGACACGACCAGCGAATATTCCAGGATCAGGCTCCAACCCACGACCCAGGCGAAAATCTCGCCCAGCGCGGCGTAGGAATAGGTATAGGCGCTGCCCGAGGCGGGCATGATCGTCGAAAGTTCAGCGTAGGCCAGGGCGGCGCAGGCGCACACTAGGCCGGCCAGGGCGAAGCTGATCAGCACCGCAGGGCCCGCCAGACCCGCCCCGACCCCGATCAGGGTCAGGATGCCAGTGCCGACGATGGCGCCGACGCCCAGGGCCATAAGGTGCGGCCAACCCAGGGTTTTCTTGAGCCCCGGCCCCGAATGCGGGGCCAGCATCGCGTCGATCGAGCGACGACGGTTCCAGAACGCCATAATCTTTACTCCCCCTCGCCGCGTCTTTTCGGCGGCTGATTCAAGGCGCGACCTTAGCGCGCGATGCAATCGCGATAAAAGATGCATTTGACGCTTGCACCCGACACCGGTCCTGAGTAATAGGAGCGCCCTTCGCCGAGGCCATCAACGCCGCCGCGAAGGACCGGCGCCACACCAAGGGCGCAGACGACGGTACGGGTGATTAGCTCAGTTGGTAGAGCAGCTGACTCTTAATCAGCGGGTCCACAGTTCGAACCTGTGATCACCCACCATCGTCTCATTTCTTTGCATCGTTGGATGGTTGTCGCTTCGGCGCGAAACCGTCCTGCCGCGTCCGGTTTCTGCTAGAAGACGCGCATGTCTGACGCCCCTTCGATTCCCGTCCCCCCCTCCTCCCACGGCCCGCTGACGGGCGTGCGCGTTCTGGACCTGTCGCGCGTGCTGGCCGGACCGTGGGCGACGCAGACGCTGGCCGACCTGGGGGCCGAGGTGATCAAGATCGAGCGGCCGGGCGCGGGCGACGACACCCGCCACTGGGGTCCGCCCTTCACCACGGCGGCGGACGGTCGGCCGGGCGACGCCGCCTATTTCATGTGCGCCAACCGGGGCAAGAAGTCGGTCGAGCTGGACATCGCCAGCCCTGAAGGCGCCGAGACCGTGCGCCGCCTGGCCGCGACCTGCGACGTGGTGGTCGAGAACTTCAAGACCGGCGGGCTGAAGAAATACGGCCTCGACTACGCCTCGCTGGCGGCGATCAATCCGAAGCTGGTCTATTGCTCCATCACCGGCTTCGGCCAGGACGGGCCGGACGCGCATCGGGCCGGCTACGACTACATGATCCAGGCCATGGGCGGGCTGATGTCCATCACCGGCCAGCCGGACGACGCGCCGGGCGCCGAGCCGATGAAGGTCGGGGTGGCGGTCGTGGACCTGTTCACCGGCCTGTACGCCTCCAACGCCATCCTGGCGGCGCTGTGGCACGCACGGACGAGCGGCGAAGGCCAGCACGTCGACATCGCCCTGTTCGACGTTCAGGCGGCCATGCTGGCCAATCAGGCGACCAACTACTTCGTGTCGGGCAAGGCGCCGACGCGGATGGGCAACGCCCACCCCAACCTGGCCCCCTATCAGCCCTTCTCGTGCTCGGACGGCATGGTGATCATCGCCGTGGGCAATGACGGCCAGTTCCGCGCCCTGTGCGGCGCCCTGGGGCTGGAGGTCGAGGACCGCTTCGCCACCAACGCCCTGCGGGTCGCCAACCGCGAGGCGCTGGGACCGCTGATCGCCGCGCAGACGCAAGGCTTCACCATGCAGGGGCTGATGCAGGCGCTGGAGGCGGCGGGCGTGCCCTGCGGCCCGGTCAACACCATCGACCAGGTGTTCGAAGAGCCCCAGGCGATCCATCGCGGCCTGACGGTCGAACAGACCCGGCCCGACCTGGCCGCGCCCGTCCGCACCGTGGCTTCACCCATCCGCCTGTCGAAGACGCCGGTGCGCTACGACGCCCCGCCGCCGAAACTGGGGCAGGATACGGAAGCGGTGTTGGGGGCGTTGAAGACGGAGAGGTGACGCCTCCCCCCTCTCTCAGGCCGTCATTCTCGGGCTTGACCCGAGAATCCAGCAAGCACGACGGCGACCGCATCGACCCATGCCTGTTCAAAGGTTGAGGGGCTGGATTCTCGGGTCAAGCCCGAGAATGACGGCGAGGTAGGGATGAGCGCGGTG